>JAFSPS010000051.1 GCA_017451385.1 Bacteroidales bacterium
ACTTCATGTGAATTGCATGAATGGATGTTCCTTCTTTGATCATTTGCATGTACTTCAGACATTCTGCATAACCATGCTTCTTTCTCTTTTGCATAATAAACCCCGAAAGTTTTTTGTCTAACTTTCGGGGTTCACTTCAAAAGCGCGCCTTTTTTTTGTTGTCATTTATAGGATATTGATAAGCAACGTCCCTACGGTGGAGGTGTCTTGCTGATGCTATTTCAGGCAGGCGCGGTAGCGGTGTATGGTGAACGTTGAATAGCGTGATGACAAATGGAAAATGGTAGCTATCTATAACAATTTGCCTTGAATGGACTAAAACACATATTCGGCATCTACTACGTTTGCGAACTTGTGAAATATATGCTGTAAAATAATGATTTTTCTGTGTTGAAACTCGTTCTTTTTGTTTGAAAAATCAGCGAAAATGAGGAAAAATCTTGTTTTTCGCTGATTTTTCAAAAGCATACAAACAAATCCCTGCCCTCGATTGAAGGCAGGGATTGTTGTAGTGTTGGCACATCCGTGTGGATTGCTGGTAAAAAGGATGATTCAACGTCCCATAAACAGGTCATCCAATGTGATTGATTGATTAACGATACTGGCATGTTCGCCCTTTGCTAACCCCATGCTCGTAACCATAACCAGTTGGATGCTATGTGTCTTGTGGTGCATCTTGCTTGCAGCAAAGGCTTCTATTTTATTGAGTAAATTCTCTTCATCGTTTTTCGTTATGGCATATTTTGTGCCAGTGAATTTCATTTCACACAAATAGTCTGTTCTATCTGCTTTGCTTTCCAATAGTAAGTCTATCTGGGCACCCCTTCCGTCAGGACTTTTTCCCTTCCAGCAATAATTACTGTCGATGGACGCTATACGCAGCGCATCCTGAATACGAGGCAGATGCTCTATACAAAGTAGTTCAAATGTATCTCCTGCCCATGTATAGAATGGGGGAGTTCCATGAATGGAGTTCCATACACCTTTTTTTGGTTGCTCGCCCTGTATGAAACGCAAATAGAATAAAGAGAAGAAATCAACCAGTTGATAGATAGTCTCCACACGTTCTTTACCATAGCGCGGATAAGTCCTGATGATATCAGATTCAATAAGATTTTCAAGCAATTTGGTTAGGGTGCCTCCTGTTTTGACATCAATTGCTACACCAATCTCTTTCTGGGTCATTCCGTAGAATTGGCTTCCCAAGGTTTTTACTATATCTACGTAGCGTTCCTTGCTGGCATAAAGCCCTGCATAAACATCGATAAACTCTTGGTGTATTCTCTCGTCAGCAAAGAAAATGCGGTCAATGTTTTCTGTAATTGTTTGATTGTTGCGTAGCTTGTCGAGATAGAACGGCACGCCACCCAATGCCATGTAGCAGATACACATCTCGTATTGGGACAGACGGAATCCGTTGCGTCTGTAATATTTCTGACATTCAGCCAGTGTGAATGGAGCCAGTTTTATTGTCTCGGTAAGCCTTCCGTGCAGTCCTCCGTAATCACGAATGACATTGTCAAGCATCCAGCTCGTTGCCGAGCCGCACACTACCAGCACTATATTTCTTTGGCTGTCTGCCCATGAGTTCCAAAAATAGCCGAGTTCCGCAAGCATTTCAGACGATTGTGGACCCGCAAGCCATGGCAGTTCGTCTATGAGAATAACCTTTCTACGAGAACGTATGCCTTCAAGTAGTTTTCGTAGAAGTAGGAAGGCTTCACGCCAACAGGATGGCTTTTCTGCTGTAGCGGCATCAAGACCAGACAAGAGTAAAGAGTCATAAAAGTGGTCCAACTGCAACTTACGGTACGAATCGTAATTCTTATCCCCGTCCTTCACGTATGTGCCGACAGCAGAAAAGACAATCTTGCTGCTATACACTTCGCTGACCAGATATGACTTGCCTATGCGCCTGCGGCCATAGATGGCAACAAACTCTGACTTCTTCGATTTGTACAATCGTTCAAGTATCGCGATTTCAGATTCTCTGCCAATAATATTAGGGTACTTCATTTTTTTTCTATTTCTTTTTATGCTGCAAAAGTACAACAATTATGCTGAAATTCGATATTTTTTTGTTTGAAAAATCAGCGAAAATGAGGAAAAATTCTTGTTTTTCGCTGATTTTTCAAAAGCATACAAACAAATCCCTGCCCTCGTTGTCGGTGAAGGCAGGGATTTGTTGTATGAATACTCGATAGTGTACGTAGTGAATTGACAAATATCAAATCACTGTTTGGCGAAGCGGCGTGCTGCTATCACCTTGCCGCTATCGTCCGTTACCTGCAGCATGTAGATGCCGGCAGGGAGGGAGAGGACGTTGATGACGCTCTGCTGGGCGGGCTGCTCCATCATTGTCTGTCCGAGCATGGAGACGATGCGCACGCTGTGGGCTTCGGCAAGGGCTGAGCAGTCGAGGTTTATCAGCGTGGTGGCGGGGTTAGGATAGAGTGCGAGAGTGGCGGTGGCTATGTCCGCAATGCCTTCTGGGTCGGGCTCCTCGCCAGGGTCTGTGGCGGTGAGGGTGCCGTTGTTGGCGATATACCATGTGATGCCGTTGTCCAGCTGAGATACACTAATGTGTGAGCGATAGCGTCCGCCGTTGCCCATCACGGGCAGTCCTTCTCTGTAGTTACTGTTGCACTCGATTGCTCCAAGCTCATAGTTAACATTGACTTTGACAGGCACTATGGTACACACCTTGTCGGCAGCGGGCTTCTCGTCGAAACTCACTGTAGCCATGTCGGAGAGCAGCACATAGTCGGTGCGTTCCATGCTGAAGCGAGGGCCGAAGGTGATGTCCACATTGCTGGAAACAAAGATATTGCCGAGCATGCGTGTGCCTATATTGCCCGAAAGGGGGAACCCATTCCCGATGCTGTTACTGCCTATAAGGCCGCCGTCGATATATAGTTTGCATGGCTTGTTTTTGGATGCTATCTCGATAGCCGAAAGCATGCCGATGTTGTTTGTGATGGTGTCGTCAATGAGCTGAAAGTCGGTAGATATGTCCTCCGAAGATAATAGAGATGAATTTGCAATTACAGTGCCGTTATTATTAAAAAAACTACTGTTGGATATTTTCATCTTATTCAAGGAATAACACAATGGTGCGGCGCCAGTATTATTGCTTTTGAAGCTACAGTGTCGTATGTCTGCGTTTGTTGCCACGAAGCCGAATGTTTTGGTATGGATTTGTTCCACTGTGGTGTAGTTCATCTTCAGCATGTCGGCATTGGGAAGTATGAAGTTCAGATTTTCGCCGCCGTGCAGGGTGATGCGGTAGGTGCCGTCCTCGTCGCCGATGAAGAGTATGTTATTATTATTATCGAAGCCACGATGGTTGTCGAGCAGGATGGTGACATCGCTTTGGTAGGGTTTCAGTACGGCATAATCGCCGAGACCGTCGAAATCCTCGGTGATGGTGATGTCGCTCATCAGGTTGTAGCGTCCTATGCCATGCGAGGTAGCTATGGCTTTGTGGAGTGTCAGCATGGGTGTCTGCGGGGTGCGTCCGTCGTTGTCGTCGCTGCCCGTGGCGGAGATATAATAATCGTTTAGGGTAGGCTCGCCCTCGATGACGCTCAGCGTGAAGCTGACGGGCTGAGTGTAGTCGCTGGCGTCGATGCCACATAACACATAGCAGACATCGCCTGTGCCGAAAAATAATTCGGACTCAAGCGCACAATCCAATGTGGGGTTGCCTCCTCTGAGGGCAAGGTAGCCGATATGCTCGTTGTCAGAGTTAAAAGCGATGGTGTAGAATTTGCCTTCTTCGGTCTGGAAGCTGTAGCCTACCACAAATGAGCTGTCGAAATTGCCTGAAGCCTGGGTGCGGCAGTTGTTGTCGATAGTTCCGCTAACGGTGGTGCCGTCGGGGGAGAAAGTGGTGAAAGCGACGTCTATGGGTGTGCTCATGGAGAGTACTGCCATTCCCGAAGGTTCTACGCTGAGGGTATAGCTGCCCGAGGGCTCTGTGGAGGCTACAACGAAGACAAACTCATCGTCCATGTCATAATCGTCGTAGTTGAAGACGAACGGCATACCGGTGCGTTCAAAAGTGCGGAGAAGCCGTAGCGGACTGTTCTCTTTATAGACGAAGATGTATTTCACCGACTCGTCGCCCTCCAGCTTGACGCGGACGCTGGTCGTAGTGTTGGTATTGATTTTGTAGGGGTGGAGGAAGAGGCCTTCCAGCTCGTTGTCTTTGCATTGCAGAGAATTGATGTCGAACTGTCCCTGCACGCTGTTGGCATGGTCTATATTGAGGTTGTCGAAGTTGTCGCGCGACACATCGTTAATCAGCTGCAGTGGCAGTACCAGCTTGGGCGACACCGTAATCTGGCCGTGACCGCTGAGGCCTACGAAGAGGTAGTATTTTTCGCCGCTTTTTAATTCTTTGGTAAGGGTGCCAACGAGGCAGTCGTTGTCGGGCGAAAGTTGCAGGTCGTCGCCCGTGATGTAATCGTTGAAAGCTAAGATTTCTAAATCGGTATTAAAGATTTCGGCAATGAAGTCGCCACTGTGGTTGTAGGCGAGAGGAACCTTAATCTTTATAGATACTTGTTGCTGCTCACCCTCCTCGCCGTGAACGGGAGCCAGGCCTATCACAGAAGCGAAGTAGCCGTTGTACCTGCCGCGAGCCTCTAACGTAGGGTCAATCAGCATATAGGGGCCGAAAGGTGCTTCGTCAACGTTTGTCTGTATATCTGTCTCGGTCTGTCCGTCGCCTACGGTGTGGAATGTAATATCGGAAGGCATTTCCATCCATTGGAAAACTTTTGTGGTGATGCCTGTGTAGAGTGTAATGAGGCGGTAGTCGCCAGCGCCGTCATCACCGTCTTCTTCGCCGACTTTGTAGTAGGAGGTGACAAGGATGTAGTAGTCGCCGGCTTCCAGCTCTCTCTCAATGACACTATGATATTCATATTCGTCATCGGAGCTTTTGTCGTCGTTGTGAGCCACCTCGTTCAGGTCGCTGTCAAAGAGGAAGAGATAGGTGTCGAAGGTGCCACTTAGGGCAACGATATAGGTCCCTGTTTGGTTTATGCTCACTTTGTACAGTGTGCCATAGCAGCCCTCTCGGGTGTCGCTCAGTACGGCACTTTGGGGACCGAGGGTGCCTGTGGCGGCCTCCATTTCAGATAGCACGATAGGCCGCAACGAGCGCATACTCACTCCATCGGCTCTGGCAGACAACGCCAGAGAGGCCATGATGATTAAAACTAATAAGATTTTTTTCATGAGTTTTTATTGTTTAGTTATTTATTGTTTTTGCGTTGTTGAGGACAGGCGGCATCTATCCCTGTGCTGAAATCGACTAATGTCGATACTCCGCAGGGGTATATGCGTGACGCAATGCTGTTCGCACGGCGAAGAGCAGTGGGGTAGGGACGGCACCAGCACGCCCCCCTCTACGACAACTATTTCTTGCGTAGATTGATTGGGGGAGGATAATCAGTGAATTATGTCGGATGCGTAACATCTGCCATCACCATTTGTTATGATGCAAATATATAAAAAAGAATCAAACCAAACAACGAACGTTTTTTTTCGACCACGAGCGGCGAAGTTCTTTTCGAATACGAAAGGGACGAACGGGTGCGAACGGGATTATGGGTATTGCTTGTCGTTTTTCTTTTCGACCACGAAATAAGCGAAGTAAACGAAAGTGATTGTGGGGATTTTTTTTCGAATACGAAAGGGAGGGACGAAAAGATTATAGGAGACTTCTATAAATTACTCCGTAGGAGTTATATGGCAATAGAAACTATATGATTTTTCAGGTCTTTCAACCTCGTAGCGGGTGCATATAAATCTAATTTATAGAAGTCTCCTGATGTAATGAGGGTTCAGCTTTATTTCAGGCAGGCGCGGTAGCGGTGTATGGTCTCCTCGATGCCGAGGTAGAGGGCGTCGCTAATCAGGGCGTGTCCGATAGACACCTCGTCGAGGAACGGTATCTGCTGGTGGAAGAAGGTGAGGTTGTCGAGGTTGAGGTCGTGGCCGGCGTTGAGGCCGAGGCCACAGTCGCGTGCCACGCGTGCCGCCTCTACGAAGGGGGCTATGGCGCGCTGGCGGTCGGCAGCATAGCCGGAGGCGTAGCTCTCGGTGTAGAGCTCCACACGGTCGGTGCCGGTGGTGGCGGCATGCTCTACCATCGTGGGGATGGCATCGACGAAGATGGAGACGCGTATGCCGCACTCCTTGAAGCGTGCTACGATGTCGCGCAGGTAGGACTGGTGGCGCACGGTGTCCCATCCGGCATTGCTCGTCAGCACGTCTTCAGCATCGGGCACGAGGGTTACCTGTGCGGGACGTATGGCGCAGACGAGGTCGGCGAATTTGTCAATGGGGTTGCCTTCGATGTTGAACTCCTCGGTGAGTACGGGCTTAAGGTCGCGCACATCCTGATAGCGTATATGGCGCTCGTCGGGACGCGGATGGACGGTGATGCCATGGGCACCGAAACGCTCGCAGTCGAGAGCGAATTTTACGACATCGGGCATATTGCCGCCACGGGCATTGCGTATGGTGGCGACCTTATTGATGTTTACACTTAGCTTGGTCATTATTGTTTTTTGTTTTTTGTGTGAATAGTTCTTGTAGTGAATAGTGAATTGTGAATAGTGGATTGTGAATAGTGAATAGTGAATGGTGAATAGTGAATTGTGAATAGTGGTTTGTGAATAGTGAATTGACAAATGAGGCTCTCGGTAACATTTATTCCCTTAAAATCTTAATCTCATGACATCTAACATCTCTTAAAATCTTAACCTCATGACATCAAACTTTTCTTAAAATCTTAACCTCGTGACATCTAACTTTTCTTAAAATCTTAACCTCATGACATCTAACATCTCTTATAATCTTACTCTCTTGACATCTATCTTTTCTTAAAATCTTAACCTCATGACATCTAACTTTTCTTAAAATCTTAACCACATGACATCTAACTTTTCTTAAAATCTTAATCTCATGACATCTAACATCTCTTAAAGTCTTAACCTCTTGACCTCTAACTTTTCTTAAAATCTTAACCTCATGACATCTAACATCTCTTAAAGTCTTAATCTCATGACATCTAACTTTTCTTAAAATCTTAATCTCATGACATCTAACATCTCTTAAAGTCTTAACCTCTTGACATCTAAAACTCTTAAACCTCTTACCATCTACTTCGCTATCCCAAACTCTTTCTTTATCTTATCTACATAGTCGAGTCGCTCCCATGCGAAGAACGTTACCATCTTTTTCTCCGTTTTGCCGTTGACGGTAGTCTCTACTTCTTCGTTGACGGGGGTGCGTCCGAAATGGCCGTAGGCTGCGGTGCGGGCGAAGATGGGGTTCTTGAGCCCGAAACGCTGCACGATGGCGAAAGGACGCAGGTCGAACAGTTTCAGTATGCGACGTGCTATCTCGCCGTCGCTGAGTGCTACACGTGACGTGCCATAGGTGTTCACATAGAGCCCTACGGGTTGTGCCACGCCGATGGCGTAGGCCACCTGCACCAGCACTTCGTCGCAGAGGCCTGCCGCCACCATGTTCTTGGCTATATGGCGCGCGGCATAGGCTCCGGAGCGGTCCACTTTCGAGGAGTCCTTGCCGGAGAAGGCACCGCCGCCGTGGGCTCCGCGTCCGCCGTAGGTATCTACTATGATTTTGCGTCCCGTCAGCCCCGTGTCGCCATGAGGGCCTCCGATGACGAATTTGCCTGTGGGGTTGACGAAGAGTTTGTAGCCTTGGGGGTTGCGCTCGGCATCGTAGAGGCCGGCATCGAAGAGCCGCTGGTTCTCGGCGGAGAGCGAGGCGATGAGGCGTGGAAGCAGTATGTCGAGGACATCCTGTCGGATGGTCGCCAGCATCTGTGCGTCGGCATCGTCCTGCGTCAGCCTGTCGGAAGGGAGGATGAACTCGTCATGCTGCGTGGAGAGCACTATGGTGTCTATGCGCTGCGGATGTCCCTCGTCGGAGTACTCTATCGTGAATTGGCTTTTGGCGTCAGGACGCAGGTAGGTCATCAGCTTGCCTTCGTGGCGTATGTCGTCGAGGCGCATGAGCATGATGTGCGAAAGCACGATGGGCAGCGGCATATAGTCCTCTGTCTCGCGGCAAGCATAGCCGAACATCAGTCCTTGGTCGCCAGCCCCTTGCTCGTCGTCGTTCTGCCGCTCCACGCCGCGGTTGATGTCGGCACTCTGTTCGTGTATCATGGACATCACGCCGCAGGACTCGGCTTCAAATTTGTACTCGCCTTTGGTGTAGCCTATGGCCTTGATGACGTCGCGGGCGGTCTTCTGCAAATCGACATAGGCTTCGCTCTTCACTTCGCCCGAGAGGATGACGGACCCCGTGGTGACGAGTGTCTCACAGGCTACTTTCGACTCGGGGTCCTGACGGAGGAACTCGTCGAGGATGGCGTCGCTAATCTGGTCTGCAATTTTGTCGGGATGGCCTTTGGAGACCGATTCCGAGGTGAAAAAATAACTCATTTCTTTTTAGTTTTGAATGTTTACTTTGAGGAATGCGCAGGACACTCGCACGCCTCGGTTGGCATTAAAACGCAAAGATTTGAATACTGATTGTTGGGAAAAACAATGTTTTAGCATTTTTTCTCGTGGTTGCAATCATAACAAATCTGTCCACATTTGCGACGGCAAAGATACGCTTTTTCTTGGAACGACAAAAAATATCTTTTATTTGTTTACGACCACGAAAGGAACGAAGAGGGTACGAACGTTTTTTTGAATACTTTTTTTTACGACCACGAAAGGAACGAAGGGTGGACGAACGTTTTTTTACGACCACGAAAGAAACGACGGGTGGAACGAAAGGCCTTTTGAATTCGAATTTTTTTCGAATACGAAAGGAACGAAGTGGGACGAACTTTTTTTTACGACCACGAAAGGAACGAAGGGTGGAACGAAAGGCTTTTTGAATACGAAATTTTTCCGAATACGAAAGGAACGAAGTGGGACGAACTTTTATTTACGACCACGAAAGGAACGAAGAGGGTACGAAGGGCTTTTGAATACGTTTTTTACGACCACGAAAGGAACGAAAGGGACGAACGTTTTTTTGAATACGTTTTTTTACGACTACGAAGGGAACGAAAGGGGGACGAAAGGTTTTGGAATGATTGGAGCGAATGGAGGGTGAATGATGGGCGAGGGATGGTCTAATGGAGGGCGGGGGATGGTCTAATGGTGAGAGGGCAAAAAGAAAGCCTTATCATTTGGGGGAGGATAAGGCTTTTAATCTTTTGGGACTTTGAAAGGCTATCGGCGCACCTTGGGTTTCAGTGTCACGCGTTTCTCTACTGCGTCATGGCGCCAGCCGTGTCCGTAACTCTTGCGGTCGGACTCGTCGAAGTAGATGTTCACTACCTCGTTGATATAGTTGCCGTGCGACGGTCCGTCGATGTCGCGGATGAAGAGTCGCATGTAGGGCGCCTCATAGTCCTGCGCCATGACCTTGAAACGGCCATCGACGGCGGTGGTGTCGGAGGCAGCCTCCACATATTCGCGGATGCTCTCATCGCTGAGGTTAAGGTTCTCCGGCGTGGCATCGACGGTGTTGTTGAGAATGATGACTTGTATTCCCTGTACGGGTTTGCCGTTCTCGCCTATCACACGTCCTCGCACCACATAGTTGATGATGGCAAGGTCCAGCGTGTCGGCAGGGGCGGCATTGTCAAATTGCTCTTCAGCGATAAGCGGGTTGCTGATGTTGCTTTGCTGTCTCTCTTCGTTGGCTTGTTGCTGATGTTTTTTTGAGCGTCTGCCAGTTTCTTCCTCCTCCATGCGTGCTGCCGCCTCGTCGCTCTCGGCTTTGGCACGCGCCTCTTCCTCGCTCATCACCAGACCATATTTGTTCTGTGCCTCACGGCTGGAGAGACATCCCGACAGGAGGACTACGAAGAATAGGAGGGCTGTGGTAATTATCTTGTGCATATTGCTTATGTGTTGCGTTATATATGGCGTATCTATTCTAAAACTTAAAAAAACAAAAAATATTGTGATGCACACAATATATTATCTCACATGTTGTATGCTTCCACCCAAAAAACGGAAGGCGGGGCGATAGGATACTCTGCCTTCCGTTAGTGAGATGTGGTAGAATGTCGTAAAAAAAAGTGAAACGTCATTTGATTGACATTTCACTTTTGATGTTTTTTCATCCTTTTATCTGGATTTTGAAGCCTTCGTCGATGAGCGGCTGGACCATCTGGCGCATCTGCTCTTCGGTGTATTTCTGCAGTCCTTCCTCTGGGGTGGGACGGTCGATGGTATATACCATCACCTCGCGAGGACGCAGGCGGCGCACTATCTCCATCCATCCGTTCAGCACCTCGGGGGCGGCAGAGTCGAAGTCCTTGCTGCGCAGCATCATGGTCTGCAATACGAAGTCGCCTTTGAACTGCATCAGAGCATCAACAACACGGGCGATGTCATAGCCTGCCGCGGGATGGTTTATCTTGGCAATCAGCTCGTTGGTGGGTGCGTCAATTTTCATGATGGGGTTGTCCACCTTGGTGAGGGCATGGAATATTTCGGGTATATGGGCACGCGTAGCGTTGCTGAGCACCGACACTTTGGCTTGCGGGTAGTACTTGTCTCGCAGGGCGAGGGTGTCGTCGATGATTTGAGGAAAATCGGGGTTGAGCGTCCCTTCGCCATCGCCGCTGAAGGTGATAGAGTCTATTGGCGTGCCATTGGCTTGACACTCTATGAGTTTATCCTCTAAGGCTTTGCGCACTTCGGCGGCATTGGGCAGGTAGTGGTCGTCGCGTCCGTCGCGGTTCCATCCACATTCGCAGTAGATGCAGTCGAAATTGCAGAATTTGCCTTTGGTGGGCAGCAGATTCATCCCCAGCGAATTGCCCAGTCGGCGCGAATGGATGGGGCCGAAAACAGTATCTTCTCTTAGCATGTCTTTCTTGTTGTTGTATTGCTGATATGATATAAACGTTTGGCGTGCTGATAAATTATAAAAGAGGGGCTAAATTTTGCTTGTCGTGATTGTTCTAATAAGAGTATCTTTGCACCATGAATTTAGCGAATAAGAAAAAACAAAGGATAGCGGCGGCGTTATACTTCATTGGTTTAGCCGTAGCGATGTGGATGCCTTTGGGCGGAATACATCTGAACAAGATGGTCTTTGGCTTCCGCCTTGACCATTTGCTGCACCTTGCGATATATGTGCCGTGTGCGTTGGCATGGTCGGTGTTGCTGCCAGGGCGTCGATGGCTATGGCTGGTGCTGACGCTGTTGGTAGGTGCTGGTCTTGAGGCTACGCAGTATGTGTTGCCTTATCGCGGCTTCGACCTTACGGATATGGTGGCTAACGCTACGGGGGCTTTGCTTGGATGGATTGCCCTCTTTGCCTATGCCAGAAAGCTACGGCATAAGGACAATGGGAGTTATTAACTCATATTGTTTGAAAAGTATGGTGTTGTAAGGTCGGGTATATTGAGGTAAAAATGTAATTTTACAAAAGTTATACACTGTTTGTGGTGTTTGTTATCGTATTTATACACAGTAAAATAAAATAAAAAACGAGATGCAGTCTATGCCAAAGGCTAACACGACCTTCGAGAAGGTCAATTCGCTCCTAAACCAGATAGAGTATATCCTCACCAATGAGGATGCCATGCCTGCTATAGAGGCAGATATTGTCAAAGGACATTTGCGTGATATTTATGAGTTTTTTGTCCTCTCCGCTATCCAGCATCCGCAGGTAGATGCTGCCAGTACTACGGCTCAGGAGCCTATGCCGATGCCATGTTTTGTGTCGGATGAAGGAGAACAGGATGCTCATGAAGAAGTGGTAGCGAAAGAAACGACGGAAGAGGTGGTGGCTGCTGCTGCGGTGGAGACGACGGTAGTGGCTGCTGCGGTGGATACGACAAACCCGATGCGTCCTGAGAATGGAAAGGAAGAGATTGAGGCGGCAGAGGCTAAAACACTGCAGGCAGCTGACGATGAGACAAATAGCGATGAGAGCGCAAAAGAGGCAGAGCCCGTGGCGCACCATACGGAGCAAGAGGAGACGTCGGCAAAGGCTGAGAATGAAAAAGATGAGAGCCTTTTCGCTCCGCCAGAGGCCGACGAGCCAAAGGTGGAGAGTCTGCCGCCAGTTATGGACAAGATAGAGCATAACCCCTTCGGTAGCTTGTTTGATATGGACGAGGAGGCGGAGCCTGCTGAAGTGCGGACATCGCCTGCCGCGAAGCCTGAAGAGCCGAAAGAGGAGGTGGCGACGCCTGCTGCAACGACGCCGAAGGAAGAAAAACCATCGTTGCGTGACTTGCTGCGTAAGACGGAGGACAATGCCCCCAAGACGATAGGCGAGAAGCTGGTAGGAGCAGAGTCGGTGGCAGAACAGCTGGCAACACGCGTGAGGCATAGCAAGGTGAGCGACCTGCGCACCGTAATCAATATCAACGACAAATTCAGCTTCATGTCGGAGCTGTTTCACGGCAACATGAAGGCATACAACGATTTCATCCTTCGTCTCAATGCCATTAGTGACAGACAGGAGGCTCTGGAGCACGTCCGCATGATAGCGCAAGAAAATCAGTGGAACAACGAGTCGGTGACGGTGCAGACGTTCTATTCAATCTTTGACAGAAAGTTTTGAAAGATACTCTATGGGACTAAATGGTAATTGGCAACAAACGGTCTAACAAGATGAAAACAGGCAAGGCAATATTGTTCTCGGCCCCTTCGGGATGCGGCAAGACAACAATCATCAAACGACTGATGCAGCATTTTGACTGCTTTGATTTCTCCATCTCAGCCACCTCACGTCGTCCGCGCGCAGGGGAGACACATGGAGAGGACTACTATTTCATGACGAATGAGGAGTTTGCCCAGCATGTGGCTGCTGATGATTTTCTGGAATGGGAGGAGGTGTACGAGGGCACGCGCTATGGCACGTTGAAGTCTGAGCCTGAACGTATTTGGGATAATGGCAAGGTGATAGTGTTTGACGTGGATGTCAATGGCGGCAAGAACCTGAAGCGTTATTTTGGCGATGCAGCCCTTTCCATCTTCGTGATGCCGCCCAGCGTCGAGGTGCTTGAGCAGCGTCTGCGCAGTCGTGGCACCGACAGCGAGGAGTCCATCGCGCGTCGTCTTGAACGTAGTGAGCGCGAGTTGCAGGAGAGTGGTAATTTTGATGTTACCATAGTAAATGACGACCTTGATGCTGCCGTTGCGGAGGCACGCCGTGTTATTGAGCAGTTCCTTGGATAATATACCAGCAACAGACGTCAGATGAAAAGGCTATTGGAGATATTACGACGGAACGATTATGTGATTGTTTTTTTGTTGCTTATAGCTATTTCTGTGCTGATGATAACGCAACAGACCTACTATCAGCAGTCGCGTATTGTCAGTTGGGGTAATGTCTTGGCAGGCAATGTCTTCAAGATAACGTCAGGAGTTACTCAATACTTCGGCTTGCGACATGAAAATAAGGTTTTGGCGGAGGAGAATGCCATGTTGCGCCGGCATATAGCCGAATCATATATCAGTTATGACAATGCCGTCTTTCAGTGTAACGACACGATATACAAGCAGAATTATAGCTATATCACCGCTACGGTGATAAAATCGTCGTGGGACAATCCTGCCAACTATATAATGATAAACAAGGGCAGCAGGCATGGCGTTGCGCCAGATATGGCTGTCATCTCGCCACAGGGCATTGTGGGCGTGGTTGCTAATGTGAGTAAGAACTTCGCCACGGTGATGACGGTGCTTCATCCCGACAGTCGCAACAGCGTGAAGGTGATGCGTACAGGCATCAACGGAACTCTCTCGTGGGAGGGAGGCAACTACCGCTATGCCACAGTCAATGACATCCCCACCACACACAGGCTGTCGAAAGGCGACACCATCATCACCTCGGGACAGGACCCGGCGTTCCCCAAGGGCATCATGGCAGGTTTTGTCGAAGAGGCTAAGCCTATACCGGGAAGTGGTTTTTATACTATAAGTATGCGTCTCTCGACAGAGTTCAATCATCTGCAGAACGTGTATGTTATACATAACAAGTTCGCCATCGAGCAGGACAGCCTCATGGCTGCTACGCAATGAGGCATGGCTGTGAAGCCTATTACGACAGAGAGAAAACAAAATATGGCATAAAAAAACACAATATCAGGGTGAAAAACATCGTATTTCAAAATATAGTGCGCTTTGTCGTGCTATTCCTCTTTCAGATGATAGTGCTCAACAACATTACGTTGAGCAGCCTGATAGTGCCTAATATATGTGTCCTTTTCATCCTGATGCTGCCGACCAATATGAGTCGCATCCCGTTGCTTCTGGTCTCTTTTGCTACGGGTTTGTTGCTGGATATAACTACTAATATGCTGGGTTTCCAGACCTTTGCTTTTACCATGTTGGGCATGGCGCGGCTGCTTATAGGCGACCGCATCCTGTTGCGCAATGAGCCTATAGTTATAGCACGTCCAAGTATTCATGCACCCAATTTCCAACTCTTTTCCATTTATTCGCTGATACTCCTGTTGGTGTTCTATATATCCTACATCCTTGTTGAGTCATTCTCTTTTCACAATATATGGCATCTACTGTTCTCCATACTCCTGAATGTCTTGATAACATGGATAATCATCATTTTATATCAGGCCTTTTTTGTTCGCGAAGAGCAGCAATAAGGTCGTCATTGCCCCTGACACCTCTCGTCGTCCTGCTGCTTCTGCTGTCGCACTGTGCAGCCGCACAAGTCGCCATAGGCGAATGGCGTGACCATTTCTCGTATGAGAATGCCAAGCGTGTGGATTTTGGCAATGGACGCGTTTATGCCGCCTATAATAACGCTGTGGGATACTACGACATTGACGAGGATGCCGTGTGGAGGATGAGCAAGTGCAACAAAAAACTGTCTGACGTGGGTGTCAGCACCATAGCCTATGACAGCACTACACGCAGCCTCGTTGTCGCATACGGCAACGCCAATATAGACATTGTTCAGGACGACAGACTCTATAATGTAGGCGATTTGAAACGTAGCACCATGGCAGGCAACAAGCAGATATACGACATTGCATTCTATAAGAAGCATGCCTATCTGGCCACAGGGGCGGGGTTGGTGATAGTCGATTTGGTGCGTCACGAGATAGAGACAAGTTGCCAGATAACGACGGATGAGGTATCTTCTGCCGTCTATGCCGTAGCGATAGACGGCAGCACCATATATGCTGCTACTGCCGATGGTCTCTATACCATAGACCGCGACAACCGTTTCCCCAATATCTCCGACCGCTGGCAACGCGATGTCAGCTCGCTCCTCGCGGGACGCGCTATCCGACAGTTGCAACTCAACGGTGACGCCTTGCTGGCACTGGTGCAAGAGGAGGGTTCGACCTACTCGTTGTTTAGGCGCAGCAGTGGCGGCGACTACATCCCTGTGGCAGGTGGTGAAATCATCTCGGTGCGATGCCGCTACGGATATACAGCCGTGACCTATTATGACCATGTGGATGTCTATGATGCATCGTACGAGCTTGCCTATAGCCGCGACAAGTTCACATGGGGTGATATGCAACTTAATGATGCCGTATGTGATAAGGGTGGCGCGTTGTGGGTTGGCCACACATGGGCAGGCCTCGTCAAGTTTGACAGCAAGGGACGCGACAAGACCTATAATCCCGAAGGGTTGAGTTCGGACAATGTGTATAGCATTACGGCGTTCAACGACAAGACATACATCTGTCCGGGAGGGAAAACAACGACAAACACAAATCTCGGAATACAGAACTCTATCTGCTACTACGATAAAAATGGGTGGCATAACATTGACAATCGTTCGGGGCGAAAGATATATGATTATCTGCAAGTGGCAGTCAATCCCACTAATCCAAGCCAGATGGCGGCAGCATCTTGGGGCAATGGCATCGCGTTGATAGAAGACGATGTCGTTACGGCCCTGTATGATGATAGCAACAGCAATGGAGCCATCGTGGCGCTGACTATGGAAGGCTGGCATCATGTGCGTACGGCTGCTGTGGCATTTGACAGAGAAGGCACGTTGTGGGCTACCAATTCGCTGGCAGTCAACGCACTTGTTGAGCGACGCAGTGATGGTTCATGGCATTCCTACGAGACGCAGTCGATGGTGGGCGACAACGAGGTGGACAAGCTTGTATGCGATAGCGTTACGGGCTATAAATGGTTCTGCGGACGAAGCAATCGCATCTTTGTTCATGACGGCAGAAGTCGCAAGGCATACGTCAATGCCAACAATGGCAGTCGCTTGGAGACAGGACGTATAAACTGCATGACACAGGACCGTAGTGGCGACATCTGGATAGGCACGGACAAAGGCATTAAAATAATCTTTGACGGGCATAGGGCTTTCGCCAATGGTGGCAACGGAGAGCTGTCGCCGGTCAATTGCTCCAATATAGTAATCAGCAATGGTGAATTTGTGGAGTATCTGATGGCCTATGAGGAGGTAACCTGCATAGCTGTGGATGGGGCCAATCGCAAGTGGGTAGGCACTGCCACGGGTGGCGTTTACCTGCTTTCGGCTACGGGGTTAGAGGAGTTGCAGCATTTCACGGCAGATAACAGTCCGTTGCCGTCCAACAAGATAGTCTATATCTGCGTGCAGCCACGCTCCGGCGAGGTCTTTATAGGCACCGACTATGGCATCGTAGGCTACCGGTCAACCTCCACCTACGGCACAACGCTTACATCGGGCAACGCCTATGCTTTCCCCAATCCTGTGCGACCCGACTATGAGGGACCTATAGCTGTCAAGAACCTTACCAACAATGCTTTGATTCATATCACCGATGCTGCAGGGCATGTGGTCTTCACCACTACTGCCGATGGTGGTCAGGCCATCTGGAATGGGCGTACCAACAGCGGAGAGCGTGTGGCTGGCGGCGTCTATTATGTCTTCGCGTCCGACAGCGAAGGGGGCAACCGGTCGGTGGCAAAAATACTCGTGATAAGATAGCCATGACGCAGCAGACCACAGGACTTGTGCTTCATACCACGCTGTATGGTGAGACCTCGGTGATAGCACGTATTTTCACAAGGCAGCTTGGTGTGCGCTCTTATATAGTGAAAGGCGTGCGAACGCCCAAAGGACGCACCAAGCAAAACCTGTTGCAGCCGCTGTCGTACCTTGACATGGTGGTATATACTAAGCCGCGTGACATCAACTTTATCAAAGAGATGCGTCCTGCGCAGCAGTGGCGCACACTCGACACGCAACCCGAAAAGACCGCCATCCGTTTTTTTGCCAGCGAGGCATTGTATAAAAGTCTGCGTGCCGACGACCCTACACCTGAGCTGTTTGATTACGTTGTACATTCTATGGAGCAGTTGGACAACGAGCAGCAGGCGGTGGCCTCCTATCCGTTGACATTCTTGATAGGGCTGTCGAGACAACTGGGCATAGAGCCGCTTGACAACTATAGCACTTCAACGCCCTACTTTAATCTTTCCGAGGGCTGTTTCCAATCGGCGCCAGCGGCTGCTTCGCAGCTCTCAGCCTATCAGTCGCAGCTACTCCACGCCTATCTCGACAACAGCGAAGGGCAGGATGTTAGGGCTCCTCGCGAGCAGCGTCTCGAACTTCTTGCGTCGCTCATCAGCTACTATCAGATACATCTGTCGGATTTCAAGAACTTCAAATCGCACGAGGTGCTTCACAATGTTCTCGACTGAAGAGGAAGCGCTTTTGCGGTAATGTTTCTCTGTTGCAGTAGGGGTGTGGGGGCCTTATAGGCGTATGCCTGTGGTGAACTCTATGAGAGCGGCATGAGAGAAATGATGCGCCTTGCAGTCGATGGCGACAAACACATTGGCCAAACGAGGGAAGACATATTTGATGCCTGCGCGCTGGTAGGTGGCACCTTCCTGTTCGTGGAGGCCTATGTGGCGATAAACATAGATGCCGTAGCTGCCGAATAGTGTGAAGTTGCCATAGTGGAACTGTTACATGAGGCAGATGCCGTAGCTTCTCTTTTTGTAGCCAGGGCCATTATCAACGGCTTCGTCACCATAAAGCACACGCTCCACATGCTCTATGCGGCTCAGGAATCCCTTGGTGTCGTAGAAAACATCGAAGCCGATGCCGGTGGACATGTGTGGAAGGTAGCGCAGATTGATGTTGGCTCCCGCAGTGTAGCTTGCCCACGGATGTGTGGTGTTATAGACCATCCACTCTTGTCTGCAGCGGTGCATGCCGCCGCCGTAATATATCTCCCCAAACAGGGAGGGCTTAGTGCGCTCGTAGTTGGCGAAATGTTCTTTCTGGGGCTTAGAGGAGAAGTCGTAGCGCATGCCTAACTCCAAAACCATGCTGTTGAGTCCGTTGTTTGGGTAGGCTAACCGTCCTGTGGAGTAGTGAGCAAAGGCAGCAGAGGCGTTTAGCTCGAGATGCTCGTTGAGACGATATTTGCCCTTGGCACCCAATCGGATGTAGATGAGCAGTGGAGAGCTGAAATTCAAGTTCAACGGGTTGTCGTTGGGATTATAGACGCTTGTGTTGAATCCTAAGCCTATGCCAAGGTCGTAGCCCAGAAAGAAATGCGAGGTGCGCAACAGGTCACGTTCGAAAAAGCCGTATGTCGATACAATATTGTCGAGGGTTGATTTTCCGCTGTAAGGCACTATGCCGAGGCCGCTATAGGTGACGGCTAAGCCAATCACAGGATAACCGAAAGCACGGGCATAGATGTTGCTGTCCTCCGGTTGCGTATTGTAGCCGATGCGCCATCCTGCCTCGGGGAACATATACGACTCCATCATTTCGTTGCGTGTATCGAAAGTGTTGAGTATGTATCCGTTGCTTAGATTGAATTGCACGTTATAGCGTTTCTGTCCGAGTGCTATCTGGCACAATGACAGCAAAAAAAATAACATCACTATACTTTTGCCGTGCTTCATTCTCTCCGTAGGTTGTGTTTTACAGTGTCGGATAATGGCAGATTGTCTCTCTCGTAGGTAGTAGTTCGCTTGTGCAAATCCTTTTCATGAAGTGTAGGCAATGAGCAATACGGCTGATTTATGGTGCGTTCAGTGTTCCTTGTTTTTTTTATCTGTTTGCAAAGATACTCTTTTTTTAGGTTAAAGATGCTTGTATCTTTCCTATGGTTGTTGAAACCGCTATGAATGAATATATAAGTAATTAGTCAGAAATAAACTACATAAACGGCGGTTTCATGCATTTTGCCCTTTCAGGGCATGAAGACTTGGCAACATATCCCCAAGGCGATGCCTTGGGCTATATGCTTTGTGGCCTTTCAGACCGTTTGCTATAGGTGAGCTTTTTTACACGATTACTCACTATCAATATATTTTATATTATAAATACTAAATTTACTCACTTACTTATGACTTGAAATGTCGGAATGTTTAATGGTTCCTGTGAGCCGATGGTGGAACACTGCTTACAAATGCAAGAAAATGTCGTCAAGGTTTTCAGAGAATGCAAGGTATCTGCTGACATCCTTGGTCAGCATCTGCGGATAGTCGCGGTTGAATCGGACAAGGGTTGTTGTGGGGAAGTGGGCAGACATCTGCTCAAAGGGGATACGTATGATGGTGGGAGTGTTGAAGCCTACGCCAAATTCTAAGAGAAGGAGTTTCCGGTTGGCTGCGGAGCGTACAAAGTCATTGTAGCGTTGTGCTTGACGGTGCCAATGGCTATCTTCGACGAAAGTGTCGTCGCAACGCAGGTTGACGGCGACAGTCTGTCCGTCGGGTGTATGAGGGATAAGTTCCGTGGGGATGCGGCAATCATTGATGACGGGCAACACTTGCTCTACCCAATGCTTGTTGTGATACAGTTGCTTGGGCTGTCCCGACGAGGGTTGGAAGAAGCCGTAGTCACCCTGCGTAGCAAAAATTCGCTGGGTGTCGAAGCCAGCTTTTTCGAACTGTCCATCGACATTGGTCGTGATGACGAAGTGCTCTTTGTGTGCTACCAGATGCAGCAGACGTCGGTAGAGAGGCAGAGCCCCTGTACGGTAGCGGCAGAACCAGATGTGCTTAGCCCAATAAGCCCACCGTTCTTCTGCCGTTTTGAAGGAATAGAATGACGAGGTGTAGAGGTCGGTGAAACCGTAGCGCTCAATCCATTGGCAGAACTCTCGGCGGAAGTCGTCGCCGGCATAGTCGAGCCCTGCTGCAGACGATAGTCCGGAGCCTGCACCCAACAAGATGCAATCAGCATCAGATATTAGATTTTTCAATTCAGCAAGCCGGTTGGAGTAATTGCTTGTAGATATCGCGGTCTTTATCGAGGAAGACATTGAATATAATTGTTTTAAGTGAATGTTTGTTGTAATTGTTGACTGCCTCTACCGCTATTTCGGCAGCCCTCTGGCTCGGGAAGTGGAAGACACCAGTAGAGATGCAACAGAAAGCGATGCTTACCAAGCCGTTTTGTTCAGCGAGGTCGAGGCATGATGTGTAGCAATGCGATAGTTGTTCCTCCTGTTCGGGGGTAGGCATGCCGCTGTGGATGATGGGACCAACGGTATGGATTACGTGTTTAGCTGGCAGATTGTAGCCTTTTGTGATGATGGCATCGCCCGTGAGCAAAAGCCTTCCCTGCATGAGGTCGTGGCACTCCTTGCGCAGTTGAATGCCAGCGGCGGAGTGTATGCAGTTGTCGATGCAGTTGTGGAGGGGTTGCCAGCAACCCAGAGCTTGTGCGTTGGCTGCATTGACGATGGCATCTACTTTCAGGCGGGTTATATCACCTTGCCAGATGGACAGCCCTTCGTCGTGGGGCTCGACAACCCCCTTTTCTTCGCATTGCATACGGAGCTCGGCATCCTGAGCTGCCAAGAAGTCATGGCTGATAGCTTTTGGTTGCCAGATATTCATCAGGGCACGCATAAGGCGTTGACGACCTTCAAGCGTAGAAGAAATCTGATGGCTGACGCATAGGTCAGCCATCAGATAACGGATGATAGTATCAAGATTATCAAGTCTATTCATCTCGCTTATTTTTGATACAAAGCTTGAGCCAGTGCATTGACATCGCCAGCCAGACCGGGGTAGGCAGACTGCAAAGCCTCGGCAAAAGAAGCGGCGTCCTTGTGAGAGGAAACCAGTTCCTTCACTTTTTGCAGATAGGCAATCTTGAACTCCACCTGTTCTTTCTGTGCCAATCCGCCATGGCCACCAATGAAATACTTGGCACCAGAAGAAAGAGCCTTTTGCGCTTCGAGTAGCTCAGCCTCGACAGCCGCTCTGCTACCCACCTGAAGGGGGCTCACATGCGATTCGGAGGGAGTCCAATGGGTGTAGTACACTTGGCTACCAATAATAATTGATGCGCCGGGGAAATCGCTCGTAGCACCATGCTCGAAACGGAAGTCGATGCCATTCCATCTTTGTGTCTGTCCAAAAGGAACCTCCGAGGCTTTTTGTGTGGGTAAATCGACCATCGTCTCGCCGAATTGCTCTGCGAACTGCTTCATCATGCCGCTATATACAGGACCTTCGATAAAGGCAGGCATGCCTTCGGGCATCGTCAACGGCAATTTGTCGCTGCCACCCAAGTGATAGTCGGTAATATCAATCTCAACGGGTTTGCCTAATTGATTGATATAATCGGTAAACTCGGCAGCATTGACCTTGAAGAGCGGGTATTCCATCACGATAAGGGTGTCCTGCCCTTCGATGATGTAGCTTGCATCAGCCATCACATCGTTGGAGTTATAGACATGTAGTCTGAAGCCATCCATGTCGTAGGTGGAGAAAGCACCCGTCAGAGTAGCATCCGCTTCATCGGCATTGTTGGTTTGCTGTTGAGCGTTGTTGTTACAGCTCATCATAAGTGCTGCAACCATCATTGCAAAAAATACTTTTTTCATTTTTTTTTATTTTTATGTTGAATAATTGGAAGATATTGATGCGAGACAGGGATTGGAGGGTAGTCATCGGGTGGTATTATTTCAAGGACGTTGGTGTTGTATTCTTTTTTTGACGATGCAAAGGTAGTTGAATAAAACTATCCGTACAAGAAGGCACAAGAAGGTGCCAGAGTAACCAAAATGTAGGAAATGCGGTGAATCCATATCAGTCAAAAAAAGACTTTAACATATATTAACATAGTATAAAAGTGTAACAAGGTAACTTTTTGCTACTTTTGTGACAAAAATAAGAATGTGGCGTGGTGAAATGATGTCAGTACTTAGAGAAAAAAAGAAATGGTAAATTTTTTTGAATTGTCGATATTCAGCCATGTAAGGTGTAGAAAAAACAAACGAAAACACACTTACGAAGTAAAACGAAAACAATGACAGCTTATGATAGATAAGAAATCAGAATATCTGACGTGTCCCATTAGGCATGTTATCAGTCGTTTCGGCGACAAATGGTCGATGCTCGTATTATATTCGCTACACACGAGCGAAAACGGCATATTGCGATTTAATGAATTGCGACGGCTTATGACTGATTGTTCGCAGAAGATGCTCTCGGCGACGCTTAAGCATTTGGAGCAGAGTCACCTCGTCCATCGCGAAGTATATCCTGAAGTTCCACCCCGCGTGGAGTATTCGTTAACAGAGACGGGGAAGTCGTTGATACCTGCCATCAGCATACTCATAGACTGGGGCAAGGAGCACTTTGACGAGGTTGTGGAGAAGTAGAGATGGCTTGCTGCGAATAGAGACTATCTCGCTATCGCATATAGGCAAGTGGCAAAAAATAAGCTACATAAACGGAGGGCTCATGCTTTTGTCCTTTCAGGGCATGAAGACTTGGCAACATATCCCCAAGGCGATGACTTGGGCTATATGCGTTGTTGCCTTTCAGGCCGTTCATAATAAGTAAGCTATTTTATACATAACACCATAAAACATGCATATGCTCAGCTGATAGAGCGGATAGGATGCTGTGTTGTGCGGACAGAGAGAAAGAAAAAAGAGTAGTATGGACTTTTTTTTGTAATTTTGCCTGCCATTCATGATATACATCTCACAAATCACAATATAACATGACCCTTGAAGAATTTCAGAACGAATTGAGACAAGGCATCCCCAATCCCTTGCCATCCCCCCAACCCTATGACCCTACGGTAAATCACGCCCCTAAGCGTAAAGACATCCTCACAAAGGCGGAAAAAGAGCTTGCCATACGCAATGCCTTGCGCTACTTTGACCCTAAGGACCACGCTATGTTGGCTCCAGAATTTGCCGAAGAGTTGCACCGCTATGGTCGCATCTATATGTATCGTCTGCGTCCTACCTACAAGATGTATGCACGCCCGATAGAACAGTATCCGGCTCGTTCGCGTCAGGCTGCAGCCATCATGCTGATGATACAGAACAACCTCGACCCGGCTGTAGCACAGCATCCGCATGAGCTCATAACCTATGGTGGCAATGGCGCAGTGTTCCAGAATTGGGCGCAGTACCGCCTTGTGATGAAATATCTCAGCGAGATGACCGACGAACAGACGCTCGTTATGTATAGCGGTCATCCGATGGGGCTCTACCCGTCGCACAAGGATGCTCCGCGTGTCGTGGTCACCAACGGTATGATGATACCCAACTATAGCAAGCCCGACGACTGGGAGCGTTACAATGCTCTCGGTGTGACACAGTACGGCCAGATGACAGCAGGTAGCTATATGTATATAGGTCCGCAGGGCATAGTGCATGGCACTACCATCACGGTGCTCAATGCGGCACGCAAATTGGGCGGTGGCACGGCAGGCAAGCTGTTCATCACGGCAGGTCTGGGCGGCATGAGTGGTGCACAGCCCAAGGCTGGAAATATAGCCGGCGTGGTCTCTATCACTGCCGAGATAAACCCTGCTGCCACTCAGAAGCGCTACGAGCAGGGATGGGTGGACGAGGTGCATGCCGACCTCGACGAGCTGTTTGCCGCCGTAGGCAAGGCGCGTGCCGCCAAGCAGGCTCGCTCGTTTGCCTATCAGGGCAATGTGGTGGACCTCTGGGAGTACTGTGCCGAGCATGGCATACAGGTGGACCTTGGTAGCGACCAGACCTCGCTCCACAATCCGTGGGCTGGCGGCTACTACCCCGTAGGACAGTCGTTTGAAGCATCGAAGAGCATGATGGCTGAGCAGCCTGAATTGTTCCGTGAACGCGTGCAGGAGAGTCTGCGCCGCCATGTGGCTGCCGTCAATAAGCTCACCGCTCGCGGCATGTACTTCTTCGACTATGGCAACGCCTTCCTCTTGGAGAGCAGCCGTGCCGGTGCCGACATCTGGAACGACGACCATACGGCGTTCCGCTACCCCTCGTATGTTCAAGACATCATGGGCCCCATGTGTTTTGACTATGGTTTCGGACCTTTCCGTTGGGTGTGTACCAGCGGGCGCGCTGACGACCTCGACAAGAGCGACCACATTGCTATGGAGGTGCTTGACGAGATTGCAGCGCACTCTCCTGCCGAGATACAGCAGCAGATGCGCGACAACATACAGTGGATTCGCGGGGCTAAGGAGAACCACCTCGTCGTGGGCTCGCAGGCCCGCATCCTGTATGCCGACTGCGAAGGACGTACTAAGATTGCCGCCCGCTTCAATGAGGCTATCCGCCGTGGCGAAATCAGTGCGCCGATAGTTCTCGGTCGCGACCACCACGATGTCAGCGGTACCGACAGCCCCTTCCGCGAGACAAGCAATATCTATGACGGGAGCAACCGTTGTGCCGATATGGCGGTACAGAACGTAATAGGCGACAGTTTCCGCGGCGCCACATGGGTGTCTATCCACAATGGTGGCGGCGTAGGCTGGGGTGAGGTTGTGAATGGCGGTTTCGGCATGGTGCTTGATGGCAGTGACGACTGCGACCGTCGTCTGCGCATGATGCTCTTCTGGGATGTCAACAACGGCATAAGCCGTCGCAGCTGGGCACGCAACGAGGGCGCTATGTTTGCCATACGCCGTGCTATGGAGCAAAATCATGACCTCAAAGTCACGATGCCGAACCTTGTAGATGACAAAGTCCTCGAAGGTCTCTTTTAGGAATATACGAATGAAAAAGAACAAGATGGGGCTGTCTGCTGATTGGTGGCCCCATCTTTTTGAGATGTGATGAGAGAGAAAAATGGAGCCAATGCAAAAGCCTTTTGTCGTTGCTGGTCCTTGTAGTGCCGAGAGTTGCAGCCAGTTGGAGCGGTCGGCATCTGACGTGATGTCAATTCCCCATGTGGTTATGATACGTTGTGGTGTCTGGAAGCCGCGCACACGTCCGGGTGGTTTTGAGGGCATGGGGGAGGCGGCTCTTGCATGGATTGCCGAAATCAAGCAGCGACACCCCGACTGGCGTTTCTGCTGCGAGGTGGCGCGTCCTCGACATGTGGAGCTGGCGATGAGTTATGGCATTGATGCCGTATGGATAGGTGCGCGCACCACCGCCGACCCGTTCTCTGTCGGCGAGGTGGCACAAGCCCTCAAAGGATGTGGCATCCCTGTGTTGGTGAAGAATGCGCCTATGCCCGATGTTGCGCCGTGGATTGGCGCAATAGAGCGTTTCGAGGCTGCCGGCGTAGCATCCGTCATGGCGGTACACCGTGGTTTCGCCACCTATCGCGATAGTGGTTTGCGCAACAGTCCGCTATGGGACATACCTATCGAGTTGCGTCGTCTGCGTGGCGACTTGCCCATCCTATGCGACCCGTCGCATATAGCAGGCCACAGTGATAAGGTCGGACATATAGCAACGATGGCGATGGCGATGGGTTTTGACGGTTTGATGGTTGAGGTGCACGACAATCCGAGCGAGGCCCTTACCGATGCCGAGCAGCAGCTATCGCCGTCGCAGTTTGCATCGCTCATGGAGATGCTGCGTATGCCTCACGACGACGAGGCTGTCGCCGAGCAGCGCCTTGCCGATTTGCGTCTGGCTATTGATGGTGTTGATGAGCAGCTGCTGCTGTTGCTTCACCAGCGTATGCAGCTGAGCAAGAGTATAGCGGCTGTGAAACGTTGTTATGATTTGCCGGTGTTGCAGAGCCGCCGATGGAACGCCCTGTTGTCCGACAGGCTTGCCCGTGCCGAACGGCTGGGGCTCAGCCAGCAGTTTGTCAAAGAGATTTTGGAGAAGATACACTCCGAGAGTATTCGTGTGCAGATTGACGATGGGGGGAAGCGCGATGAGGACGCTAATCAACCTTGATGAGTTGGTTCTTCTTGTTGAACGAGAGTGTTACACCCGTTGTCATTTCAAGCTGATAGCCATCCTTGCTACGCGATATGCGTGTGACTACCTGCTTCTCAAAGCGCCGTTTGATATATACCCGTATCGGCATGGGTATCACCGATTCTGGTATGCCCTCCATGCAGGTAACGTTGACCCACTCTCCTTTCTTGTCGAGTTCGATGACGCTGTTGTCGTTCATCATCACCTCGTAGCCGTTGCTGTAGCGTTCTACGGCTATTGGCATGGCGTAGAAGAATGCTTTGTGGATAAAATCTTGCGACTTCTGAGGCAAGTCGTAAGGGTCAATTGGCTCAGCCTTAAGGCTACCGCATACGGCAAAGAGTACGAGTAGCAATGTGTAGGTGTAAAGGGCTCTGGCTTTCATCGTGCAGGGGATGGTTGGTGTATTGTTTGTTTTATTACTATCTCTCGTATTCGAGAGGCATGGCTTTTTTGCCTGTTCCGTCGAATAGGTTTCCATTGATGAATGTTGCTCTGATGCGTGAGTGTAGCGTAGCACCTTCTATGGGGCTCCATTTGCATTTGTAGAGCAGGCTTTCGTTCGTCACTGTTTCGCTCTCGTCGGGGGCGACAATCACGATGTCGGCATAGTAGCCGTTGCGTAGAAAACCGCGCTTGTGAAGGCCGAAAATAGTCGCTGGGTTGTGGCACATCTTCTCTGCGATGAACGCAAAATGGGCGTCTCGGTTGGTGGGGAAGAGTGGCAGTGTGTCGTCAATCACCATTTGAAGGGAGTGCTGGATAGATGGTATGCCGCTGGGTGCAGAGAAGTAGGGCTTTTGTTTCGACTGCAGAGTGTGAGGCGCATGGTCGGTGGCTATGCTGTCTATACGGCCATCGAAGAGTGCTTGCAGCAGTGCCTGCCGTGTCTCCTCATCCTTTATGGCAGGGTTGCATTTTATCAGGTTGCCCAGACGTGTATAGTCGTTGCTGCTGAAGTGCAGGTGGTTGGGGCTCACTTCGGCGGTGATATGCTTGTCGGCGGTGGCATGGCTGCTGAGCAGTGCCGTCTCCTCGGCGGTGGTGATATGTGCCACGTGGAAACGGGTGCCGTAGCGAAGTGCACGTTCTATGGCTTTCTTTGTGCTGGCGAGGCATGCCTCTTTGCTGCGTATCTGCGGGTGTAGTGCTGCGGTCTCCCCAGCGGTGCCTTCATTGCGAGGGCGTAGTGCTGCGGTGTTGGATTGAATGATAGACTCTTCCTCGCAGTGTGCCACGATAATCTTGCGTGCCTGCCGGAAGAGGGTGTCGAGTCGTTCCTCGTCATTGACCAGCATGTTGCCTGTGCTGCTGCCGAGGAATAGTTTTATGGCAGCATAGCGTGTTGGTTCAACGGCAAGCAGTTGCTCTATGTTGTCGTTGGTGGCGCCGAGCATGAAGCCGTAGTTCACGCAGCAGTGGTCGCGCGCCATTTGTTCTTTCTCTTCGAGCGTGGCGAGGGATGTGGTCTGCGGTAGGGTGTTGGGCATATCAATGATAGATGTTACCCCCCCTCGAGCAGCCGCGAGGCTCTCGCTCTGCATATCTGCCTTGTCGGTAAGTCCGGGCTCGCGGAAATGGACATGAGTGTCTATGACACCCGGCATCACATAGCATCCCGAAGCATCGATTATTGTTGCGTTATTGTTGTCAAGATGTTCTACAAGAAGGCCGTTGCTAATGCACACTTCGCGTGTTTCTACACGTCCTTCGTTAACAACGTGTCCATTGATTATCCGATAGTCCATCACGTTGGATATGGTTGTTAGAACTTAGGTCTGCCCGCCCAGCGGCGTCCTTGTTCGTAGGCATCGGCGGAGGTATTATAGATATAAGGCACTACGAAGCGACCGGTGTGGTCCATGCAGCCCCATTTGCCTTCGCGTTTGGCGGGAGCGAAGCGGTCATGGCCGCTGCCGCCAAATTGAAGAGCGCCTTCGAGGGTGGGACGTATGGCCCATTGGCCTTTGTAGTTCACATAGCCCCACTGACGAGTGATAGTGTCCATCACGGGGAACAGCCATTCGCCAGCTTTGGCGTGCTGGTCCCATTCGCTGCCCGCAGCCCATGCGTTTTCAGACAGAGGGAATACGGGTTGAGAGATGAGGTATCCGTCGTTGTCGATAGCTGCCCAGAAACGGCCTACTTTCACGGTGGCAAAGTCGCCCGTGTCGTTGGCGAAATGCGTGGCACCCTGATAGACGGGCTGTATCACCCATTCGCCCTCGTAGTTCACCCACCCCCATGTTTTGAGGTCGGGGTTGTCCATAGGCAGACGCCAGTCGCTGATGCGGCGGCCATGCTCCATCTGCGACAGTGCGGCGGCAGCCTCTTCGCACGTAGAGAATACGAACTTGCTGATGATGTTGCCGTTGCGGTCGATGTTGCCCCACCTGCCGTCAATTTTTGCCTGCGTGTAGGCGTGGAAGTTGTCTTTGCCGAAGTGTCCTATGTTCTCGTAGGTGGCTGGCAGCATCCAGCGGCCTAAATAGTTGACAACTCCATATTGGCCTGTCTTGGCGTTGGAGGCTGGCATGCGCCATGTCTCGTAGTTGAGTCCCGAAATCCATTGCAAGCCTGCCGCTTCGGCATCTTCGCGGCTGTCGAATACATTGTTGATTATCAGTATTCCTTTGGCATCAATGCAGCCCCAGCGTTCGTCCGTCTTGATGGCGGCGAAGGATAGCGGCTCTTCGCCGAGGAAGAAACCAGCGTCTTGGTATTCGGCAGGGAACTTCCATTCGCCGTAGTAGTTGACATAGCCCCAGCGGTGTGTCGTGGGGTTGAGGGCAGGGTAGAGCCATTTGCCCGGTTCGCCGGCGCCCTGCCACTGGCTGCCAGCCAGCTCGGCTTCTTCCTGTGAGGGGAAGATGTTGCGCACCACCATGTTGCCGCGGTCGTCGATGCAACCCCATGAGCCATCATATTTCACAACGGAATAGAGGCGTTTCTCGCCGTGGAACGGCGTGGCACGTTGGAAACGGGGTTCGATGCACCATCCGCCTTTGCTGTTTTTGAACCCGAAGAGACGACTCTCGCGGTCTTCGGCGAGGGTTTGTGCCGACAGACTGATTACCGTTGTGGCAAGTATTGATAATAGGATAAAGTATCTCCGCATGTTACACTGTTTTTGTCATGTATAATTTTGCAAAAGTACATTTTTTTTTCTTAAATGAGGTGCTAATTCTATAATTGTCCGCAAAGATGCTTTGTTCGTGAGAGCAAACAAAGATTTCTTGTAAGGCTAAAAAACAGATGCCGGCAGTCTGTCGCATGGTATTTGTCGTCCGCAAACACAATGTTGTGAAAGAGCTTTATCAGACACGGCTATCATTCACTGAATCCCTCTTCGTTATGCTACGTCTATCACAATATGTTTTTTGCCGTATGAAAATGAGATGTTTTTTTAATGCCGTATATGTCAAAAAAATAATATAAATTTGCATCTTTCTTGTTTTGGGCTGTCCAGAGCAAAGAATGTGGTAATGAATGTTTAACAAAATATAAGGCGTAGGACGCTATTGCTAATTTAGAGATATGAATAAGCAATCAATCATCGGACTGATACTGATTTTTGGCATCTTTGTTGGATATATGTGGTGGATTTCTCCTTCGGAGGAGGAACGAGCCGAGATGAAGCGCAAGCATGATTCTGCCGTGGCAGCCTATATGGACTCTGTGGAGAATGTCAAGCGGATGGCAGAGCTGAAGCGAGAGGCGGATTCGTTGGCTATGGCGGGCGACAGCACGGCTATCAACGATATGGCGAAGCGTCAGCGTGTCAATCTTGGCGCCTTCGGCTATGCCTTTGGCGAAGACAGTTCTTCTACTGTTGTCAGCAACAGTAAGATGATGGTGAGACTCTGCAACCGTGGTGGCCGCATCGACGAGGTGGTGTTGAACGACTACACTACGCACGACAGCATGCCGCTGCAACTCATCACGCCGTCACGCGACAACATGAGCCTGCTTTTTGCTACCGAGGACAATATTACCATAGAGACAAAAAATCTTTCGTTTGTCTCGTCGTTAGTGGGCGATGAGGCTGTGGTGGAGAAGGTGCGTGCCGGACAGCCTTTGGCAGAGGGTGACACGCTCTCGGTCAGCATGCGCGCTTATGTGGGCGACAGCACTGGCGTCAGCGACAACCGCTACCTCGAATACCTCTATACTTTCTATGGTGATAGTTATGAGGTCGGGTTTGACATCAACTTCCGTAACCTTGATGGTGTGGTGCGTCATTTTGATAATCTTGATTTCACATGGCACAATGCTCTCAACCGTCAGGAGAAGGTGGACCAAGGCAGCAAAAACAGCCGCAACCCCAACAAGGATATGGAGCGCAACAACTCCAGCATATACTACAAGCCAGCAAAGGATGGTGTGGATAATCTTCGTATTGGGCGTGATGACAACGAGAGCATAAAAACGAAAGTGGAGTGGGTGGCGTTCAAGCAGCAGTTCTTCTGTGCTATACTGGCATGCGACAGCTTGTTTGAGAATGCCGACCTCGGCGTGGTTACGAATAGTGCCGAAGGGCGCGCCAACTATTTGTGCGATATGAATGGCGTTATTGGCGTTGCCTATAATGGTGGCAACAGCACAATCCCGATGCACTTTTATTTTGGTCCCACGAAATATCGCGACCTGCGTGCCATGCACAACCACTACGAAAGGATGCTTCCATTGGGATGGGGCTTCTTCCTGACGCAGTGGATTAGCCGTTATGCCATCATACCTGTGTTCAACTTCCTTGAGCAGTTTAATTGGAACTACGGCATCATCATCATCATACTCACCATCTTGCTTCGTTTGGTGCTTTTCCCGCTGACGTTCAAGTCCTATCAGGGCAGTGCGATAATGCAGATACTGCGTCCGGAGATGGAGGTGATCAACAAGAAATATCCCAATCCGGACCAAGCCATGCAGAAACAGCAGGAGATGAGCCGTTTGCAGAAACGTGCCGGCTATAGTCCTATGGCGGGATGCCTGCCTTTGCTGCTGCAGCTGCCAATCATTTGGGCTATGTTCCGTTTCTACCCGGCATCCATAGAGTTGCGTCAGCAGCCGTTCTTGTGGTGCAATGACTTGTCAACCTACGATTCTATCCTTGATTTAGGCTTCAATATTCCGCTCTATGGCGACCATGTGTCGCTCTTCTGCCTGCTGATGTTCGGCGTGCAGTTCTTCTACACATGGTACACTATGCGCATCAACGGCAGCACGATGAATATGCCGGGCATGAAGTTCATGATGTATTTCATGCCGTTTATGATGTTGTTCTTGTTCAATAGCCAGTCGGCGGCACTCAACCTCTATTACTTCATGTCGCTGAGCATCACGATGCTGCAGATGATATTGATTCGCAAGTTCACCAGCGAGAAAAAGGTGCGTGCCCGTATGGCAGCCTACGACATCAAGAGCAAGGATAAGCCGCAGAAGAAAAGCAAGTTCCAAGCGCGCATGGAGGCTATGATGAAAGAGGCACAGCGCCAGCAGGAGTTGCAACAGAAACAGCAGAAGAGAAAATAATCGGCGTGGCATTTGTCGGACGAGGACGAACCGAAAGACGGCAAATGCCATGTTTTTTTATTAGATAAAAAATTGATTTACTGAGAAACAAATTACACTTTTAATAACCTTCAAAAAACCTTTAAAACATCATGTTAGTTTTTATTGTTGCAGCATTCATTGTGGGCTATGCCTGCATTGCTCTGGAACATCCGTTAAAAATAAACAAAACCGCCTCGGCTCTCCTTCTGGGTGTTGTGCTGTGGACTATCTATGCCCTGTCGCAGTCCTACTTCGGTGCCGCCATGTCCACTGAGGAGTGGCGCACAGCCCTCTCGGGAAGTCTTGTCCACCACCTTGGCTCCACGGCAGAAATCGTTTTCTTTCTGCTGGGTGCTATGACTATCGTGACTCTTGTTGATGAATATGAGGGTTTCCGCATCATCACGCAGCTCATCACTACGCGCAACAAGCGCAAACTGCTGTGGATTCTCTCTTTCATCACTTTCTTCTTCTCGGCAGTCCTTGACAACATGACTACCGCAATCGTCATGTGTGCCCTGCTGCGCAAGCTCATCACTGACCAGAAAGAGCGTTGGCTCTTCGCCGGTATGGTCATCCTTGCCGCCAACGCTGGCGGTGCATGGAGCCCCATCGGAGATGTCACCACCATCATGCTCTGGATTGGTGGTCAAGTCACTACGGTGAACATCATGGTCAAGACCTTCTTTGCCTCACTGGCTTGCATGGTGGTGCCTGTGGCTATTTGTGGCGCTATGTTGAAAGGCGAGCTCGGCGAGCCAGACAAAAACATACATTACAGTGGTGTGAAGATTGAACCCAAGTGGCGCAACCTCATTTTCTTTGTTGGCATTGGCGCACTTGTCTTTGTCCCCGTTTTCAAGACCATCACCCATCTGCCTCCCTATCTTGGCATGCTCTTTGGCGTTGCCGTGCTGTGGGTGCTCACGGAGATTATCAGCCGCAAATACTCGACAGAGGACAGCGGCGTGCTGCCTACTGCCAGCAAGACCCTCGAACATATAGATACACCGTCGGTGCTCTTTTTCCTCGGCATCCTGATGGCTGTGGCATGTCTAGAGACTTGCGGCATACTCGGCATGCTTGCCGATGGCCTCAACACTTCGTTCATGGGCATCAAGGCTGGCGACGAGCCTATCGGCTTCTTTATCATTGACCTCATTATCGGTGTTCTTTCGTCAATCATCGACAACGTGCCGCTCGTGGCTGCCGCCATGGGTATGTACCCCTTGGGCGATGGCGCTATGTTCGCCACGAACCATCCTTTCTGGGAGTTCCTCGCCTACTGTGCCGGCACGGGTGGTAGCCTGCTCATCATCGGTTCTGCAGCTGGCGTAGCCGTCATGGGTATGGAGAAGATAGACTTCATCTGGTATCTTAAGAAAATCTCATGGCTGGCGCTGGCTGGCTACATTGCAGGAGCCATCGTGTTCATCTTGATGGATGTAACGTTGTTTGAACAGATAGCATGGTTAAGAGACTTGGCTTAATGCTTAGTGACTGGTGGCAGCTTCGGTCATGGCGGCGTAAGATTTATGACATCGTCCTTTATGGCTTCGCCCTCACGGGCGTAGCCATAATTGGCGTATGGCTACTCTACCAAACAGGCATTACCAACAACAGTGGTGCGGTGGACAAGAACTACCGCTACCTTATGTCTGTCGAGGAGATGCAGTCGCTCAAAGGCAAGCAGGTGTCGGACACTGTCCTGTCAGAAATGTGGGCGGAGCAGTACGCCAAACTTATTGCCTTCAGCCGTTATTATCCGGCCAATGCGCGCCTCATCATGCAGGCGGCTCAGCGGAGCAATGACCCTATGCTGGTTGACAAGATGATTGCCGCAGCGGAGCTTTACGTCGATGAGGGTAGCGGCTATCGCCGTCTCTCTGGCGAGCTAATATCGCGGATGAAGAATACGCGCCAGCAGCAGGGCGGTCTCGTGGTGCCGTGGATGAATACCGTGGAATGGGAGGCGTTGCGGGCCTCGTTGGAGCATGATAAGTCGATGATTGCTGAGGCAGGGCGTCTGACCGGCGTAGAGCCACGAATGATAGCCTCATGTCTTGTCGGCGAGCAGATACGACTGTTCAACACCAAGCGCGAACAGATAAAACGCTACCTCGGACCTATGAAGGCCCTGTCTGTGCAGTCTCAGTTCTCGTATGGTGTTAATGGTATCAAACTCTCCACGGCCATGCAGGTGGAGGAGCATCTGCGCGACACCTCGTCGGTCTTTTATATGGGACCAGCCTACGAGCATCTGCTTGATTTTGAGACCGACGACCATGTCAACGAGCGCTATAATCGCCTTGTCGATTACGGCAACCACCTCTATTCGTACATCTACACTGCCTGCATCCTTCGGCAGACGATGCTGCAATGGCGCAGGGCAGGCTACGACATCAGCGAACGCCCTGACATCCTTTTCACGCTATTCAATGTAGGCTTCTCGCAGTCCGAACCAAAGGCTAATCCGCAGTGCGGAGGTAGTCGTATAACGGTCAATGATATTACTTATACGTTTGGTGCAATCGGCTTCGACTTCTATTACAGTGGCGAGCTCATCGAGGCTTTCCCTTTTTGGCCTCATCGTTTCGATGAGCGTCGAGATGCTATTACCGCAGAGGATGTAGAACGGCTGCAGGATGGCGTGAGCGACTGCAAGCGTCCACCGCGTCAGCTTCCCGACAGTTCCAACAGCACGCCCGCACCGGACAATTCGACAACTATGATGGCACCATCTCCTGAGATACCTGTCATCGAATGAAATAAAGACTAATGAAATAATCGGCATCAATCTTTTTCGTGCCGTCAAACAATAACACAATGCAAGAAAATAACAGTTTCGGCAACGGCTACGACTTCTCACAGTCGATTGCTTTTTTCAAACGTTGGGGCAGGCTCCTCGTCATCGTCTTTATTATTGCTTTGGCTTTGTCGGTGGGAGTGTCGTTCATGGTGACGCCGCGTTATCTGTCCACGGCGGTGATTTTCCCAACCAATTCTAACCGTATTTCAAAGGCTATTATGGACTACCACTATAGTCTTGACTTCATGGATTATGGTACGGAGCGCGACTGTGAGTATGCGATACAAATCCTCTCGTCGCATGCCATGCAGGAGGCGGTGTGCAAACATTTCGACCTGATGACGCACTATGGCATCAGTACCGATGACCCGCACAAGCTATATAAACTCGATGAGATGTACACGGGGTATATCTCGGTAAAGCGTACGGAATATCTTGGCGTCAAGATTTCGGTGCTTGATGTGGACCCGCTGTGGGCAGCCAATATAGCCAACTATATGGCAGAATATTATGACACGTTGTGTCATCAGCTGCATCACGACCGTGCCACCGATGCCTATGCCATCATGACGGAGGTGTGCAACGATGTGCAGAACGAGATGTTCCAAATAGAGGATTCGATGCGTGTGCATCCAGGGCACGAGATGAGTGCCAAAGAACTTATCTCAGACAAGAGCAAACGCCTTGCCGACCTGCAAGTGCGAGCCTCGCAGACCAAGATTGATATGCAGAACTCGGTGAGCTACAAGTTTTGGCTTGACAAGGCTATGCCGGCAGACAAGAAGGCCTACCCGAAACGTATTATCATAGCGTTGCTGGGTTCTTTCGGTGCTCTGTTTTTCAGCATCTTGGTGTTGCTTGTCGTCGAGTGGCGTCGCCGTGCTAAAGAGGCGAAATGAATGTAGGGCGGCATAATAACGACATGCGACAGCACTCGCGTCGTGAGTTGTGGTGCGTAGTGTTGCTTACGGCACTATTTGTCGGCGGCAACTTGTTTGCGCTGATCAAGGACAACTACATCATCTCTGTTGTTCCTCTCCTTGTGTTGTGCGTCGTGCTATGTGTTGTCCGTTTGGAGTATATGTTTCTCGGCATGGCGTTGCTCACGCCTTTTGCTGTTAATGTAAGCCTCTTTCCTCAGATGCAGCTGTCGCTGCCCGTAGAGCCTATGATGATACTCTTTTCGGCAGTGTTTCTTTTCCGTATTGCCCTTACGGGAGCCTACGACTTTCGCATCCTACGTCATCCCGTGAGTGTGATGCTCCTGTTGTCACTGCTGTGGATGCTTGTGACGTCTGTTTTGTCACAAATTCCTGAGGTGTCGTTCAAGTATCTTGTCTCTCGTCTGTGGTTTGTCATCCCATTCTTTTTTGCTGCCGTAGCGCTCTTCCGCAACACCAAGAACATCAAAAAGTTCTACTGGTGCTATGTTGTGGGCCTTGTCGTGATAATACTCATTGCTACGACCAAGACTGCCAGCAGTTTTACTGACCTCAAGACCTTGCAGACTCTTCATCATGTCATGTCGCCATTCTACAATGACCATACCGCCTACGGTTGCGCCATAGCCTTGATGCTGCCTATGGCCTTCTATATGCTCTTTGACGCTCAAGAGCGTCGTCAGAAGGCATGGCTCAAATGGTGCGCTGCTTTTTTGCTTCTCGTGGGGCTATACCTCTCTTTCTGTCGTGCGGCGTGGCTCAGCGTGGTGGCGGCGGCGGGCATGTATGTCCTCATACGCATGGGGATGAAACTGAAATGGATGGCGCTTATTGCCGCACTTGCTGTCGGCGTGTTCTTTGCCTATCAGGGCGACATCCTCTATAAGCTTGGTAAGAACCATCAGGACTCGTCCTACGAGGTGGGCGACCAGATAAAGTCCATGACCAATATCGCTACAGATGCCAGCAACCTTGAACGTCTCAACCGCTGGGCGTCGGCGTTCCGTATGTGGGCAGACCATCCCGTCAATGGTACGGGTCCGGGCACCTACCAGTTTGTTTATGCAGGCTATCAGCGCAGCTACCAGTTAAGCGTCATCAGCACCAATGCTGGCGACAATGGCAACGCCCACAGCGAGTACATAGGTCCGCTGTGCGAACAGGGCGTAGTAGGAGTGGCTCTTGTTGTGATACTTTTCAGCGTCACTTTTGTTACGGGCATACGCGTCTATCGTACGGCACGCAATCCGCATGTTGCCAACATGGCGTTGGCTCTTGCACTGAGTCTTCTGACCTATTATGTGCATGGCTTCTTCAATAACTTTCTTGATACCGACAAGCTTTCGGTGCCTTTCTGGGCTATGACGGCGGCCATCGTTGCCTTGGACCTCTATGCCACGAAGGAGGAACCTGAGGAGCAAAAAAAACAGTTAAACGATGGCGTTTAACTGTTTCTCTACAGGTTGTTCTGTTTGACTTATTTCTCCAAGATTTCCAGCACCTCGGATAGTTTTGGAGTGAGGATAATCTCGGTGCGACGGTTTTGAGCTTTGCCCTCTTTGGTCTCGTTGGTGGCGCGAGGCATGAAGGGGCCGTGTCCGCCAGCCATGATGCGTATGGGGTCAATCTTTGGACCATACTGCAGGATGAGCTTCACTATTGATGTGGCGCGCATCACGCTGAGGTCCCAGTTGTCTTTGACGGCGGTAGAACCGTTGAAAGCATCATTGTCGGTATGCCCTTCCACAACAATGTTGAGGTCGGGGTTTTCTTCCAGCACTTTGGCGAGTTTCTGTATGGCTTTCACGCCATCGTTGGAGACCGTCCAACTTGCCGAGGGGAACATCAGCTTGCTCTCCATAGAGACATAGACCTTGCCGTTTCTCGACTCAATCTGTAGTCCTTTGTCGGCAAAGCCTACCAGAGCCTCGGTTACAGACGAGCGTATCTGCTCAATCTCGCGTTCTTTGTCGGCAAGGGCTTTCTCTTTGGCTGCCAACGCTTCGCGAGCCTCTTCTTCGGCCTTCTGCAGTTCGGCTTGGCGTGCCATAAGTTTTGCCTCTTTTTCTTTGAATGCCTGCTCTTTGTTGTTCAGCTCCTGCGTGCGTTCCAGTAGGAGGTCGTTGGAGCGCATCAAGTCGCGGTTTTTGCCGCTAATGGCCTGTTGCTGGTTTTCCATCATGGTGTCGTAGCGGTATTTGGCGGCTTCCAGCTGTGAGCGGAGTTCGTCGATAGTTTGGTCGCCGCTCTGTTTGGCGTTGGTAAGCTCACCCAGCGACATGGTGAGTGCTTGGTTTTGGCGGATGAGGTCGGCGTTCTCGTCTTTCATCTGCGTCAGTTCTTGCTGTGTGGTGAGTAGCTCTTTCTGATAGCGTCGGCTGCTGGACTCCAAGGCTTCATATTTGCCCAGCGAGACACATGAGCCCAGCAGTGCCGTAGAGGCGAGAGCAAGGAAAAGCAAGTGTTTCTGTTTCATAATATGTAGATTTTTTTTACTTTTATTTGTTGTGGATGCAAAGTTAAAAAAGCAAGGTGATATGGTGCGTAATGTTTTGATTTATAATATTGTTATTGCGGAGTGGTTTGCTTTTGGAAAGGTTGCAATTATTTTAATAATAACGCATGAATACTTTTTTTCGTACCTTTGCGATTTCATATTCCACACAATGGCATCAAGATTGAGTTATAAGAAGTTTCATGTTTGGCGTTTGCAGCATGTATCTACTACGGTTACTCTCAATGTGGTAAGTGTTGTCGTGGGATTATTGGCAGGCCTTGCCGCCGTTGTGCTCAAGAACTTGGTGTTTTATACCAATAAAATGCTTTTTCAGTTTAGTATTCCCACTTTCGTTGGTGGCAACCTTCTGATGTTGCTCTATCCTACTGTGGGTATAGCTTTGACGGTGCTTTTTGTAAGGCGAGTTATCCGAGGCAACATAGGTCATGGCATCCCTGGCGTGCTACTTGCTATATCGCGCAAGAAAGGCATACTGCCGCGGAGTGATATGTTCAGTTCTATGGTGGCGTCAACGCTCACTGTAGCATTTGGAGGCAGCGTGGGATTGGAAGCCCCCATAGCATCTACGGGCAGTGCCATAGGCTCAAATGTGGCACGCTGGCTCCACTTGCAGCCGCGGCACATAAAGATGATGCTTGGATGTGGTGCTGCGGGAGCCATTGCTGGCATCTTCAAGGCTCCATTGGCGGGCATCCTCTTCGTTGTTGAGGTGCTGCTCTTTGACCTCACCAGTGCTACGGCTATTCCTCTGTTGCTCTCAGCCATATCGGCCTCTACGGTGGCGTTCTTCCTCATGGGTCCCGATGTGCAGTTTGCATTCAATGTGAAGGAGAGTTTCCATCTCAGTCAGATACCTTTTTATGCTGTTCTCGGCGTTTTCTGCGGCTTGATGTCGGTCTATTTCCTCCGCACCACAGACCGCGTAGAGGCGTGGTTTTCGCGCCGGAGCAGTCCTGCCGTACGCCTCATTGTTGGAGGCATAATCCTCGGCGTGATGATATTCCTCTTCCCGCCGCTTTTCGGTGAAGGCTACGGCTCGCTGTCGGCCCTGCTGGATGGCTCTGGCGAGACGTTGTTCATGTATAGTATCTTCCAGTCGTTGTCCTCCAATGCGTGGGCTGTCCTCGCCATGCTCTTTGTGCTCATCCTCCTAAAAGCTGTGGCCACAGCAACGACCATAGGCAGTGGTGGCGTGGGTGGCACCTTCGGTCCTTCGCTTATCGTTGGCGGCCTCTGTGGCTACTTCTTTGCCATGCTGTCCAATGCAGTTGGTTTGCCGGAGCAGTCCACAGCCAATTTTGCCCTTGTTGGCATGGCAGGCGTGATGACGGGCGTCATGCATGCGCCTCTGATGGCTACCTTCCTCATTGCCGAGATAACGGGCGGCTATGCCCTGATGCCGCCGCTGCTCGTCACCGTAGTGATGAGCTATATCACCGTCAATCCCTTCGAGAAGCATTCCATCTATGCTCGCAAGCTGGCGGAACACGGTGACCTGCTGACGCACGACAAAGACCAGTCGGCGTGGCAGCTGATGGACATGAGCAAGCTGATAGAGACTAATTTCGCCGTGGTGCGACAAGGGCAGCTGCTGCGCGACCTCGTCAACGCCATCAAAGACTCCAAGCGCAATGTTTTCCCAGTTCTTGACGACGATGACCATTTCGTCGGTGTCATCCACCTTGACGAGGTGCGTACTGTCATGTTTCAGCCAGAGAAGTATGATGTTTATAAAGTTGAGGAGCTGATGACTCCTATCTCAGATGGCGACATAGTGCGCGATAGCGACACGTTGCGCGACGTGGTTGCCAAGTTCCGTTCCGGCGACCGCTATAATCTCATAGTCCTCGATGCCAACGACCGTTACCGCGGTTGTCTCTCGCGCGCCAACACTTTCTCTGCCTACCGCCGCTTCATCAGCGAATCGTCTGAAGAATAGTTCCACCATCCTTGAATGTTTTGTTGAAATACACTATTTTTGCCGCATCTTTAACGATGGGGACGTTTTGTTGTCACGTATTGCAAGCCCGAAAGATAGCGATGTTTCTAACGTTGATGTGAAGAATGAATAGACGATGCTATATAAAGAAAGAGACCTTTCGCTTCCGGCGTTTTTGCCGTAGGGCTTATGCCGCTTTTTGCTCCTTGCATCGGGAGGTGACCATTGGTCATGTTGCATCGTATATTACCGACCGTCAGCTTAGGAAGTCTGCATGTGCCGATTCGATGTTGAGTCCTTTGTCGTCTCATGACGACATGCCGGAGTGCTGTGAGGTGGATTGGGAAGAGCCGCTCGCCCCTGTCATTTTATCTATTAGCAGCTTCGTTGGACTATCCTTGGAGACCCATCGGTGCGGGTGCTCTAATTTCTTTTTTATTCTTTGTCATTTATTCGGTTCGTGAGTTCGGAGAGAGCTCACGTATTTTGTCATGTGAAAAATCTAAGCACTTATCCATATAAATTACAAAACAATGAAAAAAACAATCTTAAAAAAAGAGGCGTCTTTTCGCTTCCGGCGTTTCTGCCGTAAGGCTTATGCTGCCTTTCGTTCGTTGCACCGCGAGGTGACGATAGGGCGTGTAGAGTCGTACATTGCCGACCGGCAGATGAGGAAGTCTGCTTGTGCTGTGGCTTTATGTCTGCCATTGTTTATGGCTGGAGCTGCTATGGCGCAGAGCGATGACGACTTTGAAGGGCTCACGTTACCAGTGGTGACTATCACTGCGTCGGGCGATACGTCAACCTCGTCCGAAGGGGCATCGGCTGTTATAACTCGAAGTGTTATCAGTCATCTGACTGCTACCACTGTGGGCGAACTCATTGAATCCCTGCCAGGGGTGGAGCTGCGCTCGCGCGGCAGTGGCGATGTGCATGGCGACATCACAATGTGTGGCGGCACGTTCGACCAGATGGTGGTGTTGCTGAACGGCATCCCTGTCAGCGACCCGCAGACGGGGCATTACAACCTCGACATTCCTATCGACCTCTCGCAGGTGGAACGTATCGAGTTGCTCGGTGCTGGCGCGTTGGTGCGCTATGGCGTGTCGGCATTCTGCGGTGGTATCAATATTGTCACGGGGCAGAGGGTTGCCAACAGCCAGCGTGTGGCGTTATCCGCTGGTAGCTATGGTACAGCAAATGTCGCAGCTTCTGTCGATAGGAAATGGGGAAGCTGGCATCTGGCTGCTGCAGGTGCGTACAACCGTAGTGACGGCTATCGCCGCAATACCGACTATAGCAACGGCAGCGCACTGTTGCAGGCACAGCGTAATGATGCAGCAGGCGCATGGCAGATGCAGCTCGGTGCCCAGACTAAGAACTACGGCAGCAACGCTTTCTACAGTCTTAAATATCCCGACCAATATGACGCAACACGTACTCTCAGTGCCGCTATCCAGCGTCGTCAGCAGATTGGCGTATGGCAGGGCGATATAGCAGCCTATACTCGTTTGCATCGTGACCGTTTCGAGCTCTTCCGCACTGGCTATGTAGAAGCACCCGCATGGTATGGTGGACACAACCATCACCTCTCTTCGTCGTCAGGTCTGCGTCTGCGTCTCTCGTGTCCGTGGCTATGGGGGCGTAGCACTTTCGGCGTCGAGTATCATCGTGATGACATTGTCAGCAATGTCCTTGGCGATAGCCTTTCGCATGCTATTAGAGTGCCTTTTGAGTCAGGCGATAACTACTATACTGTAGGCAAGGCTCGTCATCGTGTAAGTCTTTTTGCCGACCATAGCGTGGCATTATCGCAGTGGGATTTGGCTGCCTCGGCAATTCTGCATACTAATAGTATGTCGGGTTTTGGCTATGGCTATGCGCTGTCGGCACGGTGGCATACTACTGATTTCTTCTCGCTTGCTGCTTCATTTGCTCGCTCCGACCGTCAGCCCACTTTCACCGACCTCTACTACCATTCCGCCACGCAGGTAAGTGACCCTACGTTGCGTAGCGAGGTGAGTCACACCGCCGACCTGTCGGCGAGATTAGAGCGCGGAGCATGGCGTGCCGATGCCGACATTTATGTGCGGCGTGGCTCGAACATTATAGACTGGGTGCGTCAGCCTGACGAGTCGGTGTGGTATAGCGTCAATCATGCTCAGGTTAATGCTTTAGGTGGCGATGCGTCGCTGGTCTATACTGCCGAAGGCTTCCTCCGTCGTGCCGAGGCTGCCTATTCGTTCTGCACCATGCAGCAGCGTGCCGACGACTATGTGTCGCAGTATGCTCTCGACTATCTTCGTCATAAAGTGGCTATGCGTCTTTCGTTCTGCCCTGTAGGCAATTTGCTGTTCAAACTGTCGGCAGCCTATCAGCAGCGTACCGGGCATTACAGCGACCTGTCGGGCAATCTATGTGATTACGAGCCGGTGGTGCTGGTTGATGCTGCGGTGAGCTACCGACTTGGCCATTTTACGCTCTCTGCCGATGCTCACAATCTGCTTAACCGTGAGTATTACGACTATGGTGGTATTCCACAGCCGCGCACCACGTTCATGGTGGGCGTTACTTATGAGTAGCGGCTTCCGATAGGCTCTGTTTTGAGTTGTCGTCTGTTTGTCGTTTAATTGTTATATAAACTTTGGATAAGTGCTTTATGACGAGCAGATGAAAAAAAAACGATGCAGGGGACTTTATCAAAAGTCCCCTGCATCGTTTTTTTTGTTTTGTATGAAAGTGTGCGTGTTTTGTTATTATTTCACGCCGCTTGAATCTTCATTCAAAGAGATTATGTTTTATCTGTTCTGCACCAGACGGACGGAACGGCCGCCGTCGCGGTTGTTGCTGCTGTTGGCGTCGAGCACCTCGAAGGAGAACAGGAGCTCATAGGCGAGGTTGCCGTTGGCGGGAGCGAAGTCGCTATGGGTTGTTGACCAGTAGTTGCCCACGGTTCCGGGGCTGACGATGCGACGAGCATTGTTGCGGTTGGCTATCTCGCGGCGGCCTGCTGCTGGCAGGAACACGCATCCGGCATCCTCCATCTTCTTCCAGTCGTCGGCAGTGATAGTCTGGTTGTAGTTAGCTCCTGCCGAATTGATGCGTGAGAGGGCGGGGACGCCTTCTGGATGGCTGTAGCTGTCGGGGAAAATGATGAGGCCGCTAACATCAACGGTGATAGTGTCGTAGGTCACATTGAGTTTGGCCTTGGCATAGCGTGCATTTTCGGTGCCTTGCAGCGTAGAAGCGCTACGCTGTGTGAGCAGATATACCCATTCGTCTTTTGTCAGCGTGCGCCAGTTGTTGGCGATGTTGCCACCATTGGTGATGGCGTTGAATACGCCCCAGTCGTATTGGGCGCTGGTGCCTACGAGGTCGGCATCGGTCATATTGGTCGAAGGGCCAAAGCCGTAGAAATTGTAGGTACCGTTGACGGTCTCGTCATATTTGCCACAGTCGTCGGGCAGATAGTGTTTGTTGTAGCTGTCGGCTTCATTGTGGTAGCCGCTGGTGCCCCACCCGAAGAGGTCGAACCACAGACCCAGGGTGTCGTTGCCAATGGTCTTGTTGGCATCTCCCACATAGTCATACTGGTTTTCAGCAAAACGGAACAAGCCTGTGGATGGTTGATACTGTAAGTTGCCTTTGGAGAAGGCTACTTTCTGCGTCTCGCTCACGGAGAAAATGCCTGACAGGGCTCCTACGGTAGATGTGGAGGTCGTGTCGCCACCGCCACCCCCATTGCCGCCGCCATTATCGATTTTGTCGGTGTCTTTATCGCCACAAGCGAAGAACAGTGTGGGGATAGCGCAAAGGGTCAGTATGCGCCCGATGTGTCTGAAGATTTTGCTTGTATTCATTGTTTATATCCCTTTTGAGTGTCGGGAACAACTTTGGATTTATTTAATTCGCAATTATGTCTTGTTGTCTTTTCTGGAGAAATTATAAAACAACTCTGCAAAGATACGCAATTTTTTTGTTGTAATTGTAAATAAAATAGAAAACACGATGATTGTATTTCATTGATAGCAGTAAAGGCATCAGGATTACCCGATGCCTTTACATTGACAAAAGCGTGAAAATAATATTATTAGTATGTAGAGATTTATTGAACTATCAGTTTGTCAACCTTATAGCAGTTGTCACCTATGATGCGGACAAAGTATGTCCCTTTAGCAAAGGATGAGAGATTGATAATTGTTTTGTCGTCATTAGACAAAATGCCTTCACATAGCGGGCGACCGCTAACATCAAGTATAGTGTAAGAAAATTGACCTAAGACTCCTGTTACTAATAAGGTAACATTTTCTTTTGCTGGGTTAGGTGTTAGCTGGACAGAAATATTCTTGTCAGTATAAGCAATAGAGAGTGGCTGAGGTTCATCGTTTGTGTCCTCTTTGAAGAACACATCCAATTGACGGTCTTCGTAAACGTTTTGAATAGTAATGCCTACAGCGGTGTCGTTGCCTTCGTCATAATTTACGGTCACGTTAAATGCCTCGTCCAGCATTTCGTTATATCCCAAGTTGAGCGACCATACATACTGATTATCAACAGAGATAGAGTCAATATGGTTATTGGTTATGCTTTTTGCGATATAATTTATTGATATGCCCTCGATTACTGAGTCTTCACTTCCACAAACATCCGTTCCGTCAAATCTAAATACTTTGCCATTAGGCTGTGTCGTTTGGTCGTAGTGACAGTTGATGTTGACGTTATGGTATATCTGTTCGGGTTGTTCAGGCGTAATGCTTTTTTCCTTGAAAAATACTTTGATAATATGATTTGCCTGAATGTTCGTGAGAGTTATTGTAAGCAGCGTGTCTTCTTGTGTGTTGAAGTGAATGTTAGTTAATTCCGGATTTTTCCCTTGACGAGAAGACCATGCATATTGGTCGTTTACTGCAATGGAATCAACACGGTTACCCTCGAAAGCTTCGGCAATTATTGTCGTTGACCTGTATTCTGATTGTTCGAAAGATGTTCCGCATAACATATCTCCGTTGTCACGCATGACTACGCCTAATTGAGTTGATGCCCCGTTGTGGTCGCACAGAGTAGCAATAGTGTATGATTGGGGTTGGGTACCATCAGAGAATGAGGCGTATAATGTATGAGACTCGCTGACATTATTAAAAGTGATGTGAGCGATTGTGATTTGTTCGTAATCACCGTTTACCCATCTCTCCTCATCTTCTGTTTCTATGGTTGCACCGATTCTTTGAAGAGCGTTTTCGTTTGCCCCAGTTAAGTAATTCCATACAATTTCGCCATCAATTTCAATGGATGTTATGAATGAATCGTCGGGTATTACGCTGTATGAGATTGTTGAACCACGGTTTACCATGTCGGTAGTGTTGCAGAGTTCGTTGCCTCGAGCATCTCGTATTGTTCCGAGAGAGGAACTCATATCGCCATAGCCGCAGGAGATATCGATGGCATATTGCTCGCGTTCTACTTTTGGCCCTACGACTAAGTGTATCATGGGGTAATAGCCATAATACTGGCTTGCCCAAACGCTCAATTCAGTATTATGGTCATATACACGGACATCGTATGGGTTGTCGCAGTGTGTGGTATGGTGTGGCGCAGATGCTGCAACGGCAAAGTTTCCGTTGTCGATAAGTTTGTAGCCCACCCGATAAGACATGTATGCTTCAAGAGCTGGCTGTTCAGGAAACTCGACAAAAATGGGTTCATACTGATTACGGGTGAGCGCATTGTTGTTCAGATAGTTTGCATTAAATATGTGGTAGGGATTGTTCTCATCGTCAGGGTCTCCGCTGTTTATGTCGACTATTCCTGCCCCTGTTTCTATGTTTACGATATGGACTTGGTTTGGCTCACCAGGCACACAACTGTCGATTTTTAGGGTTGGCAGGATGCGAGCTGTGCCGTTGCGTAGCTCTGTGCTGGTGGCTGGGACATATTCAACACCGCGTATAACCCAAGGTTGTCCGTTGGCATCTTTGGGGACATTTTCTCCCAGTGTATATCTAACACTTACCTCATATCCGTCATAATTATAGTTTGGGCTATTCTCTGTGATAAAACTGTTGTCGTTTTCTGTCATTAGTCCGTATGTATATGCACTGTTGGCAACGACAATACCGTCGTCATGCCCCCATACGTAAGCATTTTCATAGTAGTCGCCGGCATTGTTTACGTGATAGCGAAGCGTATCATATTGTACCGTAACCATGTCATCAACGGGGTCGCCATTTGTTGGATTTGCGGTTATGCGAGCGTAAACGTAGTAATCACCTGATGCATCGTTCTTCAAGTGGTTAGTGTTTCCGTTAATGGCGTGTTGTACAGAAGCTCTCATACAGTACCAGCCATAGATGGAGTCGTTGGCATAGAGGCCTTCAGAGTCAATCCATGTTGTTTTGGTTGCGCCACTACTCAGCTCACCGTTGTTGCTTGCGCTGACAAGTTCGCCGTCTTGTCCAATTTTGTTGTTATAAATGTATGCTTTGATATTCTCTTGATTTTTGGAGCCTGAGTTGACGATTCTGGAGTGCCAGAAGAGTGGCAGGTTCATGCCTTTGGGCATAAGTTGATAGAACCCTTCGGTATAGTAGTCATATTTAGGTGTGATACGGTTCTCGCTGCCGGCGATGACGCGGAAGTCGTCAATCATCCATGCATAGCCGTAGCCAGCATAGAAGGATGGCACGTTGCTGTACCAACGGAGGCGGAGGCGAATTTTACCATCATTACTTTCATTGGCTTGATAAGCAGCACGATTAGGCATGGTGTATCGTATCTTTCCTTTAAGCGTACCATTGATGGGACAGTCAATATTGGTGACATTGATTTCTACTGCTGTCCATGATTCGCCATTATCTAAGCTGTAGTCCACGAAGCACTTGTCGTAGAATTTCATGTACCACTGATAGAACTCGACATCGAAAACTGGGGCACCCTGCAGATTGAATTGCTTGAATGTGATGTAAGCGTTAAAGGCCGCACCTCCTATGGTCTGTTGTTCAAATATGTCCATCATCATCCATCCGTTGTCGGATGAGCAATACATGGGATTCATATAGTCATTAATGAAGTCTTGAACAGATGCATATCTGTATATTTGACGATGACGGCCTAAAAAGGAAGGATAATAGTTTACTAATGATGATACTGTCCATGTATTATTGATTTGTGCCCATGTTCCGTATGACCCTTGTTGTCTATGTGCATCGGTTATGCTTACATATTGTCCGTCTATAATTTCAGCTTCGGCACTAACACGACCAGTAGAGAATACTCCGTTTTCACGTTCGTTATTCGAGAATTCGCAACGGAATAGCTCATCTCCTTCTGCTTTAGTGAAAATTGATGCATTGTAGCCAACATTATTATCGTTCGACGATATGTCCCAAATGGCATTCTGATTTGACTCGGCATTCTGGTGTTGTGCAAAAGATAAGAGATTGCACAACGCCAGAGTTAAACATAATAGCGTTTTTTTCATAACATATTTTTTTGAGTAATAATATCACTTGTTCCTAATGAGAATACACACAAGAAAAGCGTGGAACCTATATGTCTTCATCGGAATCTTTGAGGTCTTAGACTACCTTTCTTACCCAATTACAACAAGTAAAGCCCACGCTAAAACGTCGGGCGGCGTTGCTCTTCTGGGTAAGAGTTTTTTGAAAGTGTCTAAGTTTCAAAGATTCCAGATTAGTGCGACATCGCTATCTCTATTCTATGGTATGTATTTGTATCTAATTAGTATGTTTCATCGGCAGTCAGGTTCGTTAATACTCTTTTTTTAATCTAAAAATGAAGAGGGGCATTTTAGGCACCCTCTTCATAGGTTAAGTTACTTCATAGGGATGGCTTCGAGGGTGGCTACGAGGTAGTCGTAGAACTTCTTGACGCTGGGGATGTTGGCGCGCTCGTCGGGGCTGTGGGGGTAGTTGAGCGTCGGGCCGAAGGAAATCATCTCCATGTCGGGATAGACGCCGCCGAGGAGGCCACATTCGAGTCCGGCGTGGATGGCCATCACCTTGGGCTCTACGCCGTAGAGTTTCTCGTAGGTTTCTTTCATGGTCTTCAGCAGGCCGCTTTCCATGTTGGGTTTCCATCCGGGGTAGGCACCAGTGAGTTCGCATTTGCCGCCAGCCATCTCGGCGAGGCATACCAGACGCTCGGCGAGGAGCTCTTTGGCGGTATCTACGCTGCTGCGCAGCAGGCCTTTGACGATGAAGTTGCTACCGTCGGTCACCATGTTGGCGAGGTTGAGCGAGGTCTCTACGAGGCCAGGCATGGCGTCGCTCATGCGTTGTACGCCGTTGGGGGCTACCATGGCGAGGTTGATGATTTTCTGTGTGTCGGCATCGCTGATGACCTTTTCAGGCATTGCCACCTCTTCGTATTTCATGAAGAAGTCGGGTTCGACAGCGGAGAGCTCATGTTTGACCCAAGCGGCTACTTTCTCAAACTCTTCGGTGATGCATTTGGCATGCTCTTTGGGCATGGTGAATACAGCCACTGCGTCGCGTGGTATGGCGTTGCGCAGTCCGCCACCGTCAACACTGACGAGGCGTATGCCGCACTCTGCCACCCAGCGCAGATGGCGGAAGAGAATCTTGTTGGCATTCTCGCGGCCGGTGTTGATTTCCATGCCGCTGTGGCCGCCCTGCAGGCCTCCGATGGTTAGCTTCATGGCGCAGTGGCCAGCGGGAGCGGCCTCGGTGGTGTAGGGGATAGTAAGGGTGGCATCGATGCCGCCGGCGCAGCCCACATAGAGCTCACCTTCGGTCTCGCTGTCGAGGTTGAGCAGGTATTCGCCTTTCAGCATACCGCCTTTCAGTCCGAAAGCACCCGTCATGCCGGTCTCTTCATCGGTGGTGAAGAGTGCCTCGATGGGGCCGTGTTTCAGCGTCTTGGATTCAAGTACCGCCATAGCGGCAGCTACGCCAAGACCGTCGTCGGCGCCGAGGGTGGTGTCGCAGGCATAGACCCACTCGCCCTTGATTTGCGTCTCGATGGGGTCTTTGGTGAAGTCGTGCACTTTGCCGGCACGGGCTTGAGGCACCATGTCCATGTGAGCCTGAAGGACTACGCCTTTGCGGTTCTCCATGCCCGGGGTGGCGGGTTTGCTCATAATGACGTTGCCAGTCTCGTCAACGGTGCAGGCTATGCCACGCTCGGCAGCCCATTTCACGAGGAAATCGCGTACTATTTCTTCATGTTTGGAAGGACGTGGGCAACGGGTCAGCAGGTAGAAATTCTCCCATACTGCTTTGGGTTCAAGGTCTCTGATAGTCATAATGTTAATATTATATTGTGTGATTTTGTTTTTTCTCTCTGTCTGCGAAGATACGTGATTATTTTTATTTCTGCAAATTTTTAGTTTTGTTGTTGTATTCGCAGGTTTCTATCATCTCTAAGAGGATGGAGAAGAACTGGTCGAGGCGGTCCGCCACTTGTCGTACGCGCTGCGAGGGGCTATTGCCTTCAATGGTCCAACGCGACGAGGTGGGCGTCTGACGGTTGGCGAAGTTGTAGTATTGCAGGTCTATGATGTTGTCGGAGAGTGTCTGCCAACGGGCATCAATCTCCTGTTTGAGGCGGTCGAAGGGGGGAGCGGTGGAGGGAGTGCTGGTCAGTTGGGAGTATAGGTGTTTTTGTTGCTGGTAGCAGTCCATGCCTTGGATGAAGAGCACCATGTTGTTCCACTGCAGGGCCGATGCAAGGTCTTGAGGCATACGGATGTAGGGTGCAGTGTCTATGAGGTTGTAGGTGCGGTTGAAGGATTCGTCTATGTAGGTGTATATTGGCAGTGGCGGCACCTCGTTGGCATCGGCTGCAAAATCGGCGAAGGTGTCGGAGTAGTCGTTGCGTGCCAGCAGCAGGTCGGCACACTGGTTGAGCATGGATGCCATCTGATAGCCCTGCAGGTTGGTCTGAAAGGTCATCACGGCGCAGCGGTCGTAGGAGCGAGGCTCGTCAAATTCCAGAATCAGGTCATCCATTGTCTTGCTGTTGAAAAGAGTCCTGCTGTGTGAAGTCGGGGCGATAGGACTCGTTGGCCGACAGTTCTTGCACCCATCCGCGATAGAATCCCAAAACCTCATAGTGTTCTACTACCTGCTGGTATTCGTCGGCAGTGATGGTACGCTGTAGTGCAGGTGGCAGCGTGGCGCCCTCGGGAGGGAAATACTGCGCCATGAGCGAAATGTGTATGCCGAGCGACAGGTTGTCAGCAATCCAGTCGAGTACGCGACGGCTGTTGTCCACCTCGCCAGGCAGCACGAGATGGCGGATGATGATGCCACGGAACGCCATGCCATGCTCGTCGCAGAGTAGAGATTTGCCTTTCTGGCGGCACATCTCGCGTAGGGCAGCTGCGGCACGTTCAGGGTAGTCGGCAGCGTTGGAGTAGGCCTTGGCAAGGCGCGAGTCCATATATTTGAAGTCGGGCAGGTAGATGTCAATGTACGGCTCGATGGTGCGTAAGGCCTCGACATCGTCGTAGCCATTGCTGTTGTACACAACCGTAGGTGTGAATCCGTCGGCGTGGAGACGCTCTACGATGGTGGGGATGCTGTCGATATAATGCGTGGGGCTGACGAGGCCGAGAATATTCTCACTCTCTGGCAGCAGTTGCTCAATGCGTGCCACCACCTCGTTGAGAGAGTGATAGAATATCTTGCCCTTGTCCACCGTGGCACGGCTGATGTCGAGGTTCTGGCAGTAGATGCACTGCAGGTTACAGTGGGCAAAAAAGACGTTGCAAGCGCCCTTAGTGCCGCTGATGGGAGGCTCCTCGCCGCCATGGATGCAGATAGATGCCACCTCGGGCGTGATACCGCTGTGGCAGAAGCCTAAAGTGCTGACGCGGTCGGCATGGCAGTGCCGCGGACAGCGAGGGCAGATATTGTCGTGCTTTTGCATCAGTCTGCAAAGTTACACCAAAAAAATGGAATAGGCAGACAACATAGTGCGACTGAAGAATAAATGATTTATAAATATGTTGATAGATATTGTGTTAATCGTCAATTTCTTTGCACGTTGTTTTTTTGTCTCGGAAGCGAAAACCTTGTCTATTGCTGAATTTATTGGATTTTAAGTAATGTCTTATTGTTTTATTAAGACTTGCTTACCTGCTTTTGGCTGTCGCCTTATCGAAAAACATTTGTATCTTTGCATTTTGCAGTATTGCTGTTAGAGATTAGCGATTTTTGATTGTATATAGGAGTAAAGTGTTGTAAGTTGGGTGTGGTAAAATGGTTTTAATAACGAATAGATATGGTGCTATTATAAGGAATAAGTCTTTTTTTGACTAATAAAGTTTACATAAACAATAGTTAAATACAATCTTTCTGTTTATGAAGAATTTTTTTGCTGCTGCTATACGAAAGCTTCCTCAGCTTAATAGGGTGCTGCTGGTTGTGGCTACTATTGTGGTTATCATGCTGATGTTTCCGCATCGGCAGCATGGCACGCATTATGACTACTCGGTAGGCAGCTTCTGGAAGGCTAACGACCTTTATGCTCCGTACGAGTTTCAGGTGGTCAAGGATGAGGGCGAACTGAATAGGGAAATGGTCCTCGCTAAGTCGCAGAGCATTCTATATTATACCTATGACAGCACAGCCTATGCTACGGCTCTTGCGCGCCTGTCGGCAATGCGACGCACGGTAGGACAGACACGCTATCAGGCAATGCAGAAGACTGTGGATGGCATCTATAAGAAAGGATATATAGAGATTTCGCCCGACTATCCCAACATTGAGACGCATACCATTGTTATCCTGAGTGGTAACGTAGGGTCGGAACATGCATCGTCCGAATTTGTCAATGAGCGAGATATTAGCGATAGCCTGCTGGTGGACAGCGTCTTGGTGCCCAATATACGCCTTGATGTTGACCGCACGCGGATGGAGCTCGACTCCCGTCTGTCGCAGATGCAGTATTCGGCGCAGACGGTAGGTATGGGCGAGCTCATCATTGCCAAGGGCGAGTATGTGACGGACGAGAAAGGCCGAGTCATCGCATCGCTTGAGGCAGAGAACGACCGTCGTTTTGTGCGCCAATTCAACCCCATAGCACATTATATGGGGCGTTTCATGTTGATAGCCATTGCTTTTCTCGCCCTCTTCATGTTCTTGAAGGTCAGCCACCATGAGATATATTACAATCTTCATAGTACTATAATTGTTCTTACGACTATCATCATCATGGCAGCCATGATGGCTTTTGTCGTCAACTTCCATCCGGCATGGACGCTCATGGTGCCGCTCTGTATCGGCGCTATCCTGATGCACATCATCTTCGATATGCGTGCCGCGTTATACATACATATTACGACGATAATTATCCTTGGCCACATGGTGCCCGACAGTTTTGAGTTCACCTTTTATCAGCTTACGGCGGGCATGATGTCTATCGTTACAGTGCGTGAGTTTGAACATCGTAGCCAGTTCTTCATTGCCTGTCTTGTTGTGTTCCTATCGCTCGCGTTGGTCTATACGAGCGGCATACTGTGGCAGGACACCAACCTGAGCAATCTGCGTCCCGACCGCTTCCTGCAGTTCTTCCTCAACGCACTGCTTACTCTCATGGCGTATCCGCTTATCTACTTGTACGAGAAAGTGTTTCGCATCACTACCAACTTGACGCTTATGGAGATAGCCAATACCAATACGCCGGCGTTGCGAGAGCTCTCGCGCAAGGCCCCGGGCACATTCCAGCATGCCATGCAGGTGGCAAATATCAGCGAGGACCTTGTCAACGAGATAGGCGGCAATGCGTTGCTCGCCAAGGTCGGAGGGCTCTATCACGACATAGGCAAAGTTAAGGACCCTATCTATTTTACTGAAAATCAAAATTCAGGATATAATCCGCATGGCGAGCTGCCGTATATTGATAGTGCACGCATCATCACCAGCCATGTGCGTGACGGCATAGAACTGGCGCATAAGTACCATCTGCCATCGGAGGTTGCCGACTTCATCCGTACGCATCATGGCACCACGCATACGGGCTATTTCTATGCTAAATATCAGGAGGAGCATAAGGGAGAGCCTATAGATGATACACCGTTCCGCTATCCGGGTCCGCGTCCCTACTCGCGAGAGACAGCAGTGGTGATGATTGTTGACTCGGTGGAGGCGGCCTGCCGCAGCCTTAAAGAGCCTACCAAGGAGTCTATAGGCAAGCTGGTGGATAGCATAGTGGATGGCAAGATAGCTGAAGACCAGATGAGCCAGTGCCCTCTGACTTTCAACGATATTGCCGCTATACGGCAGATGTTGAAAGCCAAGATGCTGAGTATTTACCATGTGCGTATCTCTTATCCCGTGGTGAAGGCATAGCTGTTGTGACCACGAAAGTGGACGAAGACTGCAATTATACGAAGTTAAACGAAATTTTAAGGCCACGACGGTTCGAGGCTAATGGATGTTTTTTTTTACGACCACGAAATATACGAAGTTAAACGAAATTTTTAAGGCCACGACGGTTCGAGGCTAATGGATGTTTTTTTTTCGACCACGAAATATACGAAGTTAAACGAAATTTTAAGGCCACGACGGTTCGAGGCTAATGGATGTTTTTTTCCCCGACCACGAAATATACGAAGTTAACGAAATCTGTTTTGGCCACGAAGAGACAAGGGTAACAAACGTTTTTGACCACGAGGGGGACGGGACATTAGATGGTGGCCTTGATGCTGGAATGTTGTTTCAGGCTGTAAGAGGAGATGTATGTCAAGAGGATGACGACCGTTGATGCCCTCATGGGGCATGATGGCTAAGGCCTTTTCGCTTGTCCGTTCGTAAGTAGGGAATGAAGCGATACGTTCTCTTTGACAATAGCAGTGATAGCGTCGTCAAAAGACTGCGACGAGGTCTTGTGGAATGCGACATTGATGCCGATGGAATAGACGGGTATCTCGTTGAGGAGCGCGAAGTGCGGGTTGTCTCTTAATCGTGCCATATCCTTGTCGGTAGTGACGATAGCGTTGTTTCCTTCGGGCATTTTGCTGAAAGCCGTTGCAATTTGCTTAATGTCGCTTTTGCTAAATTCGTGGTGGTCGGCAAAGCCTATATGCTGTACCGTGCTGTTTTTTTTGAGATGTTCTATGAGAGGCTTCGCATCAGCTATGCCGGTGAAACAAAGTATGTTGTCGAATTTGGATGGATTGCTGCGTGCGGCGGTGTTGGCAGGGGCATAGGCGCTATAGGTCATGTAAGAGAAAAAGACTTTCTGGTAGGTGCGAGCCTTTATGGCGTCCGTCATGTTGTGGATGGTAATCGGGTCAACATCTTCGGGAGTTTTCGTGACGATGATGATGTTGGCGCGATGTTTGCCGAGGCGGCTTTCGCGTAGGTTGCCGAACGGGCATATTAGGTCGTTGTAGAAAGGATGGTGGAAGTCGGTTAGCATTATGGTGATGGTGGGGACGATGAAACGGTGCTGCATAACATCGTCAAGGACCACTACTTGAATGTTTTTGCGGTCTTGTTGCATACGTTCTATGCCGCGCAGTCGATTTTTGCATACTGCCACGGTAGCCTCGGGGAATTTGTTTGCCACCATGGCGGCCTCGTCGCCGAGGAGCTGTGCGGAGTGGCTTCCATCGTCAATCTGATAGCCTTTGCTTTTGCGACGATAGCCACGGCTGAGCATGGCTGTGGTGTAGGAGCGTGAAAGATGGCGTATCAGATGCTCCACGTGAGGGGTCTTGCCCGTGCCTCCAAAGCTAAGATTTCCAATTCCAATGGTTGTTACTGCTGGGGTCTGCTGTGGAAGGATGCCGATATCGAACAAAAGATTTCGAATCCCTACAACTATGCTGTACCACATAGTAAGTGGAAAGAGCAGATAGGCAAGAATGGCACGTGCTTTCATCGGTGTGTTCCTCTATTGGGATTAATTAAGTTTTGCAAAAATACTGATAATGTTTCTAATATACAAATAAAAAAAAGTGCCGCACTGTCGGCGGCACTTCAAAAAATGTGTTGATACGCTTTTCTGCTAATCATAGGAGGCGAGGGTATTTCGTTCTTACCCTCGTGTGGGGAAGTTTTTTTTGATACGTCTCTTCTATTTTTCGAAATAGCGTTTGTAGAGTCCAGCAAAAGCTTTGCCGTGGCGAGCCTCGTCGCGGGCCATCTCGTGGACGGTGTCGTGGATGGCATCAAGGTCGAGGGCTTTGGCGCGTTTTGCGAGGTTTGTCTTGCCGGCTGTGGCGCCATTCTCGGCATCAATGCGCATCTTGAGGTTTTTGGCTGTGCTATCTGTCAGCACTTCGCCCAGCAGCTCGGCGAATTTGGCTGCATGTTCTGCCTCTTCGAGGGCTGCTTTCTCGAAATAGAGACCAACTTCGGGATAGCCTTCGCGGTGGGCGGCGCGCGACATGGCGAGATACATACCCACTTCTCTACATTCAGCGTTGAAGTCCATGCGCAGGTCCTCGATGATGTCTTCGGGGGCACCCTTGGCCACACCGATGACGTGTTCGGCAGCCCACGTCATGTTGTCCTCTGTGGCCTCCTGCATGGGTTTGCCGCAGATGGGGCATTTCTCGGGCATTTCGTCGCCTTCATAGACGTATCCGCATACGGGACAGATGAATTTACGTTTCATGTTTTTGGTTTTTTATGGTTAATGGTTGTTGAGTTCAATGTTATTTAAGGCTTTCGACAATGCTGTCGGCAAGTATTTCGAGAACAGGCATTTGCTCTTCCTTCATTGCCGATTTCAGCGTCAGGGTCTCGTTGAGTACGGTCATATTCTTCATCTCGTCGATGATGGAGCGCATGAGTTTTCCACTAACGGGAGCCCATGTGCCGTTCTCGATGATGGCTATGGTGCGGTTTTGCAGGTTGTGAGCTTTGAGGTCAAGCAGCAGGTTCTCCATGGGGGTGAAAATGCCGTTGTTGTAGGTGGAGGAGGCGAGCACGATGTGGCTGCATCTGAATGCTTCGCTTACGAGGTAGCTTACATCGGTCTGGCTGACGTCATACATGGCAATGTCTCTCACTCCGCGGTCGGCGAGTAGGGCGGCAAGTTTCTCGGTTGCTGCTGCGGTGTGTCCGTAGATGCTGCCATAGGCCAAGAGTACGCTGCGCTCTTCGGGTTCGTAGCGGCTCCAGAGGTCATATTTGTTGATGAAGTACGCCAAATCCTTGCGCCAGATAGGGCCATGAAGGGGGCATATCATCTGGATGTCGAGAGTGGCGGCTTTTTTTAGCACAGCCTGCACCTGCATGCCATATTTGCCTACGATGTTGACCAGATAGCGGCGTGCGTCGTCAAGCCAGTCGCGGTCGAAATCCACCTCGTCCGCGTAGATATTGCCGTTGAGGGCACCGAAGGTGCCAAAGGCATCGGCAGAGAAGAGCGTATGGTCTGTGGTGTCGTAGGTCACCATGGCTTCGGGCCAATGTACCATAGGAGCCATGACAAATGTCAGAGTGTGGCGTCCTGTGGCAAGGGTGTCGCCTTCTTTGACCGTAAGCAGACGGCTGTCAAGGTCTATGGTAAAGAACTGGCGTATCATGGTGGCTGCCTTGGCGTTGGTGACAATGGTCAACTCCGGATGACGCAGCAGGAGGTCTTCAATCAATGCGCAATGGTCGGGCTCCATGTGGTTGACGACGAGGTAGTCCAAACGGCGGCCGCCAAGTGCTGCCTCCAGATTGGCAAAGAACTGTTGTGCCACAGAGGCGTCTGCGGTGTCGAGGAGTACGCTCTTCTTGTCTAAAAGCAAATAGCTGTTGTAGGACACGCCGCGAGGCACAGGATAAACATTCTCGAAAAGAGCCAGACGTCGGTCGCTGGCACCGATATAGAATAGGTCGTCGTTGATTTTGCGATAGTTGTGCATGGAGTTATTGTTGTTTTAGATATGGTGACTTTTATAAATTAGATTTATATGCAATCTCTACGATGTGGATGGGTTTGAAAATCAAATAGTTTCTGTTGATGAGTGGCTCCTACAGAGTTATTTAAAGAAGTCACTTTTGTTTATCCGTCGCAACGAGTGCTATTCCACGGTGACGCTTTTGGCGAGATTGCGCGGCTGGTCCACGTCGCGCCCCTTGGTTATGGCGATATAGTAGGCGAGCATCTGCAGCGGGATGACAGCGAGCAGAGGGGCGTAGCTGTCGCGTGTGTCGGGAATTTCAATGCAGTAGTCGCTCATGTTCTTCACAATGGTGTCGCCCTCGGTGACGATGCTTATGATGCGACCTTTGCGTGATTTTATCTCCTGAATGTTGCTCACCACTTTGTCATAGAGTCCGCGTTTAGGCGCAATGACTACTACTGGCATTTCCTCATCAATAAGTGCAATGGGGCCATGCTTCATCTCGGCGGCGGGGTAGCCTTCGGCATGTATGTAGCTTATCTCTTTCAGCTTCAATGCTCCTTCGAGGGCTACGGGATAGTTGTAGCCACGTCCGAGGTAGATGAAGTTCTTGCAGTAGGTGAAGGTGCGAGCAAATTGTTCGATGCCCTTAGAGTGTTCGAGGGTCCACTGCATCTTCTCGGGTATGAGCATCAGGTCGTCCACAAGCTGATGGAACAGTTGCTCGTCGAGAGTCTGTCGTACTTTGGCTATGGCGAGGCCGAAGAGGATGAGTGTTGTCAGCTGTCCGGTGAAGGCTTTGGTGGAAGCCACACCGATTTCAGGTCCCACATGGATGTAGGTGCCGCTGTCGGTGTTGCGTGGGATGGAGGAGCCGATGACGTTGCAGATGCCATAGACGAAGCATCCTTTCTCGCGAGCCAGTTGTATGGCGGCGAGAGTGTCGGCGGTCTCACCGCTCTGCGAGATAGCGATTACGATGTCCTGCTTGCTGATGACGGGGTTGCGATAGCGGAACTCGGAGGCATATTCCACTTCAACGGGTATCTTAGTGGCTTCTTCGATGAAGTATTTGCCTATAAGTGCCGAATGCCACGAGGTGCCGCAGGCGCAGATGATGATGCGTTTGGCGTTGAGGAAACGGTCGCGATGGTCGATGACGCCGCTGAGCAGTATGTCGTGGTTCTGCGGGTCTATGCGTCCTTTCATGCAGGTGCGTATGGCGTTGGGCTGCTCATAGATTTCTTTGAGCATGAAATGCTGGAAGCCGCCTTTCTCCAGCTCGTCGAGGCTCATCTGCAGTGTCTGCAGTTGTGGCGTTTGCTGTATTGAGTCGAGGTTGGTGATGGCGCATTTGCCGTTGCGGTTAAGGACGGCAATTTCTTCGTCTTTCAGATAGATTACTTGGTCGGTGTACTCGATGATGGGGGTGGCGTCAGAGCCTAAGAGGAACTCGGCATTGCCTTCGCCGGCGGTGCTGTTGCCTTTGCCCACGCCGATGATGAGGGGGCTGCCTTTACGTGCGGCAATCAGCTGGTTAGGGTTGCGCTTGTCGAGGATGGCAATGGCATAGGCACCGACAACGTTTTTCAGAGCCAGATGCACCGCCGTGACGGTGTCGCACTGGTGTGTTATCTGCATATACTCTATGAGTTGCACCAGCACCTCGGTATCGGTCTCGCTGTGGAACGTCAGTCCGTTCTTCTCCAGCTCTGTGCGTAGCGGCTTGTAGTTCTCTATGATGCCGTTGTGTACGAGTGTCAGGTTGTGTGACTCGGAGTAGTGAGGGTGGGCGTTGGTGGCGTTCGGTTCGCCGTGTGTGGCCCAGCGGGTATGGGCGATGCCTATGGTGCCGCTGATGTCTTTGTCTGCCGTGTCGTGCTCCAGAGATGACACCTTGCCTTTTGCTTTATATACTACGAGGTCTCCGTTGCTGGTGATGAGCGATATGCCGGCGCTATCGTAGCCTCGGTATTCCAATCTGTGGAGACCTTTTATGAGGATGGGGTAAGAGTCTTTCGTCCCAATGTATCCAACAATTCCGCACATGATATTTTATTCTGTATATTATGGTTTAATTTGCAAAAGTACGTTTTATTTTTCATATAACCCGAAAAAAACATTTTGAGGTGAATATCTGCCATCGTTTTTTGTAATAGTTTGGTAAAAAAGCAGTACCTTTGCCCTGTTTTTTTAATCTGTTGATAAAGGGAAAAAGACTGTTTATTATATGTTGAGAGAGCAATTCCCCATACTGGAGACCCGCATTTACGGACGTCCGCTAATATATCTTGATAATGCCGCCACGACGCAGAAGCCGCTGGCGGTAATAGAGGCGTTGAGCGACTATTATAAGACGTTGAATAGCAATATACACCGTGGTGTGCACCATCTTGCGGCAGAAGCCACAGAGCTGCATGAGCAGACACGAGGCAAGATACAGCGTTTCATTGGTGCGCGAAACAGTTGCGAGATTGTCTTCACACGCGGCACCACAGAGGCTGTGAACCTTGTGGCATCGTCGTTTGCAAAACGTTTTTTTGATGGTGACGACGAGGTGATAGTCAGTGGCATGGAGCATCACTCTAACATTGTGCCCTGGCAGTTGACGGGGGCCAAATTGCGAGTGATACCTTTCAGCGATGAGGGAGTGCTCGACCTTGAGGCTTTGGAGTGTCTTTTCACGTCGAAGACGCGCATTGTGGCTGTGGCTCATGTATCCAACAGCCTTGGCACCGTCAATCCTGTGCGCCAGATTGTAGAGATAGCCCACAGTCATGGTGTGCCGGTGCTGGTGGATGGGGCGCAGGCTGTGGCGCATACGGTTGTCGATGTGCAGCAGATGGGGTGTGATTTCTACTGTCTCTCAGGGCATAAGATGTATGCGCCGATGGGTATCGGCGTTCTCTATGGGCGTGAGGAGTTGCTGTCGGAGTTGCCGCCCTATCAGGGTGGTGGAGAGATGATAAAGGATGTCACCTTTGAGCATACCACATACAACGAGCTGCCGTTCCGTTTTGAGGCTGGCACGCCCTCGGTAGGCGACACCCTCGGTCTCTCGGCAGCCATAGACTTCATGCAGCAGGCGGGTATGGCGACTATTGCAGCCTATGAGGACGACCTGCTGCGCTATGCCACACGGCGGCTTGGCGAGGTGGACGGTCTGCGTATCTATGGCACGGCGGCGCATAAGGCAGGCGTCATTTCGTTTCTGATAGGTGAGTCCCATCCGTACGATGTGGGCACACTGCTGGACAAGATGGGTATAGCCGTGCGTACGGGGCATCACTGTGCTCAGCCCGTCATGGACCGCTACGGCATCCCCGGCACGGTGCGAGCCTCCTTTGCTTTGTATAATACGCATGAGGAGATAGATGCCTTTGTGGAGGCTTTGAAGCGCATAGCCCCGATGCTGATGTAATGTTGGGCTTTTGAGCGTTGAGGAAATAGGCAAACAGTAGAATAAAACAACAAGGAAGAGAGAAATGCTAAAGTCGCTACATATAGAGAATTATGCCTTGATACAGATGACGGATGTTGCTTTTGAGAGCGATTTTGTTGTCATCACGGGCGAGACGGGAGCCGGCAAGTCTATCATACTCGGCGCCCTTGGCTTGCTGCTTGGGCAACGAGCCGACTTGCAGGCGTTGGGCGATAAAGAGAAGAAATGCGTGGTCGAGGCGCTGTTCGACATCAGCGGGCTGGGCCTTCAGCATCTTTTTGAGGAGCAGGAGTTGGACTATGACGACCAGCTGTTGGTGCGGCGCGAATTGCTGCCGTCGGGCAAGTCGCGCGCTTTTGTCAACGACACGCCGGTGCAATTGCCAGTGCTCAAGACGCTTGGCGAGCATATCATAGACATCCATTCACAGCATCAGACCATCACGCTGACGGGTAGCACCTTTCAGACACAAATCCTTGACAACCTGAGTGGTGACGGCAAGCTGCTTGCCGACTATCAGCATAGCTACCGCGAATATGCGGCTTTGAAGCGTCAGCTGGAGCATCTGACTGAGCAGGAGGCACAGAGCCGCAAAGAGCAGGACTACCTGCGCTTTCTCTACGACGAGCTCTGCCAAGCTAAGCTTATCGACGGTGAGCAGGAGGAGCTCGAAGAGGAGGCTGGATTGCTTAACAATACCGAGAGCATCAAGCAGGCGTTTGAGGCGGTGGCCACGTTGTGCGATGGTGAGGACGACGGCGTGGTGGCGCGCCTTGTGGCTGCCAAGGGACAGCTGTCGCGCATAGCGTCGTATCAGAAAGACCTGCCGCAGCTGGAGGAACGGCTCAACTCGTCGCTTATCGAACTGCGTGACATACTGAGCGAGGTGTCATCAATAGACGACCGCCTTGTGTTCTCGCCAGAACGGCAGCAGATGGTAAATGAGCGCCTCGACATGATATATAGGTTAGAGAAGAAGCACAATGTGGAGACTGTCGGTGCGTTGCTGGTTCTGCAGGCAGAGTTTGGCGACAGGCTGGAGGGCATGGGGTCGCTCGCTGACCAGATACGCCAGACAATGGAACAGGTGGATGCCGCCTACAAGGCAATGCAGCAACTCGGCGAGCAGCTCACCAAAGCACGAGCAAAGGCTGCCACGATGCTGGAGCAGCAGGTGGTGCCTACGCTGGCCCTGCTGGGCATGAAGGAAAGCCGCCTGTCGGTGGCTATCACCGCCGCCGCAGACTACAGTCTCACAGGGCATGACAACGTGACATTCTTGTTCAATGCCAACCGTGGCGGCGAGCTGCGCGAACTCTCAAAGGTTGCATCAGGCGGCGAATTGTCGCGACTGATGCTGGCCATAAAGAGCATCAACTGTGCCTCGCAGACCACGCCGATGCCAACAATCATTTTTGACGAGATAGATACCGGCGTGTCGGGCGATATCTCGATAGCCGTGGGCAACATGATGCGGCGCATGGCATCGACATCGCAGATTATAGCCATCACACATCTGCCTCAGATTGCGGCAAAGGCAAGTCAGCATTTCAAAGTGTCGAAAGCCGTGGACTCTTCGAGCGACCGCACGGTGTCGCAGATGCGTCGGCTGCAACACGAAGAGCGTATTGTGGAGATTGCCGTCATGCTGTCGTCCAACCCACCGACGGATGCCGCCTTGCAGACAGCGCGCGAGCTGATAGGAATGTAGCCCGCTTGTGATGGTTGGATGCTGTTGGATGCCGAGGGTGTCATTCTTTTACATATTCATACATAGAGCGACCTTTGATGAGAAGAGAATCATGAAGAGACTGCTGTTTATAGTTTTTTTTCTCGTTGTTACCAAATATGATGTGATGGCGCAGAGCTATCCGGTGCGCTATTTCCGTATGCCTATGGATATTACGCCGTCGCTGTCAGCCACCTTTGGCGAGGTGCGCGCCAACCACTACCACTCGGGGCTCGACATACGCACTGGCGGTGCCATAGGGCAGCCTGTCTATGCTGTTGCGGATGGCTACGTGTCGCGTATCAATATCTCGGCGTGGGGTGGTGGCAAGATAGTGTATATAGACCACCCTAATGGCTATCGCTCGGTGTATATGCACCTTAACGATTTTTGTGGCGAGATAGGACAGTGGGTGCGCGACTATCAGTATCGCCATCAGTGTTACGCTTTCGATACTAATGTCGCCCCCGGACGGATAAAGGTGTATAAAGGTCAGATTATAGCGCACAGTGGCAATACGGGCTCGTCGGGAGGTCCCCATTTGCACTTCGAGTTGCGTTATGCTAACAACGACCAGACCATCAATGCGCAGCTGTTCGGCCTCTATGTGCCCGACAATGTGGCGCCAACCATCAAGGGCATACGCATTTATCCTGCCACGGCAGAGACGATGATTAACGGCAGCAATGCTCCGTTGGAGGTTCTACAGCCTGCCGTCAGGGCAAAGAAGGGCAGGAGGGGGCGTCCAGCCACAACGCTGTCGCCTACGGTGAGTGGCGATTTCTATCTGGGCATCTATGCTACAGACCATAGCGAGAGCTACAACGGCAACAACGGCGTGTATCGCATAGAGTTGCGGATAGATGAGCAGTTGGTGTATAGATACACTGCCGAGACATTCCGCTTCGAAGACAGTCGTGCCGTCAATGGTATGGTTGACTATCCGCTATATATAGCCACGCGTCATCCCTATATCCTCACTCGCGTCTTGCCCTACTCGCCTCCTACAATGTCGCGTCCGGAACGTGGCGACGGGGTGTTCTACCTCAAGGGTGGCGCTAAGCATACGGTGCGCTATGACGTGTATGATGCTAACGGCAACCATACGGGCAAGTCGTTCACTATCAATACGCCTGCCACGCAGAAGGCTTCGACCTATAGGCCAGAGCGACGTGGCCAGCGGAAAGAGCAGATGCTCAGGGGCGGCGGCTATCAGGTGGTGGTACCTGTCGAGGCGTTATATACTGCCGATAGTGTGGTCTGTCGGATGGAAGACGGATGTCTGTCGGTGATGCCGTCATCGGAAGGGGATAGTCCAATGCCGCCTCATGTGCCTTACACGTTGCGTATGCCCCTTGCAGGGGTGTCGTCCTGTTCTGATGTACGGCAGATGCTGATAGTGAGGAAGAGTGGCAAGAAATGGGTGGCTGAGACGACACGCTTTGCCGATGGATGGGTGGAGGCTAAGCCGCGAAATTTTGGTGTTTTCACTTTGGCGGTAGATAGTGTGGCACCTACCATCCGCCCTCCTAAGTCATTAGTGGCGCGCCATGAGCACTATCTTACGTTCAAGATAGCTGACAACCTATCGGGTATAGACAGTTACCGTTGTATGCTCAACGGGCGATGGATATTGGCTGAATATGACGGCAAGAGCTCATCGCTCATTGTCCAGCTGCCGCGTGCCGATGCGCCAGCTTCGGAGCCACAGTTGCTTAATGGTGGCAATGTGTTGAGCGTCAGTGTTTCGGATGCTTGCGGCAATACGACGATACGCGAATTCCGGTTGTGATGAAGATAAAATGGCTTGACGATGTGTATGGGCTAACCAAAGAATATGAGGTTAAGATGATTCGCTGCATCGAAAACTAAAATATAACGAGGTAAAAGAATATGCGTCTCTATCTGATAGGATATATGTATAGCGGCAAGACCACCGTGGGGCGGAGGCTTGCAGATGATATGGGGTATCGTTTTTACGACCTCGACCAGGCTATAGAGCAGCGGTTTCATACTACTGTGCCGTTGTTCTTCAAGAATTATGGCGAGGAAATGTTCCGTCAGGTGGAGCAGCGTCTGTTGCACGACACTGCGGAGATGGATGACGTGGTGGTGAGCACGGGTGGCGGCACGCCATGCTATTTTGACAATATACAGTGGATTAACAAGCATGGGCAGTCGGTGTATATCAAACTGACGGAGGAGACAATATGCCAACGAATGACAGTATCGCGCAAATGCCGTCCTACCATCAAGGCGTTGCCACGGGACGAACGCCGTCAGTTTGTCCACGACCAGCTTGCCCTCCGTGCACCTTTCTATGGTCAGGCCCCACACACGGTTCTGGCTGATGGTCTTGCAACGGAGGAGGTTGTTGAGCGGATAAAGAGCATGCTTTGCGAGGTATCGTGATAAAAAAATCGCATTGTTTACTGATAACTATTTGCTACTTACAAATGAAAAGCAGGTGTCGTTTTTGGACTTTAGCAGTATTAGCTGTCGTGATGTTTGCGGCCTGCTATGGCGGTAGCAGGCTTGGCAGTGCGGTAGATGAGCCGTCTGTGGCGGAACGAGTGTGGGCATACGGGATGCGGCATCCAGAGGGGTTCACGCTGTGTCTGCGCACTATGGAGTGTCCGACAGAGGGCATCGCAGTGGCGTATGCTGCCACGCAGGGGTGTCATTCGCGCGAGGGGCTCGACTCGGTGGTGGCACATGCTATGGGGCATGCTGGCTTTGTCAGTGGCTGGCTTGACACGGCAGACAGCCTTTACTATTTCGACAGCACGCGCCTTTTCCCTGAGGATTCGATTGCCGCAGCTATTCGGTTTGGCAAGGAGAACGGACAGATAGCAATATTTGTCATCTCAACGGGAGAGGAGATTAGATTGCGATAGGTGGTAGCGGTATATTGCTAAAATAACAAAAAGGGGTGCCTCACGGCAGCCCTTTTTGCACTTTATACATACAACAAACTTTTTTCTAAAAATAAAACTTCTTTATGGCATCGACAATCAGCAGATGCCCTTTGTCGTTGAGGTGTATGCCATCAGGCTCATAGAGTGTCTCTGGCGCATGATGTTGCTCGACGAGTGGCGCGATGTCAATCATTGGTACGGCGTTACGTTCGGCTAACGAAAGCAGGGCGTTGCTGTAGTCCTGCTGCAGGTCGCGGATGAAGCAGGTGCTGCCGCCTAACCATCGCAGTATGTGCTCGTGGTTGCGACCATTGGTTATGTGGTTGAAGAACAGCCGTTCGCAGATGGGTGTTAGCGAGAGTAGTACAGGTACTCCACCAACGGTGCGAATGCGGCGTATTAGTGTTTCGTAGAACGTGCAGAAGTCTTCTACGCTGGTAGTCGGTTTGTGGTCGCCTCCCGGGCAACGAGAGATAGACTGCCAGTCGTAGCTGCATACATTGCCGCCATATTCGAGCACAACGGTGTCGCCCTGCTGCATGGTGTCGCCCGTATCGGTCGTGGCTATGCGATGCAGTGTGCGTCCAAAGAGAAAACCAGAATGGGATTTGAATTTGCCATCGTACACCTTATATAGTATGGTGCCTTCGCTGACCATTGTGGCAATGTGTGATTGTGCGGTCCGACGACTTTCGTTAATCTGGTTTTTCATTTTTTTTGTGTGCTTGTTTTTATTTCGTGTGCAAAAGTAGCACGCTTGCACGACATGAGGATGCAAACGTTTCGGATGTGATAAAAATGACGCTAAAACAGCGTTTTTGGGACGAATATGCCGTTTTTAGGGATGAAAATGGTTTCAAAAAAACGTTCGTCCCATGCGCTGTGGTGGCTTTAACGATGCCGAAAAAGAGGGTGGATGGGGGGGCTATTGTGTCACCACTTTGACAGCCCTATTGTCGAGGCGTACCGACAGCCATCGTTCGAGTTTGTGGATGTCGGTGGCGGGCATATTTTCCTTGCTTTCGATGATGGCAATTATCACATCGTGCTCATCGTCCTTGTCGTTCACGGTGCTGCCGTGGCTGAGGGTGATATTTCCAATCTGCGGGTACTGTATGCGTATCTCGGCAGCAATCTGCGTGGTGGCAATGTCTTTGCTATGGTAGATGTCCAGCTCTTTCTGGAGTGCGGCGATGATGCTGTCTTTCTGTCGTTGTATTTCGTTCTGTCGTGAGAGCGTGTTGGTGATGAATTCTTCGCTGTAGGGCGACAGATTGTTGCCGGTAGCATCAGTGTTGATAATCAGTTGGCTTCGCTTGATGTCGAGCTCTTCGGCCATGGCGAAGATGGTTTCGCGTTCCGAGGCGTCGGGAGTGCGTCCGGCTACATATAGTTCTATCTGTGGAGGTTTTTGCGAATGGTCTATTTTGGTGTTGTAAATGTAGGTGATGTTGGCTCGTCGTATGTTGGCTACCAAGGTGTCGGCGCTGCGTTCAAGGTTGTTTTGTCTTACCATGCCTATGGCTGATAGGATACTCGGAATGATGATGATGACGAGGACAATGACGATGATGCGGTGTATGCGTCGCTGTTTAGCGGCGTCATGGTATTTTTTTTGAGGGAAACGCAGGTAGAGAACGCCCAGATAGGAGGCGAGGGCAATGAACACGCTGTTGATGAAGAAGAGGTAGAGGGCACCCATGGCGTATTGCAGGTTGAGCTGGGCGATGCCGAAGCCTATGGTGCATAGTGGCGGCATGAGGGCTGTGGCTATGGCTACTCCGGCGAGGACGGTGCCTTTGTCGCGACGGCTTGTCTCGAGTATGCCTGCCATGCCGCCGAAGAAAGCGATGAGGACATCATAGATGGTGGGGTTGGTGCGCGCTAACAGCTCCGACGGGTTCTCCAGACGTAATGGTGTGAGAATGAAGTAGAGCGTGGAGGCAGCGATGCTGATACTCACCATGACGAGAAGATGACGCAGCGAGACGCGCAGCATCTCGCTGTCGTTGGTCCCGAGGGCAAGACCGAAGCCAACAATGGGGCCCATGAGAGGCGACACAAGCATCGCGCCGATGATGACGGGAATGGAGTTGACGTTGAGACCCAGAGAGGCAATGATGATGGCAAAAAAGAGGATATATACGTTCGGCCCACGGAAATAGATGTTGTTCTTTATGTTCTCTGCGGCTTTTTCTACGTCTATATGCTCTCGCAGATTGATGAGATAACCAATGTCTTGACGTATCTTTGTGAGGAATGACATGCTTGAGATGTATTTGTTAGGTGGTGAATGATTGTCGATGAATGGTGTGAGATGAGAATGGATGTCTGTCTGTTGTTATGACACTTGAATGATTGCTGAGAGGTTAAAGTCTTTTTTTAGAGAATGGCCGGTGAGTGACAGAGTGTGAGGTAAAAGAGAAAAGGAAGAAGCCGACACGAAGCCAGACTCTGATGGCGATGACACGGGGGAGACTCGCCCCGAAACTTCCGACGGCAAAGATACGGAAAATTCGGAGAACGGGGGAGAAAAAAGCGAGGGAGCGGCGAGACAGGCTGCCAAGGACTACTGGGATGCCGTAAAGGCCGAGCGAGAGAGGGTGAAGACGGAGAAGGTGCGTGTGGCTGACGATAACGCATATAAAGCCGCCGTGGCTCAAGGTCGTACAGAGGCTTTCGAGGAATATCTGAACAGCTACCGCTATCTTGCATATCTGCATCAGGTGGGGGCGATAAGCAGCACGCAGATGCAGAGCGCGTATAAGAGCGACGGCAAGACGTTGACGGAGGATGCACGCAGCGACATAAGGAAGATGATGTTGTTCAACATCCTCAATGGCGGAGCCGACGGTATAGAGGCTGCCTTTGTGAGTCTGCCCGATAGGGTGAAGAAGGCGCTGCCACAATCAATGGCAGGCGACATGAGGCTTGAAGAGGGTGACCGACTGCTGCCCGATGTGCAGAAGGCGATTATGGCGTGCGTGGAGGTGAGCGAGGTGGCGGGCCTTGTGAGAACGATAGTGGGCGGAGGCGACGTGATGGCCACGGCGGTGCGTCTGAAGAAATTGCTGGCAGATGCGCGACAGCGTCATGAAGAGAACACGGTGCTGTTTGGTGACGAAGACTTCACGGGGCGCGACAGGGCGATAGCGAGAGAGGCATACGAGAGGATTCAAGACCTTATCGACAGTCTGCGGACTAATCCCGCAGAGGCTGAACGAATAGGCTTGGACCTTGATGACGTTGTAAAGATAGTAAATGTTTATTATCCAGATATGAGAAAAAAGCAAAACGACACGAAAAATATTTTTTTTGTGTCGTTTTTGTGTCGCAATTTTGTAGCTATCTGTTTTACAATCTTGCTTGTTGTCCAACCAGGACTCGAACCTAGACTGGCTGATCCAGAGTCAGATGTGCTACCATTACACCATTGGACAGCGCTTCTTTTCTTTCAAAAGCGTTTGCAAAGGTACACTTTTTTTTGCTATGTGCAAAAAATAATTTGATAAATTTTAATATATGGGTCTTATCTGTTTGTTTTTTATTGCTTTTGTGTTGTGCTACGAAAGGGTGATGTGTTCAACAGATGATAGTGATAATGCCTGTCTGACCTTTGAAAATGCAAAAAAAAAACGGAGCATTGCTTTCTGAGCAACGCTCCGTTTCTGTTAGGTGATGGAGTGTGACAATTATTGTTTGCCGTTTTTCACTTCCTCTTTGAACTCTTTGCAAGGTTTGAATTTGGGGATGTTGTGTGCGGGGATGACGATGGGCGTGTTCTTCGTGATGTTGCGGCCCGTCTTCTCGGCACGACGCACAATCTCGAAGGTGCCAAAACCGCGGAGGTAAACGTTCTCGCCGTTTGCCATGGCGGTCTTGATGGTTGACATCATTTCCTCAACAATGATGAGAGCGGCGGTCTTGTCAATGCCGGTCTTCTGATGGATTTGAGATACTATTTCAGCTTTTGTCATAGTTTAATTTGTTTTTTTATGGGGTTATTTTCTTTTGATTTAGATTACAAAGATACACATATTTTTTCATTAAATGAGTAAATTTTAAGCGATTAAGTTTTGTGTATCTTATAATGTGTTGTTTTCTAATTATTTATGTTTTGGCGAGATTGTGTGCTTTTTTTTTGAGTTTTGGTCTAAAGTAATTTTTCTTATTAGAAGAGAAGTTCGCTTCGCTGTATTCTATATGTCAGATTTGTGATGAGGCTAATGATGGATGTTCCCATAGAGATATAGGCAGGGATGTTCGGGTTGTAGGTGGCTCTGCGTTTTTTATTTTTGTCGGGTTCGATGTAAACGATATCGTTTTGCTGCAGGTAGTAGTAGGGCGAGTCGAGCAGTTCTCGAGAGGTGAGGTCTATGGTGCCTATGTCCTGCTGTCCGTTGTTTTCGCGCATCACTCTAACGCAGTCGCGCATGCCGCTGCTCGTTATGTCGCCGGCTATGGCGAGGGCTTCGAGGATGGTTATGCGGTTGTCTTCTACGTTTATTTGTGTCGGTTTACGCACTTCGCCCAGCACCGTGACGCGGAAGTTGGTTCGTGCCACGGTAACCATGGGGTCATCGACAAAATTGCCATCCTTGAGGCGATGTTCTATGTCGTGTGCGAGCGAGTCTGTTGTTATGCCGATGGCGGGTATGTCGCCGAGGAGCGGTATGTTTATTGTCCCGCCTTGCGAGACGATGAAGTTGGTGCGAATGTCATGTATGTCGCCGCTGGTGCGTCGTCCGTTGGCATAGGCGCGTATGTAGAACTGGTAGAGGCTTTCGGGCGAGATGCTGACGATGTCCACGGAGAGCTCGTCGCCGGGCATGATGATGGTGCTGTATTGTTGGAGTATGGCGGTTGCCGAGTCTCGTTGTGCATCGGAGAGGTATATGAGCTTGTCGCTGGTGCGGCACGAGGTGACGGCCAGCACTGTCATTGCGAGAAGAAATAGGCTGATGATGTTTCGTCTTTTCATCTTTTTATGTCAATAGGATGGTGTATATTGATTTTGCAAAGTTAGCAAGTTTTTTGCAAACAGCAAAATACAAGTGTTGTATGCTTTTGTTTTTGGCGGTGCTTCGTCTTTCTGCGTGGTTATTACATCTCTCTTTTGCTGAAGGATGAAAAAAAAAGAGAGATGAACGCCAAGTCGGCGTTCATCTCTGATGTGTTGTTCTTAGTGTGTTAATGCTTGGACAGCTTTATTCGGCAGGAATAACCGAAACATAGGAGCGGTCCTCGCGTCCTTTCTTGAATTGGACGGTGCCATCGCAGAGGGCGAAGAGCGTGTGGTCTTTGCCCATGCCTACGTTGAGGCCAGGGTTGTGGACGGTGCCGCGCTGACGAACGATGATGTTGCCAGCAATACATTTCTGACCGCCGAAGATTTTAACGCCGAGACGTTTGCTCTCGGATTCACGACCGTTACTGGAACTACCAACACCTTTTTTGTGTGCCATGATATGAAGATTTTAGACGGTTACTTACTCTGGTTAATTAGTTGATGCTGTTAATCTGAATCTGGGTCAGATAGTCGCGGTGACCGTTCATTTTCTGATAGCCCTTGCGACGGATTTTCTTGAAGACAAGAACTTTGTCGCCTTTAAGGTGCTGAAGGACGGTGGCCTTGACGCTTGCGCCAGCGATATAGGGTTTACCAATCTCGACGTTGCCGTCGTTGTCTTTGAGCATCACGGTGTCAAAAGTTACTTCGCTGCCCTCGTCGTTTTTCAGGCGGTTGACGAAGATCTTCTGATCTTGAGCGACCTTGAATTGCTTTCCTGCGATTTCTACGATTGCGTACATTTTGTTTTATTTGTTTGATTTTTTGTGTTTTCTGTTGTCTAATGAGGTCTTATGCCTACAAAACTGATTTGCAAAGATACATTTTTTTCTTTTTGTGGCAAAAAGTTTTTTTGTTGCTAACGGTCTATTTTGTTTCCGACTGTCGGTGTGAAGCATTTCGCATCTGTTGTTGCAGAAGGGTGGCTACGGCCTGCTGCGGCAGTGTGGTGGGCAGAGGCACGGAGGCAGTGTCAGGGTGCAGAGGAAAGGTGCGGCGTGCATTGCCGGCAAAGATGCCGTGGCCTCCGCTGAGGTTGCTATACACTTCGGGAGTATCGGAGAATATCGTCATGTTGTTTGCCGCCCTGAAGGATTGTTGTATGTAGAGGAAACGTTCGGGGGTGACGGTCTCGATGTCAAGGGTGTAGTCGTGGCGGAAGGGGGCTATCTCGTTGGTGTCCTTGAGCATGGGCATCATCAGGCGTACGTGGCGGCTCTGTCCTTCGATTAGTTTGTCTGTGACGAGCAGCCTCTCGAAGAAGTAGCCTCCTATAGGCAGGTAGGCCGACACTTCGGCTGCCGTGAGGTTGCGGTCGGTGCAGTAGAACATTTTGCGCACAATGGTGTCGCGGTGGACGATGCTGTCGGTGTATGGGTTGTATCGGCTGCCGCTGTCGCGACAGGTGATGATTATGTGGTAGTAGTCGTTGTAGTCCATGTGGTCGGCAAGGTCGAAATCGACGTTGAGGAAGTCGAACACCAGCGTGGTGTCTATGTGCGACGAGACGTTGCTTACCGCTGGCAGGCGCGGCACGTAGGTCTTGCCGCTGATGGTGGCACCTGCTGCCGTAGCTACGATGGATAGCGTGTCGTCTTCGTTCACGGTGTATGGGAAAAAGTAGTTGCACCCAACAATCTCGGATGGTGTCATCTCGTCGCCGTTGACGGTGATGGCTATCTGTGCACCCTCTATGGGGTACTGCGTGCAGGTGTCGAGGAAGAAGTGGCTGTGGCTGAGATTGACGAAGAGCTGTTCGCCTGCCGACGGGACGCCGTTGAGCACCACGAGGGGGGAGTCGTTGGTCTCTATGTCGAGCACTTTCTCGCACGAGCAGAGTGCGGCGGTTGCCAATATGAGGAGAAGTATTTTTTTCATCGTTCTTTTTTCGTCTTATAGATTATGTGTGTCGTAGGCTGTCTTAGAAGTAAAGCGTGTAGGCCACGGATGGCAGTATGGGGAATATGGACAGCTGAACGAGAGCACGGCTGTATGACTTGTAGGAGTAGGAGCTGCTTGTATAGATGATGTAGGGGTTGGCTCGGTTGTAGAGATTGTAGATACTCACGTTGATGGTGCGTCGTATGCGAGGCGAGAACGTGCGGTGGAAGTTGGCACTGATGTCGGCCCTATGGTAGTTAGGCATCCTGTAGTTGTTGCGTTCGCCGCCGTTGGGTATCTGCCTGAGGTCGTCGCTGGTGTAGTCGTCGGCGTTGTCGGATGCCATGGTGTAGTACTGCGTGGCGAGGGTGGCGGTGTTGCCGGAGGAGAACACCCATGTGGCGCTGACGTCGAAGTGGTCGCTGAATTTGTAGTTGACGACGATGGAGAGGTCGTGGCGACGGTCGAACTTGGCAGGGAAGGCCTTGCCGTGGTTGAGCGTCTGTCCGTCGCGGTCGAAGAGGTGCATGGTACGGCTCCATGTGTATCCTATCCAGCCTGTGAGGTTGCCCACGGTGCGCTGTGCCAGCAACTCTATGCCGTAGGCCCATCCACGTCCTGCCACCACTTGGTCTTCCCACCCCTCGGTGGTGCCGAAGGAGGTGGCACCTTCGCGGTATTCTATCAGGTTGTTCATGCTTTTGTAGTAGCCTTCTATGGAGAGGTCTGCCATGTCGGCCAGCTTGTAGAAGAGGCCTGCGGCAACTTGATGGGAGTGCATGGGCTTGATGCGTTCGGTGACGGGCACCCATAGGTCGGTGGGCAGGCTGATGCTGGTGGTGGAGAGCAGGTGCATGTACTGCGTCATGTAGGCGTAGCCCATTTTGAGTGAGAGGCCGTCGGCAAGGATGAGGCGTCCCGACAGGCGTGGCTGCAGCGAGGGGTAGAGTGTGTTCTGTACGTGGAAGGTCGTCATGTTCAAGCCGTAGTTTATCTTCAAGGCGTCGCTGATGCTCCAGTCGTCTTCGGCGTATGCCGTATATTCGTTTGCCATGACGATGCCGTCGTTGAGTGCCGTGTCTATCTTCAGCGCGCTGTTCATCTGTATCTGGTCGAAATAGTCTATGCTGGCACTCACCACTGACGGCGTGAACCAGTGGCGTATGATGTTGCAGCCGTATTGTATGCTGTGGTTGGTGTTGGGCTGCGTGGTGAGGTCGGCACGCAGCGTCAGGTCGCGTATCTTTGAGTCGTAGTCCATGTCCATAGTCGAGGTCTGCTCCTCGCCGCTGGCAAGGGTGGCAATCTTCTCTATGCCTGCCACGATGTTGTTATTGTAGCGCGTGTAGGAGGCCGAGAGGTTCAAGAAGGTCTTGTCCGTGGCCATGATGTTCCACCGCAGTGCCGCCACGAGGTTGCCCCAGTTGTTGTCGAGTTTCATGTACTGGTCCTCGGCGAGGCTGCTCTCGGTGCGCGCCCTCAGATAGACATCGTCGTCGCCCATGTAGAACGAGGCGTGGAGGCTGCTGCGGTCGCTCAGGCGGTGGCTCACCTTGCCGTTGATGTCGTAGAAGTAGTAGCCGGCGCGCAGGTCGTTGCCGTTGTTCTCTGCCAGGTGTCGCACGAGGGGTTGCAGCAGCAGGTCGGCATAGGTGCGCCGTGCCGAGAGGTTGAAGGTGGTGCGCTCCTTGATGATGGGGCCTTCCACGTTGACTTTTGCCGACACGAAGCCTATGGATGCGTTGCCGTGCAGCTCTTTGTTGTTGCCGTCGTTGGTGGTCACGTCGAGCACGCTCGACAGGCGTCCGCCGAAGCGGGCGGGGAAGCTGCCTTTGTAGAGCGTCACGTTCTTGACGGCGTCGGCGTTGAAGGCCGAGAAGAATCCGCCGAGGTGGTTGACGTTGTATAGCGGCACGCCGTCCAGCAGAAACAGGTTCTCGTCGGGGCCGCCGCCTCTGACGTACATGCCGCCACCGCCTTCGCTGCCGCCTTGCACGCCGGGCATCAGCTGCACGGCTTTCACCACGTCGGCTTCGCCGAAGAGCACGGGGACGCTCTTCAGCTGCTCCACGGGTATCTCTATGGCGCTCATCTGCGACGACTTATAGTCTGTAGGCCGCTCGGCGGTGATGACTACCTCCTGCAGCTCCATGGCTGGCTGCAGGGCATAGTTGCGTTTCTGGTTGGCGGCGAGCAGGAATCGCTCGTAGTGTGGCTTGTAGCCCACGAAGGTGACGCGCAGCCACACCGAGTCGCTCTTCAGCGTCAGCGAGAAACGTCCGTTGACATTGGTGACGGTGCCCTTGCCGCTCTTGGCATCGTAGATGGTGGCGCCGATGAGTGTCTCGCCGCTGGCGGCATCGGTTATCTGTCCGCTGATGGTGTAGCTCTGCGCGGTGACGCTACGGGTAGCGGCAGCAAGGACTATTAGCAGTATGAGGTAGAGTCTTTTCATTTGTGCTGTTGTATGTGGTGCGTTGCTGGCAGCGCGTCTTTTCATTTGTCGTTGTCGTCCGTTGGTGGTTCTATGGCCTCAATGAGGAAGCTGACGGGGCGGAATCCGTCGTTGCAGCTGAGCATGGCGGAGTGGGGGTCGCGCATCCATCCGTCGTAGAAGTCGCCGCCTCCCGTGGCCAGCTGTTCTACGAAGGGTTGCAGTGTCTGCCATGCGCTGCCGCAGAAGCCTTCAGGACATCGCCCCTCGCGCGCTATCCATTGCTGCCCCTCCGTCACGCAGCAGGCATGTTCTATCTTGTTCTCATATCGCTCTTGCAGGTCGGCATAGTCGGCCTTGCGTATGGCGGTGATGCGTACGTCCTTCCGCTTTGTCTTTCTGATGATTGGCACTATGTCGTGCGGCTCCTCGTCCTCGTAATCGTCATTATAGTAGTCCTCGTCATCGTCGTATTGGGGATGGTAGCTGTTTTCGTAGTCTATTTCCCAGTTGCCGTCAAGATAGAGTTCGACAGACGATGTGTCGCTACATTCGTCGAGGAGCTGTTTGATACTCCGTTTCAGCACAGGGTGTTCTACATTGGGGCAGATGTCGCACAGCGGCATCAGTGCGAAACGCCGCAGGTGCATCCGAGGATGCGGCACGCAGAGTTCGGGCGTGTCAACCACCTCGTTGTCGTACAGGATGATGTCTATGTCTATCGGGCGAGAGGTATAGGTGCGCTGTGGGTCGCGCCAGTTGGTGCTATGGCTGGTGTCGCGTCCCATCATTTGCTCTATCTCTTTTATGGCGTGCAGCAGCTCGGATGGCGAGAGGGTGGTCTCTACGGCTATGGCGTTGTTGAGGAACGGTGTGGCGGCGTCGAAGCCCCACGGCTCGCTCTCGTAGAAGTGCGATTGGTGCGAGATGCGGCCTATACGCTTCTCTATCTCATCCATGGCGAGCGTCAGCGCGAGGAGGCGGCTGTTCTCGTTGCAGCCCAACAGCAGTATGGCGGTGCTGCGGTTCCAGCTGTATTTCATGGTCTTGCTTAGGTCCATGTGCTCCACAAGATCGAGGAACGTGTCTCTTGCAATGGGTGCTGCGCCGAGCGATGCCAAGTGCTTCGTCTGCATCTGTGCGTCGATGAGGGTGAAGCCGTGCAGGCGGCAGAACTCCACCATGCGCACGAAGGCCACCTTGGAAGCGTCGGTCATCGTGTGGAACATCGACTCGCCAAAGAACATGCTACCCAGCGACACTCCGTAGAGGCCGCCCACCAGCTTGCCCTCGTAGAACGTCTCGAACGAATGTGCCAGACCTCTCCTGTGCAGGTCGCAGTAGCACTGCTGGAAGTTGGGCGTAATCCATGTGCCTGTCTCCCCTTCTTCCGTATAGCGGGCAACCATGGCGCAGTGTTGTATCACGTCGGCAAAGCAGGTGTCCACTCTCACCTCGAAGCGGTGGCTCTTCACCACGCGCCGCAGGCTCTTGCTGTAGCGAAAGTCATCGATGAAGAGCACCATGCGCGGGTTGGGCGAAAACCAGTAGAAACGCCCATTTTTCTCAAACCAAGGGAAGATGCCTCGTGCATAGGCCTCTACGAGCATCTCGTAGTCCATTACATCTGATACGCATAAAAAACCTTCGGTATCTGTGTTGGCAGTGCGTGCGTCGGGAAATACTAAATACGACGGATTCAGAAGCGACGACAGGGAATCATTAACTGGCATGGTAGTAAAGGTTTAGCTCGTGAAATGGCTTTTTTCTTGACTTTGCTGAAGAGAGGAAAGATGCTCTTCTACTTTCCGCCTGCAAAAATACATAAAGAATGACAAATGGAGATAATACAATGTAGGAAATTGTAATCGGCGGATTAAAATGTCACTATATTTGGATTAAAACGTCTCCAAATCTGGTGTTATAAACAATGGACTAATATGGGGCGGAATTGCTCGTAGTTTCCAATGAAGGTCTAATTGAAACTGGGATATTTGGGAATGTCCGTATTTATAAAGATTGTTTTGGGCGGTAAAGATTGTTTTGGGTGGTAAAGATTGTTTTGGGTGGTAAAGATTGTTTTGGGCGGTACTTAATGCTCCGTGCTCCTATTGCGAATAGAAGGAAATGAGGAATTCTGAAGAGCAAGGAAACGAATAGCAGGCATTTTTTTTTAGTGGGTTATGGTGGGGTCTTCGAGGGTTTGGAGGTGTTGTGCGGCTTGCTGCATGGCGGTGTCGAAGGTTTGTTTGATGAGTGGGGCGAGGAGGGTGCCTTGCGGGGGGGTGGGTAGTGTGGCAAGGGTTTGCAGGGCTTGGCTGACGGCGGTTTTGAATGCGTACAGATAGTTCTTCAGGCTCTCGATGTTGACGAGGCCGCCGTTATCGCCGCCTCGCAGTTCTATCTTTTCGGCTTCGCTTACGGCCAGCACCGCCAGCCGCCGCAGGTG
>JAFSPS010000008.1 GCA_017451385.1 Bacteroidales bacterium
ATTTCGCATGTGATTCCGCAGAAGGGAGTTTTTGTAGAGGTTGGCGACAGGGTACTGATTGGTACAGTCAGACCAAGTAGCAGAAAGAACTACAATAAGGATTTTGAGGAGGGAAAGGCAAGGTTATACTATACGGGTGCTCAGTTCCCATCAACGATAATGCTTCACAATCTGCATTTTTTCATTCCATATATTCCAGGCAGAGGCATCCGGGATGTGTATGAGATAACAGGAGTCAGGACGATAACAGGACGTGATGTCAAGCAGTTGGAAGGAACGGATGCCGTGGCTGGTGATATCCGGCTTGCTTTTGATCTCACTTATACCCGAAGTTTGGCAGATGATTTCATGAGAATAAAGACTGCTGGAATGATTAAGGACACCTTCCTTGACACTACATTTGATAAACTTTCAACCTTTATCAATGGATAAACTTTCATCACAACAACGTTACGCAAATATGGCGGCCATTCACGGCAAGGACACGAAGCCGGAGATGGTGGTGCGTCGTTACCTGTGGGGGCATGGATATCGGTATAGATTGAATCATAAGCGGTTGCCGGGGAAGCCTGACATCGTGATGCGGAAGTATCGGACTTGCATCTTCGTGAATGGTTGTTTCTGGCATGGGCACTATGTGAGCCTCACTCCCGTCTCCTATCCAAAAGGCGAGGGGAGCGAACAAATTGAGAGTTCTGAGTGTTGTAAGATTCCGAAGACGAACCGAGATTTCTGGGTCGAGAAGATACGGAGGAACCAGGAGCGCGACACGAGGGTGCAGCATGAGCTGGCTGCGATGGGCTGGCATTCCATCACCATTTGGGAATGTGAGTTGAAACCAGTCAAAAGAGAAGATACATTGGAATCGCTGGCATATACACTCAATAAGATTTTTCTGCAAGACAGGACTGTCAAGCAGTATGAGATACCAGAAGAAGAGCCTATGATGGCAGCGTAAGAAGTTATCTCAAAATTGAGTGAACATTGAGAGAAGTGTGAGAGAAGTTTTCTATTAATGGCGGGTTTGTCGTGGTGACATATATAAGACCGACAAAGGATGTTAATCAAAGTGTCACTGAAGATGTCACTAAAGATTGTCACCAAACAGCTATCTAAGAGACAAAGAATTATTCTTCAACTAATAGAAGATGATGCTTTTGTAACAACAAATGAAATGTCACAAAAAACGGGTGTCACGACAAGAACCATCAAGCGAGACTTAGAGTATCTCCAAGAAAAAAATCCTAATTCGAGAAAGTGGCCGTAAAGAAGGTCGTTGGGTGAAATTGAATAAACAAAGCAATTGAAGCAGAAATATGAAAGGAAATCTTTACATCAGATAAAAACGTCTTACTCGTATTATTGATATTACTGAATAATATGCCAAAAAATAGTTTGCGAACAAAAATAATGAGATTTGCGAACAAAATGAGTGAATCAATTATTGCAGAAAGATTATATTGGTGTTCGCGAAATTGCAATTTTGTTCGCAAATTGTTCGCAAAACAAAGAAAAAGGAGCTACATTTTTAATGTAACTCCTTTTTCTCAGCGTGGACCAGCCTGGGTTTGAACCTGTGACCTCCAGATTATGAGTTTGGAGATGTCTTTTTCGGACTAATGTTATTGGTTGTGATGTTGGCCTCGGATTGTTGATAACTTTGGTTTTCGGCTGGATGCTAAAAATTTTAACACATCTGTAAGTATTTGCTATTTTTAGTGTTATGAGGATTTTATGATTTTTTAACGTGTTGAGTGGGGTGACGATTATTGTGAATAAAAAAATAATTGTACTTTTGCAATTCGTTCTGTAGGTGGACTATGTCTGTCTGGGACGAAGGAAATAAAAAGAAAAACAATAAATTAATAAAAAATATTAAAACAAAAAATGCCAACAATTCAGCAATTAGTTCGCAAAGGACGCCAGCAGATGGAGTATAAGAGCAAGTCTCCCGCTTTGGACGGCTGCCCCCAGCGTCGTGGTGTCTGTACCCGTGTGTACACAACAACCCCTAAGAAACCTAACTCGGCAATGCGTAAGGTGGCTCGTGTCCGTCTGACCAACCAGAAGGAGGTCAATGCCTATATCCCCGGTGAGGGTCACAACTTGCAGGAGCACAGCATCGTCATGATTCGTGGTGGTCGTGTGAAGGACCTCCCCGGCGTGCGTTATCATATCATCCGCGGAGCTCTTGATACCTCCGGAGTCGATGGTCGTCGCCAGCGCCGCTCAAAATATGGTGCAAAGCGTCCTAAACAAGCTGCTAAATAAAAATAGTTCATACATTATATTATAGCCTAAACGTGTTAGGCGTAATACCACAGATTTGTTAAAGTCATGAGAAAATCAAAGCCAAAGAAACGCATAATCCTCCCGGATCCCAAGTTCAACGATGTCCTCGTCACCAAGTTTGTCAACAACCTGATGATGGGTGGCAAGAAAACCATTGCTTATAAGATTTTTTACGAGGCTATCGACGTGGTGTCCGAGCGCACGAAAGAGGATGGTCTCGAGGTGTGGAAGAAGGCTCTGGCCAACATCACACCCTCTGTGGAGGTGAAGAGCCGCCGTATCGGCGGTGCCACCTTCCAGGTGCCTACCGAAATACGTCCCGAGCGCAAGCAGTCTATCGGTATGAAGAACCTCATCACCTACTCGCGCAAGCGCAGCGAGAAGACGATGGCCCTCAAGCTGGCCGGTGAGATACAGGCAGCTTATAAAGAGGAAGGCTCCGCTTTCAAACGTAAGGAGGAAATCCACCGCATGGCCGATGCTAACAAGGCATTCTCGCACTTCCGCTTCTAACAACAGCTACAAACAACTCATCGCACTATTACACCTCACTACACGATGTCAGACCTACGATATACACGAAACATTGGCATAATGGCCCACATCGACGCCGGCAAGACGACGACGACGGAGCGTATACTCTTCTACACAGGAAAGAACTATAAGCTGGGAGAGACGCATGAGGGTTCTGCCACTATGGACTGGATGGCCCAAGAGCAGGAACGCGGTATCACTATCACGTCGGCTGCTACTACCGTGTATTGGGATTGGCATGACAACCGCTACAAACTCAACATCATAGACACTCCGGGGCATGTGGATTTCACTGTCGAGGTGGAGCGTTCGCTGCGTGTGCTGGATGGTGCTATAGCCATCTTCTGTGCCGTGGGCGGCGTGGAGCCCCAGTCGGAGACGGTATGGCGTCAGGCGGACCGCTACAAGGTGCCTCGCATCGCCTTCGTCAACAAGATGGACCGTGCCGGAGCCGACTTTTTCTCCGTGGTGAGACAAATCAGAGAGCGCCTCGGCGCCAATCCTATCCCGCTGGAGATTCCTATTGGCCAGGAGAACCTGTTCAAGGGCGTGGTGAACCTCATCACCAACAAGGCCTTGATATGGGACGAGGAGTCTAACGGCACCAAGTTCTATGAGGTGCCGATGCCCGACGACTTGAAAGACACCGTGGACGAATACCGCCAGCGGCTTATAGAAGGCGTGGCAGAGGAGAACGAGACTCTGATGGAGAAATACTTCAGCGATCCCGACTCTATCACTGAGGACGAGATGATTGCCGAGATACGCAAGGCCACCCTCGCCGGCAAGATTACGCCGGTGCTCTGTGGCGCCTCGTTCAAGAACAAGGGCGTGCAGTCGCTGCTCGATGCCGTGGCTGCCTACCTGCCCAGTCCGCTGGACATGAAGGAGGTGGACGGCATCAACCCCAAGACCGAGCAGCCAGAGGTACGCGCCATTGATGCTAAGGCGCCATTCTCGGCGCTGGCATTCAAGATTGCCACCGACCCTTATGTCGGCCGTCTGTGTTTCTTCCGCGTCTATTCCGGTTCGCTGGAGTCGGGCTCGTATGTCTTCAACGCCAACACCGGCAAGAAGGAGCGCATCTCGCGCATTATGCAGATGCACTCCAACAAGCAGAACCCCCTCGACCGTATCGAGGCGGGCGACATCGGTGCTGCCGTGGGTTTCAAGGACATCAAGACGGGACACACCCTCTGCGACGAGCATCACCCCATAGTGCTGGAATCTATGAAGTTCCCCGAGCCGGTGATTAGCATCGCCGTGGAGCCTCTGACGATGGGCGATATGGACAAGCTGACCAACGCCCTCATGAAGCTGGCAGAAGAGGACCCCACTTTCCGCGTCAAGACCGACGAGGTGTCGGGGCAGACCCTTATCAGCGGCATGGGCGAGTTGCACCTTGACATCATCATTGACCGCCTGCGTCGCGAATTTGGCGTAGAGGTCAATCAAGGTCGTCCGGAGGTGGCATACAAAGAGGCTATCACCACCACCGTTCAGCATCACGAGATATACAAGAAGCAGACGGGTGGCAAAGGTAAGTTTGCCGATATACTGTTTGAGATTGGCCCTGCCGACGACGGTGTGGTGGGACTGCAGTTCGTCAACGAGGTGAAGGGTGGCAACATCCCCAAGGAGTACATGCCGGCCATCGAGAAGGGTTTCAAGGATGCCATGCTCAACGGCGTGCTTGCGGGATATCCTATGGACAGCATGAAGGTACGCATCATCGACGGCTCCTTCCATCCCGTGGACTCCGACCAGCTGTCGTTCGAGCTCTGCTCCAAGATAGGCTTCAAGAATGCTTGCCGCAAGGCCAGCCCCGTACTGCTCGAGCCCATCATGAAACTCGAGGTGCTGACGCCAGACGCTTATGTGGGCGATGTCACAGGCGACCTCAACCGTCGCCGCGGCATGCTCGAGAGTATCGACGCCAAAGTCGGTGTGCAGGCTGTGCATGCCAAGGTGCCGCTGGAGCAGATGTTCGGCTACGTCACCGCCCTGCGCACCATCACGTCCGGTCGCGCCAACTCTACGATGGAGTTCTCTCACTATGCCGTAGTGGCACGTGAGAAACAGGAAGAGATATTGAAAAACAAAATTTATTAATAAAAAAACAAAACTCTTAAAACCGTGAGTCAAAGAATCAGAATCAAGCTTAAATCTTACGATCACAATCTCGTGGACAAATCCGCTGAGAAGATTGTTAAGACCGTCAAAATGACGGGCGCCGTCGTCACAGGCCCTATCCCCCTGCCGACCAACAAGAAAATTTTTACCGTCAACCGTTCGACCTTCGTCAACAAGAAGTCGCGCGAGCAGTTTGAACTCTGCTCCTACAAGCGTCTGATGGACATCGAAATCAACGACCGCAACAAGACCGTCGATGCTCTTATGAAGCTCGAACTGCCCAGCGGAGTAGAGGTAGAAATCAAAGTCTGAAGTTAAACAAACAAAAGCAGCCTATGGCCCGCGGGGACTACTCTCACCAACCACTGGCACCCCGCCACGCTATGCTGTTGTCTAATCAAAAAACAATCCATAAACAATGTCAGGATTAATCGGAAAGAAAATCGGAATGACCAGTCTTTTTGGTGCCGACGGCAAGCAGATACCGTGCACAGTTATCGAAGCTGGTCCTTGTGTAGTAACACAAGTGCGTACCATCGAGAAAGATGGTTATGAGGCCATCCAGCTCGCTTTTGGCGAGAAGAAGGAAAGCCACACCAACAAAGCCATGAAGGGCCACTTTGCAAAAGCCAACACCAGCCCTAAGCGCTATCTTGCAGAGTTCAGCCGTTTCGAGGAAGGCCATAAGAAAAAATACGGCGAGGTGCTCACCGTTGATGTCTTCCAAGAAGGCGAGTTTGTCGATGTGGTGGGAACTTCTAAAGGTAAAGGTTTCCAAGGCGTGGTGAAAAGACACGGTTTCGGCGGTGTTGGAGATATCACTCACGGACAGCACGACCGTCTCCGCGCCCCCGGTTCAATAGGAGCATCGTCCTATCCTTCGCGCATCTTCAAAGGAATGCGCATGGCCGGCCAGATGGGCAACCACCGCGTCAAGGTGCAAAACCTTGAGGTTGTCAAAATCATCGCTGAAAAAAATCTAATCATTGTCAAAGGTTCTGTACCGGGACCCAAAGGTTCAATTTTAAAACTTGAAAGATGGAGCTAAAAATCTATAACACCAACGGAAGCGAGACCGGTAGGACCATTACTCTCGATGATTCTATCTTCGCTATTGAGCCCAACGACCATGCTATCTATTTGGACTGCAAGCAGTATCTTGCCGACCAGCGTCAGGGCACCCATAAGAGCAAAGAGCGTTCGGAAAATGCTCACAGCACCCGCAAACTCAAACGTCAGAAAGGTACGGGCGGCGCCCGCTCTGGCGATTTGAAGAGCCCCGTCTTTGTGGGTGGCGGTACCATTTTCGGACCCAAACCGCGCGACTATCGTTTCAAACTCAACATTAAGGTGAAACGTCTCGCCCGTCGTTCTGCTTTGAGCTACAAGGTTGCCGACAACGCTCTCACAGTCCTTGAGGATTTCTCCTTCGAAGCCCCCAAGACGAAACAGATGGTTGAGGTTCTCAATAATCTCAAAATTAGTGAGAAAAAATCTCTTATCGTTGTTGAGAAACCAAATAATTTTGTATCTTTGTCTGCTCGTAACCTGCAAAATGTTAGGGTTGTTAATGCTTGTGAGCTAAATACTTACGACATTATGAACGCCTCTAACGTTGTGCTTTGCGAGGGTGCAATTAACGAAATTAACCGCGTTCTGGCTGCAAAATAAATAGTGTGTGTTCAACTGATTCAGAAAAAATATCATGATGAATATTATAGTAAAACCCCTCATCAGTGAGAAGATGACGAGACTTACCGATGCAGCGGCAGCTCCCAAGCTGACCCGCATTCAGCGTAAGAAAGGCAAACCCGAACCAGTAGCTCACAACCGCTATGGCTTTGTGGTGGACAAGCGTGCCAACAAAATCGAAATCAAAAACGCTGTTGAGAAGTTCTATGGCGTAAAAGTTATCGATGTCAACACGATGAACTACTCTGGCAAGGTCAAGTCGCGCTACACCAAGGCTGGCTACCTCACCGGACGTACCAACGCTTTCAAGAAAGCTATCGTCACTCTCGCCGAAGGCGACAGCATCGATTTCTATGCAGGTATCTAATTGATGATATGACAGCAGTGAGGCATCTGCCTCACCGCTGTCATGTTATACAGAAAAAACAATATCCTATAATAGTCAAGCCAACTGATAAGTGGCTTAAAAGAAAACAAAAAGATGGCTTTAAAAAAGATTAAACCCACAACCCCCGGCCAGCGTCACAAGCTTATCGTCACCAACGACGATATCACCGCTACCAAGCCGGAAAAAAGTCTGGTAATCGGATTCGGTAAATCCGGCGGACGTAACAATCAGGGTAAGATGACCCAGCGTTACATCGGCGGCGGTCACAAGAAACTCTACCGTATCATCGACTTCAAGCGCGAGAAAGACGGTATCCCTGCTACTGTTAAGACTATCGAGTACGACCCCAACCGTAGCTCGCGCATCGCTTTAGTGTTCTATGCTGACGGCGAGAAGCGCTACATCGTGGCTCCTCAGGGCCTCAAGGTCGGCCAGGTCATCATGTCGGGCAGCGGTGTGGCCCCCGAAATTGGCAACACCCTTACGCTCGCCGAGATACCTTTCGGTACGCTTATCCACAACATCGAGCTCCGTCCTGGCCAGGGTGCCAAGATGGTGCGTTCGGCAGGTGCTTATGCCCAGCTCATGTCGCGTGATGATAAATATGCCATTATCAAGATGCCTTCGGGCGAGATGCGTATGGTGCTGCAGGCTTGCCGCGCCACTGTCGGCATCGTCTCCAACCCCGAGCACAACCTCGAGGTCGGCGGCAAGGCCGGCCGCAACCGCTGGCTCGGTCGTCGTCCGCGCAACCGCGGCGTCGTGATGAACCCTGTGGACCACCCCATGGGCGGTGGCGAGGGCCGTCAGACTGGTGGACATCCTCGTTCGCGCAAGGGTATCCCAGCCAAGGGCTACAAGACTCGTTCTCCAAAGAAACAGTCGAGCATGTATATCATCGAAAGAAGAAAGAAGTAGTTCACTCAAAACCAACACAAGAAAATGAGTCGTTCATTAAAGAAAGGTCCGTATATTTTCCACAAACTGGAAAAGAGAGTCATCGAGGCTCAGAAGTCGAACAAGAAGGTCTCCATCAAGACCTGGTCGCGTGCCTCTATGATTTCGCCAGATTTCGTCGGTCAGACCATCGCTGTCCACAATGGCAACAAGTTCATCCCCGTCTATGTTACGGAGAATATGGTTGGCCACAAACTGGGCGAGTTCGCTCCTACCCGCATCTTCCGCGGCCATGCCGGATCAAAAGATAAAGCAAAAAAATAAAGTGATAGCAAGATTTTAGGATTCTAAGGCGGTTGGATAATGGAAAACGCATGATGTATTCCTTGCAGTCTTTTAATCGAAAATACCTTAAAATCTTAATCTCTTAAAATCTAAAAAGAACAATGGGAAGTAGAAAACGTAATAGTGCTGAAGCACGTAAAGAAGCCAACAAGACCCTCTATGTGGCGAAACTGATGAATAACCCCACATCGCCGCGTAAGACCCGCTTGGTTGCCGACCTCATCCGTGGTGTCGATGTAGATAAAGCTCTTGCTATTCTGCAATATAACCCCAGAGAGTCTGCTCCCAAAATGCGCAAGCTCCTCCTTTCCGCTATTGCCAACTGGCAGGCTAAAAACGAGGGTGCACGTATTGAGGACCATGCGCTCTATGTCAAACAAATCATGGTTGACGAGGGCCGTACAATGAAGCGTATGCGCACCGCCCCTCAGGGTCGCGGCTACCGCATCCGCAAGCGTAGCAACCATATCACCATCATCCTCGGTAGCCGTACCGACGAGATGCCTGCTGCTACTGCAACAGAAGAAAACAAATAAGTAATAAATAAGAAGAATTTAACAATGGGACAAAAAACTAACCCAATTGGAAACAGATTAGGTATCATCCGCGGATGGGACTCTAACTGGTATGGTGGTAGATCGTTCGGGCAGAAACTTGTCGAGGATGACAAAATCCGCAAGTACCTCAACGCTCGTCTGGCTAAGGCTGACATCTCGAAAATCTACATCGAGCGCACCTTGAAGCTCCTCACCGTCACTATCAATACTGCCAAGCCGGGCCTTATCATTGGCAAAGCCGGCTCCGAGGTTGACAAACTCAGAGAAGAGTTGAAGAAACTCACCGATAAGGATGTGCAGGTCAACATCAATGAGGTGAAGCGCCCCGAGCTTGATGCCGTCATCGTGGCTCGTGGTATCGCCAAGCAGATTGAAGGCCGCATCCAGTATCGTCGCGCCATCAAGAACGCCATTACCAACACCATGCGTATTGGCGCCGAGGGTATCAAGGTATCCATCTCTGGCCGTATCGGCGGTGCTGAGATGTCTCGTACAGAGCACTACAAAGAGGGTCGTACTCCTCTCCACACGCTCCGTGCCGATATCGACTACGCCCTCGCTGAGGCTCATACCACCTACGGTCGCATCGGCGTGAAGGTTTGGATTTGCCGCGGCATCGTCTATGGCAAGCGCGAACTCGTTGCTACCACCGTCGGCGGTCAGCAGAAAGACCACCGCGCTGCCGGCAGTGCCTCCGGCGAACGTCGTCAGGGCAATGGCGGTCCTCGCCGCCGTCAGGGCAACAACCGCAATAACAACAATAAATAATAGCGTTAACCAGTCAGACTCCCGTAATACGAGTTTTTCTCTCTAAAAGAGAAGCCTGCAGCGCTAATGCATAATAAGAAGAAGAAATGTTACAACCTAAAAAAACAAGATATAGAAAGCAGCAAAAGGGTAAAATCAAAGGCAATGCTTTCCGCGGTCATGAATTGGCGTTCGGAACCTTTGGTATCAAATCGCTCGAAACCTGTTTTATCACAGGCCGTCAAATAGAGGCTGCTCGTCAAGCTGTAACGCGTCACATGAAACGTGAAGGTCAGATATGGATTCGCATCTTCCCCGACAAGCCCATCACCAAGAAGCCTAACGAGGTCCGTATGGGTAAGGGTAAGGGTGCTCCCGAATACTTCGTGGCCCGCGTCATGCCCGGCACCATCCTTTTCGAATGCGAAGGCGTGCCTATGGATGTCGCTAAGGAGGCTCTCCGCCTTGCCGCCCAGAAGCTACCTATCACGACCAAGTTCATCGTGAAAAGAGATTATATTGAAGAATAACAACATGGAGGAACCGTCATGAAGAATGAATTAGTTTTAAAAGAACTCTCTACCTCTGAGTTAAAAGAAAAACTGGACAACGAGCGCAACGTGTATCAGAAGATGCTGCTGACCCATGCTGTCTCCCCGCTCGAGAATCCTAACAAAATAAAAGAAAGCAGAAGAAACATTGCCCGCTACCTTACCGAACTCCGCGCACGCGAGATCGCTGAGCAGAAATAAGGCAATCCAAAAATCCTTACAAGATGGAAAGAAATTTAAGAAAAGAAAGAATCGGTGTCGTGGTGAGCAACAAGATGGACAAGTCTATCGTCATCTTGGTCGAACGCAAGGTCAAGCACCCCAAGTATGGTAAGTTCGTTAAGAAATCTACCAAGTTCATGGCTCACGACGAGAAGAACGAATGCAACATCGGCGACACTGTACGCATCATGGAGACGCGCCCTCTGAGCAAGAACAAATGCTGGCGCCTGGTCGAAATCGTTGAGCGTGCCAAGTAATGCCCGATGCATCTCATCATCACTAATTTCTAATGCTAAACAAGAAAAGCAATGATACAACAAGAAACCAGAATGACAGTTGCCGACAACAGCGGTGCTAAAAGCGCTCTCTGTATCCGCGTACTGGGTGGTACCAAGAAGCGTTACGCTTCCATAGGCGACACTATCGTTGTCACCGTTAAGGATGCTATCCCTTCGGGCAACATTAAGAAAGGTGCTGTTTCTAAGGCCGTTGTGGTGCGCACCAAAAAGGAAATCCGTCGCAATGATGGCTCTTACATCCGCTTCGACGACAACGCTTGTGTGCTCCTCACTGCTGCCGACGAACTCCGCGGCACACGTATCTTCGGCCCCGTCGGCCGCGAGCTCCGTGAAAAACAATTCATGAAGATCGTGTCCTTGGCTCCTGAAGTATTGTAAAAAACCTTAAAAAGAAAAAGAAATGAAATTGCACGTAAAAAAAGGGGATATGGTCCAGGTGCTTGCCGGCGACGATAAAGGCAAAATCGCCAAGGTCCTGAAAGTCTATCCCGAAAAGAATCGCGCCATTGTTGAGGGAGTGAACGTCAACAAGAAACATACCAAACCCAACGCCAAGAACACCCAGGGCGGTATCGTTGAGCAAGAGGCTCCTATCCACATCTCTAACCTCATGGTTGTCGAAGGCAAGACTCCTACCAGAATCGGCCGCCGCATAAGTGAGAAGACTGGTAAATTGGTTCGCTATTCCAAAAAAACAGGGGAGGAAATTAAATAATGACTTACATTCCGACATTAAAGACCAAGTATAAGGACGAGATAGTTGATGCTCTCATGAAGGAGTACAACTATAAGACTGTCATGCAGTGCCCTCGTCTGCTGAAGATAACCCTCAACCAGGGTCTCGGCAAAGCCGCTATCGCTGACAAGAAGGTTATCGACAAGGGTATTGAGGAGATGACCCTCATCGCCGGCCAGAAAGCTGTGGCTACCAAATCCCGCAAGGATATCTCTAACTTCAAGCTGCGTCGCGGCATGCCCATCGGTGTCCGCGTTACCCTCCGTGGCGAGCGCATGTACGAGTTCCTCGAGCGTCTCGTGACCGCCTCTATCCCTCGTATCCGCGACTTCCGCGGCATCAACGATAAGGGCTTCGACGGTAAGGGCAACTACACCTTCGGCATCTCCGAGCAGATTATCTTCCCTGAAATTGATATCGACAAGATTGACCGCATACAGGGTATGGACATCACTTTCGTCACCTCGGCAAAAACCGACAAGGAGGCTATGTCGCTCCTCAAACAATTCGGTCTTCCTTTCAAGAATCAGCAAAAATAATTCATAATGGCAAAAGAATCAATCAAAGCAAGAGAACGCAAAAGAGCCAAGATGGCTGCCAAATACGCTGCAAAGCGTGCTGAACTCAAGGAAATCGTTCGCAAGGGCGACCCCGAAGAGGTAGAGAAAGCCGTCATCGCTCTCCAGAAACTCCCGAAGAACGCCTGTCCCATCCGCCAGCATAACCGCTGCCAGCTCACGGGCCGCCCCAAGGGTTACATGCGTCAGTTTGGCATCTCTCGTATCAACTTCCGCGAGATGGCTCTCGCCGGTCTCATCCCGGGTGTCAAAAAATCCAGTTGGTAAAATTTAATTCATTGGTAGCTTTGCAAGTTGGAATCAAGCTCCAATACTACAAAACTTAAATCAAAAAAACAATATGGTAACAGATCCTATTGCAGATTACTTGACCCGTATGCGCAACGCCATCGCTGTTAAGCAGAGAGTGGTCGAAATCCCTGCATCCAAACTCAAGAGAGAAATCACCAAGATTCTCTTCGAGAAAGGCTATATCGCTAACTATAAGTTTGAGAACGACGGCACTCCGGTCCAGTCCATCAAAATCGCTCTCAAATATCACCCCGTAACCAAGGATTCGGCTATCTCCGAGCTCAAGCGCGTCAGTAGCCCCGGTCTGCGTCGTTACGTCTCGGTGAGTGAGATGCCCCGCGTGCGCAATGGACTCGGCATTGCCATCGTCTCCACCTCTAAAGGTCTTATGACCGACAAGGAGGCTCGCACGCTCAACGTTGGCGGTGAAGTTCTTTGTTACATCAGCTAAAAAGGAGGAGAGATAATATGTCAAGAATTGGTAAAATGCCTATCCACCTGCCCAGTGGCGTGGAAGTATCGGTATCCGATGATAACGTTCTGTCGGTAAAAGGCCCTAAAGGTCAGCTTTCGCAGCAGATTAACCCTATCATCAATGTCGTTGTAGAGGATGGCGTGGTCCGCATGGAGCGCCCCTCCGATAGCAAAGAGCATAAGGCTCTCCACGGTCTCTATCGCGCTCTTGCCGCCAATATGGTCAAGGGTGTGTCTGAAGGCTTCAAGACAGTACAGGAAGTTATTGGCGTGGGCTACAAAGTGCAGGCCAATGGCAACGTGCTTGAAATGGAACTCGGCTACTCGCACAAGATTTACCTCGAGCTTGCTCCTGAAATCCATGTCGAGACCGTCACCGAGAAAGGTAAAAACCCCATCATCACCATGACTTGCTGCGACAAGCAGATTCTCGGTCAGGCTGCTGCCAAAATCCGCTCGCTCCGCAAACCCGAGCCTTACAAAGGTAAAGGTATCCGCTTCCAAGGCGAGGAGATTCGTAGAAAAGCTGGTAAGGCTGCTGCTAAGTAAGTAAATTAACATGACGCTGCCGTTGTTGTGCGACACTAGAATGTCTATCCTCATAAACCACGGCAGCGCCGTAAAGCCTATCTAAAGTATTATGGCAACAAAGAAAGATATAAGAAGAAAAAAGATTAAATTCCGCATTCGTCACAAAATCAGCGGCACTGCAGAGATGCCGCGCCTCTCTGTGTTCAGAAGCAACAAGGAAATCTATGCACAGTTGATTGACGATGTTAAGGGTGTGACACTGGCCGCGGCCTCCTCACGCGATGAGGCTGTCGAAAAGGGTGGCACAAAGAGCGAGATGGCTGCTAAGGTCGGCAAGAAGATTGCCGAGCGCGCCACCGCTGCAGGTATTAGTACCGTGGTGTTCGACCGCAATGGTTACCTCTATCACGGTCGTGTTAAATCATTGGCTGACGCAGCCAGAGAAGGTGGTCTTAAATTCTAATTAGTCATGGCAGAAGTAAACGTAAATAGAGTTAAATCCAGTGATATTGAGTTGAAAGAGCGCCTCGTCGCTGTCAATCGTGTCACCAAGGTTACTAAGGGTGGTCGCACTTTCACTTTCGCTGCCATCGTAGTTGTTGGCAATGAAAATGGTGTCGTAGGCTACGGCCTCGGCAAGGCCAAGGAAGTCCAGGCCGCTGTCCAGAAAGGTGCTGATGATGCTAAGAAAAATCTCATCAGAGTCCCCGTCCTCAAAGGCACTATCCCTCATGAGCAGACTGGCAAGTACAGCGGTGCTCGCGTGTTCCTTAAACCCGCAGCCCCCGGTACCGGTGTTATCGCCGGCGGTGCTATGCGTGCTGTCCTCGAGAGCGTCGGTATCCACGACGTGCTCGCCAAGTGCAAGGGCTCCTCAAACGCTCACAGCGTCGTGAAAGCCACCATCAATGCGCTCCTCCAGATGAAGGATCCTTACACGGTGGCTCAGCTGCGCGGCATCACTATGGATAAAGTGTTCAACGGTTAATCTTAGGAGAACTCAGTTATGGCAGAAAAAACTTTGAAGATTAAGCAGGTTCGTAGCATCATTGGCCGTCCCGCACGCCAGAAAAGAACCATGGAAGCCCTCGGCCTCCGCAGAATCAACCATGAGCGCAGGGTCGTCGCTACACCTCAGGTGCTTGGTATGATTGAGAAAGTGAAACATCTTATCACTGTCGAGGAACTTTAATAATTGTACTGCCTGCCGGCAGCACTCCTGCTGGCAGGCTCTTTTCACAACGATTAAAAGAATTATACGTCATGAATTTGAATAGTCTTAAACCCGCAGAAGGGTCCGTTAAGCACTCCAAACGTATCGGCCGTGGTGCCGGCTCTGGCAAGGGTGGTACCGCTACGCGTGGTAACAAGGGTGCCAAGGCTCGTTCGGGCTACCATCAGAAAATCGGCTTCGAAGGTGGCCAGATGCCTATCTATCGTCGCCTCCCCAAATTTGGTTTCAAAAATCGCAACCGTATTGAATACGTGGGTGTCAACCTCGATACCATCAATACTATTGCTGAGACCAAAAACGTTACTGATATCAACCTCGAGGTGTTGTGTCAGAATGGTCTCGTCTCGTCCCACGACAAGGTGAAAATCCTTGGCCGCGGTGAGTTGACGAAGGCTCTCAATGTCACTGCTCACGCTTTCTCGGCATCTGCCAAAGAGGCTATCGAGGCTAAAGGTGGCTCGGCCAATGTAATGTAGTTTTTGCGGCTAAACGCTTGTTGATGTAGTTGGTGAAGTTTGACAGCTTGTCATTCGACACTGCAAAAACTTCATCAACTCCATTAATAACTAAACAAAACAGAATTTAATGAAGAGATTTATTCAGACACTGAAAAACATCTGGTCAATCGAAGACCTTCGTAAGCGTATCCTCTACACCCTCGCACTCGTCCTTGTCTATCGTATAGGCTCCTATGTAGTGCTCCCCGGTGTTGACCCTACGCAGCTGACGGCCTTGCAGAAACAAGGATCTGAGGGTTTGATGGGTCTGCTCAACATGTTCTCCGGTGGCGCTTTTTCCAATGCCTCCATCTTTGCTCTCGGCATCATGCCTTACATCACGGCGTCTATCGTTATCCAGCTGCTCGTGATGGTGGTGCCTTATTTCCAGAAGATGCAGCGCGATGGCGAGAGTGGTCGTCGCAAGATGAACCAGTACACGCGTTGGTTGACTATCATTGTCACGGCGGCGCAGGCTCCTGCCTACATCACCAACATGCTCTATCAGCTCAACGCTACCCCTACGGCTATCTATCCTTTCGATGGCAGCCAGCCCGGATTCTTCTTCTGGTTCACGAGCATCGTCATCCTTATCAGCGGCACGCTCTTCGTCATGTGGATGGGTGAGCGCATCACCGATAAGGGTGTGGGCAACGGTATCTCTCTGCTCATTATGGTCGGCATCATTGCTCGCCTGCCTTTCGCTCTCTATGCCGAGCTCGCTTCGCGTCTGTCTGAGGGCGGTGGATTAGTCATGTTCCTCTTTGAGCTGGTAGTCCTTCTGGCTGTCATCCTCCTTGTCATCCTCCTTGTCCAAGGCACGCGTCGCATCCCTGTGCAGTATGCTAAGCGCATTGTGGGTAACAAGCAGTATGGCGGTGTTCGTCAGTATATCCCTATCAAGGTCAATGCTGCAGGTGTTATGCCTATCATCTTTGCTCAGGCTATCATGTTCCTGCCCATCACTATCATGGGATTTACTAACAACACTGACTCGGCTTTTGCTCAGGCCTTTGCCGACTTCAATGGCTTCTGGTATAACTTGGTGTTCTTCATCCTCGTGGTGCTCTTCACCTATTTCTATACCGCTATTGCTATCAACCCCAACCAGATGGCTGACGACATGAAGAAGAACGGTGGCTTCATCCCCGGCGTGAAACCCGGAAAGAAAACTGCTGAGTATCTTGAGGACATTCTGTCCAAAGTTACGCTCCCCGGTTCTATCTTCCTCGCCATTGTAGCTATTTTGCCCGCTATCATCCGTCTTTTCGGTGTCAACAGTCAGTTTGCGCAGTTCTATGGCGGCACGTCGCTCCTCATCCTCGTTGGTGTCATCCTTGACACCCTCCAGCAGATAGAGAGTCACCTGCTCATGCGCCACTATGATGGTCTCACCAAGACGGGACGCATCAAGGGTCGTAGTTCCATGTCAATGTAATCGCATCAATCCTTGTCGGAGAAGATAACATGATTGTTCTAAAGACAAAAGAAGAAATAGAGCTCATCAGAGAGGCTGCCCTCCTCGTAGGCAAAGCGCTTGCCGAGGTGGGACGCCATATATGTCCTGGTGTTACTACGGCTTTTCTTGACCGTCTTGGCGAGCAGTTCATACGCGACAATGGCGGCATACCGCTATGCAAAGGCTATGAGGGTTTCCCCGCTGCCTTCTGTATCTCGGTCAACGATGTTGTGGTGCATGGCATACCTTCGGAGAGCCTGTTCCTCAAAGAGGGTGACATTGTGTCGCTCGACTGTGTGATAGAGCTCAACGGATATGTTGGCGATTCAGCCTACACTTTCCCCGTTGGCGAGGTGTCGCCGGAGATGCAGCGCTTGATGCGTGTCACGCGTGAGTCCCTATTCATTGGTCTCGACCAGTGCAAGGCTGGCAATCGTATTGGCGACATCGGACATGCTGTCCAGATGCACTGCGAGAAGAACGGCTACAACGTTGTTCGCGAGCTCTGCGGACACGGAGTAGGGTTCAAGATGCACGAAGACCCGCAGGTGCCCAACTATGGCGTTAAAGGTACCGGTCCGCTCCTCAAGGAGGGCATGGTCATTGCCGTAGAGCCCATGGTCTGTCAGGGGTCAAAGAATGTGAAGTTCTCCAAAGAGGATGGTTGGACTTGCCGTACAAAAGATGGCAAGATGGCAGCCCACTTTGAGCATACCGTAGCCATCGGGAAACAAGGTCCCGATATCCTATCAAGCTTCGATTTCATCGAAAACAAACAAACAAAATAAAACAGGTTAATGGCCAAACAAGCATCAATACAGTTAGACGGAACGGTGACGGAATCCCTCGGCAACGCAATGTTTCGCGTTGAGTTGGAGAATGGTCATCAAATTCTTGCTCATATATCGGGCAAGATGCGTATGCACTACATCAAAATACTCCCTGGCGATAAGGTACAGGTCGAGATGTCTCCCTATGATTTGACAAAAGGTCGTATCACATATCGTCATAAATGAGTATCTTTGCATTTTCGATGCGAATAACCTGTTAAAAAGAAGTAACAGATAAAATATTAAAACAATGAAAGTTAGAGTTTCTGTAAAAAAACGTTCCCCTGAATGCAAAATAGTGCGTCGCAAAGGGGTTGTCTATGTTATCAACAAAAAAAATCCTAAATTCAAACAAAGACAAGGTTGATATGAACGGTGCCTCGATAGCGAGGCAGAGGGTGTCTGCCGCAAGTTCCTTATGGCTGAGGATGAAAGAGGCGACATCATCATGCAGCGTCAATCTGTGGCACTCCATGCACCAAGTCTGTTCAACAAAAAGAATCAAATCAGTTTATGGCAAGAATTGCAGGTATTGACTTACCCAAAAACAAAAGAGGTGTTATAGGTCTGACCTATATCTACGGTATTGGTAGAAGCCTTGCTTCCGAAATCCTGGCCAAAGCCGGCATCGACGAAAACAAGAAGGTGCAGGATTGGAACGATGATGAGCAAAACACGCTTCGTACCATCATCAACGACGAGTATAAAGTCGAAGGTGCTCTGCGTTCCGAGGTCCAAATGAACATCAAGCGTCTCATGGACATTGGATGCTATCGCGGCATTCGTCATCGTCTTGGTCTCCCTCTCCGTGGTCAGAGCACTAAGAACAACGCCCGTACACGCAAGGGTAAGAAGAAAACTATCGCTAACAAGAAGAAGGCTACCAAGTAAAACAGCGTGACGTAGCCACCAGCTGCGGACCATACATGCCCCGTGAGGGAGCGAAAAAATAAGGAGCAACTGGGTAAACAAAAGTAAAATCAAGCACAACAAAACAATTTATGGCAAAGACTTCTAAACCTACAAAGAAAAGAGTCGTAAAGGTTGAAGCATTTGGAAGAGCATGCATCTTTGCTTCTTTCAACAACGTAATCATTTCGTTGACAAATAATGCCGGTCAAGTGATTTCTTGGTCGTCTGCAGGAAAAATGGGCTTCCGCGGATCGAAGAAAAACACTCCGTATGCTGCACAGATGGCTGCGGAAGATTGCGGCAAGGTTGCTTATGATTTGGGCCTAAGAAAAGTTAAGGTCTTCGTGAAAGGACCTGGTTCAGGACGTGAATCTGCAATCCGCGCAATCAATGGCTGTGGCATTGAAGTAACGGAAATCGTCGACATTACGCCGCTGCCTCACAATGGCTGCCGTCCTCCTAAACGTCGTCGTGTCTAATTTTCTGGATTGCGAATTCTGAGCAGACAATGTATTGTCGTATCAGGATTCATCATTCATCACTCAAAATTGAAAAAAAATGGCAAGATACACAGGTCCTAAAACCAAGATTGCAAGAAAGTTCGGTGAGCCTATCTATGGTCCCGACAAAGTCTTAGAGAAGAAGAAATACGGTCCCGGTATGCACGGTCCCAACCGTCGCCGTGGCAAAATGTCGGAATATGGCAGCCAGCTGCGCGAGAAGCAGAAAGCCAAATATACTTATGGCATCCTCGAGCGTCAGTTCCGTAAGCTTTATGCTGAGGCCTCTCGTCGTGGCGGTATCACTGGCGAGGTGCTCCTTCAGCTCATTGAGTCGCGTCTCGACAACGTGGTCTATCGTCTCGGCATAGCCCGTAGTCGCGCACAGGCTCGTCAGCTTGTTTCGCATTGCCACATTGCCGTCAATGGCAGTGTTGTCAATATCCCCTCCTGCCTGCTCAAAGAGGGCGATGTCGTCTCTGTACGCGAGCGCTCTAAATCGCTCGAAATAGTCACCGACTCCCTCGCTTCGCGTCCTTGCAGTGCCTCGTGGCTCTCTTGGGATGCTGCTACGATGAGCGGCAAGTTTATGAACTACCCACAGCGCGCTGACATTCCTGAGAATATCAACGAGCAGCTCATCGTTGAGCTCTACTCCAAGTAAGGTGTGATTAGTGAATAGTGTTTATCGTTTGTGATGAGTGATTACGCATCACAAATCACAAATCACAAAATCACGAATTTCAAATCACCAATCGCAAATAATAATAAAATGTCAATATTATCATTCCAAAAACCAGACCAGGTCGTTATGCTTGAGGCTGATGACTTCCGTGGCACTTTCGAGTTCCGCCCTTTGGAGCCCGGTTACGGCACAACCATCGGCAACGCACTGCGTCGCGTCCTTCTCTCCTCGCTTGAGGGTTTTGCTATCACCTCCGTCCGTATCGAGGGTGTTGACCATGAGTTCTCCTCACTCCCGGGTGTTGTAGAAGACATGACCGACATTATCCTTTCGCTCAAGCAGGTGCGCTTCCGCCGCCAGATTGAGGATACTACCAGCGAGAAAATAGCTTTTGAAATAGTTGGTCAGACCATCTTTAAGGCTGGTGACCTCAATAACTATCTCAACGGCTTCCAGGTACTCAACCCTGAGTTGGAGATATGCCACATGGAACCCACCACCTCGCTCCGTATTGAGCTCAATATAGAGAAGGGACGTGGCTATGTGCCCTCTGAGGAGAACAAGAAAGCCTCTGACCCCATTGGCGTTATCGCTATCGACTCTATCCATACCCCCATCAAGAATGTGAAGTATGAGGTGAGCGACTATCGTGTTGAGCAGCGTACCGACTACGAGAAGCTGACTTTCGATATCGAGACCGATGGCTCCATACATCCCAAAGATGCTCTCACAGAGGCTGCCACTATCCTCATCCAGCACTTCATGCTCTTCTCTGATGAGCGCATCACGCTGGAAGTGGAAGAGAAGCACGCACCAGAAGAATTTGACGAGACGACGCTCCATATACGCCAGATGCTTAAGACCAAACTCAGCGATATGGACCTCTCTGTTCGTGCCCTCAACTGCCTTAAGGCTGCTGAGGTAGAGACTCTTGGCGAGCTGGTGGCCTACAATAAGGCCGACTTGCTCAAGTTCCGCAACTTCGGCAAGAAGTCTCTCACTGAGCTTGAGAACCTCGTTGCTTCAAAGAACCTCGAGTTTGGTATGAATGTATCAAAGTATAAATTAGATAAAGAATAATAGATATGAGACACGGTTGCAAAGTAAATCATCTGTCAAGAACTCATGCACATAGAGTTGCCATGCTCTCCAATATGGCCACCTCTCTCATTATGCACAAACGCATTGAGACCACTGTCGCTAAGGCTAAGGCTCTCCGCGTTTATGTCGAGCCGCTGCTTACGCGCTCCAAAGAGGATACGATGCACAACCGTCGTATGGTCTTCAGCTATCTCCATAGCAAAGAGGCTGTCAACGAGTTGTTCCGCGAGGTATCGCAGAAGATAGCCCAGCGTCCTGGTGGCTACACCCGTATCCTCAAGACCGGTATCCGTCAGGGTGACAATTCGGAGATGTGCATTATGGAGCTCGTGGACTACAACGAGAATATGCTGAAAGAGGCTACCACCAAGAAGAGCCGCAGCACTCGTCGTAGCCGCGGTGGCAAGAAGGCTGAGGCTGCTGCAGAGGCTGCTCCCGAGGCTACTGCTACCACCGAAGAGACTCCTAAGGCTGAGTAAGACGAGCTATCGTTTTCGACAAACGTTGTGCGGACAAGTTTGCTTGTCTGACGCACTCGGAAGACGACAGTTCAAAAAGAATGAGCTTTTTAAGAAAGTAGTCATTATAGCGGTCCTTTTTGGGACCGCTTTTTTTATCTTTTTTGCTCAAAAAAAATAACTACTTTTGTGCTGAAATGCTGAGGTGAGGTAACAGAAAATACCTTTCTTCAATTTAGCATGTTAGTGTTGTAACAATAGAAAAAAATGATATAAAAATGAGAAAAAGACTTCTGAATGGCTGGATGCTTTCTATGCTGGCTGTTTGTGTGGCGATGTTGTTTGCATCGTGCAATGGTAATAATGCCAAACGGGCTTCTGTCTCCGACGAGGTGGTGATAGGCATAGCATGGCGTGCGGACACTACGTCGGAGTTTTATACCAATGTGCGGCGTGCTATAGAGGAGGCTGGCGCAACTCCGGTGTTGTTGGACATGGTCATGCCGGATGGCTATACGCATGGGGATGGGAAGCTGGCAGACGAGTATGTCGATGAGAACGGCGTGCTGCGAGAGGAGTATGCCTCCGAGGTAAAGGGGCTCGCTGCTGAGCTGTCAAACGTGGCTGATGTCGTGAGTGGTGTGAGCGCAGTGGTGTTCACAGGCGGGGAGGATATTGCTCCCACGTTGTTGCGCTGTCCAGAGCCGTGGCACGGCATAGAGGCAGAGCGCGACTATAATGCTACGCGCGATGTATCGGACTACCTGACGATGGCCTACTGCCTGAATCATGATATGCCAGTGCTGGGCATGTGCCGCGGTATGCAGATGCTCTCCGTGGTGTCGGGTGCTACTATTGTTCAGGACATCCCCGCCTTCTATGCCAGTCGTGGTATAGAGTATGCTTTTCTGCATCGCAACCCATGCGAGGCAGGACAGTATCGCGACTATTCGTCGCATATTGTGTTGGCAACTCGTGGGACGTTGCTTCACAAGATTGCAGGAACTGACAGCATCGTGGGAGCGCCGTCGTGGCATCACCAGTGCGTAGGCAGCATTGAGGGTACGTCGTTGACGGTCGATGGGCTGACCAGCACGCAAGGGATAGATATTATCGAGGCTGTGGAACGCAAGGACAAGACGTTCTGCCTTGGTCTGCAGTTCCATCCTGAGGCTGCCGTGGTGAAACATTTGGATGGTGCCGCCAACGAGTCGCAGTTTATGACGTATGATGATGCCATGCGCTATTTCAAAGAGTTGGTGCAGCAGGCTCGTGACTATGCTAAGCGCCAGAAATAGAGCTTGCTCGTTGTTGCGACGAGTGCTACGCCAATCACTATCTCATCAGTACGGGCAAAAGATGTACGATGGTGGCGAAAAGGTGATGTGAAGGAGTGCTACCATTAGTGAATTGAGCGATTCAATGGTTTTAGTCGTAACAGGTGGTGCCAATGGTCTCCCGTTTATTGCTGTTTATGAGCCGTTAATCCGGTTGAATTGAACTGTTCAGAAATTATTAGTGATTTGGAAGTGACTAAATAGAGAAACGTGATGCGGCTGTTTGCGCTTAGGTCTTTTTTCTTGTAATATTGGGAGATGGATATAGTTGTTTCGTTGTTTTTGCTGAGCGTAGTTGGGGCTTTTGTGCAACGCACTACCGGTTTCGGCTTCGGCATATTCATGATGACCATGCTTCCTGCGCTGATGCCCAGTTATGGCGAGGCCACGGCTTTGTCGGGTCTGCTATCCATGTCCATGTCGTTGGTAGTAGCCTATAGGCTGCGCAAATATGTAACGTGGAGGCGCATGGGCATCATGCTCATAGCGTTCACCGTTTTCTCTACTTTTGCTATCTTTGGTCTTTCGTTAATGAATGACCATACCATACGCGTTGTGCTTGGCGTTGTCTTGGTGGTCATCAGTCTCTATTTTGCTCTTTTCAGCAGCCGCATCCATTTGCGTGCCACGCCTGTTGTGCAGGGCGTGATAGGGAGCATCAGTGGCGTGATGGGTGGTTTGTTTGGCATGCATGGTGCTCCGGCGGCACTATTTTTTGTCAGCTCGGAGCCTACAAAGCAACACTACATGGCCATGTGTCAGGCCTATTTCACTATGGGTAATGTGTTGATGACCCTTGTGCGCTGGCAGCGTGGCTACTTCACCGCTACGGTGTTCGTTGACTACCTCTACGGCATAGGTGGCGTTGTGGTAGGTTTGCTTGTGGGGATGGTGGTCTATAGGTACATCCCATCGCGCCTACTTCGCTACTTGGTGTATGCCTATATAGGCATTAGCGGCCTTTTCATCCTCTTTGGTTAAGATGATGCTCGCGACGGATGGTGTGGCTCTATCTCGTGCTTGTGGGTATGGTGTTGCTCGCAGTTTCCTAATATCCGTCTCTTGGGAACTTTCGGAGCAAAACAAAACGATTGCGAAGACACTATGCGACGTGTGGCAAGTCTATTTGTCTTTGAACATGGGCATGTCGAAGGTTGAGGTTGATATGTCGCCCATTATTTCAATGGTTTTTTGGCGTGCTTTTTCTTTTATCTCGTCGGAGATATTGACTTTCACGCGGTTGAAAACAGCAATGAGAGCCGAGAGGTCGTCGGCATAGCCTACGGCTGGCAGCAAGTCGGGGATGAGGTCGGTGGGTAGTATCAGGTAGCCGAGTGCTCCGGCAATGATTGCCTTGTCGCGTAGCGGCACTTTGCTTGAAAGCATTACATAGTAGAGCTGCAGAGCGGCATAGACGAGTGTGGCACCAGCACGCGAAGCGTTGTTCTTCAGCTTGTTCCAGAAACGGTCTTCGCTGTATTCTTTTTCGTAGCGTCCGGCTTTCTCGGTAGTAAATTCAAGGTCTTTGTTTTCCATCGTTTATATTGATTGCGTATTTATGTATTGGATTGTGAACTGGTTGTGAGTGATAGATATTGGTTGTTTCATTGAGTGCCATCGGTCCGTAGCTTTTTTTTCTTGCGATAGGCATCTTGGTGGTGTGTAGTAATCACTTGTATGTTAGTGTCAGTTTGCTTTCGTTTATTGTTGTGCTGACGCCGAAAACGCGTTCTATGCGTTGCGTTGTCAGGCCTTCTCTCATGGGGCCGATGTAGTCGGCTGAGCCGTGGTCTATTAGTAGCAGGCTGGGGCAGTAGTGGTATGCCATAGGCAGGTCGTGCAGTACAATGAGTATGGTTTTGTGCTCCTGCTGGTTGATGGCTGTCAGCAGTTCCATGATTTCAATCTGATGGGCTATGTCGAGGTTCGACAGTGGTTCGTCGAGCAGTATGGTAGGCGTCTGCTGAGCCAGAGCGCGAGCAATCATGGTGCGTTGGCGTTCGCCACCGCTCATGGTGCGTGGCACCCTGTCGCGCAGGTGCCATGTGGCGGTATCTCGCATTGCTTGTTCCACGATGGCGCGGTCGGCGACGCTTTCGTGGCTCAGGCGTCGCTGGTAGGCGTTGCGAGCCATCATCACGATGTCGTATGCCGTGAAGTCGAAATCGTCATACTGCTGCTGGCATACGAGGGCTATCTGCTTTGCTCGCTGGCGGGTGCTCAGTGCAGCAATGTCGGTGCCGGCGATGGTCACGTGTCCTTGGTTGGGGCGGATAAGGCCGCCGAGGCAATGCAGTAGTGTCGTCTTGCCGCATCCGTTGGCACCCATGACGGCATAGAAACCGCCATCCTCGATGGTGATGTTGAGGTCGTTCAGCACGGTGTGATTGTCGTAGCCGTGCGATAGGTGGAGGGTTTGTAGCATGGCGTTAGAAGCGTTTTTTGTTGCGGTATATCAGGATGATGAACAGTGGTGCCCCTATCAAGGCGGTGAGGCTGCCTATGGGCAGTTCGGAGGGTTGGAAGAGGCTGCGTGCCGCAGTGTCGCAGAGTAGCAGCAACAGGGCGCCTGCCAGAGCCGAGGCAGGTAGCACGTGCCGATTGTCGGCACCCACAATGAGGCGCACGGAGTGTGGCACAATAAGTCCTACGAAGCCTATCACTCCGCATGATGCTACGGCAAAGGCTACCATCAGCGTCGTCACGCCCAGCACAAGGCGTTTGACGCGTTCCACATCCACACCCATGCTCTCGGCTGTCTCGCTGCCCGTCAACATCAGGTTGAGGTCCTTGGCATAGAAGAGCATGATGGCTATGCCTATAATGGCCACGCTGCCTACCAATGCCACATCGCTCCATGCTGCCGCTGTGAGGCTTCCCATGGTCCAGAAGATGATGCGGTCTATCTTGTCGTGGTGCATCACCATGAGAAAGGAAACGATGGCGCTAATCATCAGCGTCAGGCATACGCCGCATAGCAGCAGCGTGGTGCTGTGAAGGCGGCCGCCTGTGGAGGCAATGCGGATGATGACGACGACGGTGAGCAGTCCTGTGGCAAGGGCCATTAGGCCTACGCCGTAGGGGTGGCTCTCCAGTCCCATGATGATGGCTATGGCAGCCCCCAATGAGGCTCCCGACGAGACACCGAGGAGGTAGGGGTCGGTTAGCGGGTTGCGGAACACCGACTGATAGCCTGCCCCACTCACTGCCAAGGCGGCGCCCACCGCCAGTGCGAGCAGTTCGCGCGGCAGGCGCAACTGCCAGAAGATGTCGCTCTCCAGCAGCTGCCGCCACTCCATGCGTGCAGCACCGCAGAGGCTGCCTACGAGCATGGCTGTCACGGTCAGTAGTGTCAGCACTATCATCGTCGTGGAGTATCTTCTTCGCAGTGTGTTTGGGCTGTTCATCTTTAGGATGTGGTTGTTGGTGGATGGCGAAGGACTCTTTATTGTACTCTGGTGCAGAGCAGTCCTGTTTTGTTTGACCCGATGGTGGTGGCTATGATGAAGTGGTCGCCCCCTTCGCGCAGTTTCAGCTGTCGTTGCAGGGTGGCGGCGGCAGTGGGGTAGTTGCGCGCTACCACGTGAGCCTGTGCGTTTGGCAAGAGCTTGTGTATGGCTTTGGCGGTGAGCTGCACCTCCTGCACAATCTCAAAGACACGTCCTGGCCATTGGTCTATCAGCGTGTCGGCGGTGTAGAGGTGTGTGTTGCGCGACAGTTTGTCGATGCCGTAGCGTTGGCTGAGGCTTTTGAACGGGCCGCCTTTCATGAGTGCCGCATGAGGCTCGTAGAGGTAGTGTGCCGCAGTGGTGCAGTAGGAGGCTTGTGCTGTAGCTTCGTCGGCATGGGAGAAGCGGAATGAGTGGGTGTCGCAGTAGGTGGCGGTGAGCGGTCCTGAGAGGTCTATGCAGCAGGTGGCTATATTGTTGGCGGGTTGCTTGTCGCATACGAAAAGCACCTCCTTACATTCTCCGCCTATGGCAACGATATGAATCTCTGTAAGGTAGCGTGCCAGCTGGTGTTCGGCAGTGGCGAGGTCTATCATCGGCGACGCTTTGACAACCATGCGGTGGCAGTGGTGCATGATGGTGTCGAGGTGAAGCAGCAGGTTGGGTGTGCAGTCCTCGAAAGCCGCTACCCGTTGGCCTTCCTTGTTGCGCCGTGCAGGGTCAATATAAATAATGTCGTAGGTGTTTTCCTGTGTGGCAATCCATGCCATGCTGTCGCAGCAGTGGCAGCGGCAGTTGGTGATGCCCAGCACGCCGAGGTTGTATTCCATGCCGCAGCATAGGTCGGCATCCTGCTCTGCATAGTCCACGGTTGCTCCGCCTTCGGCAGCGGCTATGCTGTCTATGCCCATACCGCCAGTGAGGTCGGCAAGGCGTATGCCCTTACGCAGCAGGCGCAGGGCTTTGTAGCGTGCGGCTGTCTCCGACGAGCTTTGCTCGCGGTTGAGGCGTGGCGGGTACCATACGGCGTCGTTCCGAGCCAGTGAGGGCCATTTCTCGCATGCCGTACGCCAGCCTTCTATCTGCTGAGCCACGAGGCGCATGTCCTCCGTGCCATTGGAGTTAAGCAAAAGCCGTGCCACATCAGCATTGCGATGCGGCACGGCCTCTTCTATGATGCGCTGTCGGTCCACGTTGTTTGGTCGGTTCAGGCCTTGCTGTTAGTATTCGCCTTTCTCGTGCAGCTCGCGGAATTTGGCCACCACCATGGGGCGGTCCTCCTTGTATGTGACGCCGAACCACTGTGCCGATGTTGTCAGCACGCGCATCTTGGCGTAGCCGCTTTCAATCATCTTGGTGACGGCCAGCGGCACATAGTATTCGGACTTCATCTCGCCGCCGCGTGTTTTCAGGAAGTCGATGAAGAGTTCTTCGCTCTTGGCAAAATAGTCGGGCGTAAAGCCAAAGAGGTTCATAGACACCGTGGTGTCTGGGGGCAGCATCTGGTGAGTATCGCCCTCGGTGAAGTAGATGCCGTCGTTTTCGCGGGCTATGCTGGTGCGTTCGGTGACGCTCTTCAGGTAGCCCTCGCTGTCGGTCTCGCAGACGCCGCGGCTCACGCTGCCGTTCTCGGACAGGGTGTTCTCCAGCCGGTAGCCTACCATGCAGTAGTGTCCTTGCTTGCCGTCGAGGGTGCGCAGGTAGTCGCCCATCTTCTGGAAGCCGTCGCGACCGTAGAAATCATCGGCATTGATGATGGCGAAGGGTTCGTGTATCTCGTCTTTTGCCATCAGCACGGCATGGTTGGTGCCCCATGGTTTCTCACGTCCTTCGGGGACGCTGAAGCCCTCAGGCAGACTATCGAGTTCTTGATAGACATAGCGTACATCTATCTGGCCGTGGAAGCGGTCGGCATTAAAGGTCTTTTTGAAGTCGTCGGCGAAGCTGTGGCGAATGACAAACACTACTTTGCCGAAGCCGGCGCGGATGGCATCGGTGACGGAATAGTCGAGAATGGCCTCGCCGTGGGGGCCCAATCCGTCCATCTGTTTCAGTCCGCCGTAGCGGCTGCCCATACCAGCAGCCAGAACAAGTAACGTAGGTTTCATATATTGTTGTTTTTGTTTATATTATTATTGTTGCGGTTGATGCTGACATCGGGATGTCAGTTAATGCAAATGTACGTTTTTATCGGCGTTCTTTGAAAAACCTTTTCACTATCTCCTCACATTCTTCTTTCAGCACGCCGCCGCACACCTCGGTTTTTGGATGCAGCATGGTGCGGCCGAGGCGTTCGAAGCCTCGTCGCTCGTCGCTGGCGCCATACACTATGCGGCCTATCTGGCTCCATCCCAGAGCACCGGCACACATCACGCAGGGCTCCAGTGTGACGTAGAGGGTGCAGCTGGTGAGGTATTTGGCACCGAGTCCTTCTGTTGCTGCGGTGATGGCCAGCATCTCGGCATGTGCCGTCACGTCGTGCAGACATTCGGTGTGGTTGTGGCTTCGTGCCAGCAGTGTGTCGCCGCACACCACAATGGCACCTACGGGTATTTCGCCTTCGTCGTAGGCTGCCTGTGCTTCGCGCAACGCCATCCGCATATAGTATTCATCAGGTCTGTCTATTATGTCCATAAACTTGTTTTAGTTACTAATGTTTCTATGTCACGTAATATCTATCTAAATCCTTAATCGGCAAATAATAATGAATTAATTGAAATGTAATGGGCGTTTTATTATGTAAAGATAAACGGCGAATTGTAATGAATTATAACGAATTAATTGAAATGTGATTGAGATTATTTGCTATGTAAAGAGAATTGGCGAATGGTGGTGAATTATTGTCGGAATAAGAAAATCTGAATAATCAAAAAATATTGTGTAATGATGTTTTTGAAACGGTCAATTAATCTGCAGGTTAATCCATTTTACAGTCTAATCTTGGTTTTCGTTGCCCCAAAGGACATTAAGATTAACGTCAAGAAGGTGGCATCTGTTCGTCTTTTTATCCCATCCATAGCGGTGGCATTGTGGTTTTTCTTGGCCGAAGTTAAGTAGCAGGCCGATGGGAGTTTGAGTAAGTCTAAGGTAGTTCAGTAGCTGTTTAGTATGTTGTGGTGTGAATTCCTTAACAGATTTGATTTCTATGATAATATCTTGAACTGAAATGTCCGCTTGATAGTATTTGTCAAGAAGTCTCCCTTTGTAGAAGCAAGGAATTTTTTGTTCTTGTTGTTTTTTTATTCCTCGTTCGGTTAGTTCTATATGCAGAGCTTCGTTATAAATGGCTTCTAATAGCCCTCACCCACATTCACGATGAACTTCCATGGCGGCTCCAATGATTCTATATACGATATCTTTGTATTCAGTGAATTGATTCAGTGTCATTATGTGTAATATAAAAAGTGCTGTGGATATGGTTTGTGTTGAATATAGAATAATGTGATTGAAAAATTCGTTCAAATTCGTTTTAATTCGCCGAGATAAGTATTGCACTAATCGTGTGAGAAGAGGGTGCGGTCGATGGGCAGGAGGCGGGGTGTGTGGAGGAGGGTGGTGCGAAAGGCGTTCTGCTGATAGGTCTCGTGCGAGATGATAAGACTTTCGCCGAGAGGCAGATATTCATCGATGGAACGCCAATCTACACGGATGGAGGCATCCAACTGCTCGTCGCCATAGGTGCTCTCTTTCTCCACGAAGAGGAAGAGGAGTCCGCTCTCTTGTTCGAAATAGTACTCGCGGTCGTACATTGATGGCACGGAGGTGGAGACCCTGTATATGGGATGGCCTTCGAAGGTTGCGGTGCCGCCGTAGATGAGCGTAGTGCCGTTGGTGGCGCGATGGTAGAGCGGTCCGCGGAAGTCGTAGCCCACGATGTGGTCGTAGTAGAATATCTCGCTGGCATCCACCCATTGCCGTTGCGCTGCGTCGTAGTGGCGGTAGAGTTTGGTGCCGTCGTTGTGCCATGCGTCGAACAGCGTGTCGCCATACCATACCTCCACTCTGTAGCTGTTGGGCATGGCATAGTAGCGGCGCACAATGCCCGTGTCGCCCGGCATGGCGGCACTCGTCACGAGGGTGGTTATGGCAATCATCTTGTCGTGTGGCAGTGCGTCGTAGTTCATCAGAGCCATATAACGCGCCACGACCCATTCGGCACTGTCTTTCTCCTGCGCTGCGGCGTTGAGGGCAGCGGCGGAGAGGAGAAGAAGGATAGCAAGGTGTAGGCGTTTCATGAGGTAGGGCTATAGTTTAATCCATTTGACGTTGGCAGGCATCTTCAGCGGATAGTGCAACGGGGCGGGGGATGGCTCCATGCGGCGTATGTCGAGGACGACGGTCTCTTTCAGTTGTGTGGCGTTAATGTCGAATGTAATCTGTTTTTTGTTGTTGCGATAGGCATCGTCTATTTTTTTCTGTATCTCATCGAAAGAGGTGCGGTACTTGGTCTGGCGGTATAGGTCGTTATAGGTGCCGCGGTAGGCCTTGTTGAGTATTTTGACGAACACGGTGGCGCTGTCTGGCGTGAGCTTCATTCGTCCCATCTCTATAACTTTATTGACCGACACCCATATCACGCTGTCGCACGAGGTGCGTATTATGCCTGTCACGCTCACGCCCGAAACGGTGGTGCTGAATGTTGTTTCGAGCCATCTGTAGCCGCAATTGCATTCGGGCTGTGGTGGCGTTGGCTTGGTGGGCGTTTGCTTGGGGCTGCGACACCCTGCCAGCAGTGTGATGGCAAGGATGAGGCATAGTATGATAGTCCGTTTCATGATGTGTTGTTTCTATGGTGTTAGGGCTGTCTGATGTGTTGATGCGTGGGATGGTGCAGGTCTGATTGAGTGGCACTCGTCGGCATTAGTGTCCTTTGATAGCATCGTAGTGCTTCTTCAGGGTCTCGCTGTCGTCGTCGGACAGTTTCAGAGCGCGTTCGATGTAGGGCAAGGCCTCTTTGTCGCGTCCCAGTTTGTGAAGAATCCATGCGTAGGTGTCCAGATAGGTGGGGTTGTCGGGTTCTGCGGTGATGGTCTTCATCGACATACGTTCGGCCTTCGACAGTTGTTCTCCTCGTTCGGCGAGGAAGTAGGCGTAGTTGTTAAGTGTGCTGATGTCGTTGCTGTCGGCGTGAAGGCTCTTCTCGAAGTAACGCCATGCGCGCTCATATTCGCCTTGATGATAGCAGCAGTCGCCAAGCATGGCGTAGGTCTCTTTCTCCAGATATCCGTGGCGGAAGCCCATCTGTTCGCAACGTTGCAGGGACTTGCGTGCTGCCGCATAGTCATTCTGCATGATGGCATCGAGGCCAATGAGATAGTGTGGCAGGATGTGCAGTGGGAAGAGTTTGGCGGCACGTCGGGCGTAGGCTGTCATCTCGTTGCTGTTATGTTCTGCCGCGTTGAGGCAAATCAGCAGCGATTCCCAAGCGCCGTAGCGGCTGCTGTCGATGGCGATATAGCGTTTCAGCTGTTCTGCGGCAGCGTCATACTGCTCGTCGTACATGAGCATGGTGCCATAGAATCCTGCCACCTCGCCTTCATCGGGGCAGTCGTCAGCCACAATCTCCGTCAGGCGTAGTGCTGCTTTGACGGTCTGTCCCACGAGTTCGCTCTCGGCAAAATAGCTTGTCAGCAGATGTAGCCGTTCGGTGCATGAGAAGGTGTGCTGGCGCAAGCCTTGTTCCATCTCGGCGAGTCCGCGCGTCTCGTCGCCCGTTACTTGGTAGTAGTTGGCCAGAGAGAAGTGGATATATGGGTCGTTGGGGTCTATGGCAAGGATTTTGTCGTAGTATTCTTTCGCTTTGCCATACTCTTTGCGACGCATATAAACCTCCGCCATCATGGCGCTGTACTTTGTCTCGTTGGGCACAGCCTTTGCCAGTTGTTCAATCTCTTTGAGTGCCATGTCGCTGCGTCCTATAGATTCCCAAATTTCCTTTTGCTGTAGCGATACTTTCTCGCTTACGCCATAGCGTTTCTCTACGCGGTCCAGCACTTTGATGGCGCGTTCGCCGTCGCCTTTGTCGAGATAGGCGTTGCTCAGTTCGTAGTAGTAGTCCAACTTGTCAGGGTACTGTTTTATCAGTTTCTCCCAGCATGCGATGAGGTTGTCGTAGTCCTTCATAGCCTCGTAGATGGAGGCCTCTTGCAGTTTGTACCATAGGTTGTCAGCCTCGCAGTGCAACGCTTGCTGTGTCAGTGTCAGAGCTTCGCTGAGGCTGCCCTCTGCCAGCATGATGCCGCCCATCTCGTAGTAAGCAGCTCCATAGGTGGGCGTTTCGGCGATGATGCTTTTGTAAATCTGCATTGCGTGTTCTGTGTTGCCAATTTCCTGTTGTATTTTGGCATCAATCATTTTGCTGTCGGCGTGCAGCAATTGCACGCTGCGTTCGCTTTTCTTGTTCTTCTGGCAGTAGGCATTCGGTGTCATCGATAGCAGTGCCACCAGTATCAGAACGATGCTTTTCGTTAGTTTCATATATATATCTTTTATGCGTAAGCTGTTTGATTGAAGGCTTACGGGTGTGCGTAGGGTAATGTTTATATTATGTGTATGTGTTGTCGGCAGAGTAGTATGCGTAGTGACGTGTGTGTGCTGCTACGCGGTCATACGTAGAGGCCTTTATAATGTTTTCCTATTTATAAAATTAACTCTCATACTGTTTTTTTATTTTATTAACTTTTTTTTAAGTGCTAAAAAAACAAAACACTTTGTAGTTTCCATAAAACTAATTATATTTGCACCGCAACGAGAAAAACCTCATTGTCCTGTCTGTTTTTATATAACGGCGTGATAGTGTGTTGTTTTCGGGGCAATTATAGATGTGAAATAGTATTAATCAAATTCATCAAACTATGAAAAAAATCGTAATGGTTGTCTGCTTTGCACTATGCGGCACGTTTGCATTTGCACAGACTCGTCATTCCGTCGCCAAGGCGAACATGAATGACAAACAAAGCACAGCCAGCATGGAGCTCAGTGCCCCCCAGGCACGTCCCTCCGTTGGCTACAATGCCTCCATCTTCACCAAGGCTGAAGGCGATGAACTCTTCCGCTGCGAGTTTTCTGCTGCGGAGCAGGAGAACAGCATTTTCAGTACGGGTCTCGTCCGTGCTGACGACCGTATCAACGGCCAGGATGTCCCCGGTAGCGATGCTCATGCACAGCAGGGTAGCTATGGCACATGGACATGGTATGACAGTTCTTCCATTGGATATCTCCAGCGCAAGAACCTTGCGACCGGTTATCCTTTGTTGTATCGTTGGTTTGGTAACAACATGGAGCGTTCCATCAGCGAGGCTATGGACACTACCCAGTGTTCTTCCGACAATGGTTGGATGTTCATGGAGGTCTTTGACCAGACCACTATTGGTGGTGCTGCCTTCAATGCCTACATCACGTTCAAGCAATTCAACCTGCAGGATGCTCCCGTTTTTGATGTTGAGTTCTACCAGTGGTATATGAAATTCTACGACCAGTGCTTTGTCGACTATAGCCTTGATAATGGTGATTCGTGGACTTCTGTTGAGGTCAATGTCACCAATGTCGATGTTATCGTTAATGGTACCGTCAATGGCGTAGCCCGCTACACCATGCCTTATCAGGCTGCTCGTAGAGCTAACGATGCCAGCAGAGGTGAGGACAAGGGCAACATCCGTCTCCGTCTCCGTTGGTACAGCAATGTGAAGTCCACCTTCGCTGGCTACGGCTATGCTTGGATGGTTGACGACTTCCGCGTTGTTGCCGGTGGCGAGAGCCGTATCAACACTCAGCCTGCTTACTACACCGAGGGTCTCTATCAGATGATGCCCGAAGGCATGGACCTGCCTATCTTCTGGCATTCGCGCATTGTCAATGCTGGTAGCAAAGACCAGGAGAACATCAAGGCCTACATCTACAACTACAGAGATGGTCAGAGTGCCGAGGTCGTGAGTGCCTCCACCAATGGCGCTCTTGAAAGAGGTATGGACAAGGACATCTACATTGATGCTGAAGGTCTTTATGCCAATGACTCTACCTATGGCTGGTACTGCATGAGAGGTAATGTCAAGAAAGCTATCGAGGGCAACACCAACCGTGTTAAGACCAATGAGGCTGGCGACTATTATGTCTATGCTCAGGTTACTTCTAACCCCAGTGGTGGCGACCCCGTTAATGACATGATTACCAAAACCTATGACACCATCTACTACAACGTTAATGGCAAATATGGTGATGTTGATGCTTACGTTTGGGGTCACGACAATGGCGTTATCATTGCCAATCGTGCATATACCTATGGTTTCACCACTGATGGTGAGTCTGGCAACAACTACATCACTGAGTACAGCCCCAACTACAACTATGGTGGCTACTCCGTCAGCGTTCGTTACACCATCAATGGTGCTGTTCCTACCGATGAAAACGGTGAGCCTTGGGTAATCCGTGGTGTTGAGTATGTGCCTGCTACCGATACTTTCGCTCGCAAGGACCGTTCCATCATTATCCCCACACTCACTGCTGACAGCTGCACCGATGGCGAGCCCAACACAGTTCGTTTCAACACTGTTGTTACTGGTGCCGGTCAGGTGGTCGTCGAAAGCGGTGACCCGATGGATCAGGAGAACCCATTCTACCTCTTCACTCCTGGTGCACTCTATGATAACCATTTCTTCACCCGTAAAGACTACACTCCTATTTTTGTCGAGTTCCCCGAGCAGCCTGTGCTTGAGGCTGGCAAGTCCTACCGTGTAGGTTACACCCTTGCTGAGAATGGTCGTTTTGCTGTTGCTGCTTCTGCTCCTGCTTATTGGACTGAGTGGCTCCGTGGCGACAAAGAGAGTTCCAATGACTCTATCCGCTATATGCATTTTGCAGACAGCGCAGACCTCGCTAAATATGCATCTCGTACCGCTCAGGCTGGTATGCTTGACAACCCCTACGATGTTCGCATCTTCGACAACCGTGTCGAGTCGAACCTTTGGGCTAGCTACTATCATGGTTACTATCCTATGATTCACCTCATCATTGGACCTAAGGTCGAGAAGGAGCAGTATGACATTGCTTTCAGCTGCGATAATGACGGCATGTCTTCCGCTCTCGGTCAAGTAACCAAGGCTAACGGTACTGAGGTTTGCGATGCTACCGATAAGGTCAATGAAGGTTCCACCGTCAGCTACTATGCTCGTTCTACTGAGCAGGCTCACGTTGACTCCATCGCTATCGATGGCGAATATGTGTGGTCTATCAACCTCGGTTGGAATGAGGAACTTGATGAGGACTTCAAGGTTGAACTCAGCTATGAGGAAGGTAACGATAGCCTTATTGGCATCACCCTTCTCAATGTTCATGAGAACCACACTGTGGCTGTCTTCTTCAAAGAGGGTCGCACTGTGCAGCCTGAAGGCATCAATGATGTTGCTTCCAACGTGAACATGAACCTCCAGCCCAATCCTGCTACCTCGCAGGTGCGTCTCTCTGTCGAGGGCGTCAGCGGTATGCTTGATTGCGCTATCATCGACATGAGCGGTCGTGTGGTTTACAACGACAAGTTCAGTGCCGAGTCGCCTAAATTCATCAACCTTGGCGGTCTGAACAAGGGTGCCTACTTCGTACGCATCACCAACAGCACCTTCTCCAAAGTTGAGAAACTGATTGTTCGCTAAGCGACAGTAGTTAGATAAATGTTAAGCGGGCCGCCTTCTGGTAGCCCGCTTTTTTTGTATGCTTCGTTCTTTGTTATCTATGAATTGTATCATGAAAGAGATACAATGATGCGAAACACCTTTGATGCTGTTTCATTAGTCAGAACTATTACTGTCCGCCAAATGTGCTTTTAGAATAATAGTAACACCGTCCTCGACCCTATCGTGGTCGATAATATCCCCACAAAAACATACGTTCCTTTCGTATCATTCTTGGTCGAATAATAGTAGCGCCGTCCTCGTCCCTATCGAGGTCGAAAAACAAAAGAATTAGTGGTTTCTGAATGCCCCAACGTTTTTTTTGCGGACACCTGTATAAGGATGACAAGCTTTAGGACTATTGCTATCCTCTTTCGCTAATCATGCCGGATGCAACAACGAGGTGTGCATCGTTGTCGTAGATGGTGCAGTATTGGCCTGCTGCCACGCCTTGTATGCGTTTGTCGGACTCTATGTGGTAGCTGCCGTCGGCATTGCGGCTGAGGTGTCCTTGTGCAAAGTCTGGCGTATGGCGTATCTTGAACTGTATGTCGATGCTTCTGGACTCTCGTTCGGCATAGTTGCCAAAGGAGCCGAAAATGTCTGTACTTAGGTAGTAGAAGCCGTCAAGGTTGAACGATGTCGCATATTGCGTGGCAGGGTCGTAGCCCTGCGACACATAGAGTACGTTCTCCTCTATGTCTTTCTTCACGACGAACCATGGGCCGCCGCTTAGGAAAAGACCTTTACGTTGCCCGATGGTATGGAACCAATAGCCCTTGTGAGTGCCGAGGATGCGTCCCGTTTCGAGTTCTATTATTTTGCCCTCGCGCTCGCCCAGATAGCGACGAAGGAAGTCGTTGTAGTTTATCTTGCCGAGGAAGCATATCCCCTGACTATCTTTGCGGAAGGCTGAAGGCAGATGCGCTTCGGCGGCTATCTGCCGTACCTCGTTCTTCATCAGATGGCCTATGGGGAACATTGCTTTGGCTATCTGCTGATAGTTTAGTTGCGACAGGAAGTCGGTTTGGTCTTTTATAGGGTCTTTGGCTGTGGCGAGGAATGTGGTGCCGTCAATCACTTCGCTTGTGGCGTAGTGCCCTGTGGCAATGCGGTCGTATTCATGTCCCCACCGTTGTTCGAATGCTCCAAATTTTATCAGTTTGTTGCACATGATGTCGGGGTTGGGCGTAAGGCCGCGTCGCACGCTCTCTATGGTGTAGGTTACCACGTTGTCCCAGTATTCTTTGTGTAGGTTCACCTCGTCAAAGGGGCATCCGTAGCGTTTGGCGATGAATGAGGTTATCTCGATGTCTTCTTCGGCGGGGCAGTCTATGAATCCTTCTTCGTCCTCCATGCCAATGCGGATATAGAATATATGTGGCGTGATGCCTTGCTCTTTTAGCAGATGTACCGCTACCGAGCTGTCCACTCCACCCGAAACAAGTGCTGCAACGTTCATCCTTATTTGTGATATTGATTGGCGTGATGTGTGAAAAGGGGATTGCAATAAAACAAAGGGTAATGCTATTCTGCAATCGTTGCCAATCGTCCGGCTATGTTATATTCTGATTATTTCTGACATTATGTATCATCCTACTGAGGCTTTCAGTTTCTCAGCGTTCTCGGCAAGTTGCAGGGCTTCTATAAGGTCTTCGATGTCGCCATCCATGAATGCTGCGAGGTTGTGCATAGTGTAGCCAATGCGATGGTCTGTCACGCGCGACTGGGGGTAGTTGTAGGTGCGCACTTTTTCGGAGCGGTCGCCAGTAGCCACCATCGTTTTGCGCTTGCTCGACATCTCCTCCATGTATTTGTTGTACTCGCGTTCGTAGAGGCGTGTACGCAGTACTACGAGGGCTTTTTCAAGGTTTTTGATTTGCGATTTTTGGTCTTGGCAAGATACGACAATTCCGGTAGGAATATGCGTCAGGCGTACAGCGCTGTAGGTGGTGTTGACGCATTGGCCTCCTGGGCCAGAGGCGCAGAAGGTGTCCTTGCGGACATCGGCCATGTTCAGTTCGACATCAAACTCTTCGGCTTCAGGAAGGACGACAACGCCGGCAGCCGAAGTGTGTACGCGTCCTTGCGTCTCGGTGGCGGGTACGCGTTGCACGCGGTGTACGCCTGATTCGTATTTCAGCAGGCCATAGACCCCGTCGCCCGTAACGTTGAAGGTGATGTCTTTGTAGCCTCCGGCGGTGCCTTCGTTGAAATCCACGATATCTACCTTCCAGTGCTTCTTCTCGCAGAAGCGAGTGTACATGCGGAAGAGGTCGCCGGCGAAGATGCAGGCTTCGTCGCCGCCCGTGCCGCCGCGAATCTCGACAACGGCGTTCTTGCTGTCGGTGGGGTCGGCGGGGATAAGCATGATGCGAATTTCGTCCTCCATTTTGTCGCGGCGTTCGATGCTGCTGTTCAGCTCTTCTTTTGCCATCTCGCGCAGCTCGTCGTCTTTCTCGGTAGAGAGTAGCTCTTTACATTCTGCTATTGTGTCGAGCAGCGTTTTGTATTCGTGGTAGGCTTTGACTACCGGTTGCAGGTCTTTGTAGTCTTTGCTTAGTTTGACGTAGCGCTTCATGTCGGCAGTAATCTGTGGGTCGTTCATCTGTTCCTCTATCTCCTGATAGCGCTTGTATATTGCTTCTAATTTGTCTAACATTGTATATTATTTTTATTGATTTCTATGTAATGAAAAGGTGTGCTATAACGCTACGGCAATAGGAGCTACTGTTTTGGCAGTGGATAGCTCTTTTTGACGTGATGCCCTTTTGGGGAAAGAATGATAGCTATAGCGGAGCCCTTACGGCAACTACATCCATATCGCATTGGCGTGTCTGGAGTCCGTTGAATATGGAGAGGCGCAGTTGTGCAGAACCCGAAACGGTGTCGTTGCCGTGTCGCTGTATGTTGCTTTCGAGGGTTGTGGCACTTGCCTCGATGCCGTTGTAGTCTATCTTGAGGCGTTTGAATATCAGAATGCCGGCCTCGTCTATTGCCACTACGATGCTGTTGGTATCGCCTGTTTTGTCGGAGATGTAGGAGATGGCGAGAGTAGCGTTGGCGAGGGTGTCCACCGTGGCGCGTCCGCTGAAATCAACATTACGGTGTTCTGTGTCGCCGCCCTCATAGGGATAAAGGTCCAGCATTCCGGTAATGTTGTAGTTGCCACGAGCCATAGCGGCTTGTTCTCGCATCTCTTCGGTGACGATGCGTTTCTTGCACGATGTCACAGCGAGCACAGCTACAATAGTTAACCCTATTATTATGAGCGATTTATATTTCATCGGACTTGCTTACACTATTTTGCAAATGTACGTATTATTATTGAATTATAGTTCGCTCATTTACTTATTACTGTTAATAATCATCATATTCTGTGTGAGAATCGTTGTAAATTATATTTGCTCACATATTTATTGCTATAAGCGAAAAAAAACACGTATATGGCGGAAAATATGTATTTTTGCAAAACGAAAAAAACAAAAAAATGTTGTTTTTAGGATTGAGCGTATATGCGTGGATTACTGTTTTGGTAATCGTGGTGATGTTTGCCGTACTTTTGTTCACAAAGATACCAGCAGAAGTTGTTTTTCTTGCTGCCATAGCGGTACTTTACCTCACAGGAGTGCTCGATGTTGGAGAGGCCTTGGCAGGATTCAGCAATAGTTCGGTGGTAACCATCGGCGTGCTGTTTGTAGTGATAGCAGGTCTTGTGCATACAGGTGTCTTGCAGTGGATTGTACAACACCTTTTGGGTACTCCTAAGACTGAGAAAAAGGCAGTGGTGCGCCTTATGTTGCCTGTGGCTTTCCTCAGTTCGGTGCTCAGCAATACATCGGTGGTGGCTCTATTTGTCAATGTGGTTAAGATGTGGGCTAAAAAACTTGGTATTTCGCCTTCACGTCTGCTTATACCGTTGAGTTACGCATCATGTTTTGGCGGAATATGTACGCTCATTGGTACCCCTCCCAATCTCATTATCAGCGGTATGTATGCTAACGAGACGGGGCAGGCCATGAACATCTTTACTACAACATTGCCTGGTTTGTTCTGCCTTGCCGTAGGTATTATAAGTGTTTTGGCGATGCGACGCCTGCTACCCGAACGTAAAAGCCCTGAGGACAACTTTGCTAACACGGGTGATTATACAATTGAGATGCTTGTCCCTTCTGATAATACGGCCATAGGCATGACTTTTGGCGAGGCAGGGCTCTCGCATGTGAATGGCGGCCAACTGTTGGAAGTAGTACGTTTTGACAAAGAAATTATATCGCCTGTGCCCGACGATGAGTACGTAATGGGTGGCGACCACTTAGTATATGTTGGCCAAGTAGATGAACTCATACAGCTACGTAATACTCATGGGCTTGTCAATGCCAACCATAATGTGTTTTCTCTTGATGAAGTTGACCGTCGTCGCAAGTTGTACACGGCACATGTAGTGTTTGGTAGTCCGTTTGTGGGGCACTGTTGGAACGAAGCCCCAATAAAGGGACGTGATGTTTTGACATTGGTGGCTGTCTCTCGTCATGGAGAACGTATAGAGGATGTGCCAGGCAATGTGGTGCTACGTGTCGGTGATACGGTCCTTATCGAATGTTCGCCGCGTCAATCCGTGATAGATGGCGAAATGGCGAAAGCATTATGCTTTGATGAAAACGAAGCAGTGCCAAATATTGGACGAGGAACCATTGTCTCATCGCTTATTATGGTTGCTCTTATGGTTCTTTCGGCATGCGGTATAATGACTTTGCTGCAGAGTGCATTTCTTGCAGCATTGGCTATGGTGGCCTTCCGTTGTTGTACTCCTACCCAAGCTTTCAAGAGCATTGACTGGTCTATACTTATGGTTTTCGCTGGAAGCGTAGTATTAGGAACAGCAATCTCAAAAACTGGAGTGGCAGAACTCCTTGCTACTTCGGTTCTCAACCTCTGCGGACCACATCCGTTATTAGTGATGATTGCCCTATGTTTTGTCGGAACATTTGTTACCGAGTTTATCAGCAATACAGCAGCTGCGGCAATGCTTTTCCCCATAGTGTACCATGCCGCTCTCTCTTTAGGATGTAATCCTTTCCCTTTCCTTATATCGCTCATGCTGGCGGTGTCAAGTAGTTTTGCTACTCCTATAGGTTCGCCCACGCACATGCTCGTATATGGACCTGGCGGTTACCGTTTCATTGATTTTATGCGTATAGGTTTTTGGATGAATATTATCATCTTAATTGCCAACATATTTATTGTTAATCTTATATGGCCAATCTCGCCACTGCATCCATAGTGGAGAGGCGATGAAGATAAACGAATATTCAATATAATAAACAATAATAAAAACACAGTAAAATGATGAACAAGAACGAAAAATTCGTTGTCACTATCAACCGTGAGATGGGGTCTGGCGGTCGCTCAGTGGGCAGAAAACTCGCCGAAAGACTCAATGTCAAGTATTACGATAAATCCGTCATAGAAGGACTTACCCAGAGGTTCGGTGTCAGTGTTGAGAATATAGAGCGTATGAAGGCACAGAGGGCTTCATGGTGGAATAATATTGACCAGTTCTTCAAAGATAACGATTATTCTAATGTTATTGAACAGGACAAACTGCTCACCAACGAGAATGTTATGAAGGCAGAGCGGGAAATCCTATTTGATATTGCCAAGGAGGGGTCTTGCGTGGTGGCTGGCCGCAGCGGTTTCCTCATCTTCAAGGATACCCCTAACCACTTGAGTATTTTTATACAGGCTTCTATGGAAAGCCGTATTGAGCGTGTCATGAAGCGTCAAAACCTCTCTCGCAAAGATGCTATCACTGCCATTGAGAAGGTAGATGAGGGACGAGAGACTTTCATTAAGAAAAACGCCAAGACCACCCGCTATGACTCTCGTAACTACGACATAGTTCTTAAAATGGATGGTCTGACGGAGGACGATGCCGTCGATATCATCATGAGTTACATCGACCGTTGTAGCAAATAGTTTTTCCACCCCTCAATTATACATCACAAAGTCCATATCGCAAAGGTGTGGACTTTGTGTGTATTAAGTTGATGCTTACTCAACTGATAGGTTTGAAGGTACATCATCCTGCATGTATTTTGATACGTATTCCTATAGCCGTTGCATGGTCATGATGTTTTCTTTATCGTTGCAGTGATGGCATGAGTTTTATCTCACCGCCTGCGTAAAAAACGGGCGACTTCCCGTTTATGACTGTGACAATTACACGGATTTCTCCTGCTGGCGGCATTTCGGTTTGCCGTCGTGCGGCAGGTTGATGGCAGTGAATATATGTGCAAAATACATCTTTTTTTAGGGGAAAATACTGCATAAAAAAAGCAAAAAACAACTTGCCTTTATTTGTTGCAGCAGTATTCTCGCTGTCTCCATGTCAGTGGTATTGCTTATGGCTTTAGCATTTGGATTGTTTGTTGCAGTCGTTCAAGGAAGAGTGCTGCATGACCGCCATCCATCTGTACATGGTGGAACTGGAAGGAAACAGGCAGGGTGGTCTTAAAGAGACTTTTGCGGTATCTGCCCCATAGCACCATAGGGTTACTGAAACGGTCGGTGTACTGGTTTACGATGCAGTCGAGTTCTGTCTGTGGCATAGCCGAGGTGCCGACGATAATATGATCGTCCAGCGATGTGCTATTGCAGGTTTCGGATGCTGTAGCGGTCAGTGTTAGGTAGTCGTGGTTGAATTTCCGGAGGTCGGCAGAGAATGGTATGTCGCAAGAGTTGATGCCGCCGTTACGGTTCTTCACTATCACGTTGACGGCCAGCCTGTCGTAGCGGTATAGTTTGCCGTTTTCTGGTAGAGTGTAGAACTCGTCCATACTACTTGCTGCCTTGCCAATACACCAGCACATCAGCATCGTGAAACGCATATCATGCTTGCGGCTGACTGCCACCAGCCGACCTACGTTCATAGTCTTTACTATAGTAACCATAGGCATGGGCGATGTCATCCACAGTTGGAAAGCATTGGCGCGGCTGCTATCTTGTGGTTGTATCTCGGTCTTCATGGTACGACAATAAAAATAACGGAACTTGTGTTGTTTTCTTTTAATAATAAGTATTTCTTAAAAAAAACTCCGTAGGAGTTGCATTTCAATAGGGATTGATAGAGTTACTTTTTTTCAGCCTCGTAGTGGTAGCATATAAAATCATTTTTTAGAGGCCGTTAATATATGTTTAATCATTGTTTAACGGCTTTCTCACTGAAAAGGCACCAACGTACTATTGGGATGCGGTGTAGCACTTCATAGAGTGCCGGCGAGAGGGTGAATACGGCAATGATGAGGGTTGTATAAATGACTTTTGGCGGGAGCTGTGTGTTGTATTTCATCAGATAGCCCAAGGAGGCTATGACGACATAATGCACTATGTAGATGCCGAAGCTGGAGTGCGTCATGTAGGAGGCAAAACGGTTGGTGCTGTCGAAACAACTCTTGAACCATCCTATCATGGCGAGGCACATCAGATAGCCATATACGTTGCAAAGAACGCTTCCAAGGTATTGTGGCGAAGTATAATCTTGCCCGAAGGTGGTGGCTACAAGTGTTATACCTGTTACCATAGCGGCGCCCATCAGCGGCATCCATGCTTTGGCTATCTGTTCCTGCACCTCGTCGTGGGAGAAGAGGAAATAGCCCATAAGGAAGGGGATGATGTAGAACAGTGGCTTATAAAGATTAAATAGCCCATCGGCACTTTGGAGGCGTGGATGCTGTATGAGTGTCTGCTCGCCGAGCCAGAAGAGCAGCATGCCGAGCAGTACAATCCCCGCCATATTGGCTTTGCCACAGAGCGACCAAAACCTATCTTTTGAGTCTATTCGCCGTATGATGAGCAGTGTCAAGGAGAGTAGCCACAGCACCTGAATGAACCATAGTGGTCCAGTGCCATTGAGAGACCAGACAACGAACTTGACAGGTTGAGGAACGGCAGCGAGAACATCGTTTCCGCCCAAATGGGTATTGAAGTAGCCTGTTATCCAATGAAGCAAGAAAAGTCCGATGGTGGAGGGTACAAGCAGTTTGCGTGTACGGCTTTTGAACCATTCAGAGGCAGTCTGTCTGACCAGAGCGTAGCGGGCACTAACTCCAGCCAGCAGGAACAGCAGCGGCATAAACCACGGATAGAGTGCATATAGCAGTATGTCCTGATATTGGGGTCCGTCGCTGAAACCGCCTACGCCGCCAAAAACACCTTTGTTGTTGTAGAAATAGATGACATGATAGAGTAATACAAGTAGTATTGTGACCCAGCGGAGGTTGTCAATCCAATGTCGTCGCATAATGGTTTGTTTGATGAAAAATGATAAATTAGTGGTAAAAAATAAACTACATAAACGGCGGTTTCATGCTTTTGCCCTATCAGGGCGTGAAGACTTGGCAACTTTTTCCCAAGGCGATGCCTTGGGCTATATGCTTTGTGGCCTTTCAGGCCGTTTGCTATGGGTAAGTTAATTCTACACGATTACTTACTATCAATGTTTTATATTACACAAAACTGTAAATAAAATTTGCTGACTTACTTATTTGATGGTTTCTATAAATGGGGTTTATGGGCAACCTCTACTGGGGCTGGGAGGTCTGAAAATCTGATATTTACTGTCTGTGTGAAGCCCCGAATGGGGGTATTTATAGAGGTGCCTATCTGATGTTTGTTTTGCAAAGGTACTAATTACTTGTGAATTGTGAGAAGAATAATGGTATGTGGTATTGTGGAATGTGGAATCATGATAGAGGTTGAATGACTATTGGTAACTAACGGATTGAAAAATAGGGTGTTTTTGTGTCGGGTTGTTGGATAAAATAAAGGTTGTGGTGACGTCATAATAAAAAACAGACGGGAGTCTTTGGATGAAGCTCCCGTCTGTTGTATTCTGTAGAATAGGATGGTACTATTCTTCGTCGCTGGCAGCCTCTTCGTAGGCTTTGAGCAGAGCTTGCTGAACATCGGTTGGGACGAGTTCGTAGCTGCTGAAAGTCATGGTGAAGGTGCCACGGCCGCTGGTCAGCGAGCTGAGAGCGGTGCAGTAGCGGTTCATCTCGGCGAGAGGAGCTTTGGCGCGGAGGGTGGTGTATTTGCCTTCAGCCTCCATGCCGAGCACCATGGCGCGGCGACCCTGCAGGTCGGTCATGACGCCACCTTGGCTCTCTGTGGGAACGGTGACAGCCACATCGTAGATAGGCTCTTTGATTTTAGGACCAGCCTGTTTGAAGGCCTCGCGGAAGGCAGTACGGCCGGCAATCTTGAAGGCGGTCTCGTTGCTGTCCACGGGGTGCATTTTACCATCGTAGATATTAACCACGATGTCGCGTGCATAGGAACCCGTGAGAGGTCCCTGCTCCATCTTCTCCATGATACCCTTGAGGATGGCGGGCATGAAGCGCGCGTCGATAGAACCACCGACGATACAGTTGTTGAAGATGAGTTTGCCGCCCCAGTCGAGGGTGTATTCCTGCGTGTCGCGGATGGGGTATTTGGTCTGGTTGGGCATGCCCTCGTAGTAGGGTTCTATGAGCATGTGAACCTCGCCAAACTGACCGCTACCGCCGGACTGTTTCTTGTGACGGTACATGGCCTCGGCGCTCTTGGTGATGGTCTCGCGGTAAGGTACGTTGGGAGCGGTGAAGTTGACGGCCAGTTTGTACTGGTTTTCAAAGTACCACTTTATGGTGTTGAGGTGCAGCTCGCCTTGGCATCCGAGGATAACCTGACGGAGCTCGCGGCTGTTCTCGAGCGAGAGGCTACGGTCGTAGGTGCTGAGGTCTTTCAGTGCGGCTCCGACTTTCTCGTCGTCGTTGCTGTTGGCGGCCTTGACGGCTACATTATAGACGGGTGTTGGGAATTCGATTTCCTCAACGACGTCGTTGGTGTTCTTGGGAGTGGTGAGGGTGTGGTTGATTTTCACATCCTTGAGCTTGATGGTGCAAATGATGTCGCCAGAGCAGGCTTTCTCGACGCGCTGACGGTCTTTGCCGGAGCAGATGAGGACCTGGCTCACGCGCTCTTTGCTCTGGTTGACGCTATTGATGACATCCTGCGACTCGGCCAATTCGCCGTCGTAGATACGCAGATAGGTGATTTCGCCGAGGTTTTTGTCCTTAGCGCTCTTGAAGGCGAAGGCGACGGTGGGGTTGGCGTTGTCGTTCTTCAATTCTTTGCCTTCTTTGGTCTTTTTGGCTTCTGCCACCTCGTTGGGAGCAGGAACGTTCTGTCCGATAAATTCGAGGAGACGAGCCACGCCCATATTCTCTTTTGCCGAGGCGCAGAGGATGGGGAAGAGGTCGCGCTTGTCGATAGCCAGTTTGAGTGCTTTGGTGAGTTCGTCTGGCGTGAGGTCGCCGTTTTCGAAGTATTTTTCCATCAGAGCGTCGTCGGCTGCGGCAGCCTCTTCAACGAGGGCCATACGCATCTCTTCGGCACGGTCTGCATACTCAGCGGGGATGTCGGCAGCTTCGGCCTTGCCATCCTTGAAAGTGAACATCTTGTTAGCCACGATGTCAATGACCTGATTGAATCCAAGACCGGCATTGGTGGGGAACTGCAGGACGGTGCATTTGCCGCCGAAGTAATCTTTCAGCTGGTTGACGGTGTCGTCAAAGTTTGCTTTTTCGGCGTCGAGGTGGTTGACTACGAAGAGCATGGGGGTGTTCAGTTTGCTGGCATAGCGGTTGGCAATCTCGGTGCCTACCTCAACGCCGCTCTGAGCGTTGACTACGACCACGGCAGCCTCGACGACGCTGAGTGCCGATACGAGTTCGCCCTGATAGTCGGCGAAGCCTGGGACATCGAGAATGTTAACTTTCTTGCCGCCAAACTCGGTGTACATAAGTGTGGTCTCTACGGAGTATTTTCTGTCGAGCTCTATGTCACGATAGTCGCTGATAGTGTTCTTGTTATCCACGCTGCCACGACGGTTGATGAGTCCGCCGCAGAAAGCCATGGCCTCCGCCATGGTGGTCTTGCCTGACTTGGCACCGCCTACGAGAGCGATGTTACGAATGTCTGATGTCTGGTAAATTTTCATTGGTATTTATTGTATTATATTAAAAATCTTCTTGTTGTGTTGCGTGCCCTATTCTTAGGGGCATATTTAGAAAAAGCAAATGTACGAAAAAAAAGTCATTGATACTTGACAAAACGTGCGGCTTCTTTTTTTCGGCGTTAGGTCATGGCATGAAGAATGGCGTAGATGGTTATGGGTCAGCTTTTTTGAAAAAAAAAGAGACAAAAGAAACCGATGGCACAGTTTTTTGTGCTGTGTCATCGGTGGTGGGGGATAATATAGAGATATTGAGTGTGTTAGCTGTGGGCTATATCGCTGGTGCCGTTGGCTATTGTGCTGTATCGGTCTGTTCGGAGGAGGTGAGATTGAGTTCTGCCATAGCTTGTTCGCGGTTGAACTGCAGGAGGTAGGTGTGCGTGTTGTCGCGACGAGAGACAATGGGGAAGTATCTCTGGTATTTTTGAATGGTGGGGAACAGGTATAATCCTGTCTGGCTGTAGCCTAAGTTTTCAAGTACAACATAGTCAACCTTTTTTTCTATAAGGTCGGCCATAACCTCGTCGGTGTCCGACGACCACTTGAAGCCCACGCCGGGCAGGTTGCTGTACATCCAGAACATCTGCGGCTTGCGGCTGCAGACAACGGCGTCATCGGGTGCAGAGGCTTTCAGCTCTCGCGCTATGTCGAAGAAGTCTATATAGTTGGCAGGGAATTTTTGTTTTGACTGCATCTGTTCGTACTTGATGCCGTCGCTAACCTTTACGCGTTTTGTTCCGAAAATGCTGTTGGACGGGGTGAACAGCAGGAGGCAAAGCAGTAGGGCGGCCCCCGAGAAGAGCTCTTTCTTGTATTTAGTGGCTTTCAGGAGCCAAAGAATAATCTGCCATAGTCCGCAGAAGAGGCCGGCGGTGAGTATGGGTAGGAGTGATGTGATGTAGCGGTTGCCGCTTGGGGTGCTGAAGATGGATATAAGTCCCAGCGTGGCAAACAGGTAGGCAGCCATTCCCCAGCGCAGTTTGCCCATGCTCCAGAAGCCAACAAGTATTACCGCGAGCACCAAGGCACCGACAAGGTAGATGGAGAAGGTGTATGACGGCTGGTCGCAGTTGAGGTCGAGAAAAGGATAGACGGTATTGGGGATGGCGTGGAAGACGAGCATCTGCAAGGTGTCGAAGAAGCGGTCCACCACTTGCCCGATGGTGAGTGTCCCCTCTTCGGGACGGAAGGGGTTGGCGAGCATGATGGTGTCAATGTAGCGTGTTCCGTTGAGGCCTAAGGCCTTGTTGCGGAGGGAGTAGGGGAGATAGCCTATGAGAAATCCAGCCACGGTGGTGCCGAGGGCTGTCCAGCGGCGTGCTATGAGGAGTGCCAACACGATGGCAGCAACGAGAGCTAAGCCCTGAGTACGAATGTGATAGTTGAGGAGCAAAACGGCAATCATAACCCACAGCCATGGGTTCTTCACGTCGCTCCACCATGTTTTTTTGCTGTCGTCGGTCTTGTCGGCAAGGAGGCGTGCCAGAGAGTAGAACACCAGTGCCGAGGTGAAGAAGAAAGAGGCCTCGCTCATCATCATGGTGGAGAAATGCCATAGGCGTGGGCAGAAGAGACCGGCAAAAGCGGCGGCAAAGCTGATGTCCCATCGTAAACCAAGGCGTATCAAGGTGAAGAAGAGCAAGATGACGCCGAGGAGTACAAAAATCTCGTTGAGCCACTTCTGGGCGACGATGCTGTCGGTGATAAGGCGCAGAGGGAGCATGAGCAAGGGGTAGCCCGGAGGAAAATTGGCGGTAGGCGGGTTGCCCGGTGACGAGAGATCGGCATAGCCGTGGCCTGTGGCCATAGCGGTGGCATAGGTGTAGTAGCAGAAGTTGTCGCCGTTGAGGTCGGGTTTGCTGTTGAAGGTTTTGGAGGCCAGCATCCACCATGCAACAAGGAGGATGGCTGGTAACACGAAGTAGATAAGCATCTTGGGCGAGCCAGATGTTTTCTTTTTCACCTCTTGTTGTTTGGCGTTTTTTTTCTGTTTGTCTTTCATGTGTTTTATTTCGTAAGGTGTGTATGTTTCTTTGTCGGCAGAGCGTGACGGCGGTATGTTGTTGTGGCATAGATGGTTTGCTTAATAACAGTGATGCCGCTGGCTCTGTTGTGAATGGCAAAGTTACAAAAAGTAATGTAATTATCTATTTTTATGATAATGAGTGCTGGCGATTGTATATGTGTCGCATGAGTGTGTTATTCGGCGAGTAGGTCGAGCATGGTGTGGTACCCTTTGTGTGAGGCGAGGTATTCGGCGGCGATGAGAGCACCGAGGGCGAGGCCTGTGCGGTTTTTTGCGCTATGTCGCAGGGTGATGGTGTCTATGGGGCTGTCATAGACTACCTCGTGTATGCCGGGTACTTCGCCTTCGCGTATGGCGGTAATGGCGATGCTGCTATCGGGCATGGGCTGGCAGTTGTTGGCAAGGTGCCATTCAGTTTTGCGGTCTAACGCTTTGATGATGTCTTGCGCGAGGGTGATGGCGGTGCCGCTTGGGGCATCGAGTTTGTGGATGTGATGTGTCTCGCTGATGGTTACATTGTAGTCGTAGCGATTCATCAGGTGTGCAAGGCGACGGTTGAGGTCGAACATGATGTTCATGCCAATGCTGAAGTTGGAAGCTACGAAGAGCGACTGCTGTTGTGTGTTACATTCTTCGACGATGGCGTCCAGATGGTCGTACCAGCCCGTGGTCCCTACCACAATGGGCAGGTTGAGGGCAAAGCATTTGCGTATGTTGTCAACGGCCACTGATGGCATGGAGAAGTCTATGGCAGTGTCGCATTGGCGTAATTGTTCGGAGCGTTGGGCCCATTCGTCGGTGTTGTCTATGGTCACTACGATTTCGTGACCGCGTCGGGGCGCTATGTTTTCGATGACGCGCCCCATTTTACCGTAACCTAAGAGTGCTATTTTCATGATGGAGGATGATAAGGGGATTGTTGAGATTTTAAGATGTGAGTAATCAGATTAGTCTGAGTACTCTGAGTATTCAGATTAATCAGAGTATTCTGATTGTATTTTGTCGCCTTGTCGTGTGCCACGGCGGCTTAGCTCGGCGACAATCATGGGGGCTATCTGTTCGTTGCGCACATAGCGTCCGTCGGGGTGTCGCCATGCACGGTCGGGCATGGCCTGATAGCGTGGTGGCACCTCGCCGGCAAAGCGTTCTATGGCTATCGTAGGGCGTAGCCGTTCTACGAAGTCGCACACCAGAGAGATGTAGTCGTCTAAGTCTATGCGAGGCAGGATGATGCTGCCTTCAGCAACCTGTTGTGCCAGAGTGGTATCGCGGAGCACTTGCAGCTGATGCAGTTTGATGCTGTCGAGAGGCAGGTCGTTTATCATCTTTGCTTCGTCGAGGATGGCGTCGTGTTGTTCGCCGGGAAGCCCTATGATGAGGTGCCCGCCGCAGTGTAGTCCTCGTCGTGCCGTCAGGCGTATGGCGTGGCAGGTGGTGGCGAAGTCGTGGCCGCGGTTGATGCGGCGCAGGGTCTCGTCGTAGCAGCTCTCTATGCCGTACTCTACAGCCACATAGTGTTGTTTGGCGAGGTGAGCCAGATAGTCCAGCTTCTCGTCGTCGATGCAGTCGGGGCGAGTGCCTATGATGATGCCACGCACCTGCGGATGGCTTAGGGCTTGCTCATAGCGTTGGCGCAGCAGTGTGAGGGGAGCGTAGGTGTTGCTGTAGGCTTGGAAGTAGGCGAGGTATCCGCCGCTGTTGCGATAGCGCACGCTGTGGAAGGCTATGCCGTCGTCTATCTGCTGTGCTATGGGCTTGACGACGCGGAGTGGCGACTGGCTGTCGGTGTGGCAATAGGAGGGATTGAACGCCGTGTTGTTGCAGAATGTGCATCCCGTTTTGGACAGCGTGCCGTCGCGGTTAGGGCAGGTGAAGCCTGCGTCAATGGATAGTTTTTGCATGCGCGAACCGAAGGTGTGGCGCATGTAGGAGGCGTAGGAGTAGTAGCGTGGCGCGCTGTCGTCCATGTCGGTTTAGTGTTCGGGATAGAGGAGGAACTGGCTTCGCACGAGCTTGAAGTTGTCGAGTTCGGGTTGCCATGATTGGCGTATCTCTTCGTCGCTGGCACCCTCGAGCAGTTGCTGGCGCAGACGTCCGTTGCCAGCCAGTTTCTCGAAAAAGTTGTTTTTCAGGAAGAAAGTCTCATGGTCGCTGTTGGCGAGCATCTCGCGCAAGTACTTCAGCTCTATGTATGGTGTCGGTTTTACGGAGCGGAGGTCCATCTTGTAGTCGTTGCCTATAATCTCGAAAGGGTGTTCGGTGCCGCGTCCGACGCTGATGGAGGTGCCTTCGAAGAGGCAGAGCGAGGGGTAGAGCGCGATGGCTTGTGCTGTTTGGAGGGCAGGCGATGGTGGCACGGGCAGATGGTAGATGCTGTCGTGTGTGTAGTTGAGCAGTGGCACCACTTCCAGTTTATAGCCTTTGGTGGGCGGAGGCAGCTCGCTACTGATGAGTCCCGCATATTCGCCTATGGTCATGCCATAGACTATGGGTGTGCCGGCGCGGATGCCAACAAAGGAGCAATATTCGCGTTCCATGACGGGGCCGTCAACGTAGTGTCCGTTGGGGTTTGGGCGGTCGAGCACTATAAGGGGTATGCCGCGCAGGGCACAGGCTTCCATAACATAGTGGAGTGTAGAAATATAGGTGTAAAAGCGGCATCCCACGTCCTGCAAGTCGAAGAGCATTACATCCACGTCTGCCATCTGCTGTGGCGAAGGTTTCTTGTTGCTGCCATAGAGCGAGACGATGGCAATGCCCGTTTTCTCGTCGGTGCTGTTGCCTATGCGTTCGCCGGCTGCTGCGGTGCCGCGAAAGCCATGCTCGGGGCAGAATATTTTTTTCACCATGATGTTGCTTGCCACGAGGGTGTCCACCAGATGGGTGGAGCCAATGAGCGAGGTGTGGTTGGCCACCACTGCCACACGCTTGCCTTTGAGCAAGTCGAGATACAGGTCGGTCCGTTCGGCACCCACCATGATGCGCTGGGCCTTCAACGGGGCAGCGCATACGAGGACTGCTACAAGGAGGAGGGAGAGTGCTTTCAGTTTCATAAGATGTTTTGCAGGGTAAAAGTTTGAAAACGCTTTGCGGTATTGGATGGTATTCCAATTTATTGTCATTGTGTTACATCAATTCCATAGCGTAATGCGATTGCATACATTCTTGTTTTATTGTTGGAATTGCTGACGAGTTGTTGCGTATGCCGAGGCTTAAATATGCATGGCTTTATTTTACTCCCGTATGGCCGAAGCCGCCGCTGCCCCGCTCGGTGTCAGACAGCACTTCGACCTCTTGCCATGTGGCTTGTTCGCATGGTGCCACAATCATCTGCGCTATGCGTTCGCCGTCGTTGACGACAAAAGGTTCTTGCGACAGGTTGATGAGCACCACGCAGAGCTGACCGCGATAGTCGGCATCGATGGTGCCTGGTGAGTTTAGCACTGTGACGCCTTTCTTCCATGCCAGGCCGCTGCGTGGGCGTATCTGGGCCTCGTAGCCTGATGGCAGTTCCATGTAGAGGCCTGTGGGAATCATCTTGCGTTCCATGGGCTGCATGGTCACCGGTCCGTCGGGCAGGAAAGCGCGGAGGTCCATGCCTGCCGATTGCGTGGTCTCATATTGTGGCAGCGGATGGTGAGAGGTGTTGCGAACTTTGACAATCATTTGTATTCTGTTTAATCTCATTCAGCCACAGCAGGGCTATGGCTGAATGAGGATGGTTAGCGGATAGGAATTATTGCTTCTTTGCCAGCACCTCGTCAATCATGCCGTACTCTTTGGCCTCTTCGGCGGTCATCCAGTAGTCGCGGTCGCTGTTTTCCCATACTTGCTCGTAGGTTTTGCCACTGTGTTTGGCTATGATTTCGTAGAGTTCCTTTTTGAGTTTCTGGATTTCGCGGACGGTGATTTCCATGTCCGTAGCCTGTCCTTCGGCGCCGCCCATAGGCTGGTGAATCATTACGCGGCTATGAGGCAGTGCGCTGCGTCTGCCGTTCTCGCCGGCGCAGAGGAGCACGCTGGCCATAGAGGCTGCCAGACCTGTGCAGATGGTGGAAATCTTGGGTGCGATATACTGCATTGTGTCGTAGATGCCCAGACCGGCATAGACGGAGCCTCCCGGCGAGTTGATGTAGAGCATGATGTCTTTGTCGGGGTCGGTACTCTCAAGGAAGAGCAGCTGTGCCTGAATGACGTTGGCTGTATAGTCGTCAATGGCGGTGCCGAGGAAGATGATGCGGTCCATCATCAGGCGCGAGAACACATCGAGTTGCGAGATGTTGAGAGGGCGCTCCTCGATGATGTAGGGGGTGAGGGAATTGTTGATTGCCGAGGTGTATTTGGCTACCGTCGTGCTGCTGATGCCACGGTGCATGGTGGCAAATTTCTCAAATTCTGTCATGGTTTTATGTGGTGTTATGATTGTTAATGGATGAAAAAAAATATCGGATAACAGATGTCTGAAAGATTAAGATATGATGCTATGTTTATGGTATTATTATGTGGATAAGTATGTTTGTCACTGTCCGTTGTTGTCGAGTAGGTCGGGGCGGCGAAGGCGCGTACGTTCGAGAGCTTGTTCGTAGCGCCATTGTTCTATTTTAGCATGGTTGCCGCTGAGCAGTACGTCGGGCACGCGCCATCCGCGGAATTCGGCGGGGCGAGTGTATTCGGGTGGAGCGAGGAGTCCGTCTTGGAACGAGTCGGAGAGAGCGGACTGTTCGTCGCCTATCACGCCGGGGATGAGCCTAATCACGGCGTCGCACATCACGGCAGCTGCCAGTTCGCCGCCCGTCAGCACATAGTCGCCTATAGAAATCTCGCGTGTGATGAAATGTTCGCGTATGCGCTCGTCGATGCCTTTGTAGTGGCCGCAAAGGATTATCATGTTGCCTTTCATCGAAAGCTCGTTAGCCATGCCTTGGGAGAAGAGGTTGCCGTCGGGTGCGGTATAGATTACCTCGTCGTAGCTGCGTTCGTTTTGCAGAGCCTCTATACAGTTGGCGAGAGGTTCTACCGCCATGACCATGCCGGCATTGCCACCGTAGGGGTAGTCGTCCACGCTGCCGTAGCGTGTCAGCGAGTAGTCGTGAAGGTTGTGGAAATGCACCTCCACGAGCCCTTTCTTTTGGGCGCGCATGATGATGGATTCTTCGAAGAACATGCTCATCATCTGAGGAAAGAGTGTCAGTATGTCTATGCGCATTTGAAAAAGAGTCGGTATTTGGTTGTTGTGAGGAATGCCTTTTACTTGACCCTGAGCTGTTGTCCTTCGCGTATTCTGTCTGATTTGAGGTGGTTGAGTTCTTTGAGTTTGCGAACAGTGGTTCCGTTGCGGGAGGCTATCTTGCTGAGATTGTCGCCCTTGCGGACACGATAGTATTGTTTGCCGCCTTTAGAAGTAGAGGCTTTGCCTTTGGATGAGCGCGAGGAGCGTCCGGTCTTGCGGAAGGAGTCTTTGGTGAGCGTAAGGTCGTTGGCGAGGAGCTGTCGAGTGTTGGGGTCTATCACGCTTTCGGGGTTCATGGCGTTGCCCATGTAGCGTATTTCGAGGTGCAGATGGCTTCCGTAGGAGCGGCCTGTATTGCCGCAGAGGCCGATGCAGTCGCCGGCTTTGACTTCGTCGCCCGGCTGCACGTGGCGTGCCGACATGTGAGCGTAGTAGGTCTCAAGGCCGTTGTTGTGGCGTATTACGACGAGGTTGCCATAGGAGCGGTTGCGTACGGAGATGCGCACGGTGCCGTCGAACATGGCGTAGATGGGTTCTCCTTTTGGTGCTGCGATGTCGAGGCCGTAGTGGAAGCGGCGACGGCGCGGACCGAAATGTGAGGAGGCACGGGCTGTCTCGCCTATGGGCATGGCGTATTCCTCGCCACGCTCAGGGTGGGTGAGCATTATGTGGATGGGCTCGGTGATAGTGTTGACATCAAGTTTTGGGTAGTGTATTGTTGAAGAGTCGAAAGAGGCGTAGAGTATCTCGTCTTCGCTCTCAGCGCCTTCGTCCTCGATGGTTTGCAATACTTGTGGCATCATGTCGGGGTCCTCGTCGTTGTCGGCATCTTCCATAGGCGGGGGAGGCAGCAATGGGGGACGTTCGTACATGTAGCTTTCTTGCTCTGTGGTGGTGGCTTGTGGCTCGGTGAGGATGTCGATATATTCGTCGTCTTCGTCATAGATGACATCCATCCGGTTTACGCGCACCTCGCTTTTCTGTGGTTTGGTGGGAGTGGTCTTATTGTTTTGTGCTATGCCGACGGAGCAGAATACGATGGATAAAAGAAAAACTACGAAGTGTTGTGTGTGCTTACTCATAGTGTGTGCTGATGTCAAGATGTGTAATAAACTGCAAAGATACATTTTTTCGCAAAACAAAGTGTGAAAAAATGTAAATTAGGTAGATGAATGTATAAAAAAAGGAGAGAGGATGCTGCGGTGGGGCAGCCTCCTCTCTCCTTCTTTCCCCATGAGACGTGGTGTGCCATGAGGTATTGTGATGATTATTTATTTCTTGATAATCTGGCGTGTAGTAGAGCCTTCGCTGGTGCTGATGCGCAGCATATAGACGCCGTTGGCAATGCCGGCGAGGTTGATGCTGTTGCTCTGTGTATTGCGTAGCAGGGTACGGCCAGACATGTCCATGAGTTCTATGCGGGCGTTGTCCACGCCGTTGATGCGCACCATGCTGGTGGCAGGGTTAGGATAGATGCTCACGCCTGTCAGTTCAACGTCGTTGATGCCTTCGGGTTGCTTCTCGGTCCATTGGGCGTAGAAGGTAGTGGCTTCCCAGCAGATGGCATAGTCGCCAGCGGCATAGTTGTCGCCAGAGCCGTCGGCTTCGGTGTTCCAACCGGCAAGAGAGAGGTTGCCGTTGGAGATAGTGCTGGCGTCAGGCATCTCCACAACGGGGTAGTAAGCCCAATAGTAGTGTCCGGGGTCGTCTGGCGAGATGGTGTCGGCAACAAGGATGGAGGTGGTGAAGGTGCCTTGTCCGCCGTTGGCGTCGAAGGTGATTTCGGTGGGGATACCCCAGCGGGCGAAGAAACGCATATCGGCATCAACGGCAACGGTGTCGCCTACCATGACCCAATATTCGCCGTCCTCGTCGGTGGTGTACCATCCGACAATCTCGTAGCCGTCGCGCACAAAGCCGTTGTTGGCGGGGACAGCAAAAGCCTTGTTGGCGAAGACCGTCATGTCGGGCATGCTACCGCTTACGCCATTATCCTCATTAAGGAAGGAGATGGTGAGCGGCTTGGTGCCGAGCGTAAAATCATTGATAATTAACAATGACTCGTCGCCCAAAGTTTGTCCATGAACTATAATGAATTGGTAGTCACGGTCTGTCTCCTGTAATCCGAGCGTGTTTTTTAATTCGCCCAGGTCATATACTAAATACTGGTAGCCGTCTTCACTTAGGATTGCCTTGCCGGCTTCAATCTGTTTAGGTGTTGAAAAGGTGTCGATGTATACCAAAATGCTAATGGAATTAGCTGCTACACCTGTGGATTCAAACGTTATAGTTTGCGTTCCAATTGCAAGAAAACCGTTAGTATCCTGGATGTTTAACTTATATATGGGCGATTGGAGCATATTGTTGATGGTAGTAGCCTGATTTTTGTCTCTGTCGCCAAGGACGTCACTGTACGATGAGATATATCCATACTCATCGTCTATTTGCCAAAAGCCATAATAAATCTGGCCTTGATAGGATATTGCACTAATCCATCCCTCTTGCAGAGCGCTGGCAGAATCACTGAAAGTCTGCTGATAATAATGATAGTTTTGTGCAAACATTGTCATGCTCATCAGCACGGCAACGGCAAAGGATAAAATCTTTTTCATAATTATTTGATATTTTATTGTTTGCTTATTATTTGTCTATTGTTTGACTTTTGCAAAGATAGTGTTTTTTCTTTTCTCCTCGGAGTGATAGATTCTTTTTGCGCGTCATGATGGTCTTCGTGTGGCAGGCAAGGCATAGGGATGTTTTAGAAACACTCTTTGAGCATCTGCAGAACCTCGTCGGTCGAGGGGACGTGATATCCACCGCATTTGTTGCAGCTTGCGGCAATGAGTGGCAGCATCTCCTCGGTAGTGCCTACCTCGCGCAGCGTCTGCGGGATGCCGAGTTCGGCGATGAAGCGGCTGAGACATTCGATGCCTTCGAGAGCTATCTGCTCATCGCTCTTGCCATCGGGGTTGACGCCCCAGATGTGGGTGGCGAAGCGCACGAAGCGGTGCAGTCCGAAGTGGCAGATGTGCCGATAGTAGGGTATGGAGATGATGGCGAGGCCTACGCCGTGAGCACAGTCGGTGTAGGCACCGAGTTGGTGTTCAATCTGGTGCACCATCCAGTCCTGAGTCTTGGAGAGGGAGAGAATCTTGTTGAGGGCCATGGTGGCACACCACATGATGTTGCTGCGTGCCTCGTAATCTTCGGGGTTGACGATGGCTTTGCGTGCAGCAGAGATGAGAGCCAGCATGTCACCTTCGAGGAGGTAGTCGCTCGTGCAGTCGTCGGAGCCGCTGAAGTATTGTTCCATCAGGTGCGAGAAGGTGTCAAAGATGCCGCTGACCATCTGGTAGCGTGGCACGGTGTAGGTGTATTCGGGGTTGAGGATGGAGAAGCGTGGCGCAAAGGTGGCGAGGGGGAACACGCGTCCTTGCTTGATGGTCTGCTCCTCGTTGGTGATGACGGAGCCGCCGTTCATCTCGGAGGCGGTGCCTGTCATGGTGAGCACGGTGCCAATGGGCACTACGGTGCCTTCCACCTCTTCGCCTTGCATCCAGTAGCGCGTCCACGGGTCGCCATGCGTGCATGCCGCTGCTGCCGCTATGCCTTTTGAGCAGTCAATGACGGAGCCACCGCCAACGGCAAGGATGAGGTCTATGTGTTGCTCGCGCACTATCTTTGCTCCTGCCAGCACCTGCGCATAGGTGGGGTTGGACTTGATGCCTGCCAGCTCGCTGACATTCTTGCCTGTGGCTTGCATGGCGGCAAGGACGGTATCATATATGCCGTTGTTCTTGATGGAGTTGCGGCCATATACCAGCAGGATGTTGCGTCCGTAGTTGTTCAGCTCGGTAGTCAGGTGTTGCATGGCGCTGCGTCCGAAGTGGATGCGTGTAGGGTTCTCGTAGGTAAAGTCGTATATCATTGTTTTATCTCGGTTATTTTTTTTGTTATCTCGGCGAATTGTAATTAATTATAACGAATTGTTTTGTCTTGGTTAATTACAATTAATTATGTTTAATTATTTTCGGTTGATTATTATCTCGGCGAATTAGAATTAATTATGACGAATTGTTTTTATCCCGGGTAATTATTTTTTTTATCTCGGTTAATTACAATTAATTATGTTTATATCTCGGTTAGTTATAACGGGGTTGTTTTGTTTGATTTTCGGTGGATTGCAATGGATTAAGACATGTGGATTTTCAGTTCTTTCTTCTTGCAGGTGCAGTTGGCGCAGCGGCCTGTCTTAGGGTCAGCGTTGGTGCAGGGACGTTTGAATTCCTTGCTCTTGTTCATCAGCATCTTTATGCCCAGACCAGCCATCATCAGCATGACGACAACAACGGCGGCGATAAGTGCAAAGACAAAGGTGTTCATGGTGCAGTACGATTAGAGGATTATGATGAATGAGATTTGTTGTGTTTATCGCATCAGCTTGGCATCGACAAAGTTGTAGGTCGGATAGGCGGCTTTCATGTCTTTCAGGGCACGGTCGGGGGTGCTACCGCCAGATGTGGCGAAGAGGTGTATCTCTTTGCCTTTGAGGTCGTGCGCTTCGATGAAGGTGTTGATGATGGTTGGCGCAGTGTACCACCAGATGGGGAATCCGATATACACTACGTTGTAGTCTGCCATGTTGTCCACCTTGTTTTTGATGGCGGGGCGCGATGTGCGGTCGGCCATCTCCACGGAGCTGCGCGACTGCTTGTTCTGCCAGTTGAGGTCGGCAGAGGTGTAGGCTTTCTCAGGCACTATCTCGAAGAGGTCGGCATTGAGGTCTTTGGCCAGCTTGGCAGCGGCATGTTTGGTTGTCTGTGTGCAGGAGAAGTAGGTTACGATGGTTTTCATATTTTGTTGTTTTGTTTTGTTATTCTGTGCGTTGGCACCTATGGCGAGGAGTGCGCATAGTGCAATGGCGATTAGTTGTCTCATGGTTGTATTTGTTTTGTTTGTTTAATGTGCAAATATATGATTTTTTTCTCTTATGTGAAAAGCCACAGAAATCTGTAAAATAACGATTGCTTATAGTGGGATGTGGAATATTCTGAATTTTATTTCATTGCATTGTTTTTTTGTCTTTCTGTCAAAAGCGTGTGGGAAGGATTCATGGCGTTATATTATGTACGAATGACGCTCTGCCTTGTCGGTGTCGTCATTCGCTATTTACAGCCTTTGCTCGTAGTTTTTTATGAGGGCAAAGAACCAAACGGTTTGTGCCACCAGTAGCATAGCGGCGACGGCGAAGAAGAGACCCATAGCCAATAGTGGCGAATGGAGCGATATGCCTATGGCGAGGGCGGCGGCTTGCAGAACGAGGCGTGCCAGCGAGAAAAGGAAGAGCCCTCGCTGACGGTCGAAGAGGTCGGGGATGAAGTTGATGCCGTTGCTCACCAGCACCATCAGGAGCCACGGCAGCATGAGACGGATGTAGTCGGCTGTGGCAGCCCATGGTGCGCCGAGCATCCACGAGCAGAGCCACGGCAGGGCGAAATAGAGTAGGGCGAAAAGTGGCATGGCTATGAGTAGGATGCCGACGGCATAGCGTGCTATACTGTGGCGTATGGGTTTGCGACATTGCACATGCTGCGCCGCCTGTTGGTAGAGCGCTTTGTTGACGGATGAGCAGATGATGTTGATGGGGCGGTGGGCGAGGGTGAATGCCATGCCTACGAAGCCTACTGTGGCGAGGTCGAAGGCGGGAGCGAGAAGCAGGAGCGGCAGGTTGGAGGCGAGGCTGTCGGTGAGTGCTTTGGGCAGCGTGAAGCGGGGGAAGTTGCGATAGCGGTGTGCGGCGGCACGCATTCCGCGCCACTCTATGCGGCATAGCTTACGCCACAGCGCGCGTGGGGTGCGTAGCAGCGTGATGGATAGTGCCAGTGCCGGTGCCAGCACCGAGCCGTATATGAGTCCGCCGCCAATGGACATCTTGCCGGCGACGGCCTTGGTGGTGGCGTTGAGCAGGCTCTGGTCCACCTGATAGGAGGCGGCGCGGTCGAAACGGTCGTGGCGCAGGAGCCAGAAGTTGCACAAGGCCCATGATGCCATGACAGCCACATAGAGCGGCATGAGCCACCACAGGCGTGCCAGCCCGTCGGCATCGAGGAGGTGCTCTATCCCGCTGGCGAAAGGGATGCTTGCTGCGGTGGCAGCGACGACTGCTGCGGTGGCTGCCAGTCCTGCCTGTGCTACCCATGCACCTTGGCGGTGGCTGCGTGGCAGAACGACGGCATACTCATACTGCATCGTGGCGAGGAGTACGAGTATGCCGCCGATGGTCAGGAAGATGTTGAAGACGCCGAAATCGTCGGCAGTGTAGAGGCGCGTGAGGAGCGGATAGACCGCCAGTGCCACGGCTTGCGCCACCACGTTGGCCGTGAGTAGCTGCGAGGCGTTGCGCAGCAGGGGCGAGCGGAAAAGATGCTTGATGCTATGCGCCACGGCGAGGGATGGCTAACGGGTGAGAATCTGCGTGTTGCTCATAGCATTGAGCAATGTCACGGTGGTGGTGTGCTCCTGCGTGTTGCGGCGATAGGTAATATCTATCTTGTCGCCGGGCGAGCACTTGCCCAGCAGTTCCATCATCTCGGCGTAGGAGTTGATGGGCGAGCCTGCCATGTTGACAATCACGTCGCCAGCCTTGATGCCGGCACGGTCGGCGGCACAGTCGGCGATGGTGCGTGTGATGATTACTCCGCGCACCTCGTTCATGCCCATCTGTTGCGCTATCTGCTGTGTCATCTCCGTCACGTTGACACCGAGGTAGGCGCGTTGCGTGTAGCCGTACTCTTTGAGGTCGCGCACCACCTTCTGTGCCAGGTCGGAGGGGATGGCGAAGGAGTAGCCGGTATAGTATCCGTCGCCAGAGGCTATGGCGGTGTTGATGCCTATCAGCTGTCCGTCGCCATTGACGAGAGCGCCGCCCGAGTTGCCTGAATTGACGGCGGCGTCGGTCTGCAGGAACGACTCGATGGGGCTCTCCAGTCCGCGCGTGTTCTCGATGATGCCCATATTGCGTGCCTTGGCGCTGATGATGCCTGCTGTGACGGTGGAGGTGAGGTTGAAGGGGTTGCCTATGGCCAGCACAGGCTCGCCAATGCGCACGCTGTCGCTGTTGCCGAAGGGTATCCATGTAAGACCATCGACATCAATCTTTATCAGTGCGAGGTCGGTGGCAGGGTCGTGGCCTATCAGCGTGGCAGGGAAGACGCGTTTGTCGTTGAGCGACACCGTAATCTTCTCGGCATCCTGCACCACATGGTTGTTGGTGACGATATATCCGTCGGGCGAGATAATGACGCCGGAGCCGAAGGCGCTGTAGTGCTGCTTCTGTACGCCACGGTCAATAATCATGCCGAAGAAGGACTGATAGAGCGGGGTGAGCTTGGTCATCTCGGTCTTTATGTGGACCACGCCGTCAATGGTGTTGGCTGCCACCTGCGAGAAATCAACATATTTAATTTGTGAGGTGTGCGAGGAAGGAGCTGCCGATTGAGCGAAAGGTTGAACCGAGGTCTCTTTGTTGGGCTCGGCCTGCGTGCAGCTGCTGAGAACTGTCAATGCCAATAATGCAAAAAAGATTCGTTTCATAATATGTATAGTTTGAATGTTAAGATAATCATGCCTTGTTTTTCCGTGGCTGATGCTGCGTGGCGTGCCAGTGTTGTCGCATTGTGTTCTACGGCATAGTGGTGCTGCCATCGCGTCAGCCTTGATGAGGAGGTAAAAATCATTACATAGGCAAGTTATCTTTACATTATATTGCTACAAATAAAAACTCATTTTGAGTGCCAAAAGTATATAACACAGTCAAAAAAGTGTCTTTCCTGCCATAATGGCAACCCGTCCACGACGCACTAAAAAAACACTGCCAAAGACGTTGTTTGGGGTGGAAGTTCCTACAGTCAACTACCATTTGAAAGAAATCTATAATAGTGGAGAACTGACAGAAGATGCAACTATTAGAAAAATTCGAATAGTTCAACAGGAAGGCAAACGAAACGTGGAGCGCGAACTTGACTTCTATCATCTGAAGGCCATTTTGGCTGTAGGCTATCGGGTAAACAGCAACGAGGCAACGGCATTCCGTCGATGGGCGACGAATACGCTTGACGAGTTTGTCACAAAAGGATATGTGCTTGACAAAGAGCGACTGAAAAATGGAGCGCAGTTTGGAAAGGACTACTTTAAAGACCTTTTAGAGCAGATTCGAGAAATTCGTGCGAGTGAGCGCCGCTTCTATCAGAAGATTACTGACATCTATGCCCTCTCTACCGACTATGACAAGGATGCCCCACAGACACGCGAGTTCTTTGCTACGGTACAGAACAAACTGCACTGGGCTATATCAGGAAAGACTGCCGCAGAGATTATCTACTATACGGCTGATGCGACACAGCCGCACATGGGATTGACGACGTGGAAGCATGCGCCAGAAGGAAAGATTTTGAAATCGGACGTGACCGTGGCTAAAAACTATCTGTCAGAAAATAATATCAAGGCACTTGACCGCATCGTATCCGCCTATCTGGATTTGGCAGAAGACCGTGCAGAACAGGAACTGCCAACGACGATGGCGCAGTGGGCACGTATTCTTGACAACTTCCTGACCGTGGCCGAGCGTCCCTTGCTGATGGATGCAGGCACCATCTCGGCATTGGAGGCCAAGATAAAGGCAGAAAGCGAGTATGAAGTGTTTCGTAAAATCCAAGACCAACAATATGTGTCTGACTTTGACAGGGAAGTGAAGCGATTAAAGGGAGAATAGCGAAGTGGAACTATTGCAATACAATTATCATGATGCCTACACCATCCAAGTCAGTAGCACGGATATCGGGTTGTCGTGGCAAAAGTTCAAGGTGAGAGCCAAGCGACTTCCAGCAGAGCGGTATTGCAATTAGGTGATGGCGAGTGGCGGAACGCTGATGATGCTCAGAGTCTATTCTGTTATAGGTCTTGCACTGAGAAACAAATAGATGCATTTCAAAAAGATGCTATTTAGTCATCCCATGAAGAGCGTCAATATTTTGTTTTTCGACAGAGAAATGGTGACTTATATCAATTAGATATGCAACCTCTACGAGGTTGAGAGATTTGAAAATCAAATAGTTTATATTGATAGGTAACTCCTACGGTGTTATTTATAGAAGTCCATATATGCCACAAAAGGATGATGTTTTGTGGCTGATGGGATGAGAGTCTGAGATTGCTGGGGAGCCTATTCGGTTGGGGTGTTGTTGAGGGACTGTTGGAGGGATAGGAGTTGATGGCGGGCGTCGAGGAGTTTCTGGATGGCGAGGTCGGTGTTGTCGGACAGGCGTAGTTGCTCGCGTGCACCGTCGAGGGTGTAGCCACATTCTTTGGTGAGATGGTAGATGCGTCGCAGCAGAGCGATGTCTTTCTCGGTGTAGGAGCGTGTGCCTTTGGTGGTTTTATGCGGTTTTAGTTGCGGAAACTCGCTTTCCCAATAGCGCAACAGCGATGTGTTTACATTGAACATTTCGGCTACTTCGCCGATGGTGTAGAAGAGTTTCATGTTTTTTTTGTTTTGATTATGGTTAGCTCGTTTTATGTGGGCTGGTGGATGTGTGTGTGGTGTGTCTGGTTGGCGATGTCAGTAGCTGTAGTAGCCTTGGTTGTCGAGGTAGGAGCGTCGTTTCTCGTATTTGAGGTCGCGCATGGAGGGTGCTTTGATGTTGATGATGAAGTTCCAGCTCTTGTAGTAGCCGAAGGGTACCCAGTTGAGGCGCATCTCCCAGCAGTGTAGGTCGCGGTAGATGTCGATGGAGGTGTAGGAGAGTCCTTTGTTGACGAAGTCGTAGCCTGTGGAGATGGCCATGCGCCATTTGTCGGTGAGGGTGCAGTTGGCAGAGATGCTGAGTGTTTGGGTTATGTTGGTCTGATAGTTGAGTTGTGCTGCCACATAGCTGTTGACGTAGGTTATGGAGTAGTTGAGGGACACGTTCCACGGGACGCTGAAATCGACGTAGGAGCCCATCATGAGTGCGGGGTTGTAGTTGTAGGGAGTCTGCAGGACGGGGTATTGCATCTGTCCTTTGTTTTCTTTTGGTGCTTCTTTTCGGAAGGTGTTGTTGTTGAAGGAGTATGACAGTTGTGCGCTGACGTTGCTGTTCTGGCGGTGGAAGAGGTGTTTGTTTTCCGACCATACGAAGCGGTTGAATTTGCGGCCTTTTTCGTCGATGACGTAGGGGGAGAATGTGGCGCTGTAGTTGAGTACGAGGCCTTTGAAGAGGGTGGTGCGTGCAGAGATGGCGAGGTCGCTCCAGTTGAGGGAGTCTTTTGCGAGGTCGTAGGACATGGAGAGGTTGAGGCTTTCGAGGAGTGTTATCTTTGTTGGTGCTGCCGTGGTGTCTTTGAGTGAGCGCACCTTCATTTCGAGGTTGTTGCCTATGGAGAAGCGTATCTGACCGCTGCGGCCGTCGGAGGGGCCGCCGTAGAGGCTTTGCTCGAAGATGGAGTAGCGGTGTTCGTAGCCTGTCTCGTCGGTGTAGGAGCGCCAGTAGCCGAGGCCGCCGCCGAAGTCGGGATGGTAGCTGAAGGAGAGGGAGGGGTTGATGACGTGGCGCAGGCCGCTGATGATGCCGCGGCGGAAGTTGAAGATGCCGTAGATGCGGGTGGAGAGGCTGGAGGAGAAGCTGGCATCATGGTTGGCGCGGAATCCGTTGATGGTGTCCACGATGAGCGAGCGCGAGGTGGTGTCGTAGCTCTTGTTGATGGTGCGCCAGTGCCAGCGTTCGTTGAGCGAGATGGAGTTGGTCCAGTTGAAGAATTTGAAGACTTTGAGGGTGCTGGAGATGGGTATGGAGTGCTGGATGCCGTAGCTCATCTTGTTCCAGAAGGAGGGCTTGAAGAGTTCGGTGTCTTGAGCGGATACGTTGTTCTCGGCGGAGAGGGAGTAGGTGAGCGAGATATTCTCGTACCAGCGGTAGCCGCCTACTGGCGAGCGGCGACGGAAGGGGTAGAAGGTGGTGGAGTTGAGCGAGAGGGAGGGCAGTTTGATGTTCATCAGGCCTGTCTGTGCGTTGAATGACTCGCGCGCCGCCAGCGAGAGGTTGAAGGCGGAGCCTAAGGAGGTGGAGTAGGAGATAGATGACGTGGTGGTGGAGGTGAAGTAGTCGTTGCGGCTTGTGGTGTTGCGGTTGTAGTTGCGGCTCTGTAGGTTGACATCGGCAGAGAAGCGGCTGTTGGGGTTGGCTTTAGGGTCTTGCTGGTGCTGCCAAGTGAATTTGAAGTCGTTGTAGGCGTTATAGGTGTTGGGGTCGCCTTTGAGGCCTTCGGTGGTATGACCGTAGCGTGCGTCGAGGCTACCGCGGTATTTGTAGCGTTTGTAGTAGTTGCTTTTGCCTTCCAGCTGCCAGCTGAGGTTGGTGTAGATGTCGCCGAGGATTGAGAGGTCAATGTTGTCGTTGACAGCCCAGTAGTAGCCGCCGTTGTGTAGGTAGTAGCCGCGGCTGTCCATCCATCCGTAGGATGGTATGATGATGCCCGACGAGCGGCCGTGGGTGAGGGGATAGAAGGCGAAGGGCAGAGCGAGCGGCGTGGGCACATCCTCGATGCTGAGGTAGGCGGGGCCTGAGACCATCTTGTCGCCCACAATCATCTTTGACTGAGAGAAGTTGAGCGCGAAGTGCGGGTGGGCGTAGTTGCAGGTGGTGTACATGCCGCTGCTGAGGTACATCACCGAGTCGTTCATTTTCTTTACCTTGTTGCCGTGCAGGTATCCGTCGCCCTCCTGTGTTATCACAGAGGCTATGATGCCTTTCTTGGTGTTGTAGTTATATTTGATGGTGTCAGCCAGATACTCGTCGTGTCCCTGTTTGAAGAGTGGGCGTCCCACGATGTGTCCGTTGCTGTCGGTGGTGCTGTAGGCCTGCATCATCTGCTTGTTGAAGTCCACCATGACGGCGTTGGCGGTGAGGTTCATGTCTTGATAGCTGACTTCGCCCTCTTTGTAGAGGAAAGCCTCGCGGCTTGCCACGTTGAGGGCTATGGAGTCGGCAGCCTTGTAGTGCACCACAGAGGTTATGGCGTTGCGCGAGAGCGGCATCGTGGCTGCGGTGTCGCTGGTGTGGGTGCTGTCGGCGACGAGGTGCTTATCGGTAGTGATGTGCTTATCGGTCGGAGTGGTGGCGATGGTCGAGGCGGCCTTGTTAGGGCGTGCGAGTTGAGCATAAGACACCGTGGCTCCCGTCAGGGCGACGAGGGCACACAATAAGGTCGTCAGGCTATGTAGTAGATGTTTCAGCGCGGAGCGGTTTAGCGTTTTGTGAGGTTACTATTTTGACAACTTATGCTCTTTATTATAATTCGCAATTATACAATTCGCAAAAAAATGTATCTTTGCATTTTTGAGATGCAAAGATACTTCTATTTGCTAAAATAGCGAAAGAAAAAATATCAAGATTGATAATGAAACGTTTAGTTTTACTTCTCGTGGTGTTTGCCCTCGCTGCTGTGCCTTTGTCGGCGCAGAAAAGAGAGCTCGGTAAAGTCAAAACATTGGTCATAGACCCTGGTCATGGCGGTGCCAAGCCGGGGGCGCGGGGGTCGCAGATATGGGAGAAAGACTTGGTGCTGGGTGTGGCGCTCCAGTTTGGCAAGCTCGTGGAGAAGAATCTGCCCGACGTGAAGGTCATCTATACGCGCACTACGGATGTGGACATCACCCTCGCCGAGCGAGCCAACATAGCCAACAAGGCAAAGGCAGACCTCTTCATCTCGGTGCATGCCAATTCGCACCCTACGGACAAGCCTACTGGCGTGGAGACATTCGTCATGGGTCTGTCAAAGAGCAAAGCCAACCTTGAGGTGGCAAAGAAGGAGAACGCCGACATACTGTTGGAGAGCGACTATCAGAGCAACAGTGCCTATCAGGGCTTCGACCCTAATGCGCCGGAGAGCTATGTGATGTTTGCCATGTATCAGAATGCCTATCTCTCCAAGAGTCTGGACTTTGCTAACTATATACAGAAACAGTATTCCGCCAACCTCACTACGAGCAACCGCGGTGTGAAGCAGGCAGAGCTGTTTGTCATTTACAAGACGGCGATGCCTGCCGTGCTCACCGAGATAGGTTTTATCAGCAATCCCGCGGAGGAGGCGTTCATGATGAGCAAGGCGGGCACTATGCGCATAGCCACATGCCTCTACAACGCCTTTGCCATCTACAAGGCACACGAGGAGGGCACAGAGCCCAAGCTGATAGGCGAGGATGCTGCCGCTGCCGCTGTGGCGGAGAGCAAGCCTGCCAAGCCCGTCGCTGCCGCTGAGGAGGCGAAGGCGCCTGCCGACAGGGTGGAGGCGGACAAGGAGCGTCCTGCCGTCGTGGCGGTGACGGAGAGCAAAGAGCAGCCTGCCGAGAAGGCAGAGCCTGCGGCAGAAGAAGGGGCGCAGCCTGTGGCGGCGCAACCCGCGGAGGTGCAGCAGCCTGTCGTCGTGCAGCAGGAGGCAACGCATGAGCAACCAGAGGCTGCCGCCAAGCCTGAGGAGCCCTCGCAGCGTGTCGAGGCACAGCCAGAGGCAGCACCTGTGGTGGAGGAAGAGACGGCAGCTGCCGAGGAGGGGCCGCGGGTGTCGTTCCGTGTGCAGTTTCTACGCACCGACCAGATGCTCAAGGCTGGCGACAAGCAGCTCAAGGGGTTGGACAACTTCACCTACTATAAGAGTGGCAACTTCTATTGCTATATGTGGGGCGACACAAGGTCTATGCAGGCCGCCAAGGTCATGCAGAGGGATGTGCGTGCCAAAGGATTCAAGGATGCCTTCGTAGTGGCTTTTGCTGACGGTGAGCGCATATCGCTGCAGAAAGCCGTGCAGATGCTTAACCAATAGGGATAAGTCCATCAGACGAAAAAAACAGTTGTTGAGATAAGAAGATACTATAGGTATCGCAAAGACGAAAAAACGTTACTACGCAAATGCTTGAAATAAATAATATCACCAAGATATACGGAGAACAGCGAGCCCTCGACAATGTGTCGTTCAACGTAGAGGCTGGCGAGATAGTGGGCCTGTTGGGACCCAACGGAGCTGGTAAGTCCACACTGATGAAGATAATCACATGCTATGTGCCGCCCACGGAGGGCGATGTCGTGGTGTGTGGCAACGACATCTACGACGACTCTATGGCTGTGCGTCGCTGCATAGGCTACCTGCCGGAGCACAACCCGTTGTATCTCGATATGTATGTGCGCGAGTTTCTGCTGTTTGTTGCTGGCATCTATGGCCTGAAGGACAAGCGCGACCGTGTTGAGGAGATGGTGAAGCGTGTAGGTCTCACGCCCGAAGTGGGCAAGAAGATAGGCCAGCTCTCCAAGGGCTACCGTCAGCGTGTGGGTCTTGCACAGGCACTTATCCATGAGCCCAAGGTGCTAATCCTCGACGAGCCTACCACGGGTCTCGACCCTAACCAGCTGGAGGAGATACGCCACCTCATCCGCTCGGCGGGCAAGCAGAAAGTGGTGCTGCTCTCGACACATATCATGCAGGAAGTAGAGGCTATGTGCAGCCGCGCCATCATCATCAACCACGGCAAGATAGTGTCCGACGACCACATGGAGCATATCACCTCCAAGCAGCTGACGGAGAAATTCCACAGCCTGACCAAGTGAACAGCAATTAAACGATAATCAAATACAAGTTAACCGAAAAAAAAGACATATAACATGACCCGTCAACAGTTAATAGACCTGATACGTCAGCGCCAGTCCTTTCTGTGCGTAGGCCTTGATACAGACCTCAGCAAAATTCCTGCCCATCTGCAGGGCAATCCGGATGCTGCTTTCTTGTTCAACAAGGCAATCATAGATGCCACGATAGACTATGCCGTGGCCTACAAGCCCAATCTGGCGTTTTATGAGTCTATGGGCATAGGCGGATTGGTGCAGCTCAAGAAGACTATGGACTACCTGCATCAGCTCGACAAGCCCGCCTTCACTATAGCCGATGCCAAGCGAGGCGATATAGGCAACACATCGAAGCAGTATGCCAAGGCCTTCCTCGACCCGCAGGGCGATTTCAATTTCGACGCTATGACTATAGCGCCCTACATGGGAGAGGATTCCGTCACGCCGTTTACTGTCTATGAGGGCAAATGGGTCATCCTCCTTGCGCTGACCTCCAACAAAGGGGCGTTCGACTTCCAGTTTCTTGAGAGCAACGGCCGGCGGCTCTTTGAGAACGTGCTTGAGAAGTCCAAGCAGTGGGGCGGCGAGGACAACATGATGTATGTGGTGGGAGCCACGAAGGCCGACATGCTTGGCGACATACGACGCATAGTGCCCAACAGCTTCCTCCTCGTGCCCGGAGTGGGAGCACAGGGTGGCAGCTTGGAAGAGGTGTGCCGCTACGGCCTGACCAGCGAGTGCGGTCTGCTCGTCAATTCGTCGCGCGGCATCATCTATGCCTCTAATGGAGAGGATTTTGCCGAACGTGCTGCCGACGAGGCGCGCAAGTTGCAACAGCAGATGGCATCTTTCATGCGCTAAGAGGTAAAAAAAAACATACTGTTATGAAGATGTTTCGTTTTGTGCTCATCCTGACCTTCATAGGGTCTGGAATCAGCTTGTTCTCCTCGATGATGGCACCATTGACCATGCCAATGATGAAGGAGCTTATAGTGAGTGGTCAATACCCCATGCCACAAGAGATGCAGGGCGTGTTTGACCAAATCTTCGCAATACCGACATACTACTACATAGTTACGGCATTACTTTATGCTCTCTCGTTGTCGGGTGCCATCCTCATGTGGCGGCTCAACAAGCGCGGTTTTCACCTCTACACCATTGCTCAGTTGTTGTTGATAGTTGCTGACGTGGTGATACTTGGGAGCGGTTTCTTCAATCTTGGCGGTGTCATGATTACTTTGTTCTTCGTCATCTATTACTACTTCACTCTCCGTATGCTGACGGCGTCGCCAGTGGAAGATACGCCTTCGGACAACGAGGCGTTGAAGGAAGAGGAAGAAGATGATGAAGACGACGATGAGGAGGACGAATAGCCTGCTGCGGAATTTGGCGCTGTGGGGAATACTGCACAGACTGCTGGCTGAAGACCAGCAGACGAAGAGAAAGGGTGGCATCCGCTATGTAGCCCTCGCTGCTGTGGCTCTGCTGTTGCTGTTTGTCTCTTATCCGGCCTTCGAACCTGACTATTCCGCAGGGCTCGACTCGTCATACGTCTGGGGACTCAACTACTTATTCAGCCATGACTATGAGGGGTTGCTGCATCTGATTCATCCCTATGGCCCGTTGGCGTTGCTGCGTCTGCCGGTCATCGACGATGGGCATTTTGTTGTTTTTCTTGCTTTCTATTCGTTCGTCAAGCTGCTTTTCATCGTGCTGTGCTTGCAACTTGCCATGCGACATGGCATGCGGCTGTGGTTGGCAGCGGTCTTTCTGTTGCTCCCATGCCTTTATGCTGTCATTGACACTCTCGTTGTCTTTGACGTGGCGTTGTTGCTTTTTTTCGCTACCTTTGGCTGGCAGGGGGAAGTGTGCCATAGACCGTCTCGTGGTGGTCGAGTGAATGTCATTTTCTATGTTTCTGCTGTGTTGCTGGCAGCGGTGGCTTTGTTTATCAAGAGTTCTATCGGGTTGGAGGCTCTGTCGGTAGTCTTTGTTGCGTGGTTGCTCAGCGGCATAATTAGCCGTGACATGCGAAGTGCTGCTCTGCAAACAGTGATTGTGTTGTTGATGCTGATGGCGGTTGGCATGGTGGTATATCGCGATGTCTCGCTGCTGGCAGGAGCCTTTGAGGGTATCGTTCATCAGGTGTTGGCACATGGTGAGGCGATGACTTTGGAGGCTGCTCTGCCGCTGTGGCGACTTGTTGTTGTCTTCGTGTTGCTCGCTCTCTATCCCTTCTTTGCCCGTGGGTGGCAGTCGCGATGGCTTTTCCTCATCTTGTTGGTGCCCCTTTTTCTTAATTATAAGCATGGCGTTATTCGTGCCGACTTTTGGCATTATAAGAACAGTGTCGTAAGTTTTATGTCGGCATTTGTCGTAGTGTTGCCTATGGTGATGTGCCGCCGTTTTGTTCGTTGTGTGTCGTGGGCGATGTCGGCAGTGTGTTTTCTGTTGATTGTGAGTATTGTAGATTATACTAACGGCTATGGAGGTCAGAGGCTACGACAAGGCGATGTGCTGACGGGCTGGAATATGACGGTGCATTACGACAATCTGCGCGAGGTGATGGAGCATAATGTTGCATCGTCTATGGAGCGTCATCGTCTGCCTGATGCTGCCCTACGGCAGATAGGTGACGGCACGGTGGATTGCTACCCGTGGGAGCAGCTGTTTGCAGGTGCCAATGGTCTGCGGTGGCAGCCGCGTGCCACCTTTGAGATGGCTTCCAGCCTCTCGCCGTGGCTGGGGCAGCGTGCGGCGGCCAACTATGGCGAGGACAGTACGGCGGCGGATTATGTGATATGGCATAGAGCCAATTATAGCGATGTGGCGGACATGAATGCTATTGATGGCTCCTATATCCTCAGCGAGGAGCCTCGTGTGGTGGAGGCGTTGCTGAGCAACTACCATGTGGCGGATACAGGATGGTACGGCATGTTGCTGAAACATAATGAGGTGCCGACAGGCTATATCACCAATGTCATGGTTAGTGTCATAGTTGGCTATGATAGTTTAGAAGTGTCGCAGAGGCGTAATGAAGTGTCGCAATATCGTGCACCGGAAGTTGCCTGTGGCGAATGGCTGCAATGCTGTTGGGACGAGTGGGTGGATGTGCCAGTGGATAGCGGTGTGGTCAAGGCGTATGTCGATGTGTCGCAAAGCCTGTATGGCAGAGTGAAAACACTTGTTTATAAGTCCAATATCTGCTGGATTGATTATCTTATGCCTGACAGCAGCGTGACAACCTATCGTTTTATTCCGTCTATGGCGGCTGAGGGGCTATGGGTCAGTCCGATGATTGAGCGTTTCGATGATTTGGCGTTGTTCATTGATGGCGAGAATGTTGGCAGGCGTCCGCTGGCTGTCCGTTTCCGCACAAGTCATCCTGCGATGGTCAGCGATACGCTGAAGGTGCAGTTTCGTCATAGATAGCATTGATGCTTCGGTGGCTGATAGGCGTGAATAGTGAATGGTGAATAGTGAATAGTGAATGGTGAATAGTGAATAGTGAATGGTGAATAGTGAATGGTGAATAGTGAATAGTGAATGGTGAATGGTGAATATTGAATGGTGAGTGGTGAATAGTGAATGGTGAATAGTGAATAGTGAGTGGTGAATAGTGAATGGTGAATAGTGAGTGGTGAATAGTGAATGGTGAATAGTGAATGGTGAATGGTGAATAGTGAATGGTGAATAGTGAATGGTGAATAGTGAATGGTGAATAGTGAATAGTGAATTGGTTGCAGATAGCTTTCGTGCTGTGGTAGCAGATAGGTATGAGCGCGGGGTGAAAGAGATACCCCTAAAACGGCGCAAAGCCCGTCCCACAAGGGGGCGAGCTTTATACACTGTCTTGAATGTGAGAATTTTATTGCAGAATATCAAGGACGGAGGCATCGTTTGTCTCCATCTCGTCGGCTTGGCGGGGTGCGGCCTTCATTGTGCTGTCATTGCTGACTTTGATTTTGTGTCCGCTGCTCACCTTGCTCAGTTTGCCACCATTGTTGCGTCGCATGCCGTGGTGTTTTTTCGGATTGGTCTCTATTTTCATCTCCTCGTTGCCGGCGCGTTGTGGCTTAATGGTGCCATTCTCGTTGATACGAATCTTGTTTTCCATGTTTTCCAGCATTTTCTGTATGCCGGTGTTTATCTCGTCCGTTGTAGCCTTGCTGCCCTCGCTTGGTGTTGCCGCCATAGTGATGGTGGTGGCTTGACCTTCGGGCTGTGTGGCCTGAATGTAGAGGTCAATCTTGTCGTTGGCGATGCCCATCACGTTTTGACCTATGGCTGTGTAGCTGTCGCCTATTTTTGCGTAGTCTAATCCGAGATTTTTCAATGTCGTAGCAATCCATGCTTCTGCACTCTTCTGGCCATGAGAAACGATGGTGCTGTAGCCGTCCATGCGGTCGTTGCCAATCTGCATGGTGGCAGGCGTTACGTCCTGCGCCATGGCGAATGCTGCGAGACTCAGGACTGCGACTAATGTGCAAACAATTTTTTTCATACTATTTATGTTTTGGTTTTTCTGGGTTGCTGTGTTTTGTTCTAAGAATTGGTACGGTTGCCTCTCTTTTTATTGCGTATGGCTGTGAATTATAGTGTCCTGACGTTTTTGATGTCAGTGTATGTCTTTGTCGGCAATGTTTAATAGGCTATGCTTTTATATTTCTCCAGTTCAGCGCTAATAGCCTCAACGTCCTGATTTGCCGCGGTGGCTTTTTTGGTGTATTCTTCTTTTTTGGTGTTGTATTTCTGTATCTCGGCCTCGTCCTCGGTTATCTCTTTCTGCAGTTTGTCCATTTTGGCTTGCAGTTTCTCCATATCTTTCTTCTTAGAGTCAATCTTGCCTTGTCTTTTGGCTATGTCCTTATCTATTGTGGCAATGGTGGCTGCTGCTGCCGCCGCCACTTTGGTGGCTTTGTCTAATTTTTTCTGTATCTCGGCACTTTTCTCGTTGGCTTCGTCTTGTGCCACGCGTTGCACAAAGGAGGCAAGGAATTGACGCACAGAGGCGTTGAGCGTACTCTGTTCTACCGACAGGTTTGACGATACGGCGGCTACGGTAATGACTGTTGCCTTGTTGTCGCGGCGGCCGGTCTCTTCAATCTTGCTGTAGAAGTTGATGGGTGCCGCTGACAGGTCGGAGATGACTTCGGCTATAGACATCACATAGCCGTTGCTTCGTGTGGTGCTTACGCCCCATTCTTTGAACTGTTTTTTCATCAGTGACGATGCACGGTCCTCGTCCTGAGCGATGCTGACGGTGAAAGCGGGGACGGTTATCTGTCCCACCTGCACGGTGGTTTCCTGTATGTTTTGTGCCATAGAGATGGTGGAGACCATGATGACGGCAAGAATGGTAATCAGTTTTTTCATTGTATCGTTCTGATTTTGAGAGTTAGAGTTGTGTTAGCCCTTTCGTTATATTGTAACAAAGATAGACTTTTTATTCAAATTTTGCATGTAAAAAATGGTGCGATGCCTCCATGGAAGAAGCTTCGCACCATAGATTGCCACTTTGTGCCAAGAAAAAACTATTTGTAGTATTGGCGTCCGTTCTGGATGTAGATGCCGTGATAGCCTGAGGGCAAAGTTGTTCCGATGTATCGGCCGTTGATGGAGTAGATTTTACCATCGTTTTTTTGGTCGGCTGAGATTGTTTTTATGCCGAGAGCATCGTCAGGAGTGTTGCCCGTAAGGTTGTCGTAGGACAGGGTGTAGCCGTTGGTATGTATGGTGCCGTTGTTTACAAGGGTGGACACATAGCTGTTGGCTGTGAGGACCCATACGCCGCCATTCTGGATTGTAACGTTGGCCGAAGAAGCGTTGTTGTCGTTGTCCATAGCACCTTTCCAAGTCACGTTGTCGCCCACCGTCACGTTGATGTTGCTATAGCTGTCGGCATCGGCGTTGCCGGTATAGGTCCAAGAGTCTTGTGTGGTGTTGAGAACGAGGTTGCCGGTGCCACCGTAGGTGGACCATTGCGTGTTGTAATCTACATACATCAGTATGCCGCTTGTTACGCTGAGTGTCACGTCGGACAGTGTGAGAGTGCCGTTGTTGAGCGTAGGCACTTCGCAGAGGGGGGTGCTGCTGCCCGTCACGGTGAGGGAAGAATTAGAGATGGTGATGGCGGCGTTGCTGCCATCGGCATCGCCTGAGCCGGACTGAAGCATCATCAGTCCGCGCTTGCTGGAGCCGCTGGTCATGGTGCAACCGTTGATATAGACGTTGTTGTCGCCTTCAACGACGGCAATTTCGCCCTGTTCGGAGATGCCTGTGAGGTCGTTGGCGGTAATTGTGCCTGTGGAATAGAGGACTGCCGAGTTGTTGCCTTTGGCTGTTGCTGACCCACCGGTGACGGTGACTGTGCCGCCGCCGCGGTCGGTGGCGATGGTCGAGCTGGTCTCGCTGCGTGTGGTGATGTTGATGTTGCTTGCATTGATGATGCCCTCGTAGGTGGCATGCAGACCGCGGCTGACGCTGTTGCTGTTGTCTATCGTCACGTTCTCGACATTGATGGTTGCTCCCTGCGTGGCAAAGATGGCGTTGCTGCCTTGTGAGGTGGTAGTGACGCTGCCACCGGTCATTTTGATAACTGCGTTGCTGCCAGAGGCATACACTGCCGAGTTTATGCCGTAGAAGCTCGTGTAGTCGCCATTGGTGGCATTGCTGTTTCCAGACTTTGTGATGATGCAGTTGGTCATGGTAAGGGTGCCATTGGTGACCTGCACGACGTTGTAATCGCTCGTGCTGGTGCTGAGGCTTTCGCCTGTTTTTGTCACTGTGCTACCGTCGCTCAGTATGTAGGCAGCGCCGTCCGGACTCACTGTCGTCTCACTGCCGCCGCCCGGGCCTCCTCCGTTTCCACCAGGACCTTGAGCTCTTAGTGTGGTGCACGCTATTAGAAGCGTCGCAAGTAATAGTGTTTTTTTCATGATGTTTTTTTTTATGTTATAGTTAGCTTTTGTTATTACGGGGTGTTGTGGAGAGTATGCGTGTTTTGCATTTTCACTCTTTATTTTTTTGCAAAAATAGTGTAAATAAGTGTAGATATTGATGAATAGTGGGTTGTTTGTTTGATGTAATGTTGTTTTTGTTTTGCAAAAATGCTACTTTTGCAAAAAGTTTGATGATTCAAGACTTGAGTCGAAACAGGAGAAAAGAGAACAACAGTATGAGAGAAAAAGAGAGTACGCCATGCGACCATCCGTTAGAGCTCTTGTCGGACAAGATTAAACGACAGGGCGTTGTGGTAATCAATGATGTCAGTTCGTTGCCCTCTAATGGAGTGCCATACGTCTCGCCGCACCTCGTAATTTGCATCAATCATGCGGGGTGGGTGAAGGCGGAGTACGACATGGTGCCTGTCGTTTTTGAGGAGCATGACCTCGCCGTGGTCTATCCCAACCATATCCTCGTCTCGCATGAGGCTTCGGACGATTACAAGGCGACGCTCATAGTGGTCTCAGATGACTATTTCAAAGAGAATAGGGCTCAAACAGATCTCAGTTATCAGATAGCCATACAGAACAGCCCCGCCATCCGCATGACGGACGAACAGTATGACATCGTTGTGCATCTTTGTCATATACAGCAAGTTATCACTACTCATCAAGGTAGCCGTTATGGCGAGCTTGTAGCGAAGACTATGGCGTTGCTGTCGGACATGATACGAGCGTTTCGTGCGGATAATGGGGAGATGTCGCTGAATGAGGATTCGCGTGAGCTGCATATCTTCAAGCGTTTCTATGACGACCTGTTGCTGCACTATCAGGAGTCGCACGAGGTGTGCTATTATGCCGACTTGCAATGTCTGTCGTCTAAGTATTTCAGCACCATGATAAAAGAGGCTACGGGCATCGGTCCTATAGAATGGATAGCGCGTGTGCTGTGCCAGAAGGCACAGGTGCTGTTGCAGTCGCGCAAGGACATGACGATACAGAATATAGCCTATCAGCTTGGCTTCAGCGACCAGGCGGTGTTCAGTCGTTTTTTCAAAAAGCATACGGGTCGCACTCCGACGGAGTACCGACAGCACGAGATGTGAACATTCGCGCCGTTTTTGTGCGGCGCGAATGTAGGTGTTTTATTTGAATGCCGTCTCGCTGAGTCCGTTGCCTTCGAGGCGTAGTTCTTCCATGTAGCTCGGCACGCTGCGTCCCATGTACTTATCCACATAGAGTTTTGCCAAATACTGTGCCAGCATGAAGCCGTGTCCGCGCAGACCCACCAGCAGTCCGTGCGAGGGGTCCACGATGTAGCGCGGCTCGGTGTACCATCCAGCCCAGACGGAGATGAAGCTCACGTCGCTTAGCGAGGGCACCCATTGGCAGAACATCTCGCCAACGATTTCGAGGAACTCCTTGCTGTTATAGCGTAGCGGCTGGCGAGCCTCGTAGCTGTCGCTGTCGGGCGAGGCGCAGCCTATAATCTGGCCGGTGTGAGCAAACTGCTGTCCATAGACGGCGCTGAAACCGTGATAGTGGCGACGGTCTATTATCATATCCAGTGCGTCACCGTCTTTGCCTATCAGCGGCATGCGCCGTGTGATGAAGGCCTGATGCTTGACGGGGGTGAGTTGCGTGTCGATGCCCAGTTGGTCGGTGAAGCGTTCGGCGCCCCATCCGAGAGCATTGACGAAATGGTCGGCTATGTATTCCTTGTATGTGCCTTCATGGTGGCGTACTATGGCGTGGTAGAGTCCTGCGGTGTCGCGGCTCACCTGTAGCAGCTCGGTGTCTTCGAAGTAGCGACCGCCATGTGCGGAGGCCTCTTTGCGCAGATAGTCCACCGTGAGGCCTGGCGTGGCCTGCCAGCAGCCACGAGTGATGAGGGCGTGGCTGTAGGTGCGGTCGCTGTCGTTCCAGAGGGGAGAAATTTCCTGCTGGAACTGTTGGCGGTCTATCATGTAGGCATCGCTCCACGCACGCGAGGCGTCGAGCGAGCGATAGGTGGCGTCGTCGTGTACGAGGTTGACATAGCGGGTGGGCTTGTAGTTGATGTTGCTGTGTTGCTGGATAGTCTTGAAAATCTCATGGTTGTGCACGGCGATGTCGGCGATATCGGGGTTGGAGAAGGCTGGGCGTCCGCCGCCGATGCAGCGCCATGTGGCACCGCGGTCGTAGTTGACCATGACGGTGTTGAAGCCCTCTGTGCTGAAGTAGCGTAGCAGTGCGCTGCCGGCGATGCCGCCGCCGGCGACGAAGACCTGTATGCGCTCTGAGGGGGCTTGCTTGTCGCGTGGGAAGACGAAGGTCTCGTGAGTGGCGGGGTTGTAGGCGTCGCCGAGGGTGATATAGTTGGCCATGGAGGCGCGTGGCGTGATGGTGCCAGTCAGCTCGATGCCGTGTTCTGCCAGCAGCCGTTTGACGCGCGGCAGGCAGCGTCGGCCGCGGCAGGGTCCCATGCCGAGGCGTGTGGTGTGCTTCAGCTCGTCAATGGAGATATAGTGCCGCTCGCCGATGGTCTTGAGAATAGTAGAAATCTCTACATCTTCGCAATGGCACACATATTGCGGCTCTTCGGTGTGCTCCTCGTGTCCCACGAAACGCAGCTGCAGCGGCTGAGGGTAGCGTTGCTGCTCTATCATGCCTCTTACGTCGGTTAGTGTTTTGCCGGTGGCCCACTTGCTGCTGTCGGCATGTACCACGGCTATTCTGGTTTTGTTGCTGTTGGCGATGAGGCGTTCCACGGTGCCTTGGCCTATTATGCCGCCGTGGTTGTCAACCAGATATACCGCCGCATTTTTTTCCACCTCAAACTCTATAGGCAGGAAGCATAGCCCTTTGGCGGCATCGAAGCCGAAGATGGCGAGCCCTGGGCAGTGGTTGACGCAGCGCATACAGCCTATGCAGCGGTCGTAGTCTATGACGGGCACGGTGTTGGTGGCAGTCTTGCTGATGGCGCCTTGCGGACAGGCGAAGGTGCAGGGATTGCAGGCGAAGCCGTAGAGGCAGTCCTGCACTACGAAGGGGCGTTGCGCCATGCGCTCGGCGGTGGGCAGAAGGGGCTGCTGCAGCACGCGCACGGGCGGCTGTTGCGACTCAATGTGCTGTTTGCATACCGCGAGGTATTCGTTGTAGTCTATCTTACGCCCCATCTGCTGTGCAATCTCTAATGCCACTTTGCGGCCGTGCAGCACGGCGCTGGTGCCTTCGCCTATGCGTGTGGCATCGCCGGCGGCATAGGCGTTGAGACCGTACACCTCGCGCGACTTGTTGATAAGACGGTCGTCGGGTATCAGTCCCGTGCAGATGTTTATCATGTCGATACCGTCTATGACCTCCTCAGTGCCAGGCAGGTAGTGGCCGTCCACTACTTTGCCTATCACTGCGCCGCGTATGCCGTCGCCCTTGTCGTTGGGTATGGCCTTGAGCAGTGTACGGCTTGTCATTATGGGTATGCCCATGCGTCGCACGCGGTTGGCTTGCACGGGGAAGCCACCCTCATGGTCTGCATATTCCACTATGGCGCGTACCTCGGCGCCAGCCTGCAAGGCCTGATATGAGGTGAGGTAGCCTATGTTGCCGGCGCCAATGGTGAGGATGCGTTGCCCCATCAGGGTGTGCTCTTGATTCATCATCTTCTGGAACACGCCGGCGGTATATACCCCCGGCAGGTCATCGTTCTCAAAGGTTGGCATATAAGGCGTGGCGCCTGTGGCTACCACGATGTAAGCGGCATCGATGTAGCCTATCTCGCCGCTGATGATGTTCTTTATAGCGATGCGTCGGCCTTCGAGGATGTCCCATACTGTGGTGTCGGTCAGTATGTTGCTGTCATCTTGTGTGAGGTGGTGTGCTATGTCGTAGCCTCGCATGCCGCCCAGCAGGTGCTCCTGTTCGAAGAAGAAGAACTGATGTGTCTGCATGTTGAACTGTCCGCCCACATGGCTGTTGTTGTCCACCAGCAGGTTGTCTATGCCCATGGCGTTCAGCTGTCGGCGGCAGGATAGTCCTGCGGGTCCGCCGCCAATGATGGCAACAGTGGTTTTGTATATTCGCACCTCGTCATGGAGGATTTGCTTGCTTGCGCTGGGCTTGTAGTTGTCGTCAATCTCTCTCACCTCGCGCACGCCATCGACGGGTGTGATGCAGATGCGTCGCACGACGCCATCCACCAGCATCTCGCAGGCTCCGCATTTGCCGATGCCACATTCGAGGCTGCGCTTCCTGCCGTTGAGGCTGTGGCTGTGTATGGGGTAGCCGGCTTGGTGCAGGGCAGCGGCAATGGTGTGCCCTTTCTGGCCGCGTATTTTGACTCCGTTGTATGTAAATGTTACCTCTTCGCTCGCTTCGATATCGAGTATTGGGTGTTTTGTTATTCGATACATTTTTATGTTGTTTTTAGATGTTGTTTTTAGATGTTGTTTTGTGAATGGTGAACAGTAATCAGAGGACTGTTCTTATGTTTGTTGTATATGGAGGTAAAGATATAAAATAAGGGCGGCTACTCGTAGCCGCCCTGTACCTCCGCTGGGATTCGAACCCAGATCAATGGTTTAGGAAACCACGATTCTATCCCTTGAACTACAGAGGCTGAGGTCGCATAATTCTTGATTTGTTTAGAGGTTTAATAATCGGTATTACAGTTTTCGTTTGATTTCGATGACTTCGTAGGCTTCCACGATGTCGCCGACTTTGATGTCGTTGAAGCCGTCAATGTTGAGGCCGCAGTCCTGACCTGCCACCACCTCTTTCACGTCGTCCTTGAAGCGTTTGAGGGATGCCAGTTTGCCGGTATATACCACGATGCCGTCGCGGATGATGCGCACGTTGTGACTGCGCTGTATCTTGCCGTCAAGGCACATACATCCTGCAATGGTACCCACCTTGCTGATTTTGAAGGTCTCGCGTATCTCGAGGTTGGCGACAATCTTCTCTTGCGTCTCGGGGGCGAGCATACCCTCGATAGCATCTTTCAGTTCGTTGATGGCATCGTAGATGATGCTGTAGAGACGTATGTCTATCTTCTGGGTCTCTGCCATTTTGCGAGCACCTACAGAGGGGCGCACTTGGAAGCCTATGATGATAGCGTCTGACGATTCTGCCAGCAGCACGTCGGTCTCCGTAATCTGTCCCACAGCCTTGTGGATGACGTTGACCTGCACCTCGTCGGTGCTCAGCTTGATGAGCGAGTCGCTCAAAGCCTCCACGGAGCCGTCCACATCGCCTTTAACGATGATGTTGAGTTCCTTGAAGTTGCCCAGAGCTCTGCGTCGTCCTATCTCGTCGAGGGTTATGTGCTTCTGCGTGCGTAGTCCCATCTCGCGTTGCAGCTGAGTGCGTTTGGCGGCGATGTCCTTGGCTTCCTTCTCGCTGGGCAGCACGTTGAAGGTGTCGCCAGCCTGACAGGCACCGGTGAGGCCCAGCAGCAGTACGGGCTGCGAGGGACCTGCCGACATGACCTCCTGATTGCGCTCGTTGTACATGGCGCGCACACGTCCCGCTATGGAACCCGCCACGATGGGGTCGCCTTTGCGGATGGTGCCATCCTCCACGAGGATTTTGGCTACATAGCCGCGACCTTTGTCAAGCGAACTCTCCAGCACCGTGCCTTTGGCGCGCTTTTTGGGGTTGCCTTTCAGCTCCATGATTTCGGCCTGCAGCAGCACTTTCTCAAGTAGCTCTTCCACGTTGATACCTTTCTTTGCCGAGATGTCTTGGCTTTGGTATTTGCCGCCCCACTCTTCGACAAGCAGGTTCATGTTGGCAAGTTCGGTCTTGATGCGGTCGGGGTCGGCACCGGGTTTGTCTATCTTGTTGATGGCAAAGACGATGGGCACGCCTGCGGCTTGAGCGTGGTTGATGGCTTCAACCGTCTGAGGCATTATCTTGTCGTCGGCAGAGATGACGATGATGGCTATATCCGTAACCTTGGCACCGCGGGCACGCATGGCGGTGAAAGCCTCGTGGCCAGGGGTGTCGAGGAAGGTTATCTTGCGTCCGTCGGGCATAGTGACTTCGTAGGCACCGATATGCTGTGTGATGCCACCCGCCTCGCCGGCGATGACGTTGGTCTTGCGTATGTAGTCAAGCAGCGAGGTCTTGCCGTGGTCCACATGTCCCATGACGGTGATGATAGGGGTGCGCGGCACGAGGTCTTCGGGTCTGTCTTCCTCCTCCTCACTCTTCAACGTGTCAACGATGTCGGCACTGGCGAAGTTGACCTCAAAGCCGAACTCGTCGGCTATGAGCTTGATGGTCTCTGCGTCGAGACGCTGGTTGATGCTCACAAAGATGCCAACCGACATGCAGGTGGATATGATTTGCGTCACGGGGATGTTCATCATCGTTGCCAGCTCGTTGGCGGTGACGAACTCCGTCACTTGCAGCGTCTTCTGGTTCTCGAGCATTGTCTGCATCTCCTCTTCGCTGCGCAGTTGCACCTTCTGGCGTTTCTCGCGGTTGTGCTTAGAGGTCTTTGACTTGCCTACGTTGCCCAGACGTGCCAGGGTGTCGCGTATCTGCTTGGCTATCTCGCCGTCGTCTATCTCAACCTTCTTGGGGGTGTTCTTGCTCTTCTTGCCGGCGTTTTTGCCTTTCTTTTCGGCGTTGTTGTTGCCGCCCGTGTAGGTGGTGCCCTTGGCGTTGGTGCCGTTGGTCATGTCTTCCACGCGCACGCCGCCGTCTTTCTTGATGCGGTTGCGCTTATGCTTTTTCTCTCCCTCGCTCGACTTGGGTTTCTCAAACTGCGTCAGGTCTATTTTGCCCTGCACCTTGGGACCTTCCAGTTTTTGGTATTTGGTCTCTATGAACTCCACCTTCTTTGGCTCGGGTTTCTTCTCTTCGGGCTTGGGAGCCACGGGTTTGGGCGGTTCGGGTTTGGCCTTGGGCGTTGCGGCAGGTTTTTGGGACTGCTCGCCGCCTTTCTTGCCACGACGGTCGTCGCGTTTTTTCTTCTCGGGACGCGTCTGCGTATTGAGCGAATCAAGGTCTATCTTGCCCACTACGTTGAAGACTACGGGAGCGGAGCCGTTCTTGGGCGTCGTCGGTGTTCTCTCCTCTACGACTGCCGGGGTCTCTTGATGCTCGTTCTCTGCCGGCGTCACCTCCTCGGTGGTTGCGGGGGTCTCTTCCTTGACCTCTTTTTCCTCTTTGGGCTGTTCTTCTTCCTGTGGTGTGTCTGGAGTGTCGTTGGGGGTGGTCTCTACGGGTTGCTCTGTGGGCGTAGTCTCAGCGGGGGAGGTTAAATCCTTCTGGATGGAGACGTTCTTTATTATCACCTCGTCGGGGGTATAGTCGTTGTGGGCTACATCCTCGTTCTTCTTCTCTGTGGTGTTGACGATGGCCGAGGTGTATTCCGCCTTTTTGTCGGCCTGTTCTTTGACGGCGCGTTCGCCCTTGTACTCTTCTGCCAGCAGGTCGTACTGCTCGGCGGTGAGTTTGGTGTTGGGCGAGAGGTCTGTGTCAAACCCTTTCTTCTTCAGAGTCTCTATCAGCGTAGGCACACCGATATTGAATTCTTTTGCAAATTTTGAAAGACGTATATTTTTATTTTCTTCTGCCATGCTTTTCTCTTTTGTTTAGTCTTTATACGTTTTTGTTTATCGATGGGCAATTCGGGTTGCCTTGCTTTTTTGTGTTCTTATCGCCTTTCGCGTCACGTTGTCACTCTCGACATGCTCTCGGTCTCTGCCAGAAAGCGTATGGATATTAGAGGTTGGTTAGTCCTCAAATTCTGATTTCAGGATGCGTATGACCTCGTCGATGGTCTCCTCTTCGAGGTCGGTACGGGTGAGGAGCTCGTTCTTGGGCAGAGCGAGCACGCTCTTGGCGGTGTCGCAGCCAATCTTAATCAGCTCGTCGATGACCCACTGGTCTATCTCGTCGTTGAAGTCGCGCAGAGCCACGTCGTCTTCGTAGCCTTCGTCGCTGGCGCGATAGACTTCAATCTCGTAGCCCACGAGGCGGCTTGCCAGCTTGATGTTGTGGCCGCCCTTGCCTATGGCGAGGCTCACTTGGTCGGGTTCCATGAACACTTCGGCTTTTTTCTCCTCTTCATTGATTTTTATCGTCGAGATTTGTGCTGCGTTGAGGGCGCGGCGTATCATCACGTCGGGACGCGAGGTGTAGTTGATGACGTCGATGCTCTCACCGCGCAGCTCATGCACTATGCCGTTGATGCGCGACCCTCTCACGCCGACGCAGGAGCCCACGGGGTCTATTCTGTCGTCGTAGCTCTCCACAGCCACTTTGGCGCGCTCGCCAGGCTTGCGCACGATGTTGCGTATGGTGATGAGGCCGTCGTAAATCTCCGGCACCTCGGCTTCAAGCAGTCGCTCGAGGAAGATGGGCGACGTGCGCGACAGCGTGATGACGGGGTTGTTGTTCTTCATCTCCACTTTCAGCACTATGGCGCGTAGGGTGTCGCCTTTGCGGTAGTGGTCTTTGGCAATCTGCTCCGACTTGGGGAGCGACAGCTCTATCTTGTCCTCGTCAACCACCAGTATCTCTTTGTTCCATGGCTGATAGACTTCGCCCACGATAATCTCACCCACTTTCTCTTTGTATTTCTGATAGATGTTGGCTTTCTCATAGTCTTGTATCTTGCTCACGAGGTTCTGGCGGATGCTCAGTATCTCGCGGCGGCCGAACTCGCTCATCTGTATGGGCTCCGAGAGCTCTTCGCCCACCTCGAAGTCGTCCTCTATTTTGATGGCGTCGCTGTAGGCTATCTCGCGTTGCGGATTGGTGACTTCGCCGTCCTCAACAATCAGTCGGTTGCGGAATATTTCAAGGTCTCCTTTGTCAACGTTGACGATGATGTCGAAATTGTCGTCTGTGCCGTAGCGTTTGATAAGAGTAGCACGAAACACCTCCTCGAGGATTTTCATCAGCGTCTCGCGGTCGATGTTTTTTAACTCTTTGAATTCCGAAAAGGAATTGATAAGGTCTGAAGTCTTCATCTATTATTTGTTGTTTTTTTGTTTCTTCATGGGTTGCAGCCTGTCGGTGCTGCATAGTGCGGGCTGTGCGTTTTCCTGCTTTTGCAGATTGCCGTGTGCGGCATGAGGCTGCTTAGAACTCAATCTTCACGCGTGCCGTCTTGATGTCGCCGAAGGCGAGCGTGAGGGTCTCCGGTGCCGCCTTCTTGGTGCCTTTGGTGCGCACGGTGATGGCGTTGTCGTCGGCTTCCAGCAGTGTGGCGTCAAAGTCGCGGCCGTCCATCGTGGCTATTTCCAGCCGCCGCCCTATATGCCGGCGGTATTGGCGCGGCATCTTTAGCGGGTTGTCGGCTCCCGCGCTGCTCACCTGCAGCTCGAAATCCTCTTCGTCGCGGTCCAGCTGGCCTTCTACGGCGCGGCTCACCTCGATGCAGTCGTCAATATTTATCCCGTTGTCGCCGTCAAGGTCGATAAATATGCGGTTGTCTGTGGTAATCTTAAGGCTTACCAGGTATTTATCGGTACCATCAAGGGTATTCTTGACAATCTCTAATACTTTCAGTTTGTTTATCATAGCAATAAAGAAGGGGACTTTTGTCCCCTCATCCATTCCAATGCAAAGTTACAAACTTTCTTGTAATTGCAAAAAAATATTTGTTTTGTAACGTTGTTTTGCAAAAAAATTGGGGTGTGTAGATTCAACTACCAAGTGCAACACTTTTGTGAAAAAGTAGCAAAAATTTATTTTTCTCCGATGTCCGCAAAGAAGCGGTCTTCGAAGCCTATGAGGTAGATGCGGTCGGTGGCGCGGGTGAGGGCGGTGTAGAGCCAGCGGAGGTATTCGCGGTTGAGCAGCTCGTCGGTCAGGAAGCCTTGTTCTACGAAGACGGTGCACCACTGTCCACCTTGTGTCTTATGGCATGTGAGGGCGTAGGAGAATTTCACTTGCAGGGCGTTGTAGTAGGGGTTCTTTTTCAGTTCCGCCATGCGGTCGCGCTTGGTGGGCAGGTCGGCATAGTCCTCCATGACGCTCTCGTATAGTTGCTGGCTTTCGGCGGCGGTGAGGGAGGGCGACTCGCTGTGGAGCGTCTCGAGGAGCAGCTTGCAGTCGAGTGTCGGCGCGTCGGGGTAATCGACGAAGCGCAGCGAGGCATCGACGAAGTGGAATCCGTAGAGTTCCTGATGGTTGCGCACGGAGAGTACCTCGACGATGTCGCCGTTGGCTATGAAGCCCATAGGCGATTCTTCTTCAACCCAGTAGTAGTTGTTTTTCACCACCATCAGCATGTCGCCTGCGTTGATTTCTTCTTCGCGGAAGAGCACGCGGTTGCGGATAGCTTGGTTGTAGAGGTTGGCGCGTTTGTTGGAGCGGCATACTATGGCGACTTCTTCGTGTCCGTGTTGCTCGTATTCACGGTAGAGGGTCTCCTCGAGGTCGCCGCCGGCGAGGCGTACTATGTCGGCGTAGCCCGCGGTGGAGAAGAGGGGCAGCTGCGGTTGGTCGTAGTCGTCCATGGTGGTTATCTGTTGGCGCAGCTGTGTGGCGTTGAGGAGGATGCCTGACTGTTGCTGCTGTCGCACTACCTCGGTGAGTGTGGCTTCGAAGATTTTGAGTGGTGCGAGGGTGCGTAGGTAGTCGCTGTCGAGGGCGGGGCTGATGTCGCTGCCTACGGGGGGCAGCTGTGCGGCGTCGCCCACGAGGAGCATGCGGCAGCTTTCGCCTTCGCGCACATAGTCTATGAGGTCTTGCAGCAGGCTGGTGGGTCCGCTGGTGGGCGAGAGGCCGTCGTCAATCATAGAGGCCTCGTCGATGATGAAGAGCGTGTAGGCGTGTTTGTTGCGAGCCCGTATGGTGTGGGTCATGCCGCTCTGGTCGGTGACGGTGATGTATATTTTCTTGTGTATGGTGTAGGCTGTCTGTCCGGAGTAGCCCGACAGCACTTTGGCGGCGCGTCCGGTGGGTGCCAGCAGGAGGGTTTTGAGATTGAGTGCTGGTGCTGTCTGTATCAGTGCGCTGATGAGTGATGTCTTGCCGGTGCCGGCGTAGCCGCGCAGCATTGCTGTGGCGCAGGGGTCGCCGTCGTAGAGGAATCGCACCAGCATGGAACAGGCTTCGCTCTGTCCCTCGGTGGGCACATGAGGGAAGTGCGAGAGTATCATTTCCTTGACTTGCTGGTATAGCCTGTCCATGGTTTGGTATGTTTTTTTGTGTGCGATGGTGAATGGCTTGGATTTGTGGTGTTTGTCCGAGCTTATCGCTTCGTCGGTGTTCGTTAACGTGGAACCATGCTAAATTGATAGTACGATTATATATAATGTAGAAAAAAAGAGATTTGGCACTTACGCGACAAATCTCTCTATTTCTGTACTTTCCATAGTCTCGCTGCCGAAGAGGTGGCGCGAGGTGTCGGAGAACTATTCCTGCGCTGTCTCGGATGTGGGTGCCGTAGCTGTGGCGGCAGGAGCGGCAGGAGCATTCTGCACGGGCATGGTGATGTTGGCGTCGTCCACGTCAACCGTGTCGTTCTCGTTATGGGGTATGACGGCCGTAGCCAGGAGGCTCAGGACCACGAGGATGCCGGCGAGCCACCATGTGGCTTTCTCAAGGAAGTCGGCCGTGCGGCGCACGCCAAGTATCTGGTTGGGGGCAGAGAAATTGGCAGCCAGGCCGCCGCCTTTGGAGTTCTGCACGAGCACTACGATAGCCAGCAGTATGCAAACAATAAGGATGAGGATGATAATAAACTGGTACATTGTATGTTTTGTTTTTTATTTACTATTCAATATAATTAATATAGGTTCGATGCTTTATTCGGGTTTGTTGGCACGAAGTTCGGCAATTCGGGCTGCAAATGTACTACTTTTTTCGGGATTTTGAGCAGCCAATTTCTCATACATTGCTATGGCTTGCTCTATTTTGCCTTGTTTGGCGAATACAATAGCAAGAGTTTCAGAGCATAAGCCGTCATCAGTGGCGATGCTTTTTTTGCCCAGATTGTCGAGGCTTTCAGTGGTGGCCTCGTCATTGCCGTTGACGGGGAAGTCGTTTTCTTCCAAAAACTTTGATAGCAGAACGCTCTTGGGGGCAGTCTTGAACGACACTTCTTTGTAGGCGTTGATTTCCTGCATGACGTCGTATTCGCCCAACGCCTTGGCTTTGTCCAGCACATCGCTTATGGGGCGGAAGTTCTCCATATAAAGAGACTCTACCATCATGCGGTGGTGGTCTATCGTGCTGTCGTCCCACGCTTTGTCGCCTGTCAGGGCCAGCAGTCGCAGCGGCAGCGAGTAGCTATATTGCAAAGCGGTTGCTTGCGCTTCTGCCCATTCGTCGCGCCTACTCTCTCCAAGGCGGGCAAGCCTCTCAAGTAACTGTTTCGTGTTCATTTATTCAATGTGAATTGTTGATAAATATCTTTTGCAAAGGTACGTTTTTTTTCTTATTCGCCATGTTGTCTTTTTTTGTCTTCTTTTTTATTGGTTTGTTTTATATGCTGTTAGGTGTGTTTTTTCGTATATTTCTTTTGTTTTTTCTTGTTTATTGAAGAAAACTTTGTACCTTTGCAATTCCAAAATTTGAGAAAAATGAAGAGAACATTCCAACCATCACGCAGAAAAAGAGCAAATAAGCATGGTTTTCGCAAGAGAATGTCGACGGCCAACGGCAGAAAGGTTCTGGCCAACCGTCGCAGAAAAGGCAGAAAGAAATTGTCGGTCTCTGACGAGCGTTAATGTCGTATGCTGATGCCGCGCCGAGAGGGTGCGGGTGTTTTTGCTCAAAAAGTTATAGAAGCATTGTGCCTTGTCTTACAGTGCTTCTTTTTTTTGTGAGCAGTGAGTCGTGCGATGTGTGCGGAGAGTGGCTGCAGAGTGCTGAAGGGCAAGATAGAGGCATTAGATGATGGCGGATTACGTTGTGGCTCATGGCGGTGAAGTGCTATCGGTGAGTGAAGGGCACGAGAGACGTATGATGCTTGCATATCAAGGTGTTGTAAAACTTAACTCATAAAATATTCCTCCCATGCGTAAGAAGAACAAGGCACCGCTGGTGCTGCAAGATGTAGAGATTGTCGATGCTGGCGCCGAGGGTATGGCTGTGGCGCGAGTGGACGGCATGGTGCTGTTCGTCCCTTTCGTCGTTCCGGGCGATGTGGTGGATGTCATGGTCACCAAGAAGCGGAAGAGCTATGCCGAAGGGCGCGTGATGCAGGTGAAGCGATACAGCGACCGTCGCGTCGAGGCCCGTTGTCCTCATTTCGGTGTCTGCGGCGGCTGCAAGTGGCAGACGATGGCTTACGGCGACCAGCTGTCGTTCAAGGAGAAGCAGGTGCGCGACAATCTGCAGCGTCTGGGGCAGGTGGATACCTCTATGATGCGTCCTATCTGTGGCTCGGAGGAGATATTCTATTATCGTAACAAATTGGAATATACCTTTTCGACCAAGGAGTGGAAGTCGGAGCCTGCCGAGACAACGGATAATGGTTGGGGGGCTTTGGGGTTCCATGTGCCTCGGTTGTTTGACAAGGTGTTGCACATAGAGCATTGTGCCTTACAGAGCGAGCCGTCCAACGCCATACGCCTCGCCGTGCGGCGGTATGCCATAGAGCACGACCTGCCATGCTACGATATTCGCAACCATACGGGGTTCCTGCGCAACATCATGATACGCAACAGCTCTACGGGCGAGTGGATGGTGGTGGTAGTGGTGGCGGAAGAGCGTGGCGAGTGGCTTTTCCCGTTGCTCGACTATCTGCGCGACAGTTTTCCACAGATTACGTCGTTACAATATATAATAAATAGCAAGTTTAACGACTCCTATGCAGACCTTGCCGTCGTGCCTTATGCCGGCAAGGACCATATAGAGGAGCTCATGGAGGGCTATGCGGGGCGTCCGGCATTGCATTTCCGCATCAACCCTAAGTCGTTCTATCAGACCAACTCGCGTCAGGCGCAGCGGCTCTACAGCTTCGTCGCCGAGCTTGCCGACTTGAAGGGTGACGAGGTGGTGTACGACCTCTACACAGGCACAGGCACTATAGCGCTCTTCCTTGCCTCGATGTGCCAAAGGGTTGTGGGTATAGAATATGTGGAGGAGGCCATAGCAGACGCCAAGGTCAATGCGCGTCTCAATGGTTACAGCAATACGTGTTTTTATGCTGGCGATATGGCCAAGGTGCTTACGCCAGAATTTGTTGAAGCCAATGGTCGTCCCGATGTCGTCATCACAGACCCGCCGCGTGCCGGCATGCATGAGAAGGTGGTGCAGCAGCTGCTTGACACCGCCCCGCGCAAGATTGTCTATGTCAGCTGTAATCCTGCCACACAGGCGCGCGACCTGCAGATGCTTGCCGCACGCTACGATGTGCGTCGCATACAGCCTGTAGATATGTTCCCACACACGCAGCATGTGGAGAATGTGGCAGAGCTCGTCTTGCGCTGATGTCTTTTGTGGCACTTTTTTTGTCGTTGCTATAGTTGTTTCTAATAAAGAGGGGTTGTATGCCCCTCCTGTGAGGGAGGTTGGATATTTGATGTATTAACCCTCCAACGGAAGCGCTAATATATACCTCTTTATGCGGTTGCGGCGCCGAATTATGTGGTTCGGATGGCGCTTTCCTGTGGTGGTTAGAAAACGCTGTTCTTCATGAATCGCCATTGTATGACGGTTCATTTCGTTAAGCGATGCGGATTGTCGCAAACAGGGTGTGCGATTATGTGAGGGCTGAATCGTCGTCGGGACTAAAACAAGATGAGTGAGGGCGTGCGATGGCTTGTAATTGAATCTACGGGCGGTTATAGTTCACTAAAAAATACACATTATCCAAAAAAAATGTTATCTTTGCACGTTGATTTGTTCTCAACAGGGAAGAAAACGGGTATTTAGTTGTCGGAAAGACAATGCGATATGCGGTATCTTGCTTGTTTTGGACGTTGATAGTGATAATAACTTTAACAACTATAAAACAAGATGAAGAAAGCTTTATTCAGTTTGTTGATGGCTCTTATGCTGATACCCTGCGTCTCTATGGCGCAGAAGCCTGCAAAGGCCGGCACTGTCGTGTTTTTCGATACCACGGTATGCGACTCGTTGGTATGGGACCGTAACGGTTCTGTCTTCACATCCTCCGGTGTCAACCGTGTGGTGATTGGCGACACGACCTATGTAATCAATTTCACTGTCAATAATTCCTATGTGCTGGATGATACGGTGGAGGCTTCGTGCGACTACAGTTGGCAGGGAACGACCTATGTGAGCGACACCGTCGTCACCAAGACGCTGACCACTATGCATGGATGCGACAGTACGGTAACCCTCCGGCTGACGCTTACTAAGACCAATATTGATTATTTTGAGGTAACCACTTGTCATCCCTACGTTTTCCGTGGCGAGGAGTATTCGGTGGCCGACATTTATGTCGATAGTGCTCGCAATGAGGAGCTTTTGTGCGACAGCGTCTTCTTGCTCAGCCTGACGATTGAGGACACCATGATGGTTTATCTGCCATACGTAGAGGTGTGCAGCCGCTACACATGGGATATCAACGACAGCGTCTATACCGCTTCCACCATCACTGCTGCCGTGCTGCCAAGAACAGATGAGTCGCAGTGCGACACGATGTATGCTTTGGCACTCGTCGTCGGAGAGCCTGCATCAGACACCACCACGGTGACGGCCTGCCGTTCATATCAGTGGTCTCTCACCGACTCGCTCTATACGGAATCTACTGTTGATGTGTTTGCTTATAAGGCAGAGACTGACGCGCAGTGCGACACAAACTTTGTGCTGGCTCTCACCATTCTCGATACGCTGCATGTGGCTACTGAGGACTCGGTGTGCGGTTACTACACATGGAGTGTCAACGACAGCCTCTATACAAGCAACGCTCTCGACACCTTGTTCTCTGCTGACACTACGCTGGCCAGCTGCGACACCCTTTACACTCTCGACCTCAAGATTGGCAAAAAGGTTGACACCGTCGTTGCCAATGTCTGCGGCAGCTATATCTACACTCGTCATTTTGCCAATGACAGTACCGCTAAGGACACCGTCTATGAGACGGGTCACTACTTCGACACCATCGTCGCCAGCAATGGCTGCGAGACAGACTATGTCTATGACCTCACCATCACTCCAATACGCTACACCGTTGACACTATAGACACCGTGCGTTGCCGTCAGCTTTCGCTCTTCCTGCTCCGCACCAACCGCGACAGCCTCATAGTTTTTGATGCTGCTCATCCCAATGGTCAGGTTAGGAGTGCTGTGGAGCGTGTCACTATCGAGCGCAATTCTGTTGTCCGTGCTCACTATTCTCTCAACAGAGCTCCTTCCTGCATGGACAGCTTGCTGATATTCAATATCACTATCAACAAGACTACCAGCGATGTGGAACAGGTGGGTTCATGTGGTGAATATACGTGGGATGCCGCTCGTCGTAAGGTAGTAGATACTACCCATTGGGGCGGACTTGACTCGGTAAGCATCATCAACCGTCATGCCGTTGACTTGTATGAGCTGACTGTTGGTGAGGAGACCTATAAGGTCATCGTGAGCGAAGACTCTGCTATGGCAGATGCCGATGTAGAGACCCTTGGTGGTGACAGACTTGTGATACTGCCTTCTACCTACTCCGTGGTTGCCTCCACAACACCTGAAGTCTCTACCGACACCGTCAAGTCGGTACTCGGTAACGCTACTCTTACGTTTGACGAGGAAAACGAGTTCCTCTTCACCGTCAATGCTGATGACACCATTGACAACGACAAGGCTATCTATGTGCTCAACTATATGGATACCGTGCTCAACCGCGTGGGTGGCATCGACACCACCGTTGTGGTCTTCGACTCCGTGCACCGTATCTTCAAAAAGAACGGTCGTGACAGCGTCGTCGTTGGTTTGAACGATTACGGCTGCGACCTCTACAAGGTTGTCAATGTCACGATACACAACAAGCCTATCGTCTCCATCAGTGGCGACTTCAAGGTTAAGGATAATAATGACGTTGCTAAGATTTACGCTGTGTTTGACAGTGCCGATAGCAAGACTAAGTACGAATGGACGCTCAATGGCAGCGGCACCATTTCGGACAATAAGAAGGATACCGTGACCATAACGGGTCTGACTGCAAACAGTGACGTGATGCTGAAGGTTACCGACAAGAATAAGTGCACCGCCGAGAGTTGGATAACTATTCTCTTTGGCGTTGGCATCAACGAGGCCGACAACCTCAACCTCTCGCTCTATCCTAACCCCACGGCACAGGTCATCAACCTCACGGCTGAGTATGAAATGAACCAGATTGTTATCTACAACATGGTTGGTGTTCAGGTGATGAATAAGCAGGTGACTGGCACTGCTCAGTCCCTCGACCTCTCCGCTCTGCCGCAGGGTGCCTACACGCTCCGCGTGAATATGGCTGACGGCAAGAGTGCTACACGCCGTTTCATTAAGTCGAAATAAAAGCTATAAAGACAATAAAAGACGTTCGGTGCTCACGCAGTGCCGAGCGTCTTTTTTTTCAGTGTGATGGGTGAATTGTGATTAGTGAACTGTCAGTGGTGATGAGTGAGGGAGTTCTGTGTTGTTTAATGTGTGATGAGTGATAATGGAAGAATGAGTTGTGAAGAATGATAGGAGATGAATGACTGGAGAAGTATGAATAGTGAGTGGTGTTTGGTGCAGTTTGATAGGAGATGAGTGTGTGGTGATATATAAAGATTGAGGAGTGGTGGTAGATGAGTGGTGGTGGTGTGTGTGAGGATGAGAGGGTGAGTTAGAGAAAGGATATATCGTCCGAATGATTCGAATCCAGTAACGAAAAATGATATCGTCTTATGCGAAAAGTTTTTTTTATAGTGCTTCTTGTTTCGCTCTGTTGCGTGTCGTGCAAGCTGACGCCGACACGGCTTGTCGGCAAGGCACAGGGCACGTATTATAGTATCGTTTACTATGATGCCCGTCATCGCAATCTGCAGCCGCAGGTGGACTCGCTGCTCGCCGCTTTCGACCTTGTCGCATCGCTATGGGTAGATAGCTCCGAGTTGTGCCAGTTCAACCGCTGTGCCGACAGTATGGAGGTGTCGGAATGTATGGCAGACCTCTTTGAGAAGTCTATGTCCATATCTGCTCTTACTGGTGGTGCCTTCGACTGCCGTGTGGCACCACTTGTGTCGGCATATGGCTTTGCTCGCAGCAATCGCAGAGACCTCACGCAGCAAGACATAGATAGTCTCATGGTCTTGTGCCAGGCGCCAGTGTGGCTCAGCAAGGGCAGTGATGGTCGCAAGGTGTTGCATAAGGCCAATGCCGCGTCGCGACTCGACTTCAACGCTATAGCACAAGGCTATTCGGTCGATTTGTTGTGTGATATGCTGCAGACATACGGCATAGGCAGTTTTATCGTGGATGTAGGAGGCGAGGTACGCAGTGCGGGGGCTAAGCCCGACGGCACGCCGTGGAGTGTGGGCGTGGAACGTCCGGCAGAGGACAGAGAGGACGCCCGTGAGGTGGATGTGGCTATACCGCTTGTCGATTGCTCTATCGTGACGTCAGGAAGCTACCGTAAGTATTACGAGAAGGATGGCATGCGTTTCTCTCATACCATAGACCCTGCCACGGGTCGTCCGGTGAGCCATACCACGCTCAGCGCATCGGTGATTGACGACAAGGCTTGGCGTGCCGATGCTCTGGCAACAGCCTTCATGGTAATGGGCTATGAACGTGCCACCGCATGGCTCGCAGCGCATTCTGATATCGACAAGGTCTATTTCATATACGATGACAACGGGGAAAATGCCCGTCGTGCAACGCCGGCTTTCCAGCGGCTCATAGATGACTTCGACGAATGAGTTTTTTCCGGCTACGAATAAACACGTTTTTCGTGACTACACAAGGGCACTAACCTTCATGAAATGATTTACAACCACTCATAAATGCTATTTAATTACTGATTAAACGATGTTTGAACGATGCTTAAATGGTTTTTCTCATCTGGAAATAGTGGTTGGTCAACGGTTGATAGAGTAACATCAAATCAGAATATGCTTCAAATAAATAATCAATAACCATACAATCTTATAGTACTATGAAATCAATGACAGGGTATGCCAAACGGCGTTTTGCTGTTGGCGCACATAATGTAATCATCGAGATAAAGACCCTAAACAGCAAGCAACTCGACCTCAATGTCAAGCTGCCGGCACTGCTGCGGGAGAGCGACCTGCCCATTCGCGCCGCCTTGCAGCGTCTTGAGCGCGGCAAGGTTGATGTGATAGTAACGTTGGAGGAGAGTGCCTCCGAGGCCTCTACGCTCAATAGTGCCATTGCCTTGCAACGGTATAATGATGTGAGCCGTTTTGCTTCAGAGAACGGTATCGTTGTCAGCATGGAGTCGGTATTTAATACCATCGTAGGGCAGTCGGCGGTGTGGGAGAATGCTGCCAGCCACGAGCTCAGCGACGAGGAGAGTGCCCAGCTGATGGAAGGTGTCAGTGCTGCCATCGACGACGTAGAGCGTTTCCGTCAGGAAGAGGGCGACGTGCTGCGCGTGGATTTCGATAAGCATGTGGCAGCCATAGCGCAGCGGCTGGAGCAGATACCCGCCTACGAGCAGGAGCGTATCACCACCGCCAAGGAACGTATATGCCGCTACTTCGATGAGTTCGCCATCAATGACATGAATAAGGAACGCTTTGAGCAGGAGATGATTTACTATCTCGAAAAGCTTGATATCACGGAGGAGAAGGTGAGGCTGCGCAAGCATATAGATTTCTTCGTCGCCACGATGGACAACGAGCCAATCTGCGGCAAGAAATTGTCCTTCATAGCGCAGGAGATGGGACGCGAAATCAACACCACGGGGTCAAAGGCTAACCATGTTGACATACAGCGTCTCGTGGTGGAGATGAAAGATGAGCTGGAGAAGATAAAAGAGCAACTTGGCAATATCTTGTAAGGAGCATTGCTTGTCAAGGCTCCAATTAATAATAATTGGATTCAAACGGGGCGTGCCTTGTGCACGTCCCGTTTGCTATAGTCATAACTTTTTTGGAATCAATTCCAAAAAAGTCATATTTTTGTAGGTAGAAAGATAGAAAAAGACAAAAGAGATGTTCTCGATAAGGCGAGAGCAGACGAGCTTGTTCGTATGCCGAGGCGAGAAAACGACTAAATGAAATTGATGGCTTTTGCCCTTTCAGGGCGTATGGTTTTTGATTGCGTTCTACCCAGAGCGATGCTCTGGGCTATTAGCTTTATGCCCTTGCAGGGCATTCTTTTCCTCACACAGATAAGAATCCATTAGTAAATGAAAAACATCCAGCCATCACGCAATAAGCCTATTAAATAGAAACGGGCTGAAAGTCCGTCAAGCACATAGCCCAAGGCAGCACCTTAGGTTCTAACGAAGGAGCAAATTACGCCCTGAAAGGGCAAAAGCAAAAAAAACAAAGTAATGTTATACCCCAATATACACTTTGGGGAATAGTGAAGAAAATGAAGAAAGAAAAAGGCAAGCCCTATGCACTATTTACCAATGTTAGTTACGGATAAATAATATTTTACAAAGAAATCTAAACCTTTTATCGGACATCAATAATTGGTGCTCAATTCAGCTTGTCCCACATGAATACTATGCCGAAGTTGTCCTTATAGACCAATGACTCGTCATCGACCATTGTGACCTTGTAGTCGCGTGGCACCACGCCGCCGAGTTCCATGCGATAGATTTGCGTCAGGTTGTTGCCCTTCATCTCCCAGCGGAACCGTTGTGCCTCCGCTTTGCTCACGTCGTCCTTGGTGTCCCACTGCAGTCCTGTGCTGTCGCTGTAATACACCTCGTGTAGTGTGCCGTTCACCCATTCTCCCACCAGCTGTTCGGGGGTGAATATCCTTTCTTTCTTGCCGAAGATGAAGCTCTCCACGCGGTCGGCGGTGTCGCGCTGAGCCGTAGCCTGCCGTGTTGTTTCGCTCTCGTCGATGGAGGTTGCAGTGTCCTGTGTGTCGTGGTGTTTGGCATGGATGTCGCTGGGACTGATGTCGTGGATGGTGTCGATGACATCATCATGCGCAGACTTGTCGCCGTTGCTGCCGCAGCCCGATAGTAGCAGTGCTGCGGCAAGCAGCAAGCGGCAGCAACGCCCTGTCGTTATCTTTCTGTCATCCATCTATCGCCAGTTGTTTATTCTGACAATCCGTGTCTCTGCCGTTTCGAAACTACGCATTGGCTCGCCGATGCCGTTGCCTATCGCCGTGGGGTCGCAGACCATGAAGTGTCGTCCGTCGATGGTGTAGTAGCTGCCGGGGAGCTCGGCACCGAAGTCCACCGCCGTAGCCATGTGGCCCGGATAGAGCAGTAGCACTACGTCCAGCCCCACCAGCTCGCGCACCAGTATGCTGAAGAGGATGGCGCGGTCCTCGCAGTCGCTGTAGGGGTGGAAGAAACACTCGTCGCCATAGAACGAGCGCTCGTAGCCGAACTGCTCGTTGTCGGTCTTATACTCCAGTGCCGTCTGCACGAAGTCCAGCAGCATCTGCACCTGCTTCTTCTTGCTGCGTCCCTCCAGCTGCTGGCGCAGGGCGGAGTAGAGTTGCTGCTTCACTCCGTCGCTTAGCGAGGCTTCGACCAGGTAGTTGTAGGTCATCGTGTGGGGGTAGTTGTCGAAGAAGCGCATCAGGTTGCTGTTGGTCGCCACGGTGGCTCTCATGTTGGCGAAGCTCTTAGCCTCGAAGGTGTGTCGCTCGCCCTCGTTCATGGCGAGGCGTGGCATCTGCGCTATGAGCAACGAGGCAGGCTGTGTCTTGGGGAAAGCATTTTGGAACACCGAGATAGTCTCCCATTTGCTCTTCTCTATCACATAGAAACGGCGCTCGTTTTTTACTACATACGCGTATGAATACACGTTCACGTCGAATGATGCCAGCAGCACGAGGTGCCCGTTGGTCTTGCCTATGCGGATATCTAAGCCAGACTGCGAGAGCAGCCATGCCTGTAGCAGCACCGCCTCGTTACATTCCTTCCCCATAGCGGCTACGGCGGCTTGATGAGTCAGCTCGATATATCCCCAGTCGCACAGCATCATATCGTTGCGCAGCGTCAGGCAGTCGCGTAGCAGTGGGTCGTAGCGTCCGTCCGACAGCTGTTGCCATGCCTGCGATGCCGCTTGCTCGTTCACGGCGTTCAGCGCAATCTTTTTCGCCATATCGGTATGCAGACGGCATTGGCTGCCGTAGAACGTCATGCCCGTTGTGGGAGCGTCGGGAGTCGGCGGCTCTATCTCGTCTTTCACATCGTTGGGGTCTATCTCGGGTGGCGGCAGCGGCTGTGGCATTGGCACCACTTCGGGCGTAGGCAGCGGCACCGGCTGTGCCGGCGGCAGCTTGTCGGGCACCGCCACCGGCTGCCGCACGGGCTTGGGCGGCTTAGGAGGTTCCTCGCCTTTAATGACGCGCATCTCCTCCCAAGCCTGCTCCATGAAGCGCGCATACTCCTCGTTGGCCTTGCGGCGGAACTCGCTGTACTCCTGCCGTGCCTTATTGACAAAGCCGTTATACTCTGCCCGAGCCCGCCGCTTAAAAGCCTCATAGTCCTCCTGCGCCGTGAGGGGAAGAGTGGATAATAGTACGAGGAGTAATGGAACGTAGTATTTCATTTGTAGTTTAATATGATCTATCTATGGTAGAGTGTCTGTTGTAGAGGTTTATTCTGGTCTGACAGGAAGAATATATGCTGTTCCTGTATTGATTTTTTCTTTACTTAAAGATATGGCACTAGTCCATGGAAACACGCATTTGAATGGATAAACCATTCCCTCTTCCTCCAATTCTTCATATGCCCAAATAGGAATATCTTTTAACGATTTACGTGGTTCATAAGAATCACTTTGCATTTTATCGTTTAATTTATCTAACATTTCTGTAGTTGGCATTATCCAACCAGTATAACCTGCATATGTAAATGACGAAACATAATCCCATGTGTCATTAAAGGAATAAGCTTTGGAAGAAAGAGGCCCCACCCGATACAAACGACCACCAAAACTAAAAGTGTAAAGACTATTGTATTTGCTCTCATCGACTTTTTCAGAACCATAATCCACTTCAATTGTTCCATAGTCATAGCTTTTCTCTCCAGCACCTCTCAAATTTTTATAAAATAAATTCTCGCTATTATATTCTATCTTAATTAGTGCTATTTCATCTTTAGGAATTTTCTCGTATTCAACAGTTATGGAGAAATCTCCGTTAAGATTTGTTTTTGTTTTATATAAGGAAGTATTATAATATCCGTATAGTATTTCTACTGTCGCGTTTGTCAGAGGTGTTTTTTTATTTTTATCTACTACATGACCTGTATATGTGGTAACAGTGGAGTATCCTAAATCATTGAAATCTTTCAGACAGCTTGTAAATAGGAAACTGACAGCTATTATAAAAAGAATAGATATATGTTTCATTGTATTAGAAATTAAATGTTAAACCAATGCCAGCTCCCATAGATTCATTTGTAGGAATAAGAGCTGTTTCTATCCGAATTTTATCTTGTTTGTATCGTGGTGTAATTGTTGCTGCTCGAATAATATTATATACATAGAATGTTGCTGCCGCTGCCGTTAGACCAATATTAAGTTTGCGATACATTTCGTAATCGGATTTTAGTACCATAAGGCCTCCTGGCATATCTTCGCTTTTCATTTCATCTAATAGTTCTTTGCCTTTTATGTAGGTTACAACGGCTCCACCAGCAAGTGTCGCTTCGCCCAATAGTGTGAAGATGCCTGTGCCGTAGCGGCGTTTGCCCATCTGGCCAAGTCCAGGGATAATGGCAGACTTAAGAGCGGCAAGACCATCACTGTAGGTTCTGGTATCGTGGCAGGCATTGAATTCGTCGAAGTTGGCAGGCATATTGCCACTTTTTGCCACTTGGCATAACACCCAAACTATATATCCTCCTCCACGAGAACTTTCCATATAGTCGCACACTTTGTTGATGGGTATGTTGTATTCCACGGCAACACGCCCCCAGTCATCGCCATTCTGTAAAGCAGCATTCACTTCATCCCATCTTACCTGAGTCCCTATACGCATCATTGTGGTCTGAAAGACACGGGCTATAGCGCTGTTGAGTGCAGCTTGATATGTTAATCCTGTGGCTCGTTCAACAACATACATATAGGATGAATTGCCTGCTTTAGGCATTTTCGTCACCCAGCCGGGCCGTTCTTCAGCATGTATAGTAAGTGTTATGGTAAACACTAACAATGCTATACTTAGTATTTGTTTCATAGTAATTATTTGTGTTTCTCAAAATGTCTGAATTATTGTTATTTGTTATTTCCATATTCCTTCATATACTGTTCAGCCCATTTGCGGAATTGGTCACGATTGAAAAGTGTTTCAAGCTTTTGGTCGTCGCTGAGGGCTGATGCTGCCTTGGATGCTAATTCTTTCTTTGAAATGTGTATGGCAATGTAAGATTGATAGGTGCCAGCAGGTGTCTGGTAAAGCTCCTCACATACTTGTGTGGCATCATTAAGCATGCGTTCAATTACGTTCGTCACTTCGCGTTCAACAACACCCTGCACATCGTTTTGACGGGCATCGCCTGACATGGTGCGACTATAGTCTGTGGATAATCCTTTTGCTAATCCACCTATTTTCCCGTTTATTATGCTCTTGGCTGCATTCAAAGCTGCCATACGAGCATTTTGAGCATTCATGTTTTCCCCAATACCCATGCCAGCAAAGTAATCGTCAGAATCCATGCCTTCTTGTGCGCAAGGCAAAACAACTTTGACATTGCCATGCTGAACTGGAGTTTGAGTTGGTTGAGTTACTACGTTTTTGTTGCTGGAGCATGCAACAAAACTTATGGCTGCTATGGCCATGACAATGATAATGTTTTTTTTCATAATGTTTTTTTATTAATTATTATTATGGATTTTGTTTTGTAAATTCATATCTCTGTTAGTGAATTGTAAATTATTTTCTTTATTGCAGAGTGTAAGACTCTTTTTCTTTAATGACATTTACCATGATTACATAAATCACCTCTCGAAATGCGTTTTTCGCAGTTCGGGAGGTGTTTATTGGAGGGGCAATAAAAATATCCGTGAACTTTAATCCTTCTGTGTACGAGGCTCTGGACTGCCCATCATCGCAAAAAGAAAGCCCACGGATTTACCCATGAGCGTTTCTTTGCTTTCAATGCGATGATGCCGAAATTGTCCAGATTTCGTACACTCGAATAGCAAAAAACGCTGTTTATTATGCTTTTATTTTATCTTTTCTTTTTTTTCTATTGTCTGTTTCTTAATGTTTTATTGTTTGGTTTCTCGAATTAGTATAATGCACAATAATACAATTTTTTTCGATGTCGGCAAAATTATTCGCATGTGGATGCCTTTTTCGACAGCTTAAAAAGAACAAAGGGGACTGCTCGGTGCAGTCCCCTTTGCGGCCATTATGTTATAACTGACTTATCAGTCGGGGTTGTTGAAGAGGTAGGAGGGAGCTATGTCGCCTTGGGCGTCGATGTTCATGTTGCTGACTTCGGAGGTGCTGGAGAGCGATTGGTTTTCCGTCGTCACTTCGGTAGTGTTGCAAGCCTCTTCGATGCCGGCGGGTCCTTTTTTCAGCAGTTCTCTCATCTTGGCTATGCGTGCACGGAAATGGTGGTCTGTGTCAATCTTAGGGAGTGGCTCGTTGGTGGCAATAGTCCCTATGGAGGAGGGTTGTGCGGGCTTTTGTTCAACGATGTCTGTTTTGGTGGAAATCGTCATATCCTCGTCTTTGGCTTCTGCCTGCGGCTCTGTCGTGGTGGCATGCGTTATGGTGTCTGTGGTGGCAGGCTCTTGTCTGACGATAAAGATGTCGTTGTTTTCGATGTCAACATGGACTATGGGTTGCTCACTTTCTGTCGTGGCGGAGACCTCGTGTGATGGCGTTTCGGGAACCTCGGTGTTGGTCTTGCTGGTGTCAATCAGCATCATATCGTCCTCGGGTTCTTCGACTTTGTCGTTTGTTACTGTGACCGTTGCCGCTACGGCTATTGTGCTGTTCGTAGCCTCGGCGTTGGAGGGTAAGGGGCTGTCAAGGGGTATTACTTTTTTGCCCTCGTTCTTAGCGGATTCGGTCTCTTTCTTGCTGATGGTCTCGATGATTTCTTCGAGCGAGCTGTTTTCGTAGCCAGTAGCCACGAGGGTTACTTGCACGGACTCGCCGAGCGACTCGTCGGTGCCGGTGCCCCAGATGACGTTGGATTCGGCATCTTCGCCATCGACAATCTGTGTCTGGATGTATTCGGTGAAGCGTGTGAACTCGTCCATGGTGATGGGATGCTCGGACGAGTAGGTGATAGAGGCGAGGCATCCTTTGGCATTATGGATGTCTTGGTCGTCGAGCAGTACGGAGCTTGAAGCGGCTTCGAGAGCTTGCTCGACGCGGTCTTCGCCCGTTCCGATGCCGCAGCCCATGAGTGCTGTCTTGCTGCCTGACATGATGGAATAGACATCGTGGAAGTCGACGTTGATGTAGTCGTTGCGCGTGATGAGTTGGGCTATGCCGTTGACGGCGGTGTAGAGCACATCGTCGGCGAGTGCAAAGATTTTGGGCAGAGCCACGGTGTTGCCGAGGCTTGGCAGTTTGTCGTTGTTGATGACGATGACGGAGTCTGCATATTTGCGCAACTCACGGATGCCGGCGCGGGCGCTTGCGAGTTTTCTGGCGCCTTCGAATTTGAAGGGGGTGGTGACCACGGCGACTACGAGAATGTCGTTGATGTCGTCGTCATCGTCAATTCTTATTTGTTTTGCCAGCTCGGCGATGACGGGAGCGGCGCCGGTGCCTGTACCGCCACCCATGCAGGCAGCGATGAAAATCATGCGCGAGTTCTTGCAGATGTCTTTGATTTTGTCTGCATGTTCGCGGGCGTGTTTTGCCCCTTTCTCGGGGTGTCCGCCGGCGCCATGCTGACCGATGCTGAGCTTGTTGGGAACAGGGCTGCAGCGCAGGGCCTGCCAGTCGGTGTTGCAGACCATGAAATCGACATCGTTGATGCCTTTCTTATACATATTGTTGACGGCGTTGCTGCCGCCACCGCCTACGCCGAGGACCATGATGCGAGGAGTGTCCTCGATTTCAGGCATCTCGTTGACGAAAGCTACTTGGTTGCTCTGTTCCTCCACAGAGGGGGAGCTTGCCGCCGTGTTGATGGCGTTGTTCTGGGTGTTGTTGTCTTCTAACATAATGGCTTATTTATTAGATGTTATTGTTTCTTTTTTTTTGATGATGTGTCTGTTCAGTCGTCGTCGTTGCCCTCGAAAAGGGTCTTTGTCAGCCAGTCGTTCACTGGGTCGAGGAGGCCGCGGAAACGTTTTTTCTTGTTTTTCGGTTTTTCGGTAATGGCGGGTTCTACAGGTTTCTCCTCTTCAGGTATGTCGTTGATGATGGGGGAGACAGGCTCTACGGGCGTATCTTCTATGGGAGTGTCCTCTTTTGGAGTGTCCTCAACGATGTTTTCTTCCTCGGTGGTCTGAGCTTCCTCTTTAGCTGCTTCCTTCTCTTCCTCGCAGTTGAGGCCGTAAATCACGAGTCCAATGCCGGTGGCATACATCGTGTCGTTGTAGGTGTTCATGTTCTGCACCTGCACGTCGGTGTTGTCGGCAGGTTCGAGGTGTACGCCGGGTGTGCCGATGTGGCAGTGTACGCCGGTGACGAGCATGGCGAGTTCTTGTATGTTCTTCATATTGGCGCCGCCGCCGGTGAGTGCAATGCCGTTGTTCCTGATGCGCGTCATCATCTGAGAGTTGTCCAGCTCCATAGAGACGAGGCCGAGGATGATTTCCACTCTGTTCTTTATGATTTCGGCGAGGGTGCGCTGGCTAATCTCGCGTGCCGGCTGGCCGTAGTTGTAGGGTATGGAGACCACGGTGTTGGGGTTGACCTCGGAGGGGAGGCACTCGCCAAAGCGTTTCTTGAGCACTTCGGCTTTCTGCCGCACGATGCCGCAGTTGGAGCTGATGTCCGTGGTGATGCTGTCGCCCGCCATAGAGATGACGAGGGTGTAGCGCACCATGTTGTCATAGAGCACGGCGATGTCGGTGGTGCCGCCACCGATATCGACAAGTGCGACGCCGTCGGCTATGTCGTTCTCGTTGAGTACGGCATAGGAGGAGGCTACGGGTTCGAGGACGATGCCCGCCACGGAGTAGCCCGCCATGCGTACGGTATCTACGAGTTTCTTTATCTCGTTGCGTTTGCCGATGATGACGTTGAAGGTTCCTTTCAGCACATGGCCTGAGACACCGACGGGAGGTATGTCGTTAGCGAGTTTGCGTCCGTCAACGGAGTAGGTCTGCGGGAAGATATGAATGATGTCCTCGCCTTCTTCGGTGGTTGCCGTATCACGCAGAGTCTGCGTCAGCGTGTCGATGTCGCTCTGGCTGACAATCTGAAATTCGTTTTGAGGCACGGGGATGCTTGCCTCCATCGATTTAGTCTGAATATGGTAGCCTGCTACGCCAATGTACACTTCGCTCACAGCAATGCCTGCTTGGTCCTCGGCGGCCTGTACTGCTTTCTTGATGGATTCGGCAGTGTTCTGCAGGTTCTCCACAACGCCGCTGCGCACGCCATTGGAGTCAGAGCGTCCGAAGCCGAGTATTTTTATCTTGTCGCGCCGGCTGCCACGTTTGCCTATGAAACAGGCTATCTTGGTGGTACCAATGTCTAATCCTACTACAATTTTTTCTTCCATATCGTGTGCTTTTATCTCGTTGATGTTTTTAATTATGCGCTGTTTTCAGTGAATGGTGTGGTGCAAGGTATTAGTGTTGATGCTTTGATGTAATCTTGTTTGACAGTTTGGTTATCTTTTCTTGCAGACCACTTGGTCGTTGTATTTGAGGTTGACCACCTTGTAGCGGTCCCATCCTACGCGAGGGAGTGCTTGGTCGTAGAGTGCCATGAGCCGTTCTAATTTGTCGTCGAGGTCATCGGTATTGCCTACATTGACAACATGTGTTCCTGCCTTAGGAGTGAGGATGAAGTCGCCATTCTGGTCGCGGTATATTTGGTCGAAGAGGCTGCCGTAGCCGTTGTCGTCGATGTAGTGAGCGAGAATCCATAGGTGGCTCATGTCGTTGAGTTGCAGAAGTGTGTCGTTCTGCCAGAGGCTGAAGTCTGTGGAGATGTTTATGAGCGTGTCGTTGGTGTGCAGGTGTCCGCTGGCTATTGTTACATGTGCCATGCCTTCGTTGGATAGCGGCATGTAGCGGCCCTGACGGTCTATGTAGTACTGGCGTCCGTTCTGATAGACGTGGAGCAGCGGATGACGCTGGTCGGCCTTGACCACCACATTGCCCAAAATGCTGACGTAGGCTTGGCAGTTCTCGATGTAGGGGGAGCGCATGACGCACTGCTTGATGTTGCGCGTGTCAATCTCTTTCACTTTGAGCGACATCATTGTCGGCATGGTGGTGTTGATGGCTCTCTCAATGGTGGCGGCGGAGACGAGGGTGTCGCACCCGTTGTAACGCACTCTCACCTGCAGCTCGCGCACCACGGCGTTGCTCCTCACGATGTTGGCTCCAACAACAAGGATGATAATAGCCAAGGCTATCAGCAAATTGCGTACTATGTTCTTCTTAAGTTTGATGTCTGAGTAGTTATTAGGATTGTTGGATTATGAGATTGTTAAGATTAGTAAGATTGTTAAGATTAGTAAGATTTTGAGATTTTAAGATTAGTTAGATTTTAGGATTATGAGATTTTAAGATTTTTAGATTTTAGGATTAGTTAGATTTTAGGATTATGAGATTTTAAGATTAGTAAGATTATGAGATTTTAAGATTAGTAAGATTTTAGGATTAGTAAGATTATGAGATTAGTAAGATTATGAGATTTTAAGATTTTGAGATTATTGAGATTATGAGATTAGTATGAGTTTGAGATTATGAGATTTGATATCTGTTTGTTTATTCTATTTTTTTTTGTGCTGCCCCTACGGGTTATTTGTTGAAGTCTTATTATTCTTCCTATCTGTTCTTAGCTCTTATTGTCTTGTCATCTTCTTATTCTAATCCATTCTAATCATCTGATTCTTCTTATCTGTTATTATCTATTTCGAGTTTAATAGTTTTTCTTCTATTGTTGGCACCAGTCGGTCGATGTCGCCAGCGCCGAGAGTCATCAGCACGTCGCAGTCTATCTCTGTCACATGTTGTATGAGTTGCTCTTTGGAGTAGAGACGCCTGTGAGAGGAGGTGATGTTGTCTAATATCAGTAGCGAAGATACGCCGGCTATGGGTTCTTCGCGTGCGGGGTATATGTCGAGCAGCGTCACATCGTCGAGGGCAGACAAAGAGGTAGCAAACTCGCGGTAGAAATCGGCGGTGCGGCTGTATAGGTGTGGCTGAAAGATGCCGGCGATGCGCTTGTTGGGATAGAGCTGTCGCGCGGAGTCTATGGCGGCAGCCAGTTCGCGAGGGTGGTGAGCGTAGTCATCAATATAGATGATGTGGCTGTTGCACACGCGGTAGTCGAAGCGGCGGCGTATGCCACTAAAGTGTGCCATGCCGCGGCGGATGGCATCGGCATCGGCGCCGCAGGCTATCGCTACGGCTATGGCGGCGACGGCGTTCTCAATGTTGTAGGGTGCCGACTGAAGGTATATGTCGTTTATGGTAAGATGGTTGTCGGTATAGTCAAAGCGTATTCCATGTTGCTCGATGCGTATGTTGCTGGCATGATGTGTGGCGTTGCTTGCTTTGCCGCTATAGCAGGAGGCATGGCCGTTGGAGATGCGCTGTAGTACGAACGATTGGTGTGCTGCGAGGAGCGATGCGTTGCTCTGTATGAATATATGCCCGTCTTCGTCCGTCTGACTGGCAAACTGGTCGAAGGCCTCCAGCAGGTTGGCGTGGGTGCCATAGATGTCGAGATGGTCGGCATCGGTGGAGGTGATGACGGAGAGGTAGGGGTGCAGATGGAGGAAGGAGCGGTCATACTCGTCGGCTTCAACGACAACATATTTACTGCCGGTCTGACATAGCATATTGCTGTCAAGATTCTTGTGTATGCCGCCGAGGAAGGCATCCACCGCTATGCCAGCCTCCTGAAGCAGGGTGACAATCATGCCCGAGGTGGTGGTCTTGCCGTGGCTGCCGGCTACGGCTATGCAGCGTTTGCCGCGCGTCAGCTCGCCCAGCATCTGTGAACGTTTCACAATCTTCACTCCGCGTGCCTCCATGTGTCTGTAAACCTCTGTGGTGCGTGGCACGGCAGGGGTGTAGATGCAGAGGTCTATGTCGGTGGGTATTTTGGCGGGGTTGTCGTCATAATGCACTACGATGCCCTCATGCTCCAGCTGGTGCGTGAGAGGGCTCTCGGCATGGTCGTAGCCATACACGTTGTCGCCACGCTGTTTGAAGTAGCGTGCCAGCGCGCTCATGCCTATCCCTCCTATGCCGATAAAATAGTAGTTCATCGTTCCTCTCGCTTTGCTCTTGTTTTTTTCAATCTGTGTTTTTTAGAAGCACAATTCACACAACAATAGTGCATTGTGTGCAAAGGTAGTTATTTTTTAGCAATTTTCTCTATCTCGTCAACGATTTTGTCTGCTGAGCCGCGTAGTGCGAGAGAGGCACATGCCTTGCTCATAGAGATGCGTTTATCTGGCGATGCGATGATTTCCAATAGTTTATCTATCCCTTCATTGTTGCAATCTTTGTCTGCGACCAAAATTGCAGCTCCTTTATTAACAAGTGATTGTGCATTTTTTGTCTGATGGTCCTCTGCTACATTGGGCGATGGTATCAGGATTATGGGTTTGCCGACGATGCACAATTCGGAGATTGCTATGGCACCGGCGCGAGACATGACAACATCGGCGGCAGTGTATGCCATATCCATTCTCGTAATGAACTGATGGACTTTGACCCACTTCTCCACACCGCGTCTTGCCACGGCATCGCGCACCTGCTCGTACATCCAGCGTCCTGTCTGCCAGACAATCTGTATGCCGTGGTCGGCGAAGGTGTCAATATGGTTGAGCAACATGTTGTTGATGCTGCTTGCGCCGAGGCTGCCGCCCACCGACAACACAATGGGCATCGAGGTATCGAGGTCGAAATGGGCACAGCTTTCGTCCTTTCCGACTTTCATGTTCTCTATGTCGTCGCGTACGGGGTTGCCTGTCAATACGATTTTGTCGGCAGGGAAGAAACGGTCCATGCCTTCGTATGCTACGCAGATGCAGTCGGCTTTGTTGGCGAGCATCTTGTTGGTGAGTCCGGCGTATGAGTTTTGTTCCTGAATGAGTGTTGGGAAACCCATAGCGGCAGCCTGCTTGAGCGTTGGCTCGCTGGCGAAGCCGCCTACGCCTACCACTACATCAGGATTGAAGTCGCGAAGGAGTCGACGTACCATGCTGCGACTGCGTATTATTTTGTAGGGTAGCGTCAGGTTGCGCTTGATGTTGGTCCAGTTGAGCTGGCGGTGCAGGCCGTCGATAGGGAGACCTTTGATGGCGTAGCCTGCTGCCGGCACTTTCTCCATCTCCATCTTGTCCTCGGCGCCGACAAAGAGAATGTCGGCATCGGGGTGGCGTCTGCGCAGACTGTTGGCTATGGCTATGGCAGGGAAGATGTGTCCGCCGCTGCCGCCGCCGCTTATTATTGCTTTCATTTTGTTTCCTCCGTTGTTGTTTTGTCGTCGATGGCAGCTTCGTCGTTTTTCTGAAGCTTGCGCTGATTGTTCGAACTCTTCACTACGGCTTGAATCATTCCGATGCCGATGCAGGTGAAGACATAGGATGTGCCGCCGGTGCTTATCAGAGGCAGAGTCTGTCCCGTCACCGGGATGACACCAACGCAGACGCAGATATGCACAATGGCTTGCAGGTATATGGATGTGGCAATGCCCATGATGAGTAGTCCGCCGAAGCGTCGTCCGCTTTTGTAAGCCAAAATCATGCAGCGGTAGAAGAGGATAGTGTACAAGAGGAAGATGATGACGCCCACGATGCTGCCCGTTTCTTCGACGATGATGGCATAGATGAAGTCGTTGTTGGCCTGCGTCATCAGACGGGCGTGGACGGTGCCGCCGATGTTGGCTTTGATAAGACCGCCTTCGGCAATAGCCATGCGCGCCATGTTCTCTTGCGACAGTTCCTCCTTGTCGGGGTTGAGCCAGTGGTCGATGCGATTGGACCACGTCTCGGCGCGCGCGATGAGAGGAGCCTCTCTGGCGTAGGATGCCAGAGGACTGTGGAACACCTTGTAGCTGACGAAGAGCATGCTGCCGCCAGCTATGCCGAGAAGTGCTATGGTGATAAAGATATATTTGCGCTTCACGCCGCCCAGATACATTATCGCCAGTCCTGTGGCAAAGACGAGCAGTGCGGTGGAAAGGTTCTCGGGCATGATAAGGCCAGCAACGAGTGCTAAGGGTATGAGCGTGAGCCAGAAGAGTTTTTTGTCGTTCAGCTGGTCATGGTAGATGGCTAAGAGGTGAGCTATGAAGATGATTACTATCGGTTTTGCAATCTCTGATGGTTGGAACTGTCCGATATATCTCAGTCTCAGCCAACGCCCTCCTAAGACGAGGACGACAAACAGGAGAGCTACGGCACCTAAATACAATACATTAGCTATGCGAGAAAAAAACTGATAGTTGATGTTGGAGACCACCATAGCGCCAAGGTAGGCAATCAGCACATAGAGGAGGTGCTTTTTGAGGAATGCCATTACCGGAGTGGTGTGATAGTCGATGATGGCGGTGTAGCCTATGGAGCTATACACCGCAATGAGCGATATGGTGCTAAGGATGAAACAAAGCAACCATACGACCCTATCGCCGCTAAACTTCAGTATTTTTATCTTGCTCTTCAAAACGAAGGATTATAATTCGTTGACTTCGAGGCGGAAATGGTTGCCGTTCTCCTGTATGGAGCGGCCGTTGTCGCTGGCTGGGGAATAGATAATGGTGGCAGTCTCCAGCGAGTTGTAGAAAGCCTTGCTGACGGCTTCGCCGAGGCTGTTGACATCAACTATGGTAGGGATGATGCCGTCGAAGCTACGATGCAGATTCTCGTTGTTGCTGCCTACGCAGTAGAGCACGCGAACTTTGCGTAGCGCGGTGGCTTTCAGTCGGCTGTAGTCAGTGGTATTGTCGTTGCCGTTGGCAATCCAGATAAGGCTGCCCGTCATGCTCTCAAGAGTGTACCATGTGGCATTGACGTTGTTGGACGAAGCGTCGTTGATGAATGTTTTGCCGTGTATGCGTGCCACGTATTCCTTGCGATAGCGCATCTCCTCGAAGCGTGCGAAGCAGGAACGCAGTCCGGCGTTGCGCATGTGTTTCAGGCGTTTGGTGTTGATTTCAGCCAGGGTGTTGGGGACAGTGGTGCGACCTTGCTGTGCTAATGTTTCGATAGTCATAGATGTATTGTATTTAGATGTTATATTTTGATTTTTCAGTACGATGTTTTTTTCGTTGGACGAGGCGGTTATGCTTACCTTAGTTTGAAGGAAACTATGGTAGCGATGGCGAGCAGTATGCCGATGATGGTGAAGCGTTGCACTATCTTCTCGTCGTTGAGGCTTTTGCCGTCATTGCGGTGTTTGTGTTGATAGTTGTGGTGGAGTGGAGTGTAGCGGAAGATGCGTTTCTCTATAGGCACCTCTTCGTTGGCTGGCAGTTTGTGGCGGAAGCGGTAGATTTTGCACCCCCAGCGTTGGAGAATCACAGAGGCGTCCTCTGCCACGTATATGCCGCAGAGCAGAGGCAGGAGGAGCTCCTTGCGTATCAGGAGTGCGAAGACGGCGATGATGCCGCCGATGGTCAGCGAGCCGGTGTCGCCCATGAAGATGGTGGCAGGGTGCGTGTTGTACCACAGAAAACCGAGGAGTGCGCCGATGAAGGAGGACATGAACATCGTCAGTTCGCTGGCTTGGCTGAGATAGACAATGTTGAGATATCTGGCCATGATGATGTTGCTGGAGAGCCATCCGATGATTGCCAGTGTGCCGCCCATGATGGCGCCGCTTGCCGTGGCGAGGCCGTCAATGCCGTCGGTGAGGTTGGAGGCGTTGGAAATGGCAGTGATGATGAAGATGCAGATGGGTACATAAATCAGCACCGTGTATTTCTCGGCGCCATCGCCAATCCAGCTGACGAGCCACGAATAGTCGAACTCAGTGTTTTTGATGAAGGGTATCGTCGTCTTGGTAGAGGCAATGTCAGGATGATAGATGAGCATGAGACCCACGACGAGGCCGAGAGCCACCTGCCCTATTACCTTGAATTTGCCAGGGAGGCCTTTTTTGTCATGTTTGAACACCTTGATGTAGTCGTCGATGAAGCCAATGAGTCCCAGCCATAGCGTTGTGCCAATCATAATGAGGATATAGATGTTGTCGGGACGAGCGAAGAGCAACGTAGGGATAAGTATGGCGATGATAATCAGTAGGCCGCCCATAGTGGGAGTGCCCTGTTTCTCGCGTTCGTCATCGCGCGTTTCCTCGCCGATGCCGTAGCGGTGCATGGCGCGGATGAACGACTTGCCGAAGATGATGACTATCAGCATAGAACAGATGAAGCAACAAGCAGCGCGGAACGAGATGTACTGGAACAATCCTGTGCCGGGGATGTTGAATTCAGCATCGAGCCATTGAAACAGATAGTAGAACATTGATGTCCTTTCTTTTGCTTAGTTTAACAATATGTGCTGCAACTCCTCTTTGTCGTCAAAGTGGGAGCGCACGCCGTTGATTTCTTGGTATTTCTCGTGTCCTTTGCCAGCCACGAGGATGATGTCGCCCTCTTGAGCCATCATGCAGGCGGTGCGTATGGCCTGACGGCGGTCGGTGATGCGTACTACGGTCCATCGCTTGTCGTTGGGTATGCCGCTCTCCATGTCGTCGAGTATCTTGTTGGGGTCCTCGGTGCGCGGATTGTCGGAGGTAATCACCACCTTGTCGGACATGTTGGCAGCTATGAGAGCCATCTCGGGGCGCTTGGTGCTGTCGCGGTCGCCGCCGCAGCCTACCACGGTAATCAGATGCTGCCGCTCGTTGCGTATGTCGTTGATGGTCTGCAGTACGTTCTGCAGTGCATCGGGGGTGTGGGCATAGTCCACGATGGCGGTGATGCCATGTCCCGTGACATATTCGAAGCGTCCTTCGGCGGCGTGCAGGTCGCTCAGCAATCGTAGAGCTTCGAGGCTCTCTATGCCGCAGAGAACCGCTGTGGCATAGATGGCGGTAAGGTTGTAGGCGTTGAAGCGGCCAACGAGGCGGGTCCACACTTCCTGTCCGTTGAGTTCTATCAGCATGCCTTGGAATGTGTCCTCCAGCACCTTGCAATGGAAGTCGGCGGGATGCTGCAGACCATAGGTCTTTATGGTGGCGCGGCAGTTCTGCATCATCACCATGCCGTTGCGGTCGTCGATGTTGGTCAGAGCGAAAGCCTCCTGCGGCAGGCTGTCGAAGAACCCTTTTTTCGCGGCGATGTAGGCTGCCATCGTCTTGTGGTAGTCGAGGTGGTCGTGGGTGATGTTGCTGAAGATGCCACCGGCAAAGGTCAGTCCGGCGATGCGCTGTTGCACTACGGCGTGGCTGCTGACCTCCATGAAGCAGTATTCGCATCCAGCTTCCACCATCTGATGGAGCAGTTGGTTAAGGGTCAGTGCATCGGGTGTAGTGTTGATGGTGGGGTACTCTTGCTCGTCAATCTTGTTGACGATGGTGGAGATAAGCCCTGCGTGGTGGCCTGCGGCACGCATCATGCGCTGTAGCAGCGTCACGGTGGTTGTCTTTCCGTTGGTGCCGGTGATGCCAACAAGGCGAAGATGACGGGAGGGGTGGTTGTAGAAGTTGTCGGCAATGATGCCAAGAGCACGGTTGCTGTCTTCAACCTGCAAGTAGCAGACATTGCTGTTGATGGAGGAAGGCATCTGCTGGCATACCACGGCTGTGGCGCCGCTTGCGATGGCGCTGTCTATGTATTTGTGTCCATCGACATGCACGCCGGCTTGAGCCACGAAGAGTGAGCTTTGCTGCACCTTGCGCGAGTCAGACTGAATGTCGTTTATCTCGCGTTCGGCGTTGCCGACGATGGGTGCGTCAATTCCATTTATGATATCGATGAGTCTCATTTTTCTTTTGTTGTGCTTAGAGGGGACAGGATAAGTGTTTGTGAGTTTTTTTAGTTAGAGAGTGTTAGTATGGCGGTGGTGTTTCTTTTAATGGGCGTGTGGGGCTTGGGCTGTTGTGCTGAGACGCGGCCATAGCCTGAGAATTTCACCTTCATGCCCAGTTCGTTAAGGAGGCGAATGGCATCCTTTGCCGTCATGCCTTTGCAGTTGGGCATGATGTCGGTGCGTGGGCTGTAGTTGTGGTAGCCTTCATTGTAGGTCACCCAGCGGTAGTTGGAGTCGGCGAGAGCGAAGGGGATGTCCAATCGGTTGTAGTAGTCGGCGATGTCGGAGCGGAAGCCTTTGGAGGTAAAGGGTGTGCGACTCTCCTCGGGAGTCTCCCATGAAAGCGTCTCCATCATGATGTTGCCCAACTCTTTGTCGAGAGCCATCACGCCGTCAGCCACGCGCTTCATCACGGGGGCTGCAGCAGCGCCGCCGGATGACATGGTGTTGTTAATCATCACGAGGCAGGTGTATTTGGGGCGGTCGATGGGGAAGAAACCGACAAAATAGGCATCGTTGGCGCTATAGCCTGTGGCGTTGATTTTTGCTGTGCCCGTCTTGCCGGCAATACCATAGGAGGTGTTTTTTATGCTTGTTGCGGTGCCTTCTGTCACCACACGACGCAGTGTGCGTTGCAGATATTGCGCTGTCTCGCGGCTCATGCCTTGTTCGAGCACAACGGGTACGTTTATCTCGGTTGTTTTGCCGTCAACCTCGTAGCTCTGGCAGAAGAGTGGTTTCACCATGCGTCCGTTGTTGGCAATGGCGTTGTAGAAGGTCAGCAGTTGCATGGGCGAGACGGCGGTGCCGTAGCCGAAGCAGAAGTTGAGGAAGTCGCGCGTGTAGCGCAGATTGTTGATGCGCTGTTTTGATTCTGGAGTGCGGAGGTCTATGTTGAGGATTTGTCCCGGGAATACCTTTCTCACCTCATGGCTCAGGGCGTTGCGCTCTTTGCGGTAGTACTTCCACCCGAGGTCTGCCATAGCGACATTGGAGGAGTGTATGATGGCGTCAGCAACGGTTATTGTATCGCCGATGGCATGCTCGTCGGTGAGTTCGCCCTGCGGGGTATTGTCAAAGCGTTTCACGCGTGCGCGCAGCAGAATGGAGGTGTCCATCTTGATGGAATCGCTGTTCATGATGGCAGCGAGCACGACGGTCTTGAATGTAGAACCGGGTTGGCGGCGGTCGGAGCAGGCGATGTTTTTGTCGGCCAGTTCGCGGAAGTGTCCCGTGCTGTCTAAGGCGAGGTTGCTGCAGGCCTTGACATATCCCGTTGCTGTCTCCATGAGCACTACGCATCCTTGAGAGGCGTTGCGCTGGGTCAAAGCATCGCGGAGAGCCTGTTCGGCGATGTCTTGATAGCGTGTGTCGATGGTTGAGGTGATGTTGCCACCGTCAATCTTTTGTGTTACTACGCGTTCGGGTAGCCATGTGCCACGCGTGAGGCGGCGGCACTCGAAGACGCCGTCCTGACCGCGCAGGATGCTGTCGTAGTAGCCCTCCAGCCCTGTGTAGCGTTCTTCCAGTCCGTAGCTCATTCCCACCACGTTGCCGCCGAGGTTGTCATAGATGCGTATGCGCATGTGGTGACGAACATCTTTGTCGTCCACTTGTTCGACGATGCCGCGTCGCCATCCTGTCACCTGACGCAGTTCCAGCCATTTGGTGTAAGGGAAGTTGCGGGCTATGAGCATGCACTGTTTCGGTTTCTCAACGGCACGTTCTGCCAGCAGCTTTTCTTTAATTGCTTTGACGGACTTGGAGGGTGCGCCCTCATGTATAATCATGCAGATGCTGTCAAGTCCGGCGACGAAGTATTTTTCGCTGATAGAGGTGTCAATGCGCGGTTCGCCCTTGGTGTTATAGAGCGGTTTGCCGTCGCGGTCGCGCACCTGACGGTGTCCGAGGTCCAGATAGAGGTCGCATACAACGATGGTGGTGGCGAGTGTCTTGCCGTCGGCGGAGTAGATGTCGCCGCGTTGTGCTGGGTCGCGCATCTCGCTGACGATACGTTCTTTGGACCGTTGCCGCCAATAGTCGCCCTCGACGCCTTGGGTGCGGATGAAGCCGAACAGCATCAGACCGCCACCTCCCAAGGTCAGCAGTAGGAAGATGCTCAGCATCTTGCGGCGGTTGTTGCTATTTTTCTGTTCGTTGGTCATGACGGCAGGACTGTGGTTTTGATAATTGAACTCAGACTGTTGTTGTTAAGGCTTTGTCGTTGCTTGGATGTTATTTTCTTTTCAGTGTCAGTGGCGGTTCTGTTACGAGTTTTACGCCTGCGGAGTCGAGGCTGTTGGCTATGGTAGAAATCTTTATGGACTGCTGGTATTGGCTTTTCAGCTGTATCTGCTGCATGCTTAGTTCGTCAATCTCTTTGCGGGTCTGTATAATCTCCTTTCGCAGGTTCTCCATCGTGTAGCGGTTGCTGACTATTGCGATGCAGAATAATAAAATCAGCATGGCCAGCGGTATTTGCCGTAGTGCGTTATGTGTCAGTAACATTTCGCCTCCGAAGACCATACGCATCCAAGAGGTCTTTTTCTTCTTGCCTTCGGTTGGTGTGGCCTCCGGCGTGCTGTCGCCCGTTGATGCCTCTGGTGCATCGGACGGCGACGCTGTCTCGCTCTTCTTGGGCGACAGCAGCTCGGTTTCTTCTTGGAAAACAGGCTCTTCGATATGTGCGAATCTGTTGGCCACGGTGTGCTTGCTTACTTTATTCTTCTTATAAATAAATATATACGTTTATGATATCTTCTCGGCTATTCTTAGTTTTGCGCTGCGCGAACGTGGGTTACGTTGCAGTTCGTCATCGGTGGGGACTAAGGCTTTGCGGCTCACCATCTTGAGAGGTGTTAAGGGGTTGCCGAAGAAGTCTTTTTCCACCACTCCTTCGAAGTTGCCGGCGCGCATGAAATTCTTCACCAGTCGGTCTTCGAGCGAATGGTAAGAGAGTACTACGAGACGTCCGCCCTTGTTGAGTAGCTCGGTGGCTTGCATGAGCATCTCTTTCAGAGCGTCCAGTTCGCCATTGACCTCGATACGGAGGGCTTGGAAAATCATAGCCAGATACTTGTTCTCATAGCCGCGAGGGAGGTGCCGTTCCACAGCTTTGCAAAGTTGGAGTGTTGTCTCGATGGCGTTTTGGCGGCGAGCGTCGCAGATGGCGTGAGCTATCTGGCGTGCGTTGGGCAGCTCGCCGTAGAGACGCATGATAGAAGTCAGCGTCTCTTCGTCGCTGTCGTTGACCAATTCGCGTGCCGAGAGAGCCTGCCGTTGGTCCATGCGGAGGTCGAGTGCGCCGTCGTGGCGTGTGGAGAAGCCACGCGAGGCTTCGTCAAACTGATGGGATGAGACGCCGAGGTCGGCTAAGACACCATCAACGTTGCGTATGCCGTGGAGGCGGAGGAAGTTTTTCAGATAACGGAAATTCTCGTTGATGAGCGTGAAACGTTTGTCGTCGATGCTGTTGGCCACTGCGTCCATGTCTTGGTCGAATGCCACGAGGCGTCCTTCGTCGTCGAGAGCATCTATGATGGCACGCGAATGACCGCCGCCGCCAAAGGTAGTATCAACGTAGGTACCTTTGGCACGGATGTTCAATCCATTGATTGTTTCGGTGAGCATCACCGGCAGGTGGTAATCGTTTGCCATTGTTTTAGTTTTCGTCCGAAGAGCTGTCTTTCAGGTTGCCCAGACGCTGGTCCACCAGCGAGGCGAAGTCTGTAGTGTCAGCTTCCAATGCGGCATAGCTATCGTAGTCCCAAATCTCGATATATCTGCCAACGGACTGTAAAACAATGTCTTTTGCAGCTTTGATGCGTTCTTTTTGCTCGGGAGGTATCAACAGGCGGTCGTTGGTGTCGAGTTCCACGACGTTGCAACGAACGAGTTCTCGCAGAAGCTTGACATCTTCTTTGTTGTAACGGCTGAGAGTCTTGTTCAGCAGTGCTACCTCTTCTTCAAAACTGGCATAAGTCCATAGCTCCAGACAGTTGGCGTAAACGCTGCGGCGGATGACGAAACGGTTGTCGTCCGAAGCCACCTGACGCTTCAACGCTACGGGCAGCTTGAAACGGCCGTTCGAATCGACCTTACAACGCTCTATACCAAGGAGTAACGACATATTTTGCCTTATCTATTTTTTTGTAAAAGTAGCACTTTTTCCAATATCTCCCAATTTTTTCCTTTAATTGTTGAAAACTTCCTAAAAAATACTTTTTTCTATTAAACGAACAAATGAAAAAAAATGTTTCAAAGCCTTTCGTTTTATGGTGCTACCTCCTATTTCAACGTAGAATATTGGTTGAAAAAAATTGTTTTATAAGTAATTGAAAAAAAGAAACCGTGTCTTCACAATCAGAGTGTCACATACTTACTGTAGTGATGTTTGCAGGCACGGTAAAGGAGTGTAATCCAGTCGGAGGGAGGATCAAGACTCTCGTTGAGATGTATGGCTTCAGCCGCGCAGCAGAGAGAAAGACATTGGACGTTGCGCTGAGCCGCCCATGCGTTCCAAAAATATTCAAGGGCTTCTACAAACGAACTGCGAGGAGTGTCAATCCATGGCATCTCATCGAAAAAGATGACTTTCCGTTCCTCGGAGGGACGGTGTTCTATCAGTGTTTTATGGATGGTCGGCGTAACTCTTGCCTCGGTGATGGATATATTAGGTTTATAAAAAATGGTGGTCAATCACCTTTGAATGATAATCAACCACCATTCAAAAAGGTTGTAGGCGACGGATTGAATATACCTTATTTGCGGATAATCATTTTACTATCACGGTGCAAATGTATTGCACTTGGTAGTTGACTCTACGTCACGTTGTGCCTATTATATTTGAATACTTCGTCTCGGAATTGAAATAATTGACATCCTTTCCGTCTGCGCTAAGCGAGCATTCTTCAACATTAGCAGGCTATAGACAGCTTTTGCTATTCGCCCGTCAGCGTGGCGAGGGCTTTTTCTATGAAGCCGTTGCCTAATTCGTAGAGTTGCCCCGTGCAATAGGAAAGCATGATATAGTCTGTCGTCGCCAGTTCCTCTGATAGATTGACCTCTGATACATTGTGATGATTCTCGTCGAAATAGACGCTGTTGTTGTAGAACCAATAGTGAGCGCTGCTAAAAATGTCTTTCAGTGGGAAGTTGTATCTGACATTCCAAAAGAAACTATCACCAATGACCAGCAGTTTCGGTTTCTTTTTACATTCGGCAACGCTTACATCCATATATTTGTATTTCTCGCCTCTTGAAGGGAAAATGAGGTTGAGGAGTTGGTATAGGTCGTCGTCGGGATGACGTTTTTTGTCTATATAGGGTTTGCTGATACTGAGTTTGACGAACGGTGTAGCGTCGGAGGACTGCATATAGCGAACGATCGAGTCGAAGGAATAGACACATGCGGCATTAGACCAGTGTGTGCCGTATTTTGTCATAACATCGAATGGGAGAGTGTCACGTTGCTCTTTTAGCCATTGACACATATCAACATAATTGATTCCATAACGGTCAAACAATTGCAGATAGGTGTCATAGGCACTAATTCCGAATGGGCGTGTATTCCAGTCGGGAGCGGGGATGTGGTCGGGATATAAGATGTTTTTGGATGGAAGAATAGCGACAAATATTTTCTTGCCGTGGGATGCGAGGGAGTCTTGCAGCAAGGACAGCTGTTGAGCCGTATGCTCGAATCGTTCCCGTAGAGAGGAACTGTCGTCGGCAAATTCGTACATACGACTCTCGTAGTAGTCCTCGACAAAGTAGCGTTCGTACAAATAGCCATCGTCGCCCTTCATCACACAGTAATTGGTGCTTTTGCCATAGAGCGACCATATGTGCTGGTTGTATAATCGTATAAGAATCTCCCTAAAGCCAATATTGTTTTTCGCATATTTGTCAGCTTGTTGTTGGAAAGTGCCATCCATGAATCCATGGAAAGACAAATACGGCTTGTCGCAGCTGTTGCTTACACCGCTGAGTTCTCTGACATGAATGACATGGGTGAACCCTTGTAGAAGAGTCAGTCCGAGCAGCATGATAGTGATTATTGCAAGTACCTTGTTTGTCCTCATGGCTTTGCGAGATTAGAACCTAAAATAGATGAACGGGCTGAAATCGACAGCGGTGAGAGTGGCGAGACTCATGACGAACAATGCCATAGATATAACCCAGACGAAAATAGTTTGAGACGACGATTGCTGCGTGTGGAAAAACAGCCTGCCGAACCGTTTGCCTATAGGGAGCAGGGTTATGAAGGAGAAAAAGAGCGCAACGGTGAGGATTGTGATGAACTCCGCCGATAAATCAATCGAGGCAGAGCCCATGTTGAAGGAGAACAAGTGTGAGACAAATAGCACACATAGCGAGAGGTCGTCAATGCGGAACAATGCCCATCCAAGGGTGACAATGATGAAAGTAAGTGCCATACGCGGTATTCGCTAAATTACAGTGTTTTCATCCTTGCGCTTACCGATGCCCAAGAGTTTCTCTGTGGCAATGAAGAAACCGTGATAGGCACCCCACAGCACGAAATTCCATCCTGCACCATGCCATATACCGCTCAAAAGGAAAACTATCCACAGGTTGACAAATGTGCGACCTTTGCCACGACGGTTGCCGCCAAGAGGTACATATAGGTAGTTCATCATGAAAGTGCCGAGGGAGATATGCCATCGTCGCCAGAACTCGCTGATGCTGGCAGAGATGTATGGGTTGTTGAAATTCTCGGAGAATGAGAAACCGAAAATCCTGCCCAGTCCGATAGCCATATCGCTGTAGCCTGAGAAGTCGAAATACAGCTGCATGGTGTAAGCTACAAGGACTACCCACGCCTGCCACATCCCCAGACCGCCGATGTCGCCGCCTAATGCGACATCTACGACACGACCAAGCACATCGGCTATGAGTACTTTTTTTGACAATCCTATGGCAAACCTACAGAACCCCTGTATGCATGAGTCCCAACTGGTGTGGCGCGCCGTGCATATCTGTTCGGCGATATCGCCATACCTCACAATGGGTCCTGCTATAAGCTGAGGAAACATCATTATGTAAAGCATATAGTCCGTCAGCCTATTCATAGGTTTGTCGCCTCTATAGACATCCACGATGTAGGTGATGGACTGGAAAGTATAGAAACTGATACCGATAGGCAGAGCGACATAGACCCAAGCCATTGGCATTACGCCAATGAGGCCGAACAGGTGGTTAAGGTTGTCAATGAAGAAATTGGAGTATTTGAAGAAGGCAAGAAATGCAAGACTGAAGAAGCAGGACATTATGCATACGGCTTTTCTGCCAGCACCCTGCATGTGGGACATCTTCCTGACGAGGTAGAATATTGCAATAGTTGTAGCAATCAGAATCAAGACATAGTCTGGAGCTCCCCAAGCGTAGAAAAGGATGGATGCCGTCAGCAGTATACCGTTGCGCCACTTGTCCTTTGCCAGAAAATATAGCAACAATAGCAACGGCATGAAATATAGAAGGAACGGAATGCTACTGAAAACCATATTGTAGGTGAACTTGGAATGAGAATGGCGAATACCGAGTAATGACTATAAGTCTGTGGACAGACTCATGCTACATTGTATTTGGTTACATTGGAATGGCAGATTCTTATGGATGAAGAAAGTATTCATAATCGCATTGCAAAAATACACATTTCATTTTTATGTGACGGGGATAGTAACTAACAAACATTAAAAATGTTCTTCATTGCGATTATTTTGTTATTTTTGATTTTCTGAACATTGTATATACTATACTTATATATATTTGTATCACAGATAATTACTACAACGGTATGAACAAGTTTGCAGACGCTCTTTCAGTGCTAAAGACGGGCAAGTTCTATAAAGAGCTCGTTGTTATGACTCTCGGTATGCTGGTTACCGCTGCTGCGGTGTATTATTTCCTTGTGCCGAGCAAACTGATTATAGGTACTATTTCGGGTTTTTCGATAGTGCTGTGTAATATCTTTGAGCAGATTGGCGTGCACATCAGCCTGTCGGTAACCATTATGGTCATCAATGCTGTGCTCCTTGTGTTAGCATATCTGCTGATAGACCATGAGTTTGGACTCAAGACGGTATATACGGCGCTCATCCTTGGACCGTTGACAGATGTGTGGGATGCTATACTGCCGTGGCAGAAGATAGCTGTGGATAACCTCACCACAGGGGCGCAGTCGGTGATGGGCGACCCGTGGCTCGACCTTTGCTGCTTCGTACTGCTATTGAGTGCCTCACAGGCAATACTGTTCAGCATCAATGCTTCTACGGGAGGGTTGGATATTCTTGCAAAGATAGTCAACAAGTTTCTGCATTTTGATATCGGAGCCTCGGTGAGTATAGCTGGTGCGGTGATATGCTGCACGGCGTTTTTCATCAACGATTTCCGAATGGTTGTCATAGGCCTTATAGGCACATGGATTAACGGACTTGTGGTGGACTATTTTACTGCCACGCTCAATAATCGAAAGCGCGTGTGTATCATCTCGAAAGACTATGAGCGCATACGTAAGTTTATAATAGAGAACCTACATCGTGGCTGTACCCTGTACGAGATTACGGGAGGCTACAGCAACGAGAAGTCAATAGAGTTGCAAGTGCTGCTCTCCAAGGATGAGTTCTCGGCATTGATGGCGTTCATCCGTGACAATGAGATTAATGCTTTCACAACCGCTGGCAACGTTAGCGAGGTTTATGGCGAGTGGTTCAACAACCGTCGGCGTAAGGCTATCAAGAAGCAGGCAGACAATCTGTAGGATATGGCGATGAGGTAGCGGTGAGTGGCGTATTGAGCAAGTTTTTTTTATAGAATAAATGAATACCTAATATATTATGAAACGAATATTATTATTTCTCGTCATACTGTTTGCCGGCGTAGTTGCTAAGGCGCAGATGGATGTGTATGACGATTTTGAGCAGGCGACGTTGCAATGGGAAGTTGGTGATGATGATGAGAATGGTGGCAATTGGTCTGTTTTCCAGTTTGATGAAGCTGGTATAGCGATGAGTGGTACGGGTGTTGCCGTATCTATCTTAATGCGTTCAGAGACTGGTTATGAGCATACAATGTGGTATGGTACGCATACTATGGAAGATGCCAATGCGACGGCGCGACTGTCGTTCAGTATGGCGGCCGTGTCGATGGAGGACGATGAGACGATAGTGTGCGAGGCCAACGCATCGGTGCAGTTGTATATGGACGATGAGTATGTGGGCGACATAATGTCAATGTCTATTGACCCGATGGACGGATGGTGGTATTTCAGTTACACCTTTGCCGAGATAGCGCAGGACTTGGGCATAGACATGTCTGGGCAGCACGACTACCGCATAGTGTTCAAAAATGCCACGCCCAACGGTGGCGACTGTGCATTGCTGGTAGATGACTATTTCTTCTCGGAGGGTGGCGAATACTCTATTATCCTCAATTCCAACAACGAGGAAAATATGGAGAGCTACCAGATGACGACCAACGAAGGCATCATCATGGTGCCTACGGGCGATGAGGTGCCTTTCACCGCGCCGGAAGGCTATTCGTTAGCTTACTGGCTCTATTCGGACGGTGTGAACACCTATAGCGTCATACCGGGTGACGAGGAAACGATAGGCGAGGATATGACATGGTATGCCATGTGGGGACGGAACTACATGGTGGAATACTATGCCAACGATGATTACAACTATTTTGAAGAGAGTGCGGTGCAATATGCAGGGCACATTGTGCAGGAGAACATTTTCGAGAGGGAGCACTATACTTTTGTAGGCTGGAACACCGAACTTGACGGTAGCGGCACCATGTATCAGGTAGGTGACACGATAGATTTGCCCAGCGATGCTGCGACAGACACTATCAACCTCTATGCTCAATGGGAGATGGAACAATATGACATCACTATTTCTTTTGACGGTGGTGGTGCTGACGGCGAGATGAGCGATGTGCAGCAAAGTGCTGGTGAGCCGTACAGTGTGCCGGAGTGCGGATATACCTATGACGGTTATTTGTTTTTGGGCTGGAATACCGAGTATAGCGGTGATGGCGATAGTTACCAGCCTGGGGATATGGCAACATTTGACGAGGATGTGACGCTCTATGCCCAATGGGCAGAGATTGTCACGATAACCATATCGTTTGACGGCAACGGAGCCGACGAGATAAATATGGATGATGTCTCATTTGAGGTGGGCAATAACTACACCGTGCCACAGTTTTCAGGCACGTATGAGGGACATACCTTCATGGGCTGGAATACAGACCCTGATGGCGACGGCACGAGCTATCAGCCAGGTGAGACTGTAATGTTTACAGAGGATGTGGTGCTCTATGCCCAGTGGCCTGCCATTGTTACCATCATGTTTGACGGCAATGGTGCCGACGAGTTCGAGATGGAAGATGTGCAGATAGAGTCGATAGCGACATACACGATACCGCAGTTCGGCGGCATATACGATGGACACACATTCATGGGGTGGTGTGAGGATATGTTTGGCGAGGGCGAGATGTATCAGCCTGGCCAGCAAGTTACGTTCAGCGAGGATGTTACGCTCTATGCTATATGGCCTGCTATGGTTACCATCACGTTTGATGGCAATGGAGCTGACGAGATAGAGATGGATGACGTAGAAATAGAGACGATAGCGACATTCACGATACCCCCGTTCAGCGGTGCATACGAGGGACACACATTCATGGGATGGTGTGAGGATGTGTATGGCGAGGGTGAGATATACCAGCCGGGCCAGCGTGTTACGTTCAGTGAGGATGTTACGCTCTATGCAGTATGGCCTCCGTATGTTACCATCACGTTCTACGGCAATGGTGCCGACGTGATTTCTATGGACGATGTAACGTATGAAGCCATTGAGCCATATACCATTCCGGCGTTTGTGGGTTCGTATGAGGGTCATGACTTCCTCGGATGGAATACAGAAAGCACCGGCGACGGTACTACCTATCAGCCTGGGGAGAGCGTTATGTTTAGTGAGAATATGGAGCTGTATGCTATCTGGTCAACGACCATCACTATCACGTTTGATGGCAATGGTGCAAGTGGTTTTGAGATGGCAGATGTAGAGCATAATACTGCCGAGCCATATACGCTTCCGGCGCTGCAAGGTACGTATCAAGGACGAGTATTTATCGGATGGAGCACCGACCCCGATGGTCTTGGCGACAGATATGAGGCTGGCGAGACGGTTGCACTCACACATGATGTGACATTCTATGCTATATGGTACGAGGAGGCGGTGGCCATAATCCATTTTGACCTCGGCGGTGCACCATACACTATGGCCGATACGGTGCATGATGTCAGCAATCCCTACCGGATACCGGCAATGGAATATGAGTACCCGTTCCACATCTTTGCTGGTTGGTTCTGCGAGAACGACGAAATGACTTATCAGACGGGCAATTTCGCAACGTTTGGAGTGGGCGATGTGTACCTGAGAGCACTGTGGACAGAGGTCCCGACGGTGCGTATCACCTACCATGCTAATCATAGCGATGTGCAAGGCACGATGGAAAACGCTGTTGCGGAGCAATATCATGACTTTGTGTTGCCTCGTGGCGGCTACTATGTTGATGGTTATCGCTTTGTGGGATGGTGTACGACTGCAGACGGCAGTGGCGACCTCTTATCGGCAGGAACCACGATACAAGTGCAGGCAGATGACCTTGAATTCTACGCCATTTGGGAGACTGTGGCTGACCCGTTCACCATCATCTTTGATGCTAATGGTGCGGAGGGTTTCATGCCGCATGTGACAATAGAGAGTGGCGAGGAATACGTCTTGCCGGGAGGAGAAGGCTACACTTATGCTGGTCATCGTTTCATAGGGTGGAATATGGAGCCTGACGGGTCCGGACGCGGCTATGCTGCAGGACACCGTGTCAGCTTCTCCAACAGCCAGACGCTTGATATAACCCTCTATGCACAATGGGAGGAGTCCGACGAAGTGGACGGATACTACATCACCTTTGACGGCAATGGTGCCGTTGGCTATATGGCCTTGGGAGTCTATGTACCTGGCACGCCCTATATAGTACCTACATGCACAATGGAGTATGCCCTACATGTGTTTAAGGGTTGGAACACCCGCGAGGATGGTAGTGGAGAGTCCTACCCTGTGGGAGCCCGCTATGTGCGCTCGGAGAACATCACGCTCTATGCGCAGTGGGAGATGCCGGTGCGCGTGATATATTATGCCAATAACAGCACGGTATTCAGCAGTAGCATCGTCGTTGATGGCGAAGACGAGAATGGCTATGTGGTGGCACCTTGTGAGTTCACTTCACGCAATCAGGCCTTCGTGAGATGGGACAATCAGCCCGAGGGCAATGGCACCTCCTTCATGCCAGGCGATAGGATATATAATTTTACTGATTCGGTCTATGTGCTCTATGCACAATGGGAAGATGCCGAGACTATTACTATCCATTTTGATGCTAATGGTGGCAGCGGTTCGATGCCTAACTACTATCTTGTGCGGGGTCGTAGCTACGTCATTCCACCATGCGCCTTTGTCAATGGTTACCGTGAGTTCATGGGGTGGAACACCTCGTCGGACGGTCTGGGTACGGATTATAGAGTGGGCGACACGGTGATGCTTCCCGAATACAACGCCATCAACCTCTATGCTATGTGGGGCGAGGAGCCAGAGCCCACACGCTATGTGGTGACGCTTAATGCCAATGGTGGTAGAGGCACTATGGCCCCTGTCACGCTTGACTCCGGTAGCTATTTCATACTGCCACGTTGCGAATATACCCGTCAGGGCTACACCTTCAAAGGCTGGAGCTTGAGTCCCATTGGCAACGTGCTGCAAGAGGAAGAAATCTTTGTTGACCATAACATCGTTCTCTACGCCATCTGGAGCAATATGGAGGGCATAGATGAGGTAGTGATGGCAGACTTGTCGGTATATCCCAATCCTGTTGTCAACTATGTTCAGGTGAAGGGCGTGGAGGTGAAGCACCTTGAGGTGCTTGACCTTGCCGGCCGTAGGCTGTTGAGTGTTGCTGATGCCGATAGGATAGATGTGTCGTCGTTGAGTAACGGCGTTTATATGTTGCGCATAGACGCTGCTGAAGGTATGGCTTTGCGTAAGATTGTCAAGAAATAGCACACACGATTATCGCATTACAAAACAGATAAAGCCGCGGCTCTACGGAAAAGTAGTACTGCGGCTTTTGAAAAAAATAGTAGGGTGGTTGGATTCTGCGTGATTGGTGTAGGTGGAGAGGTGAGCAGAGGTCTAAAAAAAACAATTACTAAAAATGGTCTTGCTGGAACCTCAAACGAGCAAAAGGTGTGCAGAGTACTGAATTATACTAATTGCTAAAACTAACACATGAAAAAAAACGAAAACTCAAAACCGGGTAGCCGTATAGCTTACCTTTTTGCGGCATATATTGTTGCCATTATTTTTTTCACTCTTTTCCGTCTCGTTACCACGATGGTTTATTGTTCGGCGCACCCGACTGATTTTGAGGGTCTTTATGGTCAGGCGTTGTTCATGGGGTGGCGGTTTGACACGGTGGTGTCGTGCTATGTGCTGCTGATGCCGTTGCTGTTGGTGCTTGTAGGCGAATTTGCGCACATCAACAAGCGGTGGTATTACCTCGTGGTGCATCTCTTTGTCTCTATTCTTTTCACTGTGAGTTTTTTTGCCTGTGCTGCGGACATACCGTATTTCAGCTATTTCTTCACGCGTCTCAATGTCTATGCGGTGCAGTGGGGCGATGAGGCTTCTATGGTGCTTGACATGATAGTCAGCGAGCCGTCATATATAGGCTATTTCTTCCTCTTTCTTGTTGTGGCGGCGCTATACTGGTGGCTGATGTGGGTGGTCTATAGGCGTTTGCTGCGCCCTGTGCCGCAGCGTTTTGTGCCGGTGGGCTACATGATAGTCATCACTCTTGTGCTTGGTTTTGCAACCTTTGCCGGTATGCGAGGACGGCTGAACAGGAAAAGCCCTATGCGCGTAGGGACGGCATATTTCTGCAACAATGCTTTTCTAAACAAGATAGGCCTCAACCCGATGTTCACGTTCTATAAGAGTGTGGAGGAGCAGTGGAAGAACGCCAACAGCGAGGTGCGTCTGATGGATGAAGGTGAGGCGCGCAAGGCTGCGATGGAGCTGCTGAATGGTGATGATGTCGCGCTGGCGGAGGCAGACACCGTGGCTCTGCCCGACGGCATGAATGTCGTAGTGGTGCTCATGGAGTCGATGAGTGCCAACAAGACGGGCTTCCTGACGCCATCGAGTGACCTTACTCCCAATCTTGACTCCTTGATGCGGCAGTCGCTGACGTTCAGTCAGGCCTATTCGGCAGGCATACATACGCACAACGGCATCTTCAGCTCTCTCTATGCCATGCCGGCGTTGCTGCGGCAGCACATGCTCAAGCGTGCTGTAATGCTGCAGATGTGCGGATTGCCTCATGCCCTGCGTGGTGCTGGTTACAGCACGTCATTCTTCATCACGCATGATTCGGAGTTTGATAATATGAATGGTTTTCTGCGTGGCAACGACTACGAGCGTGTCTATGCGCAGAAAGACTATGACGCATCGCAGATTTTGGGCACATGGGGAGTGCCAGACCATGTGATGCTTGACAAAGCCATAGAGGTCATAGATACGATGGATAAGCAGCGGCCGTTCTTCGTCACCTGCCTGACGTGCAGCGACCACGGTCCTTACGAGATGCCTACCGACATAGACTTCGTGCCGCGGCACAGCGTCATCACAGAAAAGATAGTAGAGTATGCGGACTGGTCGATAGGTCGCTTCATGCGTAAGGCATCTGAACGGCCGTGGTTTGACAACACAGTGTTTGTCTTTGTTGCCGACCATGGGGCCAGCATGAGCGGTCAGTATGATATGGCACTCTCCTACAACCATGTGCCGCTGTTCTATCACTGTCCGTCGCATATACGGCCTGCCGTGATAGACTGCATGGCCATGCAGATAGACCTCACACCAACGCTGCTTGGCATGCTGCCTGTGGCATGGGACAACCATACGCTCGGCATCGACTTGTTGAGGCGTCAGCGTCCCTGCTCCTATTTCAGTGCCGACGACAAGATTGGAGTGGTAGATGGCGAGTGGTTCTATGTCTATGGTGTGGCGGAACGCGATGAGCACCTCTACCGCTATATGGATAACGACCCGATGGACTATTTCGCCACCAAGAGCGCCCATGCTGCGCCGTTGCGTAAATATGCCTTTGTGATGTTGCAAACGGCCCAGTCAATGATAATGAGAGGCGAGACGCGCTGCGGCGAGGAATAGGGGAATATGTAGGACAGGATGCCTGTAGCCAGTAGTCAGACCATAGAGAAGGGGTGAATGGCTATAATTGTGAACTCTCCCCGATATGGTTTGCGGTAAAGGAAAGAACGGAATGTTAAAGGAATAAATCAATAGCAGGAAAATATAATAGTAGTCAGAAAAAATGATAGGCTGATGGCTTTTTTCTATTCACCAGATATATCGTCGCCATATATAACGCTCGATGCAGAGGAGTCGCGACACTGTGTCAAGGTGATGCGTCTTCGTGAAGGCGACACACTGGAGGTGGTTGATGGATGCGGCCGGTTGTGCCATTGCAGTGTGGTGCGGCCCGATGCGTCGGGGTGTGTGGTTGCTGTGGAGCGATGCGAGGAGAACTATCGTGTACGCCCCTTTCGCCTGCATCTTGCTGTGGCACCGACGAAGAATACGGCACGCATAGAATGGCTTGTGGAGAAGGCTGTAGAGATAGGTGTTGATGAGATTACGCCGATAGTCTGTGACCATTCGGAGCGCAACATTCAGAAGGTGGAGCGGCTGCATAAGATAGCCGTTAGTGCGATGAAGCAGTCGCAGCGTGCCATGTTGCCGGCATTGCATGACGCTGTCGATTTGCGGAGCTTTGTTGGACGCTATGCTGCTGACAGGGCTACGGTGCGAATGGTGTGCTACTGCGAGGGCGACCAGCGTGTGCCTCTCTCATCGGTATATAGCGCTGGCAGCGACGCAGTGGTGCTGATAGGGCCTGAAGGCGATTTCTCAAAAGAGGAGATAGACATGACGATTGCCGCAGGCTTCGCCCCAATAACGTTAGGCGACACACGCTTGCGTACCGAGACGGCAGCATTGTACGCCATTAGTGCACTGAATTTTATGAATGAACGATAAGCGATAGGTGAAGCAAATAGTGATTTGACAAGTGTAGTCACTACCACAAATATGTATGAAGCAAAATGTAGTTTGGGGTTGAATATTTTGTTTTATATGATTACAATACCACACATGACTCATAACAAAAACACGGAGGTGAGATGAAAAAATATTTATGCTTGCTGTGTATGCTTGGCGTTTTCTCGCTTTCGGACATCACGGCACAAGGGCAGACACAGATAGCACTATTGAAATATGGCGGTGGCGGCGATTGGTATGCTAATCCCACGTCGCTCACCAATCTCATAGCATTCTGTAATCAAGATAAGCAGATGGGGATAGAGCCACAGTATGCTACGGTGGAGGTGGGCAGCAGCGAGCTGTTTAACTACCCTTTTGTTCACATGACGGGGCATGGCAATGTGGTATTCTCCACGCAGGAGGCACAGAACCTGCGGCGATACCTCATAGGAGGAGGTTTCCTCCACATAGACGACAACTATGGGTTGAAAGCTTTTGTGGTGCCGCAGATGAAGAAGGTGTTTCCAGAATTGGATTTTGTAGAGCTGCCGTTCTCGCATGGCATTTATCATGAGCAATATGATTTCCCTAACGGGTTACCAAAGATTCATGAGCATGACAATTTGCCACCTAAGGGCTACGGCTTGATATGGGAGGGACGGCTGGTTTGTTTCTTCTCGTGGGAGTGTGACCTCGGCGACGGATGGGAGGACCCTGATGTGCATGGAGACAGTCAGGCTACGCGCGTGCGGGCATTAAAAATGGGAGAAAACATAATCTCTTACGCTTTCTCCCATTGATGAGTCGAAGATGGGGATGTTAAGATGTTAGGATGTTAAGATGTTAAGATTTTGAGATTTTAAGATGTTAGGATGTTAAGATTTTAAGATGTTAGGATGTTAGGATGTTAGGATGTTAAGATGTTAGGATGTTAAGATGTTAGGATGTTAAGATGTTAGGATTTTAAGATTTTGAGATTTTAAGATTTTAAGATGTTGTGATTTTAAGATTTTGAGATGTTGTGATTTTAAGATTTTGAGATATTAAGATTTATTTCTCCCAATCTGAAAATCCATGCTATTTCCCTAAAAATCTGAATATCTTATCTTTACTTCACTATTGTCATTTCTTCAATGAGGTTGGTGGCGCCAGCATATTTGTCGATGACCCAGAGCATGTAGCGAGCGTCGAGACAGATGCAGCGTTGCAGGTTCTCCTCGAAGTCGATGTCGCCGCTCATGGCTTCGCCGTTGCCGTCAAAAGCCAGACCTATGAGCTCACCGTTGCCGTTGATGACGGGAGAGCCACTGTTGCCTCCGGTGATGTCGTTGGTAGTGACGAAGCAGGTGGGCAGTTCGCCTCGTTTGTTGGCATAGCGTCCGAAGTCGCCTTCGTTGTAGAGTTTTTTAAGGCGTTCGGGTACGATGAACTCGTGGTCGTTGGGGTCTTCTTTCTGCATGACGCCCAGCAGGGTGGTGTAGTAGCGATAGTCAACGCCATCGGCGGGGCTGTAGGCTTTGACGTTGCCGTAGGTGCAGCGAATGGTGGAGTTGGCATCGGGAGCCATAAGGCGTTTGCCGGAAGCCATCTGCAGCAGACCGTTGGTGAAGTCGCGCATTCCGCGAGCCATGTCATCGCGCGAGGATTCAGGGATGAGGTTGTTGATTTCTATGTATTTCTCGTAGCTCTGCTCGCCAGCGATGTAAATCATGTCTTTGTGCATCTTGTCGATGTCGGGTTTCTTCATGAACTCGTCAAATGCCTCTTTGGTGGCGAAGACCGATTTGTCGAACATTTTGTCCACATAATCGTTGAAGTCGCTGAATTTTTTGCCACCTTTCTTGGCTGCGGTGTTCATGAAGTCGGGGCGGTAGCGGCTTTCGAGGTTGGCAAAGACATAGTTGTAGTAGGATTTCATAATGCGCCGTTCTACGGAGGGCTCATAGTCCTTGTAGAAGTCGGCAGCACGTTGTTTCACCATCTCCAGTTGTGCCATGCGGGTGTCGTAGTCTTCCTCGCCGAGAGCGCGCTCTATGGCGAGTCCGAGGCGGTAGGCGTTGAATGGCAGCTCGGTGCCGGTGAGCAGGCCTTCAGCCACATAGAGCATGGCTTTCTGGTAAGGACGGCGTAGGGCATAGGCATCTTCGATGAGTCCGAGGGCTTGTCCGTATTTGGGTTGCTGGGTGCGAGCCCACGCACGGTAATCGCTCTCAAGGTCTTGTTTCAGCTGCATGGTGTTCAGAGCTTTGAGGGCCTTGTTCTGCTCTGCGGTGTATTTCCAGTAGTTGGAGCAGTTGGCATATTTGGAGGCATACTTGATGCGTGTGCTCTGGCTGGCTTGCATTTCTTCGCGCAGTATCTCAATTTTGATGTCGCGCAGTTCGTGAGTCAGTTTGTTGGTGATGTCGGTGGTCTCTTTGAGGCCGTAGGAGGTGAGGAAACGGTCGGTGGTGCCGGGGAAACCGAGGACCATGGCAAAATCGCCGTCGTTCAGTTCGCGGATGCTGACAGGCAGGTGGTGCTTGGGGTGCAGCGGCACGTTGCTGGCATTGTACTCGGCAGGGCTGCCGTCGGGGTTGGCATAGATGCGGAACATGGAGAAGTCGCAGGTGTGGCGCGGCCATGACCAGTTGTCAGCATCGCCGCCGAAGTTGCCCATGCTTGAAGGCGGAGCACCCACGAGGCGCACATCCTTGTAGATGACATGCACGAAGAGGAAGAACTGGTTGCCTTGGAACATGGGTTTGACCATAGCGTCGTAGTAGGTGCCGCGTTTTGCCTCGTCGGCTATTTTGGTGCAAATCTCTTTGATGGCAGCATTGCGGTCGGCCTCGCTCATCTCGTCGCTGAGTTCGCGGTTGACGCGGTCGCTAACGTCCTCCATGCGGATGAGGATGGAGGCAGTGAGGCCTGGGTTGGGGAGTTCCTCATTCTTGCTGTATGCCCAGAAGCCGTCGCGCAGATAGTCGTGCTCGACAGTGGAGTGCTCCTGCAGCTTGCCGTAGCCGCAATGGTGGTTGGTGGTGATGAGGCCTTGGTCGGAGATAATCTCGCCAGTGCAGAAATGGGCAAAGGGGCGCCCATTGTTGCCCAGACCGACAATGGCATCTTTGATACAGCTGCTGTTGACGCTGTAGATGTCTTCGGGGCTAAGTTTGAAGCCTTGTTTTTTCATGTCGTTGTAGTTCTTGCCTATCAGCGACAGCAGCCACATACCCTCGTCGGCGCGCAAGGCCGTGGGCAACAGCATGGCGATGCTCATAAAGAGCGCGAAAAAGAATGTTTTTCTTGTCATATAAGTTTGTTTGTTTTATAAGTCAGGATGAGAAGCGGTTTTAATATGTGATATGTTGTTGATATTTCTATGTGATAGTCAGTGCAGGAGAAGTAGGATATTATCAATTTGCAAAGATAGAAAAAATATGGCAAATCGTTGTATAAAATAAGAGAGGGCATCGATTGATGGCCCTCTCTTATTGAGATTGGTTAGAAAAGAAGGATTAACGCTTCACAATCTTGCGTACGGCAGTGCCTTCGGCGGCGTTGATGCGGAGCATATATACGCCGTTGTTGATACCGTTGAGGTTGATGGTGTTGTCCTCGGAAGTCATGATGATGCGGCCGGTGAGGTCGAGGAGTTCGAGGCTGCTGATGGTGACACCATTGACGCGGACGAAGCTCTGAGCGGGGTTGGGGTAGATGCTGATGTTGGCGTTGTTGATGTCGTTGATAGCTGTCGGGCCGGGTTCGGTAATTTTCTCCCAGATGGCGTAGAATGTCATGTCGCGAGTGATGTTGACCTGAGAGGTTATAACATTACCGTCGGGGGTTTGAGACCAACCGATGAAGCGATAGCCGTCGCGGGTGAAGAGGCAGTTTTGTGAGGTGGGAGAGAACCAGTTGTCGCCGTTGGCGATGTAGAAATATATGGGGCCCATAGTGCCTTGACCGCCGTTGGCATCAAATCTTACTGTCCAAACGTTGGGCGTTTCGGGCTCGTTGGATTCCTCCCAGATGGCGTAGAGTGTCATGTTGCCTTGTACGGTGATTTCGCCGGAGAGGGGATAGCTGTTGGGGGATACTGCCCATCCAACGAAGCGATAGCCTGTTCTGGTGAAAGTGCAGGAGATGTTGTGTACGTTGAGGTAGGGGTCGTCTTGGCTGACGGTGATGGGGGCCATAGAGCCTTGACCGCCATTAGCGTTGAATGAGATGGTGAACACCTCGGCTTGAGGATTTTGGTCTTCCACCCAGATGGCGTAGAGCGTCATGTCGCCCTGTACGGTGATTTCGCCGGAGAGTGGGTAGCTGTTGGGAGTGGTAGCCCAGCCGGCGAACTGATAGCCCGCTCTGGTGAAAGTGCAGGAGATGTTGTGTACGTTGAGGTAGGGGTCGTCTTGGCTGACGGTGATGGGGGCCATAGAGCCTTGACCGCCATTAGCGTTGAATGAGATGGTGAACACCTCGGCTTGAGGATTCTGGTCTTCCACCCAGATGGCGTAGAGCGTCATGTCGCCCTGTACAGTGATTTCGCCGGAGAGTGGGTAGCTGTTGGGAGTGGTAGCCCAGCCGGCGAACTGATAGCCCGCTCTGGTGAAGGTGCAGGAGATGTTGTGTACGTTGAGGTAGGGGTCGTCTTGGCTGATGGTGATGGGGGCCATAGTGCCCTGGCCACCATTGGCGTTGAAGGAGATGGTGAACACTTCTTCTTCTGCTGTGGCATCTTCCCAGATAGCGTAGAGTGTGATGCCTTCGCTTAATTCATTTTCCTGGTCAATAGAAATAACTTCTCCAGGATTTACAGTAATACCTATGCCATTGACATCGGTATTCCATGATTTGAACTGTTTGCCAGCGGGAGGGTTGTAGGTGCAAGCGAGAGTGACGTGGGGCTGGAAGTTGTAATAGGCTATGGAAGGAGCGATGGTGCCAGAGCCACCATTGGCGACATAAGTGATGGTGTAAGGTCTGAGCTCTGAGGTGGTATGACAATATTGTGCGAAGAAGGCGTCGTGGTCTAATTGGTAATAGCCTCTCTCGGAGATGCTGATATTATTGTATTCGAGGTTCCCGTTGGATGAGACATATTCATCCCAGCTCACAAAGGTTTTGCCGGAGGGTACAGAAAATCTGGTTGCAGTGGGGAAGGTGAGATATCCGCCTGGCTCGGTAACCAGGTCGAAAGAGTCTTCATTTTCATCTTCTGGTATGAAAGTGACGAAATAGGCGTCGGAACGTTTGCGAATAGTTACATCATCAAGAATGAGGTAGCCGCCGGAGGAAAGCTCTTTGCTCACCCAGCCGAAACAAACTGTTGCGCTGGAGGTTAAAGCAGAGAGTTCTTGCAGTTGATTGAAATTGACAGTCATAGCTCTCCAACCATCGGAAGAAGAGATAGCGTTTAGGGTGTGTAACGTCGGATTACCATTGACAACGACCATCAGTTGCATGGTGGCAGATACTGAGGCTCCCTGCGTTTCGGGTACTACGATTTGGTAAAATCTTAAGGAGCCAGAGGTGATGTCCTCTGGAGCGATTTGGATTGTGGGAGAGTAGATGGCGACGTTAGCGACTGTGGTGTAGGCGCAGAAGTCGTCTTCGTACAAAACTTCGTCAATGTCCCAGTTGACATTGTTCTGTGGTGCATCTGTGGTCCATCCTGTAACGTCACTGAAATCACATCTGTACGCATCCTCAGTGATGTCGACTTGTGCAAACATTGACCAGCTGAAAAGCAGAGCCAATGCAAATGATAATAATTTTTTCATAGTATTATGTTTATTGGTTAGATTTTTATCTTGAATGGAGTTTGCGTTGGTTAATTGCTGATTATTATGTAATTATGTTCTATTCGTTTAGGTGAATGCTCTATTATTTTTAGAAAGTGAGCATTATAGTTTCTATTGCAAAGATAGAAAAAAAAGTAAACTGCAACAAAAAAAAGCGAGAGGGCATAAAAATAATACCCTCTCGCTTTAAAAATGGTTTAAATTATAAGCTTAACGCTTTACAATCTTGCGTACAGCGGTGCCTTCTGCGGCGTTGATGCGGAGCATATATACGCCGTTGTTGATACCGTTGATGTTGATGGTGTTGTCCTCAGAAGTGATGATGATGCGGCCAGTGAGGTCGAGAAGTTCGAGGCTGCTGATGGTGACACCATTGACGCGGACGAAGCTCTGAGCGGGGTTGGGATAGATGCTGATGTTGGCGTTGTTGATGTCGTTGATGGCTGATGGGCCGGGCTGCGGTTCAGGGTCTGGACCTGGCTGCGGTTCGGAGTCTTCTTCCCAGATGGCGTATAATGTGATATTGCTGGTGATGTTTATTTCGGTATTTTCAATAGCGCCGTTGGGGGACAGCGACCAACCAACGAAGTGGTAGCCCTGACGAGTGAAGGTGCAGCTTTGCTGGCTGGGATTGAACCAGTTGTCGTCCTCTGTGTCGAAATAAAGAGGATTCATAGTGCCCTGGCCGCCATTAGCATTGAAAGTGACAGTCCACACATCGGGATTTTCAGGACCTGGTTGAGGTTCGTCGCCTTCGCCATCTTCAAAGATAGCATAAAAAATCATATCCATGACGATTCCTTCCAGTTCTGCACCAGCACCGAAGTAAAGTGCATCGCCATTCTCATCAATGGTTCCCCACTGCACAAAGTGTTTACCACTGACGGAAAAACCACATTCGGGGGCTATGAGGGTGCCATTCTCACCAGTCACCATATAGTTCATAGAGCCTGTATAGTTTTCCTCGTCGTAGGGAATGAAGGTGATGACATAGGCATCAGCACGGTTTCTGATGACGACATCGTCGATTTCGAGTATTCCACCAGCATTGGCTTGGCCGTAGTGCTGGATGACGATTTGAATCTGGTGTGTGCCAGTAGTAAGGTTGAGGCTCGAGAGTGGGAAGGATACCTGCTTCATGTATTGGCGCGTGGAATGGACGGAGTCGTTACCCAAGGCAACGACGTTTTCGCCATCAACGATAGCATAAACCATAAAGAAAGCAACGCTGTTCTCATTGGGGTTCTGTTCGTCATAGTTGGCGGAAGCAGCAAGGAATTTGACTTCGCCGCCGTTAGCAGCCTCGGTGACTTGCATGGCAGGGGAGTAGAGGTAGGGGTAGGCATTATCAGTGGAGAGTGTGCCAGCAGGTGCTACAGAAACATAGGACCCCCAATTGGGCATATACTGCCATGAGGATTCGTCTGCTATGCTCCATTCGGAGGTGGCGGCATCAAAAGACTGATAATATGCGTCTTGAGCGAATACTGACCAGCTGAAAAGCAAGGCCAATGCAAATGATAAGATTTTTTTCATGATGTTTTGATTATTGATTAGTATTATTATATCTGTTTTTGTGTTTTTGTGGTGCGTTAGCGAATACGAGTAATTGTTTATAGGTACGTTTTGGTGTTTTTTTATTGTAAAAAGAGTATTCTCCATCATTTTGCAAAGGTACAAAAAAGTTGTTATAATACAATTTTTTTTGTGTTCTATTCTCTGTTTTTGCTATCAATGCAGATGGTTACAGGTCCGTCGTTGACGAGGCTGACTTGCATGTCGGCGCCGAAACGGCCTGTCTGTATGGGATGTCCGAGCGAAGAGGAGAGGTGTGTTATGAGACGTTCGTAGATGGGTATGGCTGTTTCGGGTCGTGCGGCGCGGATGTAGGAGGGGCGGTTGCCATTCTTGGTTGATGCCATGAGTGTGAACTGGCTTATGAGGAGCACGTCGCTTCCCGCCACGTCGGTGATGGGCAGGTTCATTACGCCTTGGCCGTCGTTGAATATGCGCAGTTGCACTATCTTGCGGCAGAGCCATTCGATGTCTTCGTCGCCATCGGTCTCTTCGATGCCGACGAGAATCATCATGCCGCAGCCGATGCTCCCGACTGTTTTACCGTCGATGGCGACGCTTGCCTCATTGACGCGTTGTATGACTATTCTCATATAGCTTATTGTTGTATGTCCTACTCGTCGTCGTCCTCAACGATTTTAAGTTTTACGTATTTAAGGAGTAGGATTCGTTCGCCAGAGGTTTCAAAGAATATTTTGGCACGTCTCTCGCCGCCCAAGATGTCGATATCGGTAACTTTGCCGATGCCGAAAATATCGTGCTTTACGGTAACGCCAACTTGTATTTTGTCCTGTTCTTGTTTTGGCCGTGGAGGTGTTGGGGCATTGCGCAGGGTGGGTTTGGTGGGGACGGTGCGTGCTGCGGGCTTGTAGGTGGGTTTGCTGGCGGAAGTGCGTGGTAGGCTGGCAAAGGCTCGCGGCAGGGTGCCTGCTTTGGGGAATGCACTTCTCTTGTTGGGCAGTTCGATATAGCGAGGGTCAATTTCTTCGACGAAGCGGCTGAGTTCCTGTGTGGATGATTTGCCGTATTGGTAGCGCGTCATGGCGAAGGAGAGCGTCAGCTTCTTCATGGCGCGTGTCATAGCGACATAGAAGAGTCGTCGTTCCTCTTCGAGGCTGCGCCTATCGCCAATGGACATGAAGGAGGGGAAGAGGTTCTCCTCCATTCCGACGACAAATACTTGGGGAAATTCAAGTCCTTTGGCGGCATGAATTGTCATCAGAGCTACTTTGTTGGGGTCGTCTTTCTCTTTGTCCTCGCTGGTGAGGAGAAGGACCTGTTGCAGGAACCTGTCGAGCGTTTTTTGTTCTCCGTTTTCTACCGCAGCATCTTCGGGGCTGTCGGGGGTTATCTCGTCCGTGGTCTCGCAGAACTCCTGAATGCCGTTGAGGAGTTCTTGAATGTTCTCCAGTCGGCCTTCATTTTCAGGGTCTGTGTCCTCTTTGAGAAGTCGGATGATGCCCGAGTTGTAAGCTATCTGACGGCCGAGGGTGTAGGCGTCAGTTGTGTACATCATGGCGGTGAAACGTTTTATCATGGCCATGAATTCGTTTATTCGGGTGGCTGCGGCGGTGGAGATGCCGGTGTCGAGAGCTGCGAGATTCTCTATAGCCGTCCAGATGCTGATACCGTTGTCGGCAGCTGCGGCGCGCAGTCTGTCGAGGGTGGTCTGTCCGATGCCGCGTGCGGGATAGTTGATGATGCGCAGGAGCGACTCGTCGTCGTGGTTGTTCACCACTACGCGCATGTAAGCCAGTACGTCTTTGATTTCTTTGCGTCCGTAGAAGGAGATGCCCTGATAGATGCGATAGGGGATATTGTTCTTGCGCAGTGCCTCCTCCATGGAGCGTGACTGGCTGTTGGTACGATAGAGTATGGCGAAGTCTTTGTAATCGAGGTCGTCATCGATGATGGCGTCGCGTATGGCATCTGCCACGAGGTAGCCTTCGTGGCGTTCATCATCGGCACGTAGCAGGCGAATGCGTCTGCCCTCGCCGTTGTCGGTCCATATTTCTTTTTTTATCTGCTCCTTGTTTTGGGCTATGACCGAGTTTGCCGCCCCCACAATGTTCTGCGTGGAGCGGTAGTTTTGTTCGAGTTTGAAGAGATGCACGCCCGGGTAGTCGCGACGGAAGTTGAGTATGTTTTCGATGTTGGCGCCACGGAAGGCGTAGATGCTCTGAGCGTCGTCGCCTACGACGCAGATGTTCTGATGGCGGGCGGCGAGTTTCTTGACGATGAGGTATTGCGCATAGTTAGTGTCCTGATACTCATCGACGAGAATGTGTTGGAAACGAGTCTGATACTTCATCAGCACATCTGGGAAGTCGCGCAGCAGGATATTGGTGTTCACCAGCAGGTCGTCGAAGTCCATGGCATTGGCGCGGTGCATGCGCTCGTTGTAGCGTTTGTAGATTTCGGCAATCATGGGGCGTTTGCCCTCCTTGTCGGTCTGCATTGCCTCAGCGTTGTTGGCATAGTCCAGCGGGAGCATCAGTGCGCTTTTCGCCATAGAGATGCGGCTGAGCACGATGCTGGGGGAATACAGTTTGCTGTCGAGGTTCAGCTCTTTGACGAGCTGGCGTATGAGGGCTTTGCTGTCGTCGGTGTCGTAGATGGTGAAGCTGGGGGTGTAGCCCAGCTTGGCGCCTTCTGCCCGTAGTATTTTGTTGAAGATGGAGTGGAAAGTGCCCATCCAAATATTTTTGGCTTCAGGACCTACGAGAGCCTTGATGCGTTCGCGCATCTCGAGTGCTGCCTTGTTGGTGAAGGTCAGTGCGAGGATGCGGAAGGAATCGACGCCTTCGTTGATGAGGTGTGCTATGCGGTAGGTCAGTGTGCGCGTCTTGCCAGAGCCAGCACCGGCAATAATCATCACAGGGCCGTCAATGCAGGCAGCAGCCTCGCGTTGTGCTTCGTTCAGTTCAAGAAGTATTTCGTCCATAAATGTATAGTGTGCGGAATATATGGTTGTTTCAGTCGGTTTATAATTGTTCAATCGATACTCCGTGGAGGAGTGCGAAGGCGTCGTAGGCTCGCTGTGCTTGCGACTTGCGCACGGCGAAGTCGAGGTGGCAGTCGAGGTCGAACTGTTGGTTGCAAGGTGCCAGTCCTTGCTCTTTGAGCAGTCGCATTACGTCGTTCATTAGTGGGTATTCGAAGTGCAGTCGGTAGGTGTTGTTGATTGTTTTCTCAATGATGGTGGCGTTGGATAGTGCGTCGCGTGCGGCGGCTTTGTAGGCGTTAGCGAGACCCGATGCTCCCAAAAGTATGCCACCGAAATAGCGCACCACGACTATTAGGGTGTCGGTGAGTTCGAATGACAGCAGTTGTCCGTGGATAGGGCGTCCACCTGTACCTGATGGTTCGCCATCGTCGTTGGCGCGATAGGAGGAGCCGTCGGCTCCGAGGATGTAGGCATAGCAGTGGTGGCGTGCGTCGAAATATTTTTTTCGCAGATTGTCAAGATGAGCTTTCACATCATCTACCGATGCCACAGGGTATGCGAAAGCCATGAACTTGCTGCCTTTCTCCTTGTAGAGCCCTGTGGCGGGTGCCGATATTGTCTTGTAGGTGTCGTCAGCCATTGGGTGTTATGACTCGTAGATGGTTATGTCGCGGGATGGTTTGTCGGGTGCTTTCATACCGTTGCGCAACATGGTGCTGGAGCGCAGGATGCGTACCTCGTCGTAGAGGTTGCTGGCGATGAAGCTGTCGAGCACATGGCGTCCGCCTTCAATGATAACAGACTGTATGCCGCGTTCGTAGAGGAAGGAGATAACCTTGTCGGGAGTAGGGCTGTCGAGGTGCCACCAGTGTTCGGGTACGTTGGCAAGGCGATGGCTGCGGTCGAGCACTATGGGTTGTGGGGAGGTGCCATAGAAGTGGCGTGGTGTGAGTTGCGGATGGTCGTCGATGAAGGTCTGGGAACCTATGAGTATGGCTGCTTCTTCGGTGCGCCAGCGGTGGGAGAGGAGGGTCTGCTGCGGAGAGGAAATCCAGTAGGGATGCCCTTCGGATGTCCACGTTGCTCGGTCGGGGGCCATGAAGCCATCAGCGCTTTCTGCCCATTTCAGTATTATGTATGGGCGGTGTTGCTCGAAGAAGGTGAAGAAGCGACGGTTGAGCCATCGGCCCTCCTTTTCAAGCACATGTTGCACAATGTCGATGCCTGCTGCGCGCAGCTTGGCGAAGCCACGACCGGCAACGAGAGGGTTGGGGTCGTCGTTGCAACATACCACACGGCTGATGCCGCGAGAAATGACAAGGTCGGCGCAGGGAGGAGTCTTGCCGTGGTGAGAGCAGGGCTCGAGGTTGACGTATAGTGTTGCGCCATGTAGGTCGGCAGAGGTGGAGAGGATGGCGTTGCGCTCGGCGTGGTTGCCGCCATAGTGCTGGTGGAATCCTTCGGCAAGGGTGATGCCGTCGCGTACTATGACGCATCCCACCAACGGGTTGGGACGCGTGCGTCCCAACCCGTTGGCTGCCAGATGCAGGCAGCGTCGCATGTATTGCTCGTCGGTCGGCAAGTTGTTATTATCTGGTTTATCGTAGTTTAAAACTCGGCTGTTTTAGGAGTGCGTGGGAATGGGATGACGTCGCGAATGTTGGCCATTCCGGTGATGAAAAGCATCAGACGCTCGAAGCCGAGGCCGAAGCCGGCGTGGGGGCATGAGCCATAGCGGCGGGTGTCGATGTACCACTCCATGCCTTTGCGGTCCATCTGTAGTTCGTCCATGCGTGCGGTGAGTTTCTGCAAGCTCTCTTCGCGTACGGAGCCACCTATGATTTCGCCGATTTGAGGGAAAAGCACGTCGGTGCCTTGCACCGTTTTGCCGTCGTCGTTCTGCTTCATGTAGAAGGCTTTGATGTCTTTCGGGTAGTCGGTCATGATGACGGGGCGGCGGAAATGCTCTTCCACGAGGTAGCGTTCATGCTCTGAGGCGAGGTCAACGCCCCAATAGACGGGGAATTCGAATTTCTTGCCGTTCTTGATGGCCTCTTCGAGAATGGCGATGCCCTCGGTGTATGGCAGACGCACGAAGTCGGTGTTTATCACGCTTTTGAGGCGTTCGATGAGGCCGTTGTCCACCATTTTGTTAAGAAATTCGAGGTCGTCCATGCAGTGGTCGAGAGCCCAACGGATGCAGTATTTGATAAATTCCTCTTCGAGTTCGGTGAGGCTGTCGAGGTCGTAGAATGCCATTTCGGGTTCTATCATCCAAAATTCGGCGAGGTGGCGTGGTGTGTTGCTGTTCTCGGCGCGGAAGGTAGGGCCGAAGGTGTAGATTTTGCCCAATGCCGTAGCTCCCAGTTCGCCCTCCAGCTGACCGCTGACGGTGAGGGAGGTTTGTTTGCCGAAGAAGTCCTGCTCGTAGTCGATAGAAGCATCATCGCGACGTGGCAGGTTGTTGAGGTCCATCGTTGTGACTTGGAACATTTCGCCTGCCCCCTCGCAGTCGGAAGCGGTGATGAGTGGAGTATGGAAATAGAAAAATCCGTGTTCGTGGAAGAAGGTGTGGATGGCATAGGCCATGTTGTGGCGCAGACGCAGGATGGCGCCGAAGGTGTTGGTGCGCGGACGGAGATGTCCTATCTCGCGCAGGAACTCCATGGAGTGTCCTTTTTTCTGCAAAGGATAGCTGTCGGGGTCGGCGGCACCGTAGAGCACAATGTTCTCAGCCTGCACTTCTACGGCTTGCCCTTGCCCTTGCGACTTGACCAGACGGCCATCGACGCTGACGCAGGCCCCCGTGGTGATGCTTTTCATCAGGTCCTCGTCGAAGTTGGCAAGGTCCACTACTACCTGCATATTGTGTATGATGCTGCCATCGTTGATGGCGAGGAAAGCCACGTTCTTGTTGCCGCGTTTGGTGCGAACCCATCCTTTGATGTTGATAGAGGTGTCGAGCAGGGTGCTGACATCGTCTTTGAGCAAATGCTTGATTTCGTAACGTTTCATATTATGGTTGTGTTTTTTTGTTTCTTATGGTTAGGTTGGTGCTGGTGTGCGTGGAGGTGATGTATGTTTATTTGTTCATGCGTTCCAGCTCCACGTCGGACATGAATTTCACATGGCGTTCCTCTTGGTCGCGGCGGCAAATCATGATGGTGTTGTCGCGCTCGGTGATGACAAAGCCGTCAAGGCCTTGCAGCACAATAGTTTTGCCTTGCGGCACATGCACCACGCAGTCTTTCACATCGTAGGCAAAGACGTTGCCAGAGATGAAGGCGTTGCCGTTGCGGTCGTGGTCGCAGGTATTGTAGAGGGCATCCCACGTTTCTACGTCCGACCATCCGAAGTTGGCTTTGAGGCCATATACGTTGTCGGCTTTTTCAATGATGCCGTGGTCCACTGAAATGTTTTCACAGATGGAGTAGATGCGTTCTATCTCTTCGCGGGGAGTGCGTTCGGAGAGTCCTGTGAAGGCCTCAGCAATGGCTGGCAGGAAGCGCCTGTAGGCGGCTTCAAGCACATCGAGTCGCCATGCAAAGACTCCTACATTCCAGTAGAATTCGCCCGATTCGATGAAGTGGCGAGCTACTTCGTAGGGTGGTTTTTCGGTAAAAGTCAGCACCTTGTGTAGGTTGTTTGCTTTTGCTGTGGTGAGGGCTTCGTCAAATTGGATGTAGCCATACTTGGTGTTAGGGTTGGAGGGTTGTGCGCCGATGGTGACAATCCATCCCTGCTGGCGGGCTACCTCTACGGCTTGACGCACATCGTCAACATAGGCGTCCCATCCGGAGATGAAATGGTCCGAAGGGGTTACGAAGATTGTCGCTTCGGGGCAGCGTCGTTTGATGACGGCGGCGGCATAGGCAATGCAGGGTGCGGTGTTGCGGCGTGATGGTTCGCACAGCACCTGATAGTCGGCCAGGCCGGGTATCTGTTGGTGCATCAGGTCGCCATAGCGTTCGGAAGAGACGATGACGATGTTTTCGCGCGGGCATATCTGCTCGCATCGGCGAAAGGTGCGCTGTATCATCGATTCGCCCACACCGACGAGGTCGATAAACTGTTTGGGGTACTCTTCGGTACTCAGGGGCCAGAAACGGCTGCCGGGGCCGCCGGCCATTATGATACAGTAGTTTGTGGATTTGCTTTCTGACATTGTGGTTCTTTTGTGTTATTGGCCTAACAGTTTTGTCCGTTAGGGGCATTCTGTCTCGCTCGATGAATTCACACTACTGATTCACACGCTCACCTCGCCTTTGATATGAGGGTGCGGGTCGTAGCCTTCAAGTTGGAAGTCGTCGTAGTCGAAGCTGAAGATATCGTGTTTGCTGGCGTTGATGTGCATGGTGGGGAGAGGACGCGGTGAGCGGCTCAGCTGCAGATGGCATTGGTCGATGTGGTTCTTATAGATATGTGCGTCGCCGAGTGTATGGATGAAGTCGCCATATCCGAGGCCTGTGGCCTGCGCTATCATCATGGTGAAAAGGGCATAGGATGCTATGTTGAACGGCACGCCGAGGAAGATGTCTGCCGACCGTTGGTAGAGTTGGCAGCTGAGGCGTCCGTTGGCCACATAGAATTGAAACAGGATGTGGCAAGGAGGCAGAGCCATCTGGTCCACTTCGCCCACATTCCATGCCGATACGAGGAGGCGACGAGAGTCGGGGTTATGCTTTATCTGTTCTATCAGCTGAGAGATTTGGTCGATGTGAGAGCCATCGGCACATCCCCAGCTGCGCCACTGTCGTCCGTAGATGGGGCCGAGGTCGCCAGAGGCATCAGCCCATTCGTCCCATATAGTGACTTTGTGGTCGTGCAGATACTGAATGTTGGTGTCGCCACGAAGAAACCAAAGCAGTTCGTAGATGATGGAGCGCAAGTGCAACTTTTTGGTAGTCAGCAGTGGAAAACCGTCGTCAAGGTGGAAGCGCATCTGGTAGCCGAAGGTGCTGATAGTGCCGGTGCCAGTGCGGTCGTGTTTTTCCACGCCGTTGTTGAGCACGTGTTGCAGCAAATCTAAATATTGTTTCATAGCACTATGTGGCGTACGTTATTATTTATATATGTGTGTGTTACAAAAGGGGACACCCATTGGCGTTTATAGGTGTCCTTGTTGTAAAAACGACATTGCAAATTTACAAATAATTAGTGAATTGTGACGAGCGAATTATAAAAAGGCAAATCTTGTCCTATTATCCGGATGCGCAATCGGTTTTGTTCCTTGTGTGGAGATGCAAAGAATGGGATATGGCATAAACCTTTGAATGAGAAAAGGAGTGTATGCGGGCTAATCATTTCTTTTTAGAGGATGAATTATGTATTGCTGCCACATAGCAGTTCTTCTTTACCTCGTTTATGCTGCGATAGTCTGATACTGCCTCGCTGGGCACATATAGCACGGGGCGTTGATTGGATAGGAGAGAAATCTGCTCCAGTGCGCCATTGCCTATGGTCGGCGGCTGCGGTGTTGCGATGGTTATTCTTTTGAGTGAGTAGCACATATTAAACGCCTTGTCGCCAATGTGCCGGATGTTTTTTCCAATGTATATTTTTTGTAGTGCTGGACAGGTGCAGAAAGCCTCGTCGCCAATGGTGGTAATCGAGTCGGGTAGGGTTATGTTCTTCAGTGCGGTGCAGTGGAAGACTTGTTTGCCGATGGAGTGCAGGGTGGATGGCAGATGAACTTCGGAGAGCAGCATTGATTTGGAGAAAGCGTAGTTGGGTAGTATTGTCAGCCCTTCGGCAATCGTGGCAGTCTGTAGCGAGTCGATAAATCCGAAGATTGCGACGGGCATCACCTCTACACCGCTCTCTATGTTCACGCTGTGCAGGCGATGACACTTGTCGAAAAAGAATTCGAACTCCCCTCCATCACTTTCGCAGCGTATGGCTTTCCATGTTATGTGAGCTATCTTTTTGCATCCGCTGAAGGCATGGAGGCCAATCCAGCGCAATGTGGTGGGGATAGCCACTGTGTCGGAAATACCCACACATCCGTCAAAGGCTTGTGTCTCTATTCGTTCCAATCCTTCGGCGAGGTGTAGTGCCGTTATATCGGGGCAGTCGGCAAAAGCTCGTTGCCCTATGGTTGTGATGTGGTAGTCGATGAGTCCGTGACGAATGGTTGCGGGTATGGTGAGCTGCCCTGTGGGTAGTGCGAGAGTGTCTGGCCGAGAGCTTTCCCACTCGGCGGGACGCACTATAGTGGCACGGCGTTGGAGGCGAGAGTCGATGCGGTAGTGCAGCGTCTGCCCGTCGTCGAGTGTGGTGGCATATACCTTGTCGCTGGGTTGCAGGTAAAGCATAGCGGAGACATAGAGCGCCACCAATATTACGGCCGTAACGGCAGTATGCAGCGGCCAGCGGTTCTCGGTCATTTTTGCCAGAGCCTCTGCTGTCTGCGGGCGGCGTTTGGGGTTGACGCGAGTGGCGTGGCGTGCTGCACGGCGGAACTGATGCGGCATAAGGCGTCGCATCATAAGTCCTATGGCGTAGATGTCGGCCTCGGCGTGGGCTGTGTCGCCTGAGGTCTGTTCGGGGGCTGCCCATCCTGCTGTTCCCGCAGCCTGCTTGAAGGCGGCATACTGCGGACCGTCGGCCAGTCCGAAGTCTATCACCTTCACCACGTCGCCCTCGTCGGCAATAATGATGTTGGCCGGCTTTAGGTCGCGATGGCACACCTGACGGCTGTGGCAGTGGGCTATGGCGGAGAGCAGTTGTCGCAGCACATAGCGTCGCTCGCTGGTGCCTTGATGGGTTGTGAGCCACTGGTCCAGCGGTTTTCCCTCCACATATTCCATCACGATGCAGCGCCCCACCAGCGGGTCGTCCTCGATGCTTTGCACACGCACTATGTTTGGGTGGTTGAGGCTCACCCCGATGCAGTATTCTTTGTAGAGCCATTCCATCTGCACGGGGTTGCCGCGGTAGCGCGGGGCGAGTCCCTTCAGCACATAGTAGCGTCCGAAGCGGCGCGCCTTGTATAAGATATGCGTGTCGCTCTCGCTAATCATCGTATAGTCGGCAAAATAGGGGGTGGTAACGTTGAACGCGCCTTCTACCTCGCCCGATGGTCTATCGTCAAAAGGAATATCGTTGTCAGCCATAGATATTATTGGAATATAGGTATATGAATGAATGTGCAAATATATTATTATTTGCCGAATTGGTGTGCGGAAAAAGTTTTTTGCATTTGGTTTGGGTCAAAATGAATGATTGTCCTATTTTTTTTTTTTGTACTTTTGCCGTCATGAACGAGAGCGAAATACAACATATAGAGACCCTTAAACGGTTGTTGTGCGAGGCGGCAGGCTGTGAGGCACAGCGCGCCACCGATTTCATAGTCCTTGCAGTATATGTGCGTAGCCAGACGCGCGTAAACATAGGTGTCAATACCTTGAAACGCCTTTTCCACTATGGCAGCGAGCATGCCATGCCGCGCCTTGAGACCCTCAATGTGCTGGCACGCAGTCTTGGCTATCGCAGTTATTCCGATTTCTGCACCCATTATGGCACCTCTGCCACTGCGCAGTCGAGCGATGTGGTGTTGGGACCTCATGTCTCGACGTCTTCGTTGTTGGAGGGGCAGCGCATACGGCTGCGGTGGAATCCGGGTCGCGAGTGCGTGGCAGAGTATCTGGGCAACGACACTTTCCGCGTCATTAGGAGCGAGCAGACCAAGTTGCAGCCAAACGACACCTTTCAGGCCACATTCTTCGCAGTGGGTCACGTGGCAATGCTTGCCAACCTCATACATGGCGACACCTCGTTCCCTCTCTACGAGATAGGGAGGCAGGGCGGTCTCACGCTCGCCGAGGTGGTTGCAATTCGCAACGAGGAATGAACAAATAATTTAGTAGTAAAAGTGCATCAGTCCCAGGGGGTTGATGCGTTTTTTTTATGTGGATATTTGAGTAGGGGTAGGTTGCGGAGTAGGCAGTGACTGTGTGCTATCGAAATGGGTTAGAGTGGATTTGTCCGTATGTTGCAAATAGCGTTCTTTTGTACTGTTTGAACATCGTTCGAACAGTGTTTAATAATTTAATTAATAATTTACAACAATGAAAAGAACAACCGATTCTATCGCCCTCGCCGTTGCTATGGGGGTGTTGATGCTGGCTGGTTGCGAAGGCGGCAGCGAGGCCTACAAGGACGCCAAGAGTGCTCTTAAAGAGCAGAAGAATGCCATCAAAAAGGCGGAAAGCTGTACGGAGTTAGAGATGGCAATAAAATATGCCGATGCGTACTCGAATTCATCCGAATGTTCGATGGAAGAGAACCTAAAGCTCCTTGAGCAGATGGAGGAGCTTGAGAATTTGTACAATGAGAAAAAGAAGAAACTCTGCAACGATTAATCGAAAAAAAAGACAAATCGAAAAGGCTGACGTAAGTCAGCCTTTTCTGTTCTGATGTTATGTAAGATGAAAAAGATTTTTATTTAAGCATGCTCCCGTAGGCATCAAGTACGTCGCCGTATGCGTCAAGAGCATCTTTCATGTCTTTGCTATTGGCAGCTTTTGCGGCTTTGCCAGCGGCTTTTAGGGCTTTTTGGCTGGCATCTACAGCTTTTTCGAGGTCGTCGAAGTCGATATCATCGTCGTCGATGTCGGTACTGCTGTAGGAGGACGATGAGGAAGAAGAAGATGATGAGTTATAGGTTTTATCGAGGTCGGCACGAGTGATTTTTGCACCGGCAACTTTGTCAAAGATAACCTTAGCATCCTTGTATTTCTTGCCACCCCATAATGGTTTGACTGTAACCTTCTTTTCGATAACCTTTTCTGATGCTAAAAGGGCTTTCACGACATCCCAATCGGGCCTTATATCATAATCAATTTCTGCTTCATTGGCATCTGTGAAATCAACGCTCAAATTTCCCATCTTTGGAGTGTAGTATGTATCGGCCTTGGGGTCTGTGCCGTCCACTTCGCTCCATGGGATGGTACTCGTCATTGGAATAATCATTTGTACCTCCCAGTCGTTATCCTTCCCCGAAGGATTGGTAAGAATTACTTTGACGGAGTCAGAGACATCGAGAAGTTGGTCGTGTGTGCCATCGATAGTTACAGATTCGTTCGACAGCATCTTAGTCATCTCGACTTCATTTTCGCCGCAGGCGGTCATCATCAGGCCGATTGTTGCGGCAAGCGCAATGGTAAAAAGTGTTTTTTTCATTTTGATATTGTTTTGGTTAATTAAATAGTTTATTTATTTTGATTTTTTTGTCTGTTAGAAGAAATGCATTTGCGGTTCAAAAACAAATGCAAAAGTAATGCAACGCGACAACCCTGCCAAATCCGTTCTGACCCATTTGTCAATTAGTTGTAAACCAATGAGATTATTTGTTCAAAAAATATGCTTGCATCTTACTGGCGTGGTGTTCACGATACCCGTTGTGTAAGATTTTTGAAAGTTCAAAAAAAGTACTCAAAAGTTCAGAAAAAATGTACTTTTGAAATAATATTTGTACTTTTGTAAAAGAAATAAAAAATGATTAGTTATGATAAGTGTACAGAAAATCAAAGAATTAATTGCAGGAGGCGAAGACTTTAATGTGGATTTCAAAAGAGACGTACCATCAAAAATACGTGAACTTACGGAAGAAGTATGTGCTTTCGCAAATGCGGCAGGCGGTTTTGTCCTGATAGGCGTAACCGACCACAACGAGATAATAGGCTGCAAGATAGAAAACAAAAAGCGTTCTGCCATACAGTTGAGTATTGGCGAAATATCACCGAGCCTATCGTGCAAACTATACAGCGTAGAAGTTGACGGCAAAGAAGTGTGGGTGATAGAAGTTCCTGCGGGACGCGACAAACCATACTTTCTGGCAGGAACAATATACATAAGAGAAGGCGCCAACAGCCAGAAAGTAACGAGTGTTGATGTAATACGAAACCTCTTTGTAAGCAACAACAAACTATTCTTTGATGCGGCACCAATGCCTCGTGTCGATTTGAAAACAAATCTTGATGAGGATAACTTTAATGAGTTCCGTCGAGAGGCAGGAATGTCGGCAGACATCCCCGTGGGCCAGATACTTGAAAATATGCAGGTGTTTGACGAAGATGGTCATGCAAAACGAGGCGGAGTGCTGTTTTTCGCAAAAAGCCCGGAGACATACTTCTTCCATGCCGTCATACGCTGTGTGCGCTTCAAAGGAATAGACAAAGTGTACATCATAGATGACAAAACATTTGGAGGTCCCCTTGTGCAGCAGTACCATAAAGCTATGGCGTGGCTTCAGAGCACGCTGACCGTGGCTTACGAGATAACAGGCATAGGACCGCGCCGCGAGGTGTGGGAAATACCACTCAACGTGTTCAAAGAGTCAATAATCAACGCATTGTCGCATCGTGACTACTTTGAGATGGGAGCAAGCATCACGATAGAAGTCTTTGATGACCGAGTAGAAGTCACCAACCCCGGAGGTGCCCTACCTCTGGTGGCGCAAGATTTCGGACGGCGCAGTATGTCGCGTAACCCGCTCATCTTTGGTCTCTTCAATAAGATGAGGCTTGTAGAGCATATAGGTTCTGGAATACCGCGTATGCGTAGAGACATGGCGGAAGCCGGCCTTCCGGAGCCAGTATTTGAGACCGACGGATTCTTTGTTGTAACATTCTTCCGTCGCGGACATCACGCCATCACGCCATACAGTCAAATCCCGCATGCGTCGGAAGCTGACGACTGGATGCGATTTGCATACACAGAACCACAAAAGACCAAAACAACCCCGACAGGCATCCAACACGACATCATGCATATAATGAAGCAGACACCGCATGCTACTCTTCCAGAAATTGCGGCGCAAGTGGGGCTGGGACGCACGTCGGTGTACAAGATTATCAAAAAGATGCAAGAGCAGGGGCTTGTAGGTCGTAAAGGTCGCAAGTCAGACGGCATCTGGGTAGTGCTGTGCTGAGAGTAGGCAGTAAAGGCGACAGATGGATTGACTAAGAATAATAGATTGACACAGGACTTTGTTGCAGCACAATCCGCTGATTGCTTACAACACGTAGAATAGATGCCTCAAAGCAACTACGGCGTGCGTTGCCACCGTTGATGGTGATGCGCGCCGTGTGTATTGTGACAGCATCTAAAATATTCACATCTGATTGTTTGTATGTTATGACCAATGGGAAGTATGTGGTATCACATTATTTAATACTTTTGCTAATTGCACAGATAGTGTGTTGTAATGAAATAAATAAGTAAGCAAAAAAAATATAACTATGAGAATTAGACAGATATGGCTGCTTGTGGTGGCTATGATGGTAAGTGGTGTGCTAATGGCACAGAAGAATAAAGGCATAGAACTGACAGCCGAGGGGCTTCCCGAACAACTGTTGCAACAGCTCAATGGCAGTGGCAAAGACAGCGACAGGGCAAAAGCCAACGCTGCTATCATAGAGGAATTTAAGTCGTTCTATGCTTCGCGCAGTAACGATGAGCAGCAGCGCCTGACGGCGATGTTTGCTCCGCTGGTGAAAAACAAAATCAAGAGCAACGACCTTGCTGGACTTATAAGTGGTATCAATACATTCTATGCCACGCCCGTAGGCAAAAGTAACGTATCGGGATGGCTGGACTGTGCCGAGATGCTACAAAAGAAAGGCAAGAACAGCAAGCGACTGCTTGACTTTGCCGACTTTGCTGCCCAGCTGGCTAAAGACCGCACACTGTGCAAATTCCAGAGCAACCTGTGGCAGGCGCAGGCAGGCTCAACGTTCACGATGAGTACTGATGGTGTAGATGTGTTGGTGCGCTTTGACACCCCGATAGAGCTATACTATGGCAGTAAGAGTGACAACGGCACCATCTATGGCACTACGGGCACCTACTACTACCTCGACAACCGTTGGGAAGGACAAGGCGGCCGTCTGAACTGGGACCGAACGGGGCTGCCCACCACCGTCTGTTGGGCTGTGCTCAACCGCTACACGTCAGACACTAAATTCCCCAAATTCAGTGCCGACTCCGTACTTTTCACTAACACCAACTATTTCAAAAGTCCCATTCTCGGACGCGTGGAGGACATGCTTTCCAACAAGAAAGAGCCGGATAAATATAATTACCCGCAATTCAAGTCGTATCAGAAAGACTTTAAGATAAAAGACATTCTTGAAGGTGTGGACTATGAGGGTACCTTCATGATGAACGGAGGCAAGATGGTGCCTAATGATGAAAAAAATCCTGCCTCGCTGGTATTCTATCGTGACGGGCAACGTTTTATCAGCGTCAAAGCTGCCAAGTTTAATATCACACACACTCGATTGCTCGTGGAGCGTGCCAGCGTGGTGATAAACCTTGGTGGCGACTCCATCTCCAACGATGGAGTGAGCGTGCGCTATCAGACTACGGACAAGACCGTCAACATCATCAATGACCCTCAGCGCAACTACTATGGCCCATATACCGATAGCTACCATAATCTGGACATCTTCTGCGAGAACATATCGTGGCGTGTGGGTAGCGATGAAGTAGTTTTTGCCAACCTTGGCTCGGAGGGCGACGTGTCGTTCTGCTCCTTTGAGAGTGCCAACTACTTCTCTATGCGCAAGGCGCGCGAGCTGCAGGGTATTGACGAAGTCAACCCCACGACACTCATCTACAACTATTCTAAGAAGAAAGGAGTGGATGGAGAATTCTACGTTGACGAGTTTGCCAAAGCGATACACCTCGACGTGGTTCAGGCGCGCTCCATGGTTCATAAGTTGGCTGGGTCGGGACTTGTCTCGTTCAACGAGAGTACGCAGCGCGTGGTCTGCAAGCCCAAGCTGACGGCCTACGTCAAGGCCTTCAACCAAGTGAAGAACTACGACTATGACGCCATCGTGCTTGAGTCGTCGTCGAAAAATGGCAATGCGCGTCTCGACCTTTCGAACAACGACCTCCGCGTACAGGGCATTAAGAAGTTTGTGGTTAGCGACAGCCAGAAGGTGGCAATCTATCCGCGCAAGGGGCAGCTCGTGGTGCATAAGAACCGCGACATCAGTTTCTCCGGCCGTATAGATGCCGGACGCTTCGTGATGTTTGTTACCGATGGCGCTTTCTCATACGAGAAGTTCCACCTTGACTTGCCGCAGGTTGACTCGCTCTATTTCTATGTGAAGATGTTTGACAAGCCTGACGAGGAGCGCCTTGTGCGTACGCCTCTGCGAGGACTCGTAGCCACAATTCAGATTGACGAGTCCAATAACCATAACGGGCTCAAGGCTACTACGGGCTATCCAGTGCTGACCAGCAAGGAGCCAAGCTATGTTTATTATGATGTGCAGGATATGCAGCACGGAGCCTACAAGAAAGACAACTTCTATTTTACTCTCGACCCTTTCGTAGTCAACAATCTTGACGATTTTGAGACAGATAGTCTCTGGTTTGACGGTGTGCTGACCTCGGCAGGCATCTTCCCTGAGTTTCGTGAGCCGCTACGTGTGCAGCCGGACTATTCGCTCGGTTTCGTGCGTCAGACGCCGCCCGAGGGCTTCCCTACCTATGGCGGCAAGGGCCGTTTCACCAATACTATAGACCTGAGCTATCATGGTCTTCATGGTCGCGGACGTCTTGATTATCTGACCTCCACCACGCTGTCCAATGCCATCCTCTTTTTGCCAGACTCTATGTATGCTGTGACTGACACGTTCTATGTGCGCGAGGAGCAGGGTTTTCCTGAAATCCACAATGGACGAGCCATCGAACGCTGGCATCCCTACGAGGACTCTATGCAGGTGGCGCAGATGCGTGGTGGTACGCCATTCTCTATGTTCCATGGCGAGTCGGTGTTGAATGGCTATGTGGCGTTGATGCCGCAAGGTGCGATGGCATCGGGCTCTGCTACGGTGCATGTGGATGGCACGTTGCAGTCAGACCATTTTGCCCTTGGTACGCACGAGATGGATGCCAAGGTGAGCGATTTTGTGTTGCACAGCAGTCTATATGACCGCGAGGCCTTCCGTGCCAGCAATATGAAGGCGCACGTGGATTATAAGGAGCACTATGCTGACTTTACCGCCAACGATGCCATAGGACGCACGGAGTTGCCCGTCTTGCAGTACTTGGCCTATGTGGACAAGTTCTCATGGCAGATGGAGAAGAAGAGTCTTGACCTGATGAACAGTCGCAGCGAGAACACAATGGGAATGGAGGATACGCCGCTGCGCGACCGCGTGGGCAAGAAGATGCCCGGTGCACGCTTTGTCTCTACGCATCCCAAACAGGACAGTCTGCAATTCTTCGCCATACGAGGAGGCTATCTCTACGACAAGGCACAGCTCACCGCCAAGCAGGTCTTTCTGCTTGAGGTGGCCGATGCTGCTATTGCACCGTCTGGCGACACGTTGCATGTGGATGCTGATGCCGAGATGCGCGTAATCAACAAGGCCTCCATCCTTGCCGCTCGTGACAATAAATACCATGAGTTCTATGATGCCGATGTACTTGTGTCGGGCAACCAGTTCTATAGTGGTAAGGGATATATAGATTACGTTGATGAGGAGAATCGCCATCAGCGCATCTTCATGGATGCCATAGCTCCAGACAATCGCGGTGTGACTGTTGCTACAGGCTTCATAGCCGATGATGCTGGATTCACGCTTAATAACGCACTGGGATTTGCTGGCAATGTGCGTGTCAGTGCTGACACGTCGGCCTACTATCTGGAGGGCGGCGTTCGCCTCATACATAGTTGTCTGCCAGCAGACCAGATGGGCCTGTTGGCTTTCAAAGGTTTCATAGACCCGAAGAATGTGCAAGTGGAGGTGCCCGAACTGCCGGTGGACTGGAAAGGCAACCGCATCACTGCCGGCATAGCCTTCGACAAGAGCACGTTGGAGCCGCGATCGGCATTCCTCAGCAACGAACGTACTGCCGACAACGAGATTCTCACCTCTTGGGGATTCCTCGAATACGACATCAAGGCGCAGAAGTACCGCATAGCCTCGCGCGAGAAGCTCGCCGACCCATCCATCGTGGGGCGGGAGTTGACTCTTGACAAGCGCACTTGCGTGGTTACGGGCGAGGGCCCCATCAGTCTTGGCATCCGTCAGGGCGTGGGTGGTAATTTCGCCTATGGCAATATGACGCTCAACCCGAAGAACACTGATGCTACGGAAATCAATACACTTTTCGGCATCAATTTCCCCATGGCTGACGAGGTTGTCAACGCCCTTGCTCAGCAGATAGGCGACGACCTGCGTCTCTCGCCCACCAATCCCGACAACGAGGTGTTGCGACATGCGTTTGTATTTTGTTTGGGCGACGAGAAAGGCAACGAGGCCTATAGCACATACGTTTCAACGGGTGCTTGGGAGGCTAAGCAGGCTCCCAAGCAGTTTGAGCAGACACTCCTTTTTGAACGCATAGACTGGCACTATTCACCTACGCTCGGCTACTACTATGACGGCGTGGCACCGCTGGCACAGGTGGGCAAACGGCAGTTGCATCTTGATGTGCGCATTAAGAGTCAGATATTCAAGCGTGGTAGCGACGTCAGTTTGCTGCTTTATCTGCAAGTGGCACCAGACCATTGGTACTACTTCAACTACGACGCTACCAAGCAGTCGCTCACGCTCTACTCGTCTGTGGGCGAATGGGTGGACATGGTCAAGGCAATCCCTGTCGACAAGCGACAAGTGTCCGATAAGACCGGGACGTTCCACTATCGCGTGGGCTCGAGCCGCAACGAGGTGGCCAACTTCCTCCTGCGTTTTGGCCAGGGTGGTGCTACAAGTAGCGACTATGGCACAGACTCCGGCGATGAAGAGGAGAGTGAGGAGGCTGACGATGAAGAGGAGGATGATGAGTAATTCTTTTTGGTGCGGGTACAGACTGTCTGTGCCCGCACCAAAATGTAATTGACGAACTATGGTCAATGTATCTTGAAGCGAATCATACGGTCACTATAAACGTAATCCAATACTAAAATAAAGATAACACACATTATGAAAAATTCTTATTATCGTTGCTGCTCATTTTTGGAATTACTGCTATGGCATGGGCGCAGGCCGAGCATCCATCTGAATCGCTAAACGATAGTTTTTTTTCGTTCTAATAGACGGGGATAGGCTGGAATAATCCGGCCTATCCTTATATATGGTGACTCTTTGTCTGTATCTTGTATCGCCGTTTATAGTTCTCTTTTGATTCTTTTAGATACAAAAAGTGTCAATAAATTTGTGAATAAAAAATAAAATTGTAATTTTGCACGTCCGTAAAATAACGTTCAGATGGCTGATTTACCCGTTCAAGTTGCTGAATGTTAGGCGTGAAACCATGGTATAGCGGAGTCCGTCCTTCACTGTTTATGGCGTAGTGTCACGGCGACAGTCTCGCAAGAGGCACAATAAAGAAGAAAAAAAACATATCGTATAACACAACATGAATACCTTAAGTTACAAAACAATCTCCCTCAACAAGGATGCAGCAGCCAGCGGCAAGGAGTGGTTGCTGGTAGATGCCGAGGGTCAGACAGTAGGACGTCTGGCTACGCGTGTGGCCAACCTGCTGAGAGGCAAGCATAAGCCCTCATTTACCCCGCACATGGACTGCGGTGACAACGTTATCATCATCAACGCTGAGAAGATAGTCTTTACGGGCAAGAAGATGACCGATAAGATATATCAGCGCTACACGGGTTATCCTGGTGGTCAGCGTGAGACGACGCCTGCCAAGGTGCTGGCTACGCATCCAGAGCGCATTCTGGAGCACGCTATCCGTGGCATGCTGCCAAAGAACCGTCTCGGTGCTGCCCTCTATCGCAACCTTTACATCTATGCTGGCAGCGAGCACCCTCATCAGGGTCAGACCCCCAAGGCTATCAATATTAACGACATCAGATAAAACACGATATGGAAGTAATAAACACTATTGGTAGAAGAAAAACCGCCGTAGCACGCGTCTATATGAGTGCCGGCAGTGGCAAAATCGTTGTCAACAACCGCGACTATAAGGATTATTTCCCCACAGGCCCGCTGCAGTACATCGTAAACCAGGCTTTTGAAGTCGCTGGTGCCGAAGGTAAATGGGATGTCAAGGCCAATCTTGATGGTGGTGGAATCACCGGTCAGGCACAGGCCCTCCGTATGGCTATTGCCCGCGCCCTCTGCGAGAACAACATCGAGGATCGTCCTGCTCTGAAGAAGGAAGGCTTCTTGATGCGCGACCCCCGCATGGTGGAACGCAAGAAAGCCGGTCAGCCCAAGGCTCGCAAACGCTTCCAGTTCAGCAAACGTTAATATCCGTTGCTGCCCGGAGTACAGTTTAGTATCCAAACGGTGCGTTCAATCTGTTGTGTTGACAGTCCGCGCTGCGTGAAAGCCGGAAAACACAACCAAGGTCAAGATTATAGAAAAGGCTGGGATATTTAGATTTCAAGATATTCAGATGTTTCTATAATCAAAAAAAAACGAAGATTATCGTACTGTTGGCAAAAAGGAATGTAAACAAAACAAACAAAGAACAATGAAAGAACTCAAGTTTGAAGAATTGCTTGAAGCAGGTTGCCATTTCGGTCACCTGAAACGTAAATGGAATCCTAAAATGGCTCCCTATATTTTCAAGGAGCACAATGGTATTCATGTTATAGATTTGCAGAAGACCATCGCCAAGGCCAATGATGCTGCCGCAGCACTGCGCCAGCTGGCCAAGAGTGGCAAGACGGTGCTCTTCGTGGCTACCAAGAAGCAGGCCAAAGAAGTTGTCGGCGAGATAGCAGGCAGCGTCAATATGCCGTTCGTTACCGAGCGTTGGCCTGGTGGTATGCTGACCAACTTTGCCACTATCCGCAAGGCTGTGAAGAAGATGAACTCTCTCGACCAGCTGATGCGCGACAAGGATTTCAGTAACCTTAGCAAGCGTGAGCGTCTGCAGGTGGAGCGCGAGCGTGCTAAACTGGAGAAGAACCTTGGTTCTATTGCCAGTCTGACGCGTCTGCCCAGCGCACTGTTCGTCATCGACATCAACAAGGAGCATATTGCTGTGGCCGAGGCACGCCGTCTCAATATCCCCACTTTTGCTCTCGTTGATACCAACACCAACCCCGACCTCATTGACTTCCCCATCCCTGCCAATGACGATGCATCGAAGTCTATCGCCGCTATCCTCCGTCCCATGGCTGAGGCCATTCAGGAGGGTCTGAATGAGCGCGCTATGGACAAAGAGGCCCGCGCTGACGAGCAGAGCGAGGAAGGCGAGGGTGCTGCTCCTGAGCGCAAAACGCGTCCCCGCAAGGCCAGAAGCGAGAAGGCCGAAACGCCTGCCGCTGAGACCGAGGCTCCTGCTGCCGAATAAGTTAAACAAATAAAAAAACAACATAAGAGACGCAGGCATTGTGGGTTTGCGTCTCTTTATTAAAATTTAAGGAGAAAAGTATTATGGCAAATATCAGTGCATCAGATGTAAAGAAACTGCGCGAAATGACCGGCGTAGGTATGATGGAATGCAAAAAGGCTCTCACTGAGTGCGATGGCGATTTCGACAAGGCAATCGACTATCTGCGTCAGAAGGGTCAGAAGATGGCCGCCAAGCGTGCCGACCGCGATGCTAACGAGGGGTGCGTGCTTGCAAAGAGCATGGGCCAGTACGGCGCTATCCTCATGCTGAGTTGCGAGACCGACTTTGTGGCTACCAATGCCGACTTCGTGGCTTTCACGAAGAATATCCTCGACACGGCAGCAGCAAAGCATCTCACTGCCAAAGAGCAGGTGCTGGATATGGAGATAGAGGGTCGCAAAGTTGCTGACCACATCACCGACCAGATTGCAAAGATAGGTGAGAAGATTGAGTTGGCTCACTTCGAGGCTCTCGAGGCTCCGGCAGTCTATGCTTATGTGCATCCGGGCAACCGTATGGGTTCTATCATCGGTCTCAACAAGGACGGGCATGAGGAGACGGGTCACAACCTCGCAATGCAGGTGGTGGCTATGCGCCCCGTGGCAGTCGATGCTGACAGTGTGCCGCAGAGTGTGAAGGACAACGAGCTGAAGGTGGCTGTGGAGAAGACCAAAGAGGAGCTGGTGCAGAAGGCTGTCGATGCTGCCCTGAAGAAGGCTGGCATCAATCCTGCCCATGTCGATACCGATGAGCACATCAACAGCAATATGGGCAAGGGCTGGATTACCGAAGAGCAAGCCGCACAGGCTCGCGAGATAAAAGTGAAGGTGGCTGAAGAAAAGGCTGCACAGCTTGACGACAAGATGATTCAGAACATCGCCAACGGGCGTCTCAACAAGTTCTTCCAAGAGAACACCCTCATGGAGCAGGAGTATGTCATGGGCGAGAAAGAGTCTGTAAAGGCTTTCATGGCTAAGGAAGACAAAGAGCTGAAGGTCGTTGGTTTCCACCGTCTCGAGCTCGGTGCCTAATCTTCTCTCCGTAATAGAGATAATAGGCATTCTCTGATAATGGAAAAGGCGACTGCCGTGTGCAGCCGCCTTTTTTCTTAAACAATCTTTTGGCTCAGATAACTCTGAGAGAGAAAACTAAAGAAAGGAAGGCAATTTGTCTAAAAAACAAAAATACTACGTCGTATGGCAGGGGCGCGAGCCTGGGATATATACTGATTGGCATAGTTGCGAGTGGCAGGTAAAGGGTGTAGAGGGGGCGCGATACAAATCGTATGAGACGCAAGAGGAGGCAGAAGCCGCCTATCGTGGCACGCCGCCGCCTATCATAAGTGGCTCTCCCAAACAGCAGCGCGCAGGCATACTTGAGCGAGGCTCTGATGGCGTGGTAAGAATAAAGACGGGTTATGAGGGTATGGCTCCTACGCTCGACAGCCTTGCCGTAGATGCAGCCTGTAGCGGCAACCCCGGAGTGATGGAGTATCAGGGGGTATATGTGGCTACCGGCACACAAGTGTTTCATTACAAATCCCCTGTGGGAACCAACAATATAGGTGAGTTCCTTGCTATAGTCCACGGCTTGGCATACCTAAAAAAACACAATCTTGCGCAGCCCATATATAGCGACTCTGTCAATGCCATCAGTTGGGTGCGTCAAAAACTATGTAAAAGCAAGCTGCCCGTCAACGATAAGACCCAGCAGCTGTGGCAGCTCATACACCGTGCCGAGCAGTGGCTTCGTTCCAACAGCTACACCACCGTGATTCTCAAATGGGACACCGACCATTGGGGTGAGATTCCTGCCGACTTCGGTAGAAAATAGCGGAAAGATAAATTTCTAATTCCCAGCAGCTAACCCCGCCATAAAACAGCTAAATTCCCGCCACCTCTTTCTCCCGATGAACACACGCCATATCATGTTCCCCAGCAACCGTGTTTTCGATATTCGTGCCACCATTCGCCGCGAGTTGGCACCCTTTTATCCCGATGGAGAGATAGAGATGATGACGCGGATGCTCATGAAGGCTTTTCTCGGGTGGGATACTGTCCAGATGTTGCTGCACAATAGCGACAGCATCAACCAGTCGGACCTGCTGCTATTCCATCATGCCGTCAAGGATTTGCAGAACTATCGTCCCATTCAGCATATTATTGGCCATACCGATTTCTGTGGCTGCCGTATCAGTGTCTCGCCTGCGGTGCTTATTCCACGCCCCGAAACGGAAGGACTGGTGGCCGATGTGGTAAGGATAGCACGGAGTATATGCCGGCAGCGTGCCGCACAGCCACGTATTATTGACCTTTGCACAGGCAGCGGATGTATAGCAGTAGCTGTGGCAAAGCTGGTGCCGACGGCAGAGGTGATGGCGGTAGATGTGTCGGACGATGCTTTGGCGGTGGCACGTTCCAATATTGCCGCCAATGGCGTGGCGGCAGTGGCGGCAAAGGCCGACATCCTCAAGGCCGATACGCTGGACTCGTTGACGGCAGAGCCTTACGACATCATAGTGAGCAATCCTCCTTACATAATGCAGAGCGAGGCCATCGAGATGCGGCGCAACGTGACGGACTATGAGCCTCATCTTGCCCTATTTGTTGACGATGCCGCCCCACTGCTTTTCTACTATGCCATTGCCGAGCAGGCCAATCGTCATCTTGCCTCCGACGGCGTTATCGCGATGGAGATAAACGAAAAACTTGGCGGCGAGACTATGAGTCTTTTTGCTGACAAGGGCTATCGTTGCGCATTGCACCAAGACATCCATGGCAAGGACCGCATACTTATTTGCCATAAGTCCTCAGAATAATATAATCGAGGTTTATTATAAAGTAGGGTTATATTATCGTGTATAAAATTTGCATAATATCCGTAAAGGGTGTATTTTGGCAAAAAAAGAATTCTATGCAGTTTCTTGACCGAGAAAAAGAAAGCGCACGACTGAAAAGGGCTTTTGAGAGGGAAAAGCCTCAATTGATTGTAGTCTATGGGCGGCGACGGATAGGAAAATCAACACTAATCAAGCATCTCTTGACCCCAGATAACGGAGATGTTTATTTTCTTGCCGATAAGACATCGGAACCAAGTCAGCGTCAGTTGTTTGTGAGCGCAGTCAGCGGTGTTATGCCTGGCTTTGATAAAGTCAATTATCCAGATTGGGAGTCGTTGTTTGGTAGTATCGCACGCTCGTTGAAAGGTCGAATAAAAATTTGCCTTGACGAGTTTTCCTACATGGTCAAGAGTTGTCCGTCGTTGCCGTCTGTCATACAAAAACTTATAGATAATCAAATCCTAAATTTCGACTTAATCTTATGCGGCTCGTCGCAACAGATGATGCAGGGTTTCGTCCTCGACAGTCACGAACCACTTTATGGGAGGGCAGACGAGATATTGCACCTAAAGCCGCTGCCAGCACCTTATATTGCTGATAAATTGTGCTGTGACGAGGAGCAGGCGGTAAGCGAATATGCTGTATGGGGAGGAATATCACGTTATTGGGAACTTCGCAACAACTACGAAACGTTTTATGAAGCTATTGAGAACTTGCTTTTTTCTGCTGACGGCACACTATACGATGAGTCAAATCGGCTGTTGATAGACGAAATGCGAGACACCGTGCAGGCCTCTTCTATCCTTTTCTTTATAGGCAATGGGGCAAATAAACTTTCTGAGATAGCCGCATGAGCAGAACGACAAGCCACAGATATTACTCCGCAGCTGTCAAGGCTCAGAGAACTTGGGTTCATCAACAAAGATGTTCCTTTTGGCGAAGATGAACGAAAAAACCGTAAGGGAATATACCACATCGCTGACCCTCTTTTGCGTTTCCATTATCGATATGTGCTTCCATGTCGCTCTCTAATTGAGTTTGGCAATAGCGGTTTTGCCCTGTAGCGATTTAGGGAAAATGAAAATGACTATGTTGGTTTTGCATGGGAAGAACTATGTCGCAGCTACACTATGGCCAATAAGATTGATGGTGTACTATTTGGCAGGTCATCGCGCTGGTGGGGCAATTACTTTGATGAAGTAGAGCGGCAATACAAGCCTGCTGAATTGGATGTTGTGGCAGAGTCTATAGACGGGAATCATATTTTTGTTGGCGAATGTAAATGGCAGGAGCGTGTAAATGCAGAATATGAGCTTGAACGGTTGAAGCACATTGTTAATGGTGCCTCTTTTGCCGTGAGTCATGAGGTTCACTATGGCCTTTTCCTCAGAGATAGATATACGCACTCTATCTCTGCTACAATATTTACGCCGCATGAGGTTATGGCGCATAGATAGTTAGTGGGGTATGTGATGCTTTTATCGCTTCATGATTTTCAAATGCCGTTTAATCAGCGTTCAATCGGTGTTTAATCAGCATTTGAACACTTTTGCCCATAACCTTTCACCATTTATTACCACCTACCTCACCGTCAGGCTGTCGCCTATCATGCGTTGCATATTCATTCATACAATACACCTTATGGTCAATGTGGCATATACACTTTTCCATTATACCATTCGTATCTCTCGTTTTCAAAAGTTACATTCTTCACGCCTATGAAAGCATTGCCCATGATGATTGAGGCATTGGCTGGAATATTGATAGAAAGATTGCTGCATTGTCGAAAAGCATTGGATGAAATCCAAAATGTCGAAAAATTATCGCTTGACTGGATATGTACCGTGGAGAGATTCGGACATTCGGCAAAAGCTTCATCGCCAATATGTGTAATGCTATTGGGTAGAACAACTTCGCGCAGGCGAGGACAACGATAGAACGCCCTGTCTTCAATTCTTCCGACACTATCGGGAATAACGAGTGTCTCTAAATCCGAGGGATTTTCACAACCCAAAAGATAATATAGGGGACCTATTTTAGGACGACCAATCAATAGACCGTTCACCACATGGATATATTCTGCGTATTGTCCGTTGAGTTTTAGATACCCCCATTTATTTACGGGCAATTGCCCGTGATAATCTACATTTCCTACTCCCATAAACGCACCAAACCCCACATCGACTACATTGTCGGGTACGTGTATTGATAGTTTTTTATTACCATTGAAGGCACGAATACCTATATAGACAAGTGAGGATGGGAGGCTGACGCTATCGAGGTCGCACATACTGAAAGCTATCGATGGTATTCGTTGCACGTTGTCGCCAACGAGGAGTGTACGTATTGTCGTATTACTGAAAAAGGATGGCATGTAATTGCGCGTATAATCATAAAAACATTCCACGTTGAAGCGAAGGGTGTCTATCACCCTAATGTTAACAAAGGAAGTGTTGCCTATTCTTGTGAGAGAACGACCTATGGTAAGCTCGTGAAGACTATCGATATTAGCAAAGGCACCGTTACCAATACCTTGAAGACTATTGGGGAGGCGTAGTGTGGTTGTAGCAATACCCACAAAGGCACTGTCGCCAATGGTTACTAATCCATCTGCAAAATTTGTATAGGCAAGCTTGGGACATTTGTAAAACGCCTCTGCTGCCACATCTTCTACTGATGATGGAAAAACTACTGTTTTGAGTAAAGGACGATAAGCAAAGGCGTGCCGTGCTATATACTTCACCCCTTCAGGTATGTTTGCCTCTACAATATCGGGTTCACTACCTATGGCTATTCGCATGGTACTGTCGGTATAGATAATGCCATCATGCAGATAGGGTTCGCCAAAAGATAGCGCACACCACGGAAAACCAGCATCCACTCCTTCATAGGATACGGATACCACATCTTTGAATGCATTGCCACTGATAGTGGTTACCGAAGATGGTACTACCAAAGGTTGTTCGAAGCGGCAGTCGGCAAAAGCTTCCCTGCCTACCTCTCGCAGAGATGGTGGTAGAGTTGTTTTCCGCAGATATATATTTTTGAACAGTTGTGCAGGTATGCGTTCCACATTGTTGCCCCAAATCACATCCAGTGTATCTTGTCCGCAAAACACTGGATTTTCTCTTCCGTCCCCTATGTGTGCAGCGTTGTAGTGCAGTGTTCGGAGATTGGTGCATCCTGAGAAGACATTGTCTCCCAGCATCCGCAACGAGTGCGGTAGCTCTATTGTCGTAAGACTTCGACAATTAACAAATACATATCCTGCAATACTGTCTATTGATGGAGGGAGGACAATGTCTGACAATGCAGTGCAGTTGGTAAAGGCTGCTTGTCCTATCACTCGGAGTGTAGGTGGCAGTGCCACACGTTCAAGGCTCGAAAGGGAAGAAAACGCCATTTTTTCAATAACCGCTACCCCTTCGGGAATAACTACGCTCTTGAGTTTTTTACATTTTCTAAAAGCATTTTGGCCAATGGTTGTAACTCCATTTGGAATAACGATGGTCTCCTTTGTCGTATCGGCAGCCACGACAGTCTTGTGATCTTGGCTGTAGTATAGCCCGTTTTCATCAGCCTTGCTACAGGCGGCTCCCCAAGGGAAACCTCGCAAAGGATGGTTGCAGTCAATATTTTGTACACCATCGAATGCTTTACGCCCCACGTCTTTTATCGAAGCGGGCAGCCATATCATCCCTATAGATTTACAGTCGGCAAAAGCCTTTCGTCCTATGGAGGTAAGACTGTCGCAGGATAAGCTTACTTCGTTGAGTTTTCGACATCCGAAAAAAGCCTCTGCCCCTATGTAACGCAAGTACTTGGATTGGATGATTAGGCTTTGTATGTTAGTATCATTTTTGAATGCCTTATCAGCAATGCCTACTACACGATAGATTCTCCCTTCGTAGAACGCATAACTAAACACTTTTGTCGGATATGTATAGTCTTCAAACGTATGGCTGATTTCTCCTGTCAGCTCTACCTCGTTGGCAACGCTGTCCAAGATGCGGTACTTGTAAGTATTGAAGAACCCTTCTTCTTCAAAGACAACTTGTGCTTTCAGATTTGTCACGGCAAAAATTGATAGGACAAATATCCAGATGTGGTTATGTCTCATTATGATAGTTGATGTAAAATGGTTTGATACTTTTTTTTCGATGACCTAAAATATGATTATTGATTGACTTGTATGTTTTTTTTGTTGTTATGTTACCTCTCATTGAGTGTTCTTGGGTTGGAAATCAATCAAATCGACATAAATGATTATCCGCATTTGCCAGCATTGTCGTAATTGCTTGGCACAATGCGGATAATCATAGAATTGCATTTGTTGTATTTTTATAAGTTTTACCAGACTAATAGCTTTTCAACTTTTGTAAATCCTTTGCTGGTGAGTCTGATGAAATAGGTGCCACGGGGTAGTCCTGTAAGTGAAATATCCAAACTCTTCTTCGCAGCGAGTTTGTCGGTATATACAAGGTGACCACGGATGTCCAACATCTCAACATTGGCTTCTGTCGCGATGCCCTCCAACGATACTCTTACCATCGACTTGGCTGGATTGGGATGGATGGAGAGTTTTGCATTATTATGCAACGACACAATAGAAGATGGGTGTTCGTTGCCAAAGAAAACGCTCATCTCGTGGTTATTTTCATCCATGACAATGACGATAACAACATTGCCGTCAGCTAAATAAACATCTTTGATGGTGCTTGCCGTCCGTAGGAATCCTCTTTCATGATTATAGACTATAATGCCGTCAAGCATTATAGAGTCAATACCGCCATTCGTCCCATCCATACGGCAGATATAAGTTGCGGTGTCGCCATAGCGAACGGAATCAACTGCTCCACAAACGCTTTCATCCCCCATAATAATCTGACCTCCGACAGTGTTTGAGTTAATACAATTTATGGACACCCCGTGTCGTGTTTGATTAGTGGAGCCTGCATCGCGAGGTCCTACCAGCAGATGAATCATAGGATAGGAGGATCGGACATTTGTGGCATTTATCAATAGCGAATCGCCATAATAGTCTTCATAGACAATTACATCATAGGTGTTTCCAAGATTGTTTTTTGCAGAAACATCAATAGTGGTGCCATATTTTTGTGTTGTAGAGTCGTCCCCAAAATACAGATAATATAGGTCGCCATTACTTTCCTTGATATAATGTGTTGGTGCGGATTCGGCTACGGCGAAATTGCCGCTATCAAGGATGTAGCCCACCCTATAGGATGATAAGGCTTCCAGCTCGGGAGGTTCGGGAAACATAATGCGTACTGTTGGATATTCTCCATACTCAAGGAATCCACCGCCACGGTTCTCGTCGCGGATATAGTCCACATTTAGTCTATCTGCCTTGTCGCCCAATGTAGCGTCATTTATTATAAAGGTTGTATCATTATTCAATCCGGTATTTACAGGTATTTGCCTCATGTTCCATCCTTCCTGATAATACTCATCTTTTAGCAACACTGGAGTTATTCTTGACAAACCGTTGCGCAAGGTGATGTCTGCTGTGGGGACATATTCTATGCCTTTTATAACCCAAGGACGCCCCATGTCATCACGTGGGACGCTGTCGCCCATAGTATAACGAAGTGTTACGCTATAGCCTCGCTGATTATAGGTTGGACTATTGTAGGTGTAATATCTGTCGGAATCGAGACCAGGGATATATGTGTATTCCTCTACAACGACACCATTGTCATGTCCCCATGTGTAGCATCCTGACGCATCTTTGTCCATGACCTTATAATTGAAGACTTGATACCACCAGTTCCAATATCCGGGATTCTCGAAATTACTATATACAACTCCTTGAGCGATATGATGACCAGCTTCGTCGCTGGGTAGGTAGCCGCTACCACGGGTGATTTTCGGGGTGCCGAACCATCCATACCATCCAGAGTATTCGTTATTTCTGCCCAAAATATCTAATGAAAAACGAGTATAGTCATCTGTAGGAATCACGCCGTTGGACGTGCCATCAGAGCCATATATATAGGAACCAATCAACGCTGTGTCGTAATACCCATCGGGATATATGCTGTCTTTGTAAACATATAGCGATATAGAGTTATTGACTGCCCCACAAACGGAGTTGTTATGGAGGTCGGCCTCTAAGAAAACCGGAAGTTTCATCCCCTTTGGTAGCATTTGATAAAAGCCCTCGGAAAATGCAAAGTGGGCGCGTGTCTTATATGAGCCGGACTCTATGACATGGAAGTCGTCTAACATCCACCAGTAGCCGTAGCCCCAATACGTTTGTGGCTGATGCGACTGAATCCTTATCCTAAGTTTCAAGAAACCATTGCCGTACTGCCGTGCCTCTTGCACTGCGCGATAGGGATAGTTGATGGTAACGTAGTCCCAAATACCAGTATTGATTTCAACCTTGTAGTCATTATTTCCGTAATAAGGCAGATTGATTTCGTGGGAATGCCATGTGGCCCCATGGTCATAACTATAGTCTATAAAGCATTTGTCATAGAAACTTCTATACATTTGAAAGAATCTGACATCAAACATCCCAATGTTGCGGACATCTATCTCTTGGTTAAACGTCAGTGTGGCGTTGACTGTCTGCGTTGTGGGGCGATCGGCTTCGTAGAGGTTGATGAATGCCCAGCCATTTCCAGATGAGCAGTATTCCTCGGACATATAATAACTTGGAGTCAAAGATTCAAATTGGCTAATCAGACGTTGGTTGTTATCTACAAAACCGCTATTTTCAAGGTCTTCCTCCGACGTACCTACTATACGCTGCCAGCAAGTGTGGGTGGTACGATTCTGAGAATGTGCCATAGAGTCGGGAACGGCAACCCCGTCAATCACATCGCCTGCCTCGACAAAACCCATGGAGAAAGACGATGCATTGCTAAAGTCACAGATGTATATCACATCGCCTTCAGATTTAGCCATCGTTGTGGCTTTGCTACCATGAGAGCCGTTCCTTGATGAAGGGTTGCCCATAGGCTTTCTCTCCTTGGGAGTGTCAATTTTCCCCGATGGCTGCGAAAAAACATGACTTCCGTTAAGTCCGTGCCCCTTTTGGGGAGTCATTTGTCCCATCGTAACTGTACATACAGATAGGCATAGGACTGTAAGAAATAATTTTTTTAGTTTCATACTGTGTTTTTATTAAAGATTTATTATTTAGAGTATTCTTGCTTGTGGAGTATAGGGTATCGTGATATGTCTTAGTTTCGCCTTATAAGTGGAAATCAATCAAGACCGCCGATTATGATGTTCGAACATGATGATAATATCAATATCCTAACATATGTGTATGACCTGTTTTTTTATCAAAAAAGTGTCTATCGGCATCTTCAAATTCAATGTCCTTGACCCCAGCAAATATCTCAGAAGGGAAAAAGTTGATATACATTGGAATATAGAGCGTTAGGCTGCTACAGTTGTGAAAGATGCCTTCTGTGGCAATGTCCTTAAAATAATTTTTGCCCTTTGGCGGGAACTGTACCGATTGTAGGTTGATACAGTTTTCAAATGAGTGTCCTTCAATTCGACTGACGCTTTGTGGTATCCGCACTTCGCGCAACCTCGGACAACCCGAAAAAGCTCCTTCGCTTATCGAACGTATGCCTTCTGGAATCGATGCCGTCTGCATCGTGGACCAGTCGTCGCAGGCTATTACGCCATGTATGATGTCATATTGATACTCTTCATAATCGCGATAGTTGATATAATGAAGCGTATCAGCAATTACCAAGCCTCCCTCTATGTGCATAGAGGGTGCCATTTGCCCGTCGTAGCGCACGGCACCATAAGGATTGTAGGTTTTATTGCCTGCCTTGTCGTCAAAGAGGTGGTGTCCGCCCAGGTTTCTCACATTGCGTACACCGAAAAATGCTCTGTCGTTTATACTTTCTACATTGCCCATGATAGTAATCTCGGCGTGAGTGTTGTAAGCAAATGCGAATTGACCTATGCTTTTAAGCGAAGGCAGTATGGTAACATCGTTCAGTCCGCAGGACCTAAAGCAATTGGCTGGTATCCGCTCTACCCCCTCGGCTATCTCGAGATGGTTTATTTTGCATAGATGGAAGAATGTTGGCGCATCGTTAGGATAGTCATAAAATTTTTCCACAGTATAGATCACGCTGTCGATGACGCCGATTTTGATAAACGGTGAATCTTTACGAGAAAAATCAAAGACTGACGGCTGTCTCCCTTCCGTAAAGCTTGAGAGTGAGCGTCCAATAACCAGTAGGTGGAGGCTGTCAATATTCTGGAATGCGCCTCCACCAATCTTGACGAGACTATTGGGAAGGCGTACCTCGCGGAGTGCCACCTTGTTGAAAGCGTCGGCACCTATTGTCTTAAGCCCTTCGGAGAAAACAACCTCGCTGAGACGTGGACATTCGTTGAACGCCATTGCTTCTATTGTCTTTACCGACGAGGGTATCATCACTTTGGTAAGCAAGGGTCTGCGAGAGAATGCTTCATGAATGATGGTTTTCACTCCTTCGGGGATTATGGCTTGGGTGATATTCATATAGCTGCCAATAATGGTCTGCATCGAGCTGTCGCTGTAGATAATGCCATCGCGTGTGTAGTCGCCACCTATAGACAGCGCACCCCAAGGGGCTCCCGAAGCATCACCATCGTAGCGTATTGCCACCACATCGTAGAAGGCATCGCTATCTATGGTCGTAACAGTAGAGGGAATCTTGAGTGGGGCAGTGAAATCACAATCGGCAAAAGCGGCATAACCAATTTCTTCTACTGTGGATGGAATATAGATGTTGCGGATTATGGTACTGAGGAAAAACAGCGTCGGAATCCTCTTTACATACGGGCCAAAGATGACATCCAGTGTATCACAGCCCTCGAAATGTTTATAAAAATAATGGTCTGGTGTCTCGGCACGTTCCGCATTGTAATATACCGTCTTAAGGTTGCTGCAGCCCTTGCAAAAACTACTCCCTATCTTGCGAACTGAACGAGGTATCTCGATTGTAGTAAGACTGGTGCATTCTTTGAAAGCATCATCCCCTATCACCTCTACAGATGATGGGATAGTGATTTCTTGTAGCCGTTCACAACCAGAGAAAGCGTAATCGTCCATCTCTTTCAGGGTTGAGGGTAGCACTATATGCTCAAGACTGGAAGGGAATGTGAAACCTTCGATAATAGTTACTCCTTCTGGCACAACTACGTTCACCAGTTGGTGACATCTGTTCATTGCACCGGAGGCTATGGCGGTTACTCCTTGCGGTATGACAAGGTGCGTGATATTGGTGTCGGCATCCACAACCGTCTTGCCATCAGCGGAATAATAGAGCCCATGTTTGTCTGGCTTATAGCAATCCGCACCCCACGGAGCACCCTTTAGCATAGGGTCGCAGTACAAATTGTGCACACCTTTGAATGCCCCTTTCCCAACATTTTTGATTGATGCAGGAAGGCGTAGTATAGTGCTTACGTTACAGCCGCTGAACGCTTTGTCCCCTATTGTTGTCAGACTGTCGCACGCCATACGTACTTTACTAAGACTGTCGCATCCGAAGAAAGCCTCATTGCCAATATAGCGCAGATGTTTACAATAGAGGGTTAGCTTCTTCAAGTTCTTGAACCTGTAAAAGGCTCTATCCGCTATACCTACAATACGATAGGAACACCCATCATAGTACACCTTGCTACTAATTGGCACACTGCCATACGGATAGTCGGCACTACTATAAAATCCATTGGGTGGCGCAATTACCTCCACCTCTCTTTTTATACTATCTACGACCCTATAGTATAGCTTGTATTCAGGGAACGCATTGTCCTCAACTTGAAATACCTGTGCTTTTGTGAAATTGCATATCGCAATAGCAAATATGCAGAAGAAAAGTAAACGTTTTTTCATATTTATATTTTTAATTGTTGGTGAAATATCTATGGAAATTAATGTATGTTATTTCTCTTAATATTAATGTATTAAAAAAGCAGAGCCGTCAATCCATGCTCTACTCTCAAACGTTGGGTCAGGAATCCCGTAAGAACTAAAATAAAGCTAGATATTCTGCTCTGCTTCGTATCATCAATACTCCTGATATGAAGTATGACCATACAATCGCACAAGCATTTATCTTGTTTATCCCATGTTCTTTTATGTAAATTTTCCTGATTTACGTTTGTGGAATAAAGAGATGAATGCGTCTTCTATGATTGCACTAACTCTCTGCAATCTGTTTGCAAAAATACATAAAATTTACGATTCAACAAGCACAAATACATAAAATTTACGATTCAACAAGATGTATAAATATAAATCGGTTAGTAGAACTATTGCATACAATTCTAACAACCGATTTTATTATTCTTGTTTTCTAATGATTATTGTGGAATTGTGTAAACTATTATTATGGCGTAGTTTACATGAGTTAATATAATCTAACGGCAGGTTGAGTAATGGTGTCTAACTATCAGGATATTACCTATCGAAAGAAACATTGCATGTATCTTTTTTGCTAATCGAAACAATAGCTGTGCATTCCGTTGAACTACACTTTATTTCCCTCCTTCTCTCACCGTCAGGTTGTCGTCTATCATGCGGCGCATGTAGCTCTGTATGATGGCTTGCAGGTGGTGAAGGTGTGTGGTGTCAGAGACTTTGCGGCTTTCTATCAGGTTGTGATGCAGCAAGGGGTCGGCAGTGGTGTTGTAGTGTGTTATCTGCCGTGTGCCGTCAAACTGGATGAAGGTGCTGTCGTGTATATATTGATAGATGCCTTGGTTGTAGCTGACTGCCCATGTCTGGCTGTCGGGCGTGTGGAGCAGGTCGATGCCGAAGGCGATGTAGGGGCGGTTGTAGCCGAGGAATCCGAGTATGGTGGGCATGATGTCTATCTGCTGCGCTATGGCGTTGCGGCATCCGCTGCCTATGGTGCCTGAAGGGTCGAAGAAGATGATAGGCACACGGTAGCGTCCCAAGTCGTTGTTGTATTTCTCCTGTTCGGTGTAGTTGGTGTGGTCGGCGGTGATGACGAAGAGTGTGCTGTCGTACCATGGTTGTCGGCGTGCCGTGGCGAAGAAGTGGCGCAGGGCGTGGTCGGTGTAGCGTATGCAGGTGTACATGGGGTGACCGTCGGCGTGGAGGCTGTCGCTGTAGCGTGCTGGTACGGCGTAGGGGTGGTGGGATGAGGCGGTGAAGATTGCCGTCATGAAGGGTTGCTGCATCTCGCTCATGGTGAGGGCGTAGAACTGCATGAAAGGTTCGTCCCAGATAGCCCATGTGCCGTCGAAGTCGGCTTCGCCACCGAAACGTGTGTCGGCATCGTACTCTGTGCGTCCGTAGTAGTGTTGGAATCCTGTGGCGCGTGCGAAAGCTTGGAAGCCCATGCTGCCGTTCTCGGCGCCGTGGAAGAAGGCGGTGCTGTAGCCTTCGCGGCTCAGCACGTCGGCGATGCCGCTGATGCGGTTGAGCGAGTAGTTGGTGACGAAGAAGGGTTCTATGAACATGGGGATGCTTGACAGCACCGAGGGCATGCCGTCGATGCTCTTGCGTCCGTTGGCGTAGCTATGGCGGAAGATGAGGCTGTGGGCTATGAGCGAATCTGTGAAGGGTGTATAGCCCTCGTAGTCGTTGAGGGCTCCTATGTATTCGGAGGCGAAACTCTCCACGATAATCACCACTACGTTGCGACGAAGCATGGGTGCTGCGGTGTCTGCCGTGCTGTTGTGCAGTGGCGTGTAGATGCTGTCGAGGCGTGAGGGGCTGAAGTAGGCTGGGTCGGAGAATGTGGTTTTGCCTATGGTGCGAATGAGCGAGAAGGGGGTGTTGAGCACAATGGCGGCCTGCTGGGGACTGTTGACATACTGGTTGGCGTTGCTGTTGGCTATGGGTCGTATGGCGCGCGAGAAGCCGCCACGTATGCCTCCGATAGTGAGCGTCACGGCTATGGCGAGCAACACTGCATCTACGGCTATGGCTATGTGGCGTACCGGCCTGTCGAGGCGGGGGATTGGGCCTGCTTTGCGATAGAGTAGCCATAGCATTGCTATCAGTGCCAGTCCTATGATGACGAGATACCAATGGTGCAACAGCTCGATGGAGAGAATTTGCATTAGGTTGCCGTCGTTCTGAAACTCAGAGAAGAAGCTGCTGGTGGTACGTCGGCCGGTGTATTGCGAATAGACGGCGTCGCAGAGGTTGACGACTACCGCTGTGGCGTTGGGTATGATGTAGAGCCATTTGCACAGTGTCTGATAGGCTGCCGCGGTGCGCAGGTGTAGGGCTATGGGCAGCAGCATGAGCAGCGTGTAGGGGATGTGTGTGTAGGCTATGGCTGATGTGTCGAAGCGCAGCGAGCCGGCTATGAGGTCTGACGCTGACAGTTGTTCCCATCCGTTGGCGAAGATGCTCCAATTCTCCCAAACATAGGCCACGCGGCACAGCATATAGACGATATATGCCAGCACGATGTTCCATAGGAATGTGGCAAGATATTTGAGCGTGTCGGCTACTGATGGTGGGAGATGGAATGACATTGGAGAAACGGATTATGATAGTGCAAAAGCCTGTCATACGCAGGGTGGCAGACGTTTGCTCATAGAGATGAGTCAGAGGCTTGTGCTGTAGATGGTTTTCAGCAGGACGAGGCCTACAATGCCGATGGTGTTCTTGTCTATGTTGTCCATGTTGTCGTTCACGGTGTGCCAGTGAGGGAAGAAGCTGCCGTGAAGGTCGTTCTGCACGATGTCCACCATCGGCACACCGCGCAGACGGTTGACGTAGAGGTGGTCGTCGAGGATGGGGTCGCTCTGTGTCTCTTCGAAGATGTTGCCGTAGCCGAGAGCGGCGGCAATGCTCCATACGCGGTTGGTGATGGTAGAGGCATACTGCATGCTGAATTGCTCTTTGGTGAAGCGTGGTTGTGCTGCTCCCACCATGTCGAGCAGTATGCCGTAGCGAGCCTGATAGTAGGGCACATGAGGTGTGCGAGCCCAATGTTGCGCTCCTTTGCACCAGCTGTCGTCCTCATAGCGTTCGGCCCATTCGGGCACGCCTTGGTCCTCGAGGTCGAAGAAGATGATGTCCACCCCCACTTCTGGTCGCTGGCTCTGCATGACGCGTGCTATCTCCATCAGCACGCCTACGCCCGAAGCACCGTCATTGGCACCCATGATGGGGTTCTTTTGTTTGGAAGGGTCGCCGTCGTGGTCGGCCCAGAGGCGGCTGTCCCAATGTGCGGCGAGGAGTATGCGCGTCTTGGCCTTGGGGTTGATGATGGATATTATGTTTTGCCCCTTGGCATTGGTGCCATCCCACAGTGTGGCGGAGAAGGGCTGCACGATGACGCTGTCGCACCAGCGTCGCATGGCTTTTGTCAGATAGGAGGCGCACTGTTCATGTCCCTTATGGCCTGGGGCGCGGAAGCCGTAGCCTGTCTGTGCTTCTATGAAGGCGTAGGCAGAGTCCGCCGAGAAGGCGGGTACTGCCACCTGCGTGTAGTCTGTGGAGGCTACGGGCGTGTGGTTGTTCTTGTTGCCGTTGCACGCCGTTAGCAGCATGACGGAGGTGGCAAGGAGCGTGACGAGGAGAAGGAGATGTTTCATGGCTCTTTAAGAAAAACGGAAACAGAACCTACAACACTTGCATACTGTGCAGGTTCTGTTGATTATTATTCATTAAGGGGTTCAATCGGGATGTCAGCTCTTGACGCGCTCGGAGTAGGCGTTGGTACGGGTGTCAACTTTGATGCGGTCGCCCTCTTTGATGAAGAGAGGCACACGAATCTGTACGCCCGGGTCAACGGTAGCATCTTTCATGGCGTTGGTGGCGGTGTTGCCGGCAAAACCTGGCTCGGTATAGGTTACCACGGTCTCAATGAAGGGAGGTAGTTCGCACATAAGGGGTGTCTCAGTGTCGGCAGCAACGGTTATCTCGACATATTGGTCTGGTTTGAGGAACTGGGGTGCGTTGATGATGCTCTCCTCAATGCCTATCTGCTCATAGGTCTCGGTGTGCATGAACATGTGCAGGTCACCTTCCTTGTAGAGGTAGGTGTAGGGACGACGCTCCACGCGTACTATGTCAATCTTGGCTCCGGAGGGGAAAGTGTTCTCAAGTACGCGGCCAGTGCGTACGCTGCGCATCTTGGTACGTACGAAGGCGGCACCCTTGCCCGGTTTCACATGGAGGAACTCGACGATGGTGTAGATGTCGTTGTTGAAATTGATGCAAAGACCATTCTTAATGTCTGTTGTTGTTGCCATAAAATTATTTTATATATTGTTAATTTGATTGTTCTGTGAGTGGTGAATAGTGAATGGTGAGTGGTGAATAGTGAATAATGGGTTGTGTTTGGTGGCTTGTAATTAGTGGCTATATTTACTAATCTAATATTCGCAAAGTCTAAAATTTACCTAAAAAACTATTTCTCTTTCTTTTTTTCTTCGGCGAGGAGGCGGGTGAGGCGTCGCAGGTCGTTTTGCAGCTCGTCAATCTCGTCCTCGCAGGCTTTGCGACGTGTACGCTCCATCATCATACGCATGAACATGGCCAGCACCAGCACCAACATCGTCAGCACCACGCCTTCCGCTTTTAGGAAGATGTATATCAGCGTGGCTCCCACTATCAGCAGATAGGATGCCCATTCGTATATTTTGAGAGCTGTTTTATGTGTCATAATATCCGAGTTTTGATATGCAAAAGTACAAAAATTTGTCGGTACGAATAATTTTTTGTTTATTTGTAATCTATAAAAGAGAGCGAACCTTGGTGAAAAAACTTGCAAAGGTTTGAAATTGTATATAATGCGAAACGATATGAAAGTTATGAAAAAGTATGTCAAAGTGTTTTTTTTCTTGCTTGTTGTGGCAGGAATGATAGGCCTGTGTGGTGCAACTTCCTCATGCTCTTCGTCAGGCGATGCACCGATGTACCGCACATATAATCATAATACCAGCAAGGTTATTAAATCGAAATATAAGGTCAAGGGTACCAATCGTAGCAATAGTGCTACCTATCGCTCTTTCTAATCGCAATTTGTCATGTCGCTATGGCATTGTGACCGTCCACTTTTTCGGGGTGGCGGATTTTTCTTCTTTTATCTTCTTCTGCATCTGTCTGCTGCCAGTGTTATGGCGCAGGATTTCGTGGTGCGTGGCACCTGCAGCCAGCCGTTGCGAGGGCGCATGACGCTGACTATCTATGATGGCGACAGTACGGTACGCACGATGAAGTGCCCTGTTCTTGACACCTTCCGTCTCGAGGGGCAGGTGTCGAAGGTTTGCGTAGCCACTCTCTCGTGCGGCAAGATGGCGCCGCTACTTTTCTTCCTTGAGCCGAGTGAGATAAACATAGCCCTTGATGTTGGCAACCCTGCTGCCTCACGCATCAACGGGTCGCGCTCCAACAGCCAGTACCGTTACCTCTTGGAGAGTTGTAGCGAGGAGGGCATGCGATGCCTGATGCAGTATGTTGCCGACAATCCGACCTCGCCCTTTTCGCCATTGTTGCTCTATGAGCATCTCTCTTCCGTTGAGCTCGTCGAGGCCGACCGCCTTTGCCGTGCCATGAAGGGTGAGGCTACGCATACCTACCACTACCACCTGCTGCGGCGTCAGCTCCGTGCCTTGCTGTCGGTGGCAGAGGGCAGTAGGGTGCCTGATTTCCAGTTTGTAGATAGCTCTGGTTGCGTGTTGCATTACGATTCCATAGCCAGCGGCGAGGGGTGCATGGTGGTGTTGGTCAGTGCATCGTGGTGCTCCACCTGTCGCAATGCCGAGGCGGTGGTGCGGTCGCTGCCGGAAGGTGTGGCGCGGCAGACGATACTCGTAGAGCAGCAGCCGCGGCGATGGGATGCCCCCTGCCTGCGCACGCTGGTGATTGACCATATACCATATATTATTCTAATAGACAGTCACGGCAACATTGTGGAACGCGACCTGCGCCACTGGGAGCTGCTGCGTAGGTTGAAAGAATATGGCTGCATCCAATGACACGAAACTACATGTAATAATCTGTTCAATGTCTTGATTAAAAAAAATCCTCCTGTTTGCTAACGACAATTAGTCACTATATAGATGCTATAATACACTGATTAGTAACCTTTCAAAATCTCTTTTATTATGCTATATCCTATGAAGTTTATGCCGCTCTTTAAGAACAAGGTGTGGGGTGGCAACAAAATAAAGACCCTCGGCTTCGACTACGACCCGCTGCCCAATTGTGGCGAGATGTGGGTGCTGTCGTCTGTGGAGGGCAACGAGTCGGTGATTGACAATGGTTTTCTCGAGGGCAACACTCTCAATGAGGCTATTGAGATTTATATGGGCGACCTCGTAGGTGAGCGCAACTACGACCGTTATGGCAACGAGTTCCCTCTGCTGCTGAAGGTTATAGATGCTGCCGACCGGCTATCTATACAGGTGCACCCGGACGATGAATTGGCGCGTCAGCGCAACATGGAGAATGGCAAGACGGAGATGTGGTATGTCATGGAGGCCGAAGAGGGCGGCGTGATAACCGACGGCTTTGCAAAGGCTCTTTCGCGCGAGGAGTATCAGACGCTTATATCCGAAGGGCGCATAGAGGAAGCCCTCCACACGGAGCAGGCGACGGCAGGCGACGTTTTTTTCATCCCCGCAGGGCGTGTGCACGCCATTGGCAAGGGCATTATGCTGGCAGAGATACAGCAGTCGTCAGACTGCACCTATCGCATCTACGACTACAATCGTCCCGACGCTAATGGACGTCTGCGTGAGCTGCACACCGACGAGGCTTTGGATGCTATCGATTTCAAACCCGTCAGCGATGCCAAGAGTCATTATACATATCGCAACAACGCCACTACCAATGTGGCGGAGTGCCCCTACTTCACCACCAACCTCATTGCTTTCGATAATCCTTTGCGCAAGGATTTTGCCACCCTCGAATCATTTGTCGTTTACTTTTGTGTAGAAGGCGTGATGGCCATAAAATGTTTGGACGAGATTGTGCCGTTGCATGCTGGCGAATGTGTGCTCGTGCCTGCTGTGGCGGACAGCGTGGAGCTGTTTTGCGAAGGACATGCCAAGACACTCGAAATCTATGCCGACCCCGACCTCATGCCCGATGACGGCGTGACCCATCGTTTTGACAATGATTGGATTGCTGAATTTATGGGTATGCAACGATCCATGCTCGACGATGCCGACTTGCATCATCACCATCACGACTGCGATTGCGGCCACGACCATCACCATGATTGCGACTGCGGCCACGACCATCACCACGACTGCGATTGCGGCCACGACCATCATCATGACTGATGACATTACTCTGCCATTTGTGGCTCGCCCGTTGAGCATTACTACACATTAAGATAGAAATTAACTTATAGATGATTGTGTATCAGTGTATAGTGTTTGTATTTCCTGCTTGTTGTTGATAAATCGAGAAGCCCTAAAAAGAACTAATTACTATTTTTGTAATCCATATATATGGGTACGGAATAGTAATTTTTTTATTCAACCAAGTAAAGGACACAAAAATGGCATCACAGTCGGACCTCTTTTCGTCAATCAACGTTGATAATCAGAACGCTTCAACGAACACCGAATTACGCTCTTACAGCCCTGAAGAGATTATGGCGTCGTCGGTGGAGTATTTTGGTGGCGATGAGCTTGCCGCCAACGTGTGGATGAATAAATATGCGTTGCGTGACGGCGAGCATATTTATGAGCTCAACCCCGACATGATGCACCACCGCATCGCACGCGAGTTTGCACGTATTGAAAGCAAGTATCCCAACCCGCTCAGCGAGGATGAGGTATATGGTCTGCTAAAGGATTTCCGCTACCTCGTGCCGCAGGGCAGCCCTATGTCGGGCATTGGCAACAACTTCCAAGTGGTGTCGCTCAGCAATTGTTTTGTTATTGGCAACTCCGGCAGTAGCGACTCCTATGGCGGCATTATGAAGATAGACCAAGAGCAGGTGCAGCTTATGAAACGTCGTGGCGGCGTAGGCCACGACCTCTCCCATATCCGTCCTACTGGCAGCCCTGTCAAAAACAGCGCCCTGACCTCTACCGGCATCGTGCCGTTCATGGAGCGTTTCAGCAATACTACGCGCGAAGTGGCGCAGGGTGGCCGCCGTGGTGCGCTGATGCTCAGCATCAGCATCAAGCATCCCGATGCCGAGCGTTTTATTGATGCTAAGATGACGCAAGGTAAGATTACTGGTGCCAACGTGTCGGTGAAGATTACCGACGAGTTTATGGATTGCGTCAAGAGTGGCAAGCCTTTCGTTCAGCAGTATCCCATAGATTCCGACAACCCTATCGTGACCAAGGAGGTCGATGCCAAGGCCTTGTGGGATAAGATTATAGCCAACGCATGGTCGTCGGCAGAACCCGGTGTCCTCTTCTGGGATACCATACTGCGTGAGAGTGTGCCCGACTGCTATGCCGACTACGGCTATCGCACCGTCTCTACCAACCCTTGTGGCGAGATACCCCTCTGCCCCTACGATAGCTGCCGCTTGCAGGCCATCAACCTCTACAGCTATGTGGACAATCCCTTCACGAGCGAGGCAAAATTCAATTTCGACCTCTTCTGCGACCATGTGACGAAAGGACAGCGTCTGATGGACGACCTGATAGACCTCGAACTCGAAAAGATAGACCAAATTCTCGCCAAGATAGACAGCGACCCCGAGGACGACGAGATAAAACGCGTGGAACGTAATCTGTGGCTCAACATCAAGATGAAGTGCATGGAAGGACGTCGCACGGGCTTCGGCATCACCGCCGAAGGCGACATGCTGGCTGCCCTCGGTCTGCGCTATGGCAGCGACGAGGCTACCGACTTTGCTGTCTCTGTGCATCGTGCTCTCGCTTGTGCCGCCTATGGCTCGTCGGTCATTATGGCCAAGGAGCGTGGCGCCTTCCCTATCTACGATGCCGAGCGCGAGAAAAACAACCCCTTCGTGCAGCGTCTGGCGGAGGCCGCACCCGAAATGTACAGCGACATGGTGCAGTATGGCCGTCGCAATATAGCCCTGCTCACTATTGCCCCTACTGGTACCGTCAGTATCTGCACGCGTACTACCAGCGGCATAGAACCCGTATTCCTCGTTTCCTATAAGCGTCGCAAGAAAATCAACCCCAACGACCGCGACAACTCCAAACATAAGATTATCAAGGATGAGAGCGGCGACTATTTCGAAGAGTACAACGTGTTCCATCCTAAGTTCATCGACTGGCTGCGCATCACGGGACACAATGTTGACGAGGTGATGGCCATGAATGATGCCGACCTTGACAAGGTGATTGCCTCGTCGCCTTACCATCTGGCCACTTCCGCCGACATCGACTGGGTCAGCAAGGTGCGCATGCAGGGGGCCATACAGAAATGGGTGGACCACTCCATCAGCGTAACGGTCAATGTGCCTAAGGAGACTACTAAAGAGATTGTGAGCGATGTCTATCTCACTGCGTGGGAGTCCGGCTGCAAGGGGTGTACCATCTACCGCGACGGCTCACGCACCGGAGTGCTGGTGTCGTCTAAAGACAGCAAGCCTGCCGACACCTTTGCCGAGACCAAAGCCCCCAAGCGTCCTAAGAAATTGGAGGCCGAGATAGTGCGCTTCAAGAACGAACGCGAGGACTGGATAGCCGTCGTAGGCATGTACGAAGGGCGCCCCTACGAGATTTTCACCGGCCGTGCCGAGAATTTCCTCCTGCCCAAGGATGTGGAGAAAGGGTGGGTGATACGTACCAAAGAACCCGGCGACGCTCATGCACGCTATGATTTCCAGTTCCTTGACCATGACGGCTATCATGTGACCATTGAGGGCCTCTCGCGTATGTTCCGCAAAGAGTATTGGAACTACGCCAAGCTCATATCTGGCATCCTGCGTCATGGCATGCCTATTGCCAATGTGGTGGACCTCATAGGCAAGCTGACATTCGATGTGGACAGCATCACCACATGGTCTAACGGCGTGGCGCGCGCCCTCAAACGCTTTATCAAGGACGGCACCGAGACCTCCGAGGTATGCCCCGAGTGCGGTTCCAAGCTGGTCTATAACAGCGGCTGCAAGACCTGCCCTAACTGCGGATGGTCTAAATGCAGCTGAAAAAGTGACATTATTCCACGAAACGAGTAAGCACAGACTCTTCACATCTTTATTTTTCTTTTGATGGTCAGTCCTCCAAAATGGTGGACTGACTTTTTTTGTTACGTTTTCAGATATAGGATGTCGTTTTTAATGAGCATATGCCATTCAGAACTATATTCTCGACACTCCAAATGGCAAATAATTAACATGAACTATAGATATTAGGGAGAAATAATGTAATTTTGTGACCAAGAAAAGAAATAAGTCATAGATGAGATTATTGTAAGGATAACTATTGTAAGTGACGAAAAGTCAGATTGTGACGCTAATTCTATGTAACATCAAAAACAGCATCAACATGGCAAAGAAAGTGATAAAGGAAAAAACAATAGAAGAATCCCTGTGGGAGTCGGCAAACAAACTTCGTGGTTCTGTAGAGCCGTCCGAGTATAAGCATGTAGTGCTGAGCCTTATCTTCTTGAAATATGCATACGACCGCTTTACGGAGCGACGTAATGAGCTGATGGATGAAGGCAAACAGGCTTTTGCCGACAACCCCGTGTTCTATAATGCCAAGAACGTCTTTTATCTTGACCCCGAGAGCCGCTGGGATTTTCTGATAGGAAATGCCAAGCAGAACGATATCGCCATTAAGATAGACAAGGCACTGGCAAAAGTGGAGCAGAGCAACCCTACTCTGAAGGGTGCTCTGCCCAGCAACTACTATGCAGGGCTGTCATTAGACCGTACCAAACTCGCTGCATTGCTTGATGAAGTCAATAAGATTGACACTCTGAAAGACCCAGAGAATGACCTCATAGGCCGTGTATATGAATACTTCCTCGGCAAGTTTGCCATTGCCGAAGGTAAGGGTAAAGGTGAGTACTATACGCCAAAAACCATCGTCAACCTTATTGCCGAGATGATTGAGCCTTATCGTGGTAAGATTTACGACCCTTGTTGTGGCTCTGGCGGTATGTTCGTACAGAGCATGAAGTTCATCGAGGCGCATCATGGCAACAAGCGCGACGTCTCTGTCTATGGGCAGGAATACACTAACACCACCTACAAGCTGGCGAAGATGAACCTCGCCATTCGTGGCATTGCTTGCAACTTGGGTGAGATGGCTGCCGACACGTTTCATAACGACCAGCACAAAGACTTGAAGGCAGACTTCATCATGGCAAATCCGCCATTCAATCAGAAGGCTTGGCGAGCAGAGAACGAATTGAAGGATGACCCTCGATGGGCTGGTTATGACGTGCCGCCGACGAGCAACGCCAACTATGGATGGATTCTGAACATTGTCAGCAAACTCTCTGCCAATGGCATTGCTGGTTTCCTTCTTGCCAATGGCGCGCTGAGTGGTGATGGCACAGAATTGGCTATCCGTCGTCAGCTATTGCAGAATAGACTCGTCGAGGCTATTGTCATTCTTCCACGTAATATGTTCTATTCTACCGACATCAGCGTTACGCTATGGATTCTGAATAACAACAAGCGTGCTCGCATGGTAGAGCAGAACGGTAGGATGGTGAAGTATCGCAATCGTGAGGACGAGGTGCTGTTCATCGACCTGCGTCAGTGGGGAGAGCCGTTCGAGAAGAAGTACATACAGTTCTCTGCGGAACAGATACAGCAGATTGCCGACAACTTCCACAACTGGCAGCGCGTAGGCTATGAGCAGACCTACCACAACGTACCAGAATACTGCTATTCTGCTACTCTCGACGAGATAGAGAAGAAGGGTTGGAGTCTCGTACCCAGCAAATACATCGAGTTCCGCAACCGCGATGAGCAGACTGACTTCGATGCTAAGATGCGCCAACTGCAAACAGAAATGCGCAACCTCTTGCAACAGGAGGAAGAGAGCAAACAGCAACTGAAAGACCTCTTTGAGAAGTTAGGCTATGGACTTGAATAATCAAATCATCATATATCAGACAGAAGACGGGCAGACGCAAGTGGATGTCCGTCTGGAGAACGAGACTGTGTGGCTGCCCACCAGTCAGATGGCATTGCTATTTGACAAAGAAGAATCCAACATCCGCAGGCATGTTATCAATGTTTTTAAAGAAGGAGAATTAGAACGTGAGAATAACGTGCAAAAAATACACGTTAATGGAATCAAGAAGCCTGTTCCATATTACAATCTCGACGTAATCATCTCTGTTGGCTATCGTGTTAAGAGCAAACGCGGTACCGCCTTCCGCATATGGGCACGCAAGATACTAAAAGACTATCTCATCAAGGGCTATGCCGTCAATGAGCGACTTCGCAAGGAGCAGATTGACGAGTTGCGCCAACTGGTAGGTATGCTTGGGCGCACCATTCAGAGTCAGCCGCTACTATCAAATGATGAGACCAATGCCCTGTTTGAGGTGGTGACAGACTATACCTATGCTCTCGATACCCTCGACAACTACGACTACGAGCGACTTACAATCAATAAGACCACCCATGAAGAACCCTTCCATGCCACTTACGAGAATGCGATGGAGGCCATCAACGGCTTGCGTGAGAAATTCGGTGGTTCTGTTCTCTTTGGCAACGAGAAAGATGACTCCTTCAAAAGCAGTATCGGACAGATATACCAGACCTTTGGCGGTGAAGAGCTTTATCCCAGCGTAGAGGAGAAAGCCGCCATGCTGCTCTATCTCGTCACCAAGAATCACTCGTTCAGCGATGGCAACAAGCGCATAGCCGCTACGCTATTCCTCTGGTTCCTTAACGGCAACCGCATCCTTTATCATCCCGACGGCAGCAAGCGTATTGCTGACAGCACCCTCGTTGCCCTTACATTGATGATTGCCGAGAGTAGGACAGAAGAGAAAGATGTTGTGGTGAAGGTTGTTGTCAACCTGATAAACAAGAACAACGATGAGTAAAGCGGAATACAAGCGGATATGCGCGACCTCCTGCAGCAGGAAGAAGAGAACAGACTGCGGTTGAAAGACCTGTTTGAGAAGTTAGGATACGCACTCTAAAACTAACAAATTCTTGCAAATTTTGCAAAAACTTGCAAGAATTGGCAAGAAAAAAAGAGAAGTTGCAATGAGTAAGATAACGAAGAAAAAAGATGATGCAACCAGATAATAAAAGCATATCTCATGGCATACGGATTCAGTATGTCAGCGACCTCCATTTGGAGTTCCCTAAGAATCGTCAGTGGATTGCAAAACATCCATTGGAGGTAACGGGTGACATTTTGCTTGTCGCTGGTGATACTGCATATCTTGATTTGCCAAACTCGGAATGCGCCACTTATTCTGAATATAAATTCTGGGATTGGGCGAGTCAGCATTACAGCCATGTTATAGTATGTTTGGGCAACCACGACTTTTACGGATATTATGACTTGTCCTCTATACCCAATGGATTTTGCAAACAGATTCTGCATAATGTTCATGCATATTACAACAGTATAGTTCATCTGGACGACATAGACATAATCGTTTCCACATTATGGTCGAAAATAGAGCCCTATAACGAATTCCAAACAGAGCAAAG
>JAFSPS010000052.1 GCA_017451385.1 Bacteroidales bacterium
CGACCTGATGCTTTAGTATCCATCCATCATCTCTCAACGCCTTAAGAATCTTTCTTGCCTTAATAACTTTCATAATTCAAAAACGAATAATTTTATATGTGCCGCAAAGGTAGTAAAATTACTACGAAAAAACAAATATTTTAATGAAAAATAACTATTTTACTATTATTTTCTTATTTTTATGATGAATAATTCTGTATAAAGCATAGTAATACCCAGAGTTTGTCAGAGCGTTACCAACGTCGTGCGCTTGATGTGGCGTTGGCCTGTAAGTTGACGCATGTTTACAGGATAATAGAAAGAGATTGAAGATGTATATTATGTCAATGCGCGAGTTGGTGGAGACGTATAAAAGGCTGAGAAACTATGAAAAAGTGCTAAAACATCAGCGTTTTTAGCCGATAATGGTTCTGGATACATGAAGGTATCAGATTTTATGTGTATATTTGCAATTGGTAAACAGAAACAATCTGGGCGAGGTGTCCTTCACGGCCAAGATCGATGGCACGGGCGATGCTATCAACCCCACCAGCCACGATGCCAACGGTGCCTCGTTCACGGGTCTGAACGTAGCGGCAGATGTCCGTAGTGATATCGGTAGCTCTCTTGTTAGAGACGATTCAAAAACTGTATTTCAGTTTAAGGAACAACTCAGAGTTGTTGTCATAGACCGTGAACGAGCCGCGATCGGCATGGAAGAAGTCGTAACCGAGGGTGGCGTGAAGCTGGTCGTTCAGGGCATAGTCGGCACTGAGGCGGTTGTAGATGCCGCCGTTGGTGACGTCGATGTAGGCGAAGGTCTGCAGGGCAAGGGTGTTGCGCAGCAAGTCCTTGGAGATACGCAGCGTGGCAAGAACACCCGCTTGGCAACCGTCACAATCTGCTCGCGCGTATAATCTTTTTATCTGCATATTCTGCCTCCTTTCAAAAACGAACAATATTCCAATTTGTTCACAAAAAAAGAGGACTCACGCTAACGTAAGTCCCCTTGGTCTTTGCCATAACATTCTGTTGCCTGTTACTTCTTATCATGATTTATTCAATTTCAAATTCCGCTGCAATGATGCGATTAAGCAAGAGCAAAAGAGAGCGTGCTCTCATTTTGCCGAGCGAAAGCATCTTCGCCGTTTTTCGACGGTAAAGGTACGGCGAAAAAACGAAGTGTACAATACTCAAAAGTTATGATTTTGAACATCGTCTCCTTTTCTTTCAAAAAAAAGTCGTACCTTTGCAGCATAGTTATGGATATACAGAGTTTCTTCACATCGCCATTCCCGCTATCGCGCCTACCCGTAGCCTTTTTGAACGTGGTTTGCGAGATGGCTCCCTATTTGCTGTTGGGATTCCTGATTGCAGGGGTGCTGCATGTGTTTGTGCCGCAGAAGTTCTATGCTAACTATCTGTCGCGCAAAAACAGGCTGTCAGTGCTATGGGCTGCGCTGTTGGGCGTACCACTTCCGTTGTGTTCGTGCGGTGTGATTCCCACGGCTATCGGATTGAAGAACGAGAAGGCATCGAAGGGAGCAATCGCCTCGTTTCTCATTGCCACACCGCAGACGGGTATCGACTCCATCCTGGCCACATTCTCACTGATGGGACTGGGATTTGCCATCATCCGACCTGTGGCGGCACTCATTACGGGTGTCTGCGGCGGAATGCTGGTAAACAGGTTGGTTCACGAGGA
>JAFSPS010000053.1 GCA_017451385.1 Bacteroidales bacterium
GAGCTCCGCTATGCTTCGAACTGCGCGGCAAAACTACACAATGTTTTTAGACTATGCAATCGTCCGCCCAAAATTCGAACCTGCAATTTGACTATTAGTACAAAACTTGCAAATTTCAGCCTGCAAAATGACTATTACGCCTCTTTTTTTATATATAATGATGACATGTCGGTTGATAAAACCAATATGGTTAGACTCAAAAGAACGTTTGGCGGACGGTAATATAACTGTAGTTAAGTTAGGGGGAAAAATAGTGATAAAAAAGAAGCGTCGCACCACAAGATGCGACGCTTCAAAGTCGGTTAGTCGTTGATGATTATTCGGTAGCAGGAGCTTCGGTCTCTGTGGCTTCGTTGTTCTCAGCGTTTTCAGCAGCTTCGGCCTCAGCCTTAGCGGCAGCTTCTGCTTCGGCAGCAGCCTGACGCTTGGCGGCAACGGCAGCAGCCTTAGTCTCGTTGACTTTCTTCTCGGCCTCGAGACTGGCTTTTTTCTCGTTGCGACGGGTGTTCTCCAGGTCGCTCTTTTTGCTGTTAATTTTGGCCTCTTTCTCTTGCAACCACTGGTTGAATTTCACATCGGCCTGCTCTTGAGTGATGGCACCTTTCTCAACACCTATCTGCAGGTGGCGTTTCAACATGGCACCTTTGTAGGAGAGGATGCGACGAGCAGTGGTAGAAGGCTGTGCGCCATTCTTGAGCCACTCAACGGCTTTATCAACATTCAGCACGATTTCGGCTGGATTGGTCATAGGATTGTACGTGCCTAATTTCTCGATAAATCTTCCGTCCCGAGGTGCACGACCATCCGCAACAACGATGTGGTAGAAGGGTTGATTCTTCTTACCGTGACGCTGTAATCTGATTCTTGAAGGCATAATTTGTTGTTTTTGAAATTGTTAATAATTGTTTTTATTGCTTTTTGCTCTGCAAAGATACAAAACTTTTCTGTTTTGGCAAAAAAACTCGTAATTTTGCTTTTCTCTAATAATTAAACTACGTATGGCTGTATTCTCTCTTTCTGATGCTTATGAGTATGATGTGGCGGCAACGGCAGCCACCGTGGGCATGTTCGACGGAGTGCATGAGGGTCATCGTAGTTTGGTGCGTCAGCTTGTAGGCATTGCGCAATCGGCAGATGTCCGCCCGCTGGTAGTTACATTCGACCGCCATCCGCGGCAAGTGTTGGGAAAGATAGACAATTCTTTCGGTCTGCTCTGTGATTCTGCCGAGCGTATTCGCCGGTTGCAGCAACTGGGAGATATAGATATTGCAGTGATGCCGTTCAGCCGAGAGATGGCCTCTTTGTCGGCTTGTCGTTTTCTGGTGCAATTGCTTGTGCCGCGCCTTCATGTGCGCCATCTGCTTATGGGTTATGACAACCAATTCGGCAGTCGTACTGACAATGACTTTGAGCGCTTGCCACTCGTCGCTGAGCAGCAGGGAGTTGTGTTGCATCGCGACAAACCACTATTGATAGATGGCAAGCCTGTTAGCTCTACGCGTGTGCGTCATGCGGTGTGCGATGGCGACATGGCGTTGGCAGAGCGGTTGTTGGGCTGTCCTTTTGCCGTTGGCGGCATAGTGGAAAGGGGACGCCATGATGGAACTCGTATTGGGTTCCCTACGGCAAATATATCACTTGATGGTAGTGGTATTATTCATCCTGCTTTTGGTGTTTATGCCGTCGAAGCAATGGTTGAAGGAGTGCGTTGGCGTGGCATAGCCAATTTCGGTCAGGCTCCCACCTATGGTGTTAGCCGTCCACTGATGGAGGTGCACCTTTTCGGATTTGATGGGTCGCTCTACGGGCAACGCATTAGCGTGGCATTGCGTAAGAGGTTGCGTTCTATCGCTCTCTTCTCATCGCCCGAAGTACTCCGCAGGCAGATAGAGCGAGACAAGCAGGATGCTATCGCCTTTTTCCGTGACGAGCAGTGAGGTTGAGGTCGGTGGCTATATACTTTTTTGCGCTTTCGTAATATTTTTGTATTTTTGCAACAATAATGAATAAGACAAAATCCACTGATTGCTCCCGTTGTGGGCGACAATGCTTTAATTGCCTTTGATGCCATGTTGAGGTAACGTGCTTTTCGTTCGTGTCTTTTCATAAGCAAATGGCCTCTTCTGCGTGAACGTCAATTAGAAGGCAAGGAAAACGTTAAAAGAAAATGATTTGTAACCGAGTATTATGATACAGCGTAGATGCTTGATATTGATAGGATTGCTGATGCTTTCGACCATCATCATGGCACAGCCGGGCAAGGTCTATCGCTCGCTTTCTGCAGTAAAAAATCCCGAGGATGTATATATCCTTCGTCTGCGGCACGAGCGGCTCACGCAGATTCCTTCGGTCATCTTCACTTTCACCAACCTGCGAGAACTCGACCTCGGAAGAAATAATATAAGTCAGATTCCGCCCGAGATAGTGGCTTTGCAAAACCTTGAAGTGTTGCGCCTCGGTCGCAATAATATAGACTCGTTGCCTATAGAGGTGGCTCACATGTCGCACCTGCGAGAGCTCGATATTAGTCGCAACCCTATCATTTTCCTACCAGAAGAGATGGGCTATATGCTGTCGTTGCAGCGCCTGGTGCTATGGTCCACGCCTATCTATTCTTTTCCAGAGAGCTTCGCCGAGCTTGACGGGCATTTGCAGTATCTTGATATGCGCTCATGCCTTCTCTCGCGTGACGAACAGGACTCGATACGAGCCTTGTTGCCGTCACCTAAAATAGTGTGGGACCAGGCCTGCAACTGCAAATAGTTTTCCCCAATGTAGTCAAGTGTTATGACAATAAAAAAAGAGATTTTGTCGGTGGCTATAGTCCAGCAGGACATTGTGTGGCAGGTGCGTGAGCGAAACTACGCTCTGGTTGAGAAACTTTTGGAACAAGGGCTTGACCGAAATGTTGATGTCATCGTGGTGCCTGAAACGTTTTCTACTGCCTTCACTGACGATATGCCGAGCATGGCGGAGGAAAAAGTCGGTGCAACCTACGACTTCGCATTGAGTATGGCTCGACGTTATGATGCCTTGTTTGTCGGCACATGGGTGGTACGTGATGGCGAGAGTGCATCGGCGTACAACCGTATGCACCTTGTTGCGCCAGACGGCTTGTTGGGTGCATACGATAAGCATCACACTTTTCGTCTAAGCAGCGAGGCGCAGCAAATAGCGCGAGGCGAGGGGCGGATAACGACAGAGTGGCGTGGCTGGAATATACGTCCGGCAATATGCTACGACCTGCGTTTTCCAACATGGTTGCGCAATACCTACAATGCTGTAGATGGGGATATGGACTACGACCTGTTGTTGTTGAGTGCAAATTGGCCTAAAACGCGCATTGCAGTATGGGACATTCTGCTTAAGGCGCGTGCCATAGAAAACCTTAGTTATGTTGTCGGCGTCAATCGCACGGGGATAGATGCTAACGGGCTTGTGTACAATGGTCATTCTATGGCGGTGGACTATGCGGGGCATGTTATTACCAATACTGACAATGAGGGTCAGGGAGTAACAGTCGTTGACCTTGATTATGAAGAATTGGCGGCTTTCCGTCGGAAATGTCCATTCTATCTTGACTTTGACTAATCGAGGAGAGTATGTCGCAGTGTAGAAAAAAGCGGATAGCCGCAATGTGTGGCTATCCGCTTTGTATATATATGACAGGGAAAATTATTTCATGGCGTCGCGTATGCGTTCTAAGGCCTCTATGAGGGTGGCTTTAGGACATCCAATATTGAGCCTGAAACAGTTGCGATAGGTGTCGCCGCCAAAAGTTGTGCCGTCGTTGAGTGCCACATGGGCGCGGTGAAGCAGGCGGTTCCATGTCTCCTCATGGCTATAGCCGTAGCCGCTGAAGTCAAGCCATGCCAGATAAGAAGCTTCGGGCATTACGGCTTTAACTTCGGACATCTGCTCTTTGAGAAAGGCACTTGTAATTTGCGTGTTGATAGTAAGATATTCAAGTAATTGTTTTAACCATTCCTCGCCTTTGGCATAGGCGGCTTCGGCTCCGACAAAGGCAAAAACATTGCCGTTGGCAACCTCGAAGGTGTCAAGGTAGTTGAAGAATTGGCGACGGAGGTTGTCGTTGGCTATATAGCATATTGAGCTTGAAAGTCCGGCGATGTTGAAGGTCTTGGATGGCGAGAAGAACATGATACTGTTGTTTGCTGCCTCGGAGCTTACGGTGGGCAACGCGGTGTGTTGGTAGGCTGGTAGCGTGAGGTCGGCATGAATCTCGTCGTCAATGATTATCACGCTTTCGCGGTGGCAGATTTCGGCGATGCGGTGCAACTCGTCTCTGCTCCATACTGTGCCGCCCGGGTTGTGAGGATTGGCGAGAATCATCATTTTGCATCCGCGCGCTTTCTCGGAGAGGTCGTCGAAGTCTATCGTGAAGCGGCCATTGACAATCTTCAGCTTGCTGCATACGAGGGTGCGCCCGCTGCCTGAAGGCAGGTTGACGAATGGTGGATAAACGGGTGTGAGGATAAGTATGCGGTCGCCAGGAAGGGTGAAAGCCTGCAAGGCGAAGGCAATGCCTGCCACTATGCCAGGGATGAAGTGCATCTCATCTGCCGCAGCGGTGATGTTATAATGGCGTTGCAGCCAACTGCGCATAGTGGCAAAATAGTTGTCTGAGCCAAAGGTGTAGCCCAGAACCTCGTGCTCGGTGCGGTGGCGTATGGCTTCGAGAACAAAGTCTGGAGAACGGAAATCCATATCCGCCACCCACATAGGTAGTAGGTCGTTCTCGCCAAAGTAGTGCATCAGCATGTCGTGTTTCACACTGTCGGTGCCACGGCGTTCTATGATTTTGTCAAAATCGTATTTCATAGCGTCAAAGAGTATTATTGATGATGTATTAACTGAAAAAACACAAAAAATATTGCGTTCAAATACTTGATAATTATTGTTATTGATAAAAGCAGTGGTAAAAAAGTACTGATAATGTGTGTTTTTTCGTTTCTTTTTCTTATTTTTGCTAACCAAAACAAAGCGAGTAGATTAATAATAAACCACTATAAACTATAATATTATGACAAGTTTATTAGTTTTCCTGCAGGTTGCAGCCTCATTGGCATGGGGTTATCTCGGAGCAGCCGTCGGAGCCGGCCTTGCCACCATCGGTGCAGGTCTTGGTATCGGCAAAATCGGTCAGGGTGCAATGGAGGGTATCGCCCGTCAGCCTGAGGCTGGTGGAGATATTCGCTCTACGATGATTATCGCTGCCGCTCTGGTTGAAGGTGTTGCCTTCTTTGCCGTTGTTGTCTGCTTGTTGGTTGTCCTCAAGTAGTACGACATCGTCCGACACAAATAGAGAGGAAGGGCTGTGCGATTGGCCCAGTCCTTCTTTTCTTTGCTGTGCAAATATCATCTAAGAAGTAAATAACTAAACAGGTGTGTCGCAGAACACACTTCTCAACTATTATTTGTTTATGAATAATCCGTTAATATACCCTCCGTTAGGCGTTTTTGTCTGGACGTTGGTCTCTTTCGGGATTTTAGTATTCATTCTTGCCAAGTGGGGATGGCCTATGCTGCTCAAATCGCTCAAGAGTAGGGAACAGGCTATTGCCGAGTCGCTGAGCAAAGCGGAGAAGGCTCGCGAGGAGATGCGCCAGCTTGAGGCAAAGAACGAGGACCTTTTGAAGCAGGCAAAAATAGAGCGCGACGAGATGTTGAGCAATGCGCGTGCCGCTGGCGAGAAGATTGTGGAGGATGCCCGTCTGCGCGCTACAGAGGAGATAACGCGTATGCGAGAATCGGCTGTGGAGAGCATCAAGAACGAGCAACTGCGAGCCATGCACGACATGAAGAATCAGATAGCGCAGTTCTCCATAGATATAGCAGAGAAGCTTATCAAGGCAGAATTGTCTGACCGTGAACGTGCCGACGCTTTCGTGAAGAAAGAACTCGAAGCTATTCAGAAGCAATACGAATAATGTGTTCTTTACATGGATAACTATAGGATAAGCAAAAACTATGCCAAGGCTCTGTTCCTGCTTGCCACCGAGATGGGGCAACAGGCGGAGGTGGCCAATGATATGAGGCTGGTCCATGAGGTATTTTCTGAAAATCACCAGCTCCATGTCATTTTTGGCAACCCTGTAATCAAGCAGGGTAAGAAAGTGGCTATAATAGAGGATTTGTTCTCCTCGCGTATCACTAAGCTTACGGACACCTTTATACATTTCGTGGTACGCAAGAATCGTGCTGTCAATATGCGCGGTATTAGCGAGATGTATATTGACATGGACCGAGAGAGCCGTGGTGTGGTGTTGGTGGAAATGGCTACCAGTTATGCCGTTGATGCCGATGTGCTGACTACTGTGGGGGAGATGGTGGCTCACGTCACGGGCAAAGATGTCGAGGTACAGTCTAATGTTGACCCTTCGATTATTGGAGGTTTTGTTGTAAAGTTCGACAACAATATGTATGATGCGCGTATTCGTACGCAGTTAGATAGTCTGCGCAAATATTTCTCGGAGAATGAGTATGAAAGCAAACTATAAGCTAATAACAGAGAAATACTAAATACGTTGACTATAGGCGTGTAAATAAAATAGAAAAAAACATAACAAAGATATGGCAGAAATAAAGCCCGCCGAAGTGTCGGCAATATTAAAAAAACAGTTGGCAGATGTAGAACTCGATGTGTCGTTGGAAGAGATAGGCACAGTTCTCTCCGTTGGCGATGGCATTGCCCGTGTCTATGGATTGAACAATGCGCAGTCTGGCGAGCTCGTGGTCTTTGCCACTGGCGAGCAGGGCATTGTGCAGAACCTTGAAGAGGATAATGTTGGTGTCGTGATGCTTGCAGAGAGCAATACCATCAACGAGGGCGACATCGTGAAGCGTACACGGCGTATCGCCTCTGTCAATGTTGGCGAAGGTCTTGTCGGTCGTGTCATCAATACTATCGGTGAACCTATTGATGGCAAAGGTCCTATAGAGGGAGAGGTGTTTGAGATGCCTATAGAGCGCAAGGCACCTGGCGTTATCTACAGACAGCCTGTGGAGCAGCCTCTGCAAACGGGTATCAAGGCTATCGACTCGATGATTCCTATCGGACGTGGACAGCGAGAACTCATCATAGGTGACCGTCAGACAGGAAAAACGGCCATCGCTATTGATACCATCATCAATCAAAAAGAGTTTTACGATGTCGGCAAGCCGGTTTATTGTATCTATGTGGCATGTGGGCAGAAGGGTTCTACGGTGGCCAACCTCGTCAAAAACTTGGAGGAGAAAGGTGCTATGGCATATACCATAGTTGTCGCCGCTACGGCTTCCGACCCTGCCGCAATGCAGTTCTACGCTCCTTTTGCTGGTGCCGCTATCGGTGAGTATTTCCGTGATACGGGACGTGACGCTCTCGTTATTTATGACGACCTCAGCAAGCAGGCTGTGGCCTATCGTGAGGTCTCGTTGCTTCTCCGTCGTCCGCCGGGACGTGAGGCATACCCTGGTGATGTGTTCTACCTCCACAGCCGTTTGTTAGAGCGCGCGGCGCGCATCATCCAGAGTGATGAGATAGCAGCTCAGATGAACGACCTGCCAGCCTCGCTCAAGGGTAAGGTTCGTGGTGGCGGTTCGTTGACGGCACTGCCTATCATAGAGACGCAGGCAGGTGATGTGTCGGCATATATTCCTACCAACGTGATTTCTATTACCGATGGACAGATATTCCTCGAAACCAACTTGTTCAACTCTGGCGTCCGTCCAGCAATCAATGTTGGTATCTCGGTGTCACGCGTAGGAGGAAAGGCTCAAATCAAGTCAATGAAGAAAATTGCCGGCACGCTGAAACTTGACCAAGCGCAGTATCGTGAGCTGGAGGCTTTCTCTAAGTTCGGTAGCGACCTCGATGCTGCTACTAAGGCGGTGCTTGACAAGGGCGTGCGCAACGTAGAGTTGCTGAAGCAGCCCCAATATAGCCCTATGCCTGTTGAAGAGCAGGTGGCTGTAATATTCTGTGGTACTAACGGCTTGTTGCAGAAAGTGCCTACAGAGAAAGTGCGTGATTTTGAGGTAGAGTATCTCTTCTTCCTCCGTGAAAATCATAAAGAGCTCTTGTCCAACCTCCGTCAGGGCAAACTGCTTGAAGATGACCTTGCAACGTTGAGGAAGGTGGCTCTTGACATGGCATCCAAGTACGCAAAATAAACTGTTATGGCAAATCTAAAAGAAGTACGCACGCGTATCGCTTCGGTGAGTTCTACGCAGCAGATAACATCAGCAATGAAGATGGTGTCGGCTGCCAAATTCCGCCGAGCACAGAATGCCATATTGGGTATGCGCCCCTATGCTAAGGAGTTTAATGCCATAGTGGAAGGTATAGATGTCGCTGACGGCGTACAGACTCCCTATCATGCAGAACGACGCGTAGAGAACGTGCTCCTCGTGGTCGTCGCGTCCAATAAAGGCTTGTGCGGTGCTTTCAATGCAAATGTGATGAAGGCCGCCAGCGCACGCATAGAGTACTATCAGCAGCAAAATATCGCTGTCAAAGTATTGACGATGGGCAAGCGAGCAAGCGAGTCTTTTGCCAAACGCAAGGACATTTTCCTTAGGGCGTATGACGATGTTCTTGATGCTCCTTCGTTTGATGCCGTGTGCGAAATAGCCGAGCAGGTGATGAAGTCGTTCTGCGACAAGCGTTTTGACCGTGTTGAGATGATATACAATGAGTTCAAAAATTCACTTACGCAGATAGTGGCTACAGAGCAGTTTCTGCCGGTGCAGGTTCGACAGGGCGATGCAGCCCACGGCAAGTCTAATGACGACTTCATCTACGAACCGAATAAGCAGACCGTCCTCCACCACATGATACCACTCATGCTGCGCTCGCAGTTCTATCGTATGGTACTTGACTCGTTGGCTTCAGAGCATGGTGCTCGCATGACGGCTATGCAGAAGGCTACGGACAATGCAACAGAGCTGCTTAAGGACCTTAAGTTGACCTACAACAAAGCACGTCAGGCTGCTATCACTAATGAGATTATCGAGATTGTTAGTGGCTCAGAAGCGTTGAAAAACTGATGGTTGCTCAATCATATCATAAGTGAGTAATGAATAATTAGAGCGGGGTGAAATAATTTGCCCTGCTCTTATTGCATAAAATAAAGTGTTGCCGCAAGGCTTATTGATAAATGTTAAATAGATAAATACGATGAACACAAAACAACAGAACTACACTATACCAATTATAGTGATGTTTTTGCTATTCTTCATGATAGCATTTGTTACTAATTTTGCTGGGTCGATGGGTGTCATTGTCACCAACCAGTTTGGCGCAAGCAAAGCTTTGTCTCAGTTGGGGTCGTTGGCGAACTTCATTGCCTACGCCTGCATGGGAATCCCTGCTGGCATCATCCTCAAACGTAACGGCTACAAGTTTACGTCGCTTACGGCTGTCATGGTAGGCCTTGTGGGCGTTGCCATACAGTTCCTCTCTGGGTATTTGGAGAGTTTTCTTGTCTATGTAATTGGTGCTTTTATCGCAGGTTTCTCCATGTGTATGCTCAACATAGTGGTCAATCCTATGCTCAACACCCTTGGTGGTGGCGGTAACCGTGGCAACCAGTTGGTTCAGTTTGGCGGTTCGTGCAACTCCATCGGTGGCACTATAGCCCCTGTTCTGTTAGGCTACCTTATTGGTGGAAGTATAGAAAATGCAACGGTGTCGGCAGCAGCACCGGCAATGATTATAGCCATGGCAATCTTTGCTGTGGCGGCTGTTGTCATCTTTGTTACCAAGATTCCTGAGCCGCACATGGAGACAACCGATGAACGCCAAGCGCGCCGTAGTGGCATAAAGACGAAAGATAAGCATAGCCCTTTGTCGTTCCGTCATTTTGTGTTAGGCGCTGTCGCTATATTCTTCTATGTGGGTGTAGAGGTTGGCATACCTAATATGTCAAACATCTATATGTCCGAGAGTAAACTGATGGGACCTGCTGTGGCTGGTACTTTCGTAGCAGCCTACTGGTTTTTGATGATGTGTGGTCGTCTGGTAGGTGGTGCTATCGGTGGCAAGGTGTCATCAAAGGCAATGCTCTCTTTTGCATCTTTAGTGGCCATTATTTTCATTCTGTGCATGATTCTCATACCAGAGAGCATTACGGTTCATGTCCTTGGCGTAACGGTCCCCATAAAGATGATGTTCATGTTCCTTTGCGGTTTGTGTACTTCTGTTATGTGGGGTGCAATATTCAATCTTGCTACTGAAGGCCTCGGCAAATACACACCCATGGCATCTGGCATTTTCATGACGCTCGTATGCGGCGGTGGCATCATGCCATTCCTGCAGGGTCTTTTGGCTGACAGAATTGGTGTCATCGGTAGCTACTGGCTTGTCGTGGCAGGCCTTGCCTACATCCTCTTCTACGCCATCGCCGGTTGCCGCAACGTCAACAAAGATATAAATGTAGAATAAATGGGAATGTATCATTGATAAACCATAAAACGAAATGTTTGTCAAGCCATTCATAAAATGGGTTGGAGGAAAAGGTCAATTGTTGCCACAACTTGAGTCCAATCTTCCAGTTGAGATTAGGCGAGGTCCATTTACATATATTGAGCCTTTTGTCGGTGGAGGTGCGATGCTTTTTTTTATGTTGCAGCATTTTAGTCAAATTAGCAGAGTTGTTATCAATGATATCAATAAAAACCTTACGGACGCTTATAACGTTGTAAAAGATTATCCGGAGAATCTTATTGACGAATTGCGGAATATAGAACGGCAATATCAGTCCATTAAAGATGAAAAAAAGAGATGTGAATATTATTTAGAGAAGCGGAATAAATACAATGAAGAGGTATTGGAATGTATAGAGAAAACTGCTGTTTTTATTTTCCTAAATCGTACATGCTTCAACGGATTATATAGAGAAAATTCAAGAGGTCGATTCAATGTTCCCTTTGGTCGCTATGTTAATCCTACTATATGTAATGACGTGTTGATTCGTGCAGATAGTGAGTTATTAAATAGGTTTGATGTAGAAATACTAAATGGGGATTATAGACAAATTGAAAATTATATAGATGATTCGGAGCAAACGTTCATCTACTTTGACCCTCCATATCGTCCATTGTCTAACACATCTAATTTTAATGCTTACGATAAAGAGCCATTTAATGATGATAAGCAGAAAGAATTAGCTTGTATGTGTCATCGACTGTCAGATTATCCCAGAATTAAGTGGATGCTAAGTAACTCAGACTGTTCTTCAGTTAATCCGAATGATACTTTTTTTGAAGATTTATATGATGGCTTTTATATAAAGCGTGTTTATGCCTCACGAATGGTTAATGCTGACTCTACGAAACGTGGAAAATTGACAGAACTTTTGATTACTAATTATAAATCAGACGATATGAAAGCAAGAGAGAAGGATGACGTAAAGCTTAAATATGATTTTTTAATCCAATAAATATAATTCGAAATGGCAAGCGATAAGTCATGGAATAGGATTTTTGAATATACAGAGATGGATCAACATGATTTCGATACATCTCCGTATATATTGACTGCGGAGCAAATAAAAGAAGCTTGTCAGGGATTTACAAAAACAGCAGAAAAAGAGGTGCGTATTCTTTGTAAACAAGATGAACGAAAAAGTCGTCCTAAGGTTTTCGAGGAAAATGGTCTTTTATTTGAATGAAGACAAACAGATGACGGATGTGTGGCGTTTGCCAGCCATTGCGCCATGGGAGAAGAGTTGTGGAAAGCATCCTACGCAGAAGCCATTATCATTGTTGTCTCGTATTATTTTATCATCTACAAACAAGAATGACTGGATCCTTGATCCTTTTGCAGGTAGTTGTACGACAGGGATTGCGGCCAATCTTATAGGAAGGCGTTTTCTTGGAATAGAACGAGATTTGACCTTCGTTGAAGTTGGCACTAATAGACGCAAAGAAATTGATAATTACAGTATGATGTTGAGTTATCGGTCAAAAATAAAAGACATTGTGAAGTTAGAGACCATTGAGCCGTTCGAGTCTTCGTGCTGTGAAAATGTTCAAGACGATTTACCTTTTATTTGTTAATTATATAAAGTTAAAAAAATGATTTACGACCATTTGTCAAATATTGAGCGTTACCGCTCTTTATCGCCAGCTATCTATAATGCGTTGAAGATGCTTGCTCATGAGGCAGACAAGCTTACGCCCGGAAAACATGAGCTTTCTGGCAATGATTTTGTTAATATTACAGATTATGATACGCTACATGTCAACACTGTGGGGTATGAGGCGCATAAGCGTTATATTGATATACAGTATTGCCTCACGGGTGAGGAGCTGGTGGCTGTGCGCCGTCTGGAAACGCTTAAGGTTACCACACCTTATAATGAGGAGCGCGACGTGATGTTGTGTGAGGACGATGGACTGTGGCGCACGGAGGTGAAGATTGGCAACGGCTATTTCCTAATCCTCCATAGTACTGATGCCCACATGCCTCAGCTTTGTATTGACGAGCCCATGACGTTGCGCAAAGTCATTGTTAAAATACAGGCATAGGCGGTGCTGTGGGAGTCTGTGATATTGGCGATGGCGTTATGCGTTGATTCGCTTGTAGTCTCTACTACCTCGTCATTCAAAAGCAACATGTCGATGCAACGCGGCATGTTGCTTGCCATTATTTTTGGAATGTTTCAGGGAGGCCTGCCGTTGCTGGGGGCACTCATTGGCGCGGGCTTCCGGCAGTATGTAGAAGCTGTGGACCATTGGATAGCCTTTGGGTTATTGGCTGCTGTGGGTGGTCGTATGATATGGGAGGCTTTGCGAGATACAAAGAGAAATGACGCTACGGACCTATCGAGTATTGGCATGATAATAGTCATGGCAGTGGCAACGAGCATTGATGCTTTTGTGGTTGGCGTAGGCTTTGGACTGGAAAAGCCAATGGTAGAGGTGATGCTAAATGTTGTTGTGATTGGTGTCTGCACTTTTGTTGTCTCCATGATAGGAGTATGGCTCGGACGGCATAATGCCGCGGTGCCAGAGCGTACGGCTGGCGTGGTGGCAGGGATTGTTCTTATTGCTTTGGGCTGCAAAACGTTATTGGAGCATTTGGGCATAATATGTTGGTGATGATTCACTATTTTTAGTTACAGATACTTTGTAAAACCGCTAATATTAGTGATGTCCTACTTTTCTGAATGACTGTAATTTTGCAAACTGAAAATAGTTGATAGTTTTTTATGGTTAATAAATGTCTGTACGTTATGACTGCAGGCCAAAAGAGAGATAAAAAAGTCTCTCTTTTTTCTTTATGCCATTTGATTCAACGAATGATTTAACATATATTAAGACGGCTGTTCCGTTGTCTTAATTTTTTTTAGAAATAATTGGATTATTTGTTTGTATATTAGACGTACCTTTGCACTAAATTAAAAAAAAACAATAAACAATGAAAAAACTAAATTTAATTGTTGCCGCCTTAATGTTTGGATTATCAATGTTGATAGTCTCATGTGGTAAAGAAAACGATGCGGAGGAAAATAAGGTAGATGGCGTAGAAGACAATGATGTCGTTGACAGTGTTGCATTAGATGTAGCCGCTACCTATGTGGGCAATATGGATGTAAAACTGCAGGAGATGCCGAATGTTGCTATACCATCATACGAAAATATGGAGTTTAGAATTGTTGCTGTGCGTGGCGATGCTGTCGATGTAGCCTTTCCAGAGGTCTCCTATGATTTGTCTGGGCGTATTATGGTACTACCCTCGTTTACGGCTACATATATTCCCGTCTCTAAACAAGATGCAGGTAGCTATCGTATAGGCCAGAAAGCCTATGAGCTACTTATTGACGATAAAAGCTTAGTGGGAAGTGTACAAGGGACAGTGGAAGATGGTGTGCTAACGCTCGACTACTCCATTAAATACGGTTCAATGCCTATGACCCTGCTTTTTCATTTTGTCTCAAATAAATGAAAGGAATATTACGAAGAAAGAAAGTTGTTTTTATGGTTTTGGGGTTGACATATTTGTTGACCCCTCTTTTCGTTATAGCGCAAAATATTGATTCTATAGAACGTGCTTTTGAGCGTAAGTATGACTTGCGGCAGGTGGTTATAACGGCTACGCGAAAGCCCAAAACACTCTTAGATGTTCCTGTGCCTACACGTTTGATAGGTATGAGCGAGATAGAACGTGCTGATGCTACTAATATTCAAGATATGCTACAGCAGGCGATGCCGGGGCTGGAGTTCACGTTCTCTTTCAGCCAGCAGCCGCTCATAGATATTCAGGGATTGGGCGGTAACAATGTATTGTTTCTTCTGGACGGAGAGCGACAGGCTGGTGAGACATTTGATAATGTAGATTTCTATCGTCTCACGATGATTGATGTGGAGCGCATCGAGGTGGTGAAAGGTGCTGCCTCGTGCCTCTATGGCTCCAATGCGATGGGTGGAGTGATAAACATAATAAGCAGAGAGCCCGTTAAGCCTTGGGCGTTGCGACTGAACGGAAAAGTCGGAGCACATGGCGAGCAACGTTATGGTGGCGTATTCTCTATCAGCAACGAGCGTTGGCGGTCGTCCACAACGATGCAGTATAGTACTATAAACGATATAGACTTGCGGCGCGATGGGCAGGTGGTGGGACAACTGTCCGATATTTATGGTAATAGTGCGTTGATAGTGAAAGAACGGCTAATCTTCAATGCCAGCAAGCGATTGCGACTCACAGCGCGCGGTTCGCTGTATGGACGGGAGCGTAACTCGTCGCTCGTAATAAAGGACCGCTACTATGACGCTGCCTTTGGACTACGAGGTGATTATATTTTTGATAACGGCAATAGTGCCGAAGTATCGTATTCTTTCGACCAATATGATAAGGGGCCGTATAGCACCTTGTCGGAAGCATATTCAAGAACCTATCGCAACCGTCAGCATGTGGTGCACGCCATGTATAATCATTCGTTTCACGATGATATGCAGGCAATAATAGGTTGCGACATTCTTGGTGACTACCTTCAGAGTTACGAGTTTACCGATAGTGGTAGTCACGCTCAGCAGTCCTATTCCGCATTCCTACAGATGGATTGGTCTATAACAAAGAGGTTCAGTCTTTTGGCAGGAGCGCGCTATGACTTTTTTTCGGCGGCATCGTTGCATCATCTCTCGCCGCGCATAAGCCTCATGTATCGGCTCAACCATGTGAATTTGCGTGCTGGCTATGCCGACGGCTTCCGTGCGCCATCACTAAAAGAGATGTATATGGATTTTGATATGCCGGCATTTTGGATATATGGCAATCCAGATTTGCTTCCAGAAAAAAATCACAATTTCCAACTGTCGGCAGAATATTACAACGACCGTCTCACATTGATGCTTTTGGGCTATCATAATATAGTGAGCAACCGCATCTCTACGGCATGGTACAGCGCGCTTGGAGGTCATCGCTATCTCAACATGGAGTCGATGACTATCTCGGGCGTTGAGTGCAGCGGCACGCTGCATACAGATATAGGCATCTCCGCCACGGCAGCATACGCCTATACGCATGAGAGTGTCCGTAAAGGGTTGCCTATCAATGTCTCTTGTCGCCCTCACTCGGCTACACTACATATTGATTATGTCAAAACGTTACGGTCATGGAAAATCGTTGTGGGATTTGGTGGACGTCTGTTCTCGTCTATGGACAGCGAAGAGTATGTGGCTATCGGAGAACTCGAGAACACCACGCTGAATCATTATCCGGGCTATGCTTTGTTCAAAGCTAACATGATGATATCGCACGAGCGCGGTGTGACGCTCAACCTGACAGTAGATAATCTTTTCAATTACATCCCCGACTACTATTACATTAAGTCGCCTATAACAACAGGACGTACTTTCTCCGTCAGCTTGACGGTGGATGTGGAAAAATTATTTTGATTATTGCTCCTTTAATGCTACTTTTGCAAACATAAAATACATGTTTGCATATTTATAATACTCTAAAAACTATGAAAGGCAGAATATTGAAAATCTGTATGCTTTTGGCTGTTTTTGTCGCATTGTCAGCAACAGCGTTCGCACAGGATGATGCACAGCGTTTTATCAAACGCAAAGTCGCAATAGGCCGTTTCAGCAATGAGACGCAATATGGCAAAGGTCTTTTCTATGACAAAGAGAATGACCCTATGCGCAAGCAGGCTTTGGACATCCTCTCCACGCGTCTTGCCTCGACGGGCAAATTTATCTTGCTGGAACGCGAAGACCTTGACGTGCTTGTCAAGGAGGCTGGCGAGATGAACAAGATTGGCGCAGACTACATCATTCTCGGCTCTATTACGGAGTTTGGGCGCAAGACGGAGGGCGAACAGCATCTGTTCTCTAATACCAAGACGCAGACCGTGGAGGCGGCAGTGACAATCCGTTTGGTTGAAGTGGCGAGCGGCCTAATAATTTATTCCGAGGAAGCCAAGGGCTATGCAGAGACCTCGGCAAAGCAGACAATGGGGTTGGGCGGTACGGCAGGCTTTGATGCCACGCTCAGCGACAAGGCTATCTCGGCAGCCATTTCGCAGCTGGTGGAGAATATCATCAATAAGTGTACCGATAAGCCGTGGCGTTCCTACCTGCTCTCGGTGGATGATGGCAGTTACATCATCGGAGGTGGAGCAACGCAGGGCTTGCGTGTGGGCGACACGTTCAATGTCTATCGCAAAGGCAAGAGTGTGAAAAATCCCCAAACGGGCATGATGATAGAGTTGCCCGGCACGAAAATGGGCAAAGTGACCATTGCCGCGATGGCTGGCGATACGCCAGAGAGCGAGATTTCTATTTGCACATACGATGGGCAGGCTATAGATGCTGCAAATTTGGAGAACTACTATATCTTGAATGATTAACCATTTGGAGTAGATTAGTCCGCATTTATGATGCAAGATGGTGTTAATGAGCTGTTTTGTCATTATATCTGTTTTTTTATATCGGATTGCTACTTGCTTAGAATAATAACTACTTGATTCTTTGAAAGACTATTATTAAGAAAAAAGGATATGAGAAAGTTTTTTCTTCTGATTGTTTTGGCCTTTACTATGGCATCCTGTGGTGGCACCTACAGTGTGGCGTCGGGGCGTGATGATGCCGCACAGCTGTCTTTTGCTGCGGCTCAATCCTCGTCAATCGTTGTGTTTATTGATGGCACACAGTATGATATGGAGACCGTAAAGCAGGTGGCCTATCGCCAGCGTAAAATGAAGGCTACAGCCAAAAACACTATAACCATTGCCACGGGACAGCATAATGTCAAGGTGGTGAGTAACGGCGAGACGCTATACGAAAAGCAGATTTTTGTTTCAACGGGACAGCATAAGGTTATCGAATTATGAGGAAGATGATGCTCGCAGTCTTGATGGCTGCTCTTGCATGTTCATGCACCACGACACTCTATAATTGGGGTGGTGGTCCCTTGTCTGAGACCTCATCATACGAGGAGCGCACTTATGCCTATTTCAATAGGCAGACGCCGGAGAGCCTTTGTGCCCTCGTTTGCATGTATGAGGATATCGTCAGCTCGCCGGGAGGCACGCGTCAGGTGCCGCCTCCGGGAGTGTGTGCCGAATATGGCTACCTGCTACTTATGCAAGGCACTGCGGAGACCTTTGCATCGCATGCCAGCAGTATGCAGAAACGTCGTTTCAAGTCTGCCGATTATGCTTCCATTTTCGCCGAGCGTGGCCGCCAGATGCTGCAACGCGAGTTGGAACTGTATCCTGAGTCGCAACGTTTTATCGCTCCATTACTTAAGAAACTGTAAAATAAAGGGCTGATGATATGAGAAGAAGGGTTATTTATTGTGCGCTTGCAGCTATCGTTGCATTGATGTTAGGCGCATGCTCCACGGGTTATACTCGTATGTCGCAGTATCCCAAGATGTATGATGAACACCCTGTTACGCTGCTCATCATGCCACCCATCAACAATACTACGAATGTCGATGCCAAGGACCTGCTCTACACCTCGGTGAGCAAGCCGCTTGTAGAGGCTGGCTATTATGTCATCTCTCCTTTGCTTGCTCTTGATGTTTTGAAGAATGAAAGTGCATACGACGCCGAGATGTTTTTTGATGGTTCGGTAAAGAAGTTTGGAGAGTTTTTTGGTGCTGACGCTGTGGTGTTTTCCGTCATCGAGACATGGGCGAAGCAGGGTTTGGGTATAACGACCAAGTTGCATTATATCATCAAATCCACTCATACCGATGAAATCATTTTCGACCGCACTTGCGACCTATACCTTGATTTGGGACCCAATCAGAATAACACAAATAGGAGTTTAGTAGCCGCCTTGGTTGATGTGGCAGTGTCTGCCATCAATACGGCACTGACAGACCATATAGTGGCGGCGCGTAAGGCCAATGCCTACGTTTTTTCAGACATCCCGCGTGGCAAGTATCACCCGGACTATGGCAAAGACTCAGAAACCGATGCCAAACAACGTAACATCAAGGTTACGGTGAAATAGGTGGAAAGGGACGATGACTGTTAAACCCAAATTGGTCATTAGACATTATGTAAGTTCACTTAAGAAATGCGGCCCAAGACAAAAAAAGGAGGTCAGAGTGCCTGTGCGTTATTTGTGAATTTTATGTATATTTGCAAAATTAAAAAAACAAAAGAATGATTATTATTCTACTGAATATCAATGAGATAAGGGGGGGGGCGACCAGTATTATAGCCTTTGCCCTCAGTAGATTATTAGGAAAATCTATACCTGCTTGACAGCGGGTATAGTTTTTTTTTTGTTTATGGGAATTTGAAAACAATAAACAATAACCTATATGACGGAAAGAAAAGAACTTGAGATTGACGAATTGGAGGAGCTGTTGGATGAGAAGAGCGAGTCGAAGACAAAGATAAACTTTTCCACCATATACACTATGGTGGTGCTTAACTGGCAATATTTTTTGTTGTCGCTCATCATCTTTGTCTGTGGGGCGTTGCTATATCTGCGCTACACCGAGCCTACGTACAAGATGTCGGCCCGCTTGTTGATTAACGAGGAGGACAAGCACAATAGCGGAATGTCGCAGATGCTGCAGGGTATGATGGACATGGGATTTATGAGTAATTCGTCGGGGATAGACAATGAGGTGGAGGTGTTGCAGTCGCGCGTGTTGGTGCGTGAGGTGGTGAGGGATTTGAACCTCTATTCGGAGTATCGGCTGAAAGGGCGGGTGAAGGACGTCATAGTTTACGGGCGACAGCCGGTGACGGTAGAGCTCGACCCTTATCATCTGGATAGTCTTGACCGTGATTTTGTGGAGCTGGGATTTGTGTCGTCTGTGAGGATGCGGATAACGCGTCAGGAGGGTGCCTATTATGTGGAGGGGGTGGTGTTGCATGCGGGCGAGACGAAGACGCAGGAGACGTTTGCGGAGAGTATAACGACGTTGCCGGCACATCTCACCACATCGCTTGGTACGCTGACGCTGACGGAGTCTTCGAGGTTTGCTATGAAGGAGAAGGATGTGTACTTGGTCACTGTGTTGCCGCCGATGGTTGTGGCGAGCAACTATCTGGGCAACATGACAGTGGAATCGACCTCGAAGCGTACGGATATAGCACGTGTTACGCTGATAGACAAGAACAAGCAGCGTGGCATGGCTTTCTTGCGCCACCTTGCGGTGTGCTACAACAGGCAGTCAAATGCTGACAAGAACGAGATAGCGGTGCGCACGGAGCAGTTTATCAACGAGCGCATAAGCAAGATCAACGAGGAACTGGGCTCTACGGAGAAGGGCATGGAGCAGTATAAGCGGCAGCACGCGGTGACGGGCATGTCGGTTGATGCTATGCAGGCGGTGCAGATGAGCAACCAGTATTCGGGCCGTCTGGCCGAGGTCAACTCGCAGATACAGATGCTCGACTATTTGCGCGATTATATCGTAGCGCCGGGCAACAAGTATCAGATAATACCATCGAACGTGGGGTTGACCGATGGAGTATCGACGCAGCTCATAGACAGCTACAACAAGGCAGTGCTCGACCGCAACCGGCTGCTGACGTCAGCCAGCGAGCGGGCTCCGCAGGTGCAGACGCTCACGGAGACGATAGAGAGCTTGTTGACGAGCATTAATGAGGCGTTGCTGCAGGCACGCCGGTCGGCGGACATCGTGCGTCAGGGGCTTGTCAATGAGCTGAACAAATATCACGGGCAGGTTACGGGCATGCCGGAGCAGGAGCGCGTGCTGACGCAGATAGGGCGTCAGATGGAGGTCAAGTCGGGCGTCTATTTGTTGCTCTTGCAGAAACGTGAGGAGAACAGTATCGCTTTGGCTGCCACTGCCGACCGTGGTAAGCTTATCGATGAGCCTTTGCTGATGGGCAAGGTGGGTCCGAAGAACCTATTGGTGATGCTCGTAGCGTTGCTGCTTGCGGTGGGCATACCGTTTGGCGTCATTGTGATGGTCCGTCTGCTGCGCTACAGGATTGAGGGGCACAACGACGTGGAGCAGCTCACCAATCTGGCTATCATAGGCGATGTGCCGGTGGCGAGCGAGGCTGCTAAGACGACGGCGGGCATAGTCGTTCACGAGAACGAGAACACGCAGATGGACGAGGTGTTTCGTTCGCTGCGTGCCAATGTGCAGTTTATGCTGATGGAGGGGCAGAAGGTTGTCCTGTTCACTTCGGGCCTATCGGGCGAGGGCAAGACGTTCTGCGCCGCCAATCTTGCCACGAGTTTTGCGCTGCTGGGCAAACGCGTCGTACTATGTGGTCTGGATATACGCAAGCCTGCTCTGGGGCGTCTGTTTGGGGTCAATGACAAGCGGTGTGGCATCACGCCCTTGCTTAATAAAGAGCATGTGGAATGGCAGGACGTGGAGGCACAGATAGTCAACACGGGTGTGAGCGACAACTTTGACATGCTCATGGCGGGACCTGTGCCGCCCAACCCTACGGAGCTGCTCTCGCGCGATGGTTTCCGGCAGGTGATGGAGCTGCTGCAAGAGAAGTATGACTATGTGATACTCGACACGGCGCCTATTGGTCTGGTTACCGACACGTTGTATATAGCCAAGTATGCGCACGTGAGTGTCTGTGTGTGTCGTGCCGACTATACGCCGAAATCGGCTATGGGCCAGTTCAACCAGATGGCCGCCGAGGGCAGGTTGCCCAACGCGTGCTTGGTAATCAATGGTATAGATATGTCGCGTCGTAAGTATGGCTATTATTATGGCTATGGCGCCTATGGCAGATACGGGCGCTACGGCTATGGCAAATACGGCACTTACGGGCAGTATGGCAACTACTCTGAGAGCCACTATAGCCAGAAGGACGACAAGTCGATAAAGAGATAGAACAGACTTTTGGTTAACCTATTATAGACTAACAAAAATGAAACTGATGAAAAACAGTGTGATACGTATTGCGATGGTGGTGGCGGGAGTGGTGATGGCGGCGTGCTCATCGCCCAAGAATGTGGCATACATACAGAACAGTGATGACTTTAGGCCGGACGAGTCGGTCTATCTCTGCGATGCTGTCATTATGCCCAAGGATGTGCTGACTATCACGGTCAATACGGTCGATCCGGCGGCGTCAGAGCCGTTTAACCTGACGGTGGCAATGCCTTTTAACTCAAAGCCGAATGGAGAGTCGTTCAGTAGTTCACGCGCGTTGCAGACATACTTGGTGGACAACGACGGTATGATAAACTTCCCTATAATAGGTGCAATCAAAGTGGGGGGGCTTACCAAGACGCAGTGTGAACAGCACATACGCGACCGCATATTGCCCTATCTCAACGACAAGGACAACCCGCTGGTAACGGTGCGTATGTCCAACTACAAGATATCGGTGCTGGGCGAGGTGGCTCGTCCGGGCATGTTCACGGTGAGCAACGAGAAGATAAACATCTTTGAAGCTCTGGCGCAGGCGGGAGACCTCACCATCTATGGTATGCGTGAGAATGTGAAGCTGATACGTGAGGATGCGCAGGGCAAGAAGAATATTTACACCATCAACCTTAACGATGCCAATATCATAAGTGGCCCGTACTACTATTTGCAGCAGAACGACATTCTTTATGTGGAGCCCAACAAGGTGAAGGCGCGCAACTCGAGCGTGGGGCAGACCACCACGCTGTGGCTGACCTCTACGAGCATACTGATTTCGCTGGTGTCGTTGCTCTACAACATTCTGAAATAAAAAAAAGACTGAGCGACGCTCCGTCGGCAATAATAATATAAGAAGAGTAATATAATCCGCGCTATGTCAGACAATCACAAGCATCGTCATCACCACGATGACTACAGTTCGCGCTACAAGCGTTACAACCTGCGTCGCATAACGTTGCGTCGCAAGCTGGAGGGGTGGCTGAAGGTCTTGTTGCTGATAGTTGCTCTGGGCATGATTGCCGCGGTGGTCTATCTCTACTGTCAGTGAGGTCGAAAAGGATGGGGGTATCGAAAAAAATGTAGTCATATCATGCTAACAATGAGGACAAAGATAATAGCCACGGCATCGATAGGCGGGCACTGGAAGCAACTGTTGCGCATCACGCGGCCTATGGAGGAGCGTTATGAGATAGTCTATGCCTCTACCCATGCGGGGTGTGCCACGATGGTGGGTAAGAATAGGTTTTACCTGATGCCCGACTTCAACCGCAACAACGCGTGGCGTATAGTAGATTCGTTCTTGCGAGCGATGCGTATGATGTGCAAGGAGCGTCCGGCGGCGGTTATCACTACGGGGGCGGCTCCGGGCTTGGTGTGCCTGATGGTGGCATGGCTGATGCGGTGCAAGACTATATGGATAGACAGCATAGCAAATGCTGAGCGGCTGTCGGCCAGTGGCCGTATGGCGCGGAGGTTTGCGTCGCGTGTCTATACCCAGTGGCCTGACTTGGCGCAAGGAGGTGTGTGCTATGCGGGCACGGTGATGGGGAGAGAGCAAAAAAACTGAGTCTATCCGAAAAAAACTACATCATCTATGATATTTGCAACCACGGGTACCCAATTGCCCTTTGACCGTATGATACGCATACTCGATGAGGTGGCGCCGCTGCTCGATGAGGAGATAGTGGCGCAGGTGCACCGTGGCGCATATCGTCCGCAGCATATCAAGACCGTTGATTTTTTGCCACCCGATGAGTTTGAGCAGCTGTTTGGCAGGGCTCGCCTTATCGTGGCCCATGCGGGGATGGGCACCATACTCTCGGCTTTGCAGGCGGGCAAGCCTATCATCATATTTCCGCGTGTAGCCGCCTTGGGCGAGCATCGCAATGAGCACCAGCGGGCAACGGCAGCCAAGATGCGGGAGCAGAGGCTCGCATACGTGGCTCACGACACGGAGGAGCTCCGACGGCTACTGCTGGTCAAGGAGTTACAGCCTCTGTGCGGCATTGGTGGCACCGCCGATGAAGAGTTGATACTCTCGATAACTAACTATATAGAGCACGATGAATAGACGCCATATAGGGATGCACAACAACAAGAACACTAACCTGCTCATCAGATGGTTGGTGGTCTTGGGCGATTTTGTGGTGTTGGTGCTGGTGTTGCTCGTGGCGATGAGATTCATACCGCGTTATGACCTGTGGGATGGAGAGATGGAGCGTGTGTTCTGGATAATGTGCTTGTTTGCCATGATAGTGGCTGAGTATTTCTTTGCCACGGTCATCCACGAACGTCTGGTCGGGGCCAACGCCATACTGCGACGCACTGTCCTGCTGGTGGGCACATGGAGCCTGCTGTCGTACCTGCTGCTGCGCATCGTGAGTTTTGACGCACATCTGGGCTGGCAGATACTCGCTATGGGGTTGACAATGCTGGTGGTGGTCATCGTGAAGCGTTTTGTGGAGCGATGGGGTGTCAAGAAGCTTAGACGTAAAGGCTATAACACACAGACAATAACGTTGATAGGCAACGACAGCGAGTTGTGGCGGCTGTATCGTAAGCTGGTCAGCAACCCGACTTCGGGCTACATCATTTATAGTCACTATGGCGGTATGGAGGGGCTGACGGCGGATGGTAGTGTTGATGATTTCGTGGCGGGGATAGAGCATCCGGAGGGGCTCAGGCTGGGCGATGAAGTATATCTCTGCGTGTCGCAGGGGCAGATGGACTTGATAAGGCAGACCTCTGGCTTGTGCAACCACATGGTAAAGCGTTTCTACTATGTGCCTACCGCCGATGAGAAGCTCAACCTGCGCCCTGTGTTTATTGACGATATCAACGTGATGACCAACTACAGCAGCCCGCTTGAGGAGCCGCTCAACAATGTTGTCAAACGGTTTTGCGACATATTGGTGTCGGTGGTAGCGTTGATGGCGGTGGCATTGTTGCTGCCTGTGATAGTGGTGGCCATCAAGGTGCAGAGTCCGGGTCCAGTGTTTTTCCGTCAGCGTAGGACGGGGCTCGACGGACGCGAGTTCTATTGCTATAAGTTCCGCTCCATGCACGTCAACGATGATGCTGACCGGCTGCAAGCTACCGAGGACGATCCTCGCAAGTTCCCGTTCGGTGATTTCATGCGTAAGACCAACATTGACGAACTGCCACAGTTCTGGAAC
>JAFSPS010000054.1 GCA_017451385.1 Bacteroidales bacterium
AGCCGTGGGGCGTGAAGAAGGTGCGGAAAAAGAAAAAAGAATGACTGCGAGAAGAATGTTCCAGAACGGCATGGATGTTAAAACAGTCAGCGTGGCAACAGGCTTATCAAATGCTGAAATTCAAAGAATTCTGAATGAAATAAATAGTGAATTGAATTAGCAAGAAAAAACTGTTTTTAACGCGGTTCGCGATTATAGGCGTGAATTTCTTTGTTCCCTTATTTGTATCAAGGTCCTCCAGACACCTCTATCAAGGATAAGCGATTAAAAGAAAATATTTACGCCTTACTTTTATTCTCCTATTTCACAATATCTTACGGCAAGAAACGAAGAAGCCGAAAATAGCATTGCAGAGTATGCACAACAAGAATAATATATCCAATATACTATGATTAGATGCTTGAAACTCAAAAAAGACCGGTATGTATAATATCGGTCTTTTCTTTCTCCATAGTAGCTGCATATTATTATATATACAGTCTGTTTCTTCTGTCTCTCGCCACAGCATTGAGTACATAAAACTCTAATTTATAGAAATCTAAAACAAGTAAGTCTATGCACGTTCTAAAAATACCAAAAGCATAATAGTTTATCAAACGACATAGTTACTTTATGCTCGAAACATAAAAAGTTTTACCGTTCCACGTTATAGAAAAACAATATATAATTCACAATCATTCAACTCAATCAAAAGTTATGTCGAAAGAAGCGATTGACGATTACGATAAGAGACCTATGGAAGGGTTGCTCCTATCAGAAAAAAGATGCTGAAAGAAAGAGCTTTACATAATGAGTATGTCATCAACTGCGATAACAACGGCAATATCGTGCGTGTCCATGATGCCGAAATCATAGCGAGATACAAGTTCTATCAAGACTGAACGACACACCGTTTAGATGCCGCTTCTCTCCAACTCAAGCAAATATCGTTTTGCCTCTATGCCACCGGCGTAGCCGGCGAGGGTGCCATCGGAGGCGATGACACGGTGGCAGGGGATAATGATTTGCAGACGGTTGCGGCCTACCGCAGCACCTACGGCACGCACGGCATTGGGTCTGCCGATACGGGACGCAAGGACTGTGTAGGAGACTGTGGCGGAGTAGGGGAGTGCCTGCAACGCCTGCCATACCATACACTGAAAATCAGTACCTTCCGTGAGCAATGGCACGCTGAACTCATGACGCTCGCCAGCAAAATATTCGTCAAGCTGCTCGGCAGCACGACGCGTGATGTCCGACACTGCAGGCACGAGACGCCTTACGGCACCATGCAGTACCATGCTGTCGGCATACGTATGCCTCCCGTTCACCCATTCGCAAAGGCACAAAGCGCCATCGAACGCACCCAAAAGCATATCGCCACACGGCGTAGCCTTGCATAGGTACTCTATCGAATCGGGCATCATCAAAAAGGCTTAGACTATTGGAAATAAAGGCCGTATCAGAACCCTAACCAATCGTAGTCGCCATCAAACCCTTCTGGCATATCGCCATACTGGCCATCGGTCATGGCATCCCACGTCATCTCGTCAAGTTCTCTTCTTGAATAGCCACCATCATCGTAACCATAATAATCGTCGTCATCATTACGACGGATTGCATCATTTCTTCTCATGATTTCATTTTTTTGAGTTAGACTGTTTGTGATGAAAATACCTGTCTCGGTACTTTCTGAGTGCAAAAGTACTACAACGAGGTGCAACCTTTTTGCATTGTTGTTTCATCATCTGTCTTTTTTCAGAAAAAACGTTTACCAAGTCACAGAACTTCTCAAGCTTTGTGGCTTACAGGTTGTAGAAATACTCCGAGACACGACGTTTGTAGAATGGCGTGAACGATGGGGGAGTGGTGCGGAAGAGTTCTTGATTGTTTTTCTTCAGCTGTTCAAACTTCTGTAAGTCTGCCGGTGACGGCTGATACTGCTCGGTAGCCTCGTTGCTCTTGCGGCGTTCCTCTTTCTCACGCTGCATCTCGGCACGCTCGTGCTCCAGCAGACGCGTCATTATCTGCTCCTGACGCTTGATAGTCTGCTGCGTGATGGTACGGTTGACGAGGTCGGTCTCCGTCTGTTCCATCTGTCGCATCATCTCGTCTATCTCTTTGGCGAGCTGTGCATTGCCTGCTGCCTGCTGCTTCATCTGCTGTCCGTACTGCTGCATCATACGGCGTATCATCTCCTGCTGTGCCGCCATCTTTGAGAACTCCTCGCTCATCGTGTTGCCCGCTCCAATCTTATGACGGCCGCTGCCACGCTGCTGGTTCTTGCCCTGCTGGTCCAGCTGTTTCTTGAGCTGCTCCAGCTGCTTGTTCAGCTGTTCCTGCATCTGTTTGATACTCTTGGCGGAAGGCTTCTGACTATTATGGTTGCGGCTGTTGCCCTGCTGCTGCGACTTGCTGTCGCGCTTGCAGCTGCCCTGCATCTTCATGGAGGCGTTCTGCCGCATCTGGTTCTGCATGGCATCGAAACTCTCGGCAAGGAGCAGCGAGAGGTTGTTGATAGCCGTCATACAGTACTGCATAGGCTGCGAAGCACTGTAGTTGTATGAGTTGTTGTAGAACGACTGGTTGAAGCGCAGCAGGGTAGAGAGCGACCGCTGAATGTTGCTGTTCACGTTGCCCACCTCGCGCGAGATAGCCGATGCTACTGCTACTTGGCGGCGTGCTATGGCGGAGAGGGTGTCCTCGATGTTGCGGAAATCGTCCTTTATCTTGTTCTGCGACGATATAATCTCCTGATAGCGCGGGTCTTGTATATAGGTCTTTGATGTCTGCGCTATGAGAGACTCCTGCTCAAAGGAGAGCTGGACAAGGCTTTTCAGCAACCGGCGCATCTGCTCGCTGTCCTCGGCGAGGTCCTCCTGCTCCATACGCATCTGCTCCGACGCCAGCTGTTCGGAGAGCTTCTGCATATCGTCGGCAGCCTCTTTCTGCTTCTTCGACGCCTGCTTGTTCTTTTTCTTCTGCATCTGCTGCTGCGCCTCCTGCTGGCTGTTCTCTATATTCTTCTCAAGGTCCTTGTCGGGCTTGAAATCCAGACTCTTGTCTATCTCCTTATAGTCTTTCTCTATCTGCTCTATCTCTTTCTTCTGCTCTTGGAACTCCTTGTTCAGTGCCTCCTGACGCTGCTGCAGTTCCTCCTGTTTGCGTGCCTTGTCCTCTTTAGAGAGCTTCTGCTCATCGAGAGCGTCGGTCTCCTTGGCGAGCTCCTCCTGCTTGCGCGCCAGCTCGTCCATCTGCTTGACGGCGTTGTCCACCTTCTTCTCCATCTCGAGGCGTTTCAGGAGGTCTATGTTCTGGTCTATCTGCTTCTCCAACTGCTCGTTGTCGAGCTTCAGCGTCTCCAGCTGCTCCTGCACCTTGTTCTTATCCACCTGTTGCAGCAGGCTGTCTATCTGCTGCATCATGTCGCGCATCTCTTCGTTAAGCACCTCGTTCATCAGACGGTCCAGCTCGTCCTGCTTCTCGCGTATCTGGTCGTTCTGCTCACGATATTTGTCTTCCATGCGGTTGCTTTCCTGCATCTGTTGCTGCATCTTCTGCAACTCCTCGCGTATCTCCTTCTGCCGTTCTGCCAGCTCTTCCAGCTGCTTGCGCTCCTGCCATCCCAGCTCCTTCTTATCCACCAGACGGCGCATGAGGTCGTTTATCTCCGCCTGCTGCCGCTTCAGGTCGTCGATGGTCTGCGAGGCTTTCTCCCTCACCTCGTCGTTGTTTTGCGCTAAGATTTGCGTCAATTCGCGCTCCGTGGGCACCTCTATCATGAACTGCTGCGATGTGGCTGATTTGGGGCCGTGGATGGCGTCATTGTCCCACACCTCGAAGTAGTACTGCAGACGGTCGCCGGCGGTGAGGCTAACCTCGGCAAGGTTGATAGCATAGCGGAACTCCTGCGCCACCTCGTGGCTGAGGGCTATGGGCTGGCTCTTTCGCTCATGGACGGATGTATCGGCTACATTGGTCTTCACGAATACCAACTCGAGGCGCGTGAAGCCGTAGTCGTCTTTGATGCGTCCTTGGAAGAAACGACGGTCGGGCAGGGCAGAATCCATCGTCTCCATCACCGCAATCATGGGCGCCACATCGGGGATGACTGAGACGGCGTAGCGCAGCGTATCGCTATTGGCGGCGTGACTATTAGCCACAAAGAACTCATAGCCAAACGACTCCATGGCACGCTGCTCCACCGCCACGCGTCCTGATGCGTCCGGCTTCACGCCACGCACCTTGTCGCCAACGGCAAAGAAGAGCGTATCAACATCGCGTGTGAGAAACGTCCAGCGGACGGAAGTCCCCTGCGCCACACTCAGGTCGCCCTGATTGGAGAGCGTGGCAGCCTGCTGACGCGTATAGGCAGGGTAGGCGAGAGCTACCTGAAAATCAATGATAGAAGGCTTCGGCAACACCTGCAGCACATACTCCTGCGAGGTGACGCCGGCACCCGTGAGATGGAATGCTACCGACTGCTGCTGCTGACGGAAACGATAGGCGAAATGAGCCTTGTCCTGCTGCTGCATCTTGTAGCGACGACCGTCGATAAGCACGAAGGCCTCGGCAGGCAACGACTCGCCTTCTATGCTCACCTGCAGCAGGAAGTCCTCCTGCTGCGCCACCTGCAGGGTGTCGTTATCCACCACGAAGGCGAAAGGGGCGGGACGTTCGTAGGCGGTGTTGTAGTTGGCTATGCGCTTTGTGGGCTCTGTGATGAGACGCGGGGTGACGACAAAGGCTATAACGATGATAGCTAAGGGGATAAGCGCATATTTGGCATAGCGGCGGTTTTCGCGCAAGTTGACGGCATTCTTGAATGGGATAGGGGAGAGCTGTGCCGTCTTCTGCTCTATGCCGGCACGCAGTAGCTCGCTGTCGCTCTCGCCGCCCATCTGCTGCAGCTGCAGGAGGTTGAGCAGCTTATCCTTCACCTCAGGGAAATGGTCGCCAATAATGACGGCAGCCTGCTCATAACTGATGCGGCGGCCAAGACGGTACATCTTAGCCAACGGCACGACGACAAAGAAAAAGAGCACGAGCAGCGTGGCAATGACATAGGACCAGAAGAGTATGGCACGCACCACGGGGGGAAAGTAGCCAAAATACTCCAAAAGCAGCATCACGATAAGCAACGACAAAAGTAGCGCGACGGAATACAGCACCCCACGTATCAGTCTATTCTTGTAGTACTTACGAATAAACTCATCCAGCCTGTCTATTATCAAGTTGCGAGCCACGCCCATTATTTTTAACTTACAAAAATACAAATAAAAGCGAAATAGCCGAAAGATTGTTTCGTCCGTGCATTGAAACAGATACAGATATAGGCGTATTTTCGCACATGGAGAAAACAAATCGCACCCATCACGAAAACAGATGCTAAATGCTGATTAAACACCAGTTGTATCGATGTAGGTAGTTCCAATACACCGAAATAAACAGCAGCTGTTTAGTATTCAGTCCTTCACCCACATAAGGATTGCCGATATACCCGATTTATAAGCCCCTATCGTTTTACTTTATTTTTGAATACTACTAATATGACATCAATAAAGGAAAGAGAAAAACACCCCAGACTTCATACTCCTCTACGAAGCACACCTGAAAACCAAACATAGTCAAAAAGAAGCTCATTGAAAAAACACTTTTACTACATAATAAGATAGATTATGCCAAAAAAAAAGTACCTTTGCAAACAATTCTCCTTCTCTTGGAGGAGAGAAGAAATAGATATCATAGATAAAGACCACCAAATGCCATTTAGGGGGAAAAAATATAACAAAGCCTCCACGTAGTGTAACCTCTCAAGACACTACGATGGGAGTTACTGTTGTTTGAAATAGATGGAGTTAATTAATAACATAAGCAAGACTCTACGAGATGATATCGTGGCGCAGATGAAAGCCGGAAGCCGACTATCCATAGCGGCCTCCTGTTTCTCCATATATGCATTTCAGGAGTTGAAAGAAGCATTGACGGACATAAAGGAACTCCGTTTCATTTTCACATCACCGACGTTTACAACTGAGAAGACTCCCAAACAGCAGCGAGAGTTCTACATCCCACGATTAGACCGTGAGCGTACGCTTTATGGCTCTGAGTTTGAAGTGAAGCTCCGCAACGAGCTGACACAAAGGGCCATTGCTCGTGAATGTGCTGAATGGATTAGAGAAAAGGCTTGTTTCAAGTCAAACAAGACCAATGAGCAGATGATGGGGTTCATGAACCTTGATGACATCAGCTATTCTCCTATCAACGGTTTTACTACAGTTGACCTCGGTTGTGAAAAGGGCAACAATGCCTATACAATGATTCAGAAGGCAGAAAATCCTTTTTCAAAAGCTTACATCGACCTTTTCAATCAGATATGGAATGATAGTGGCCGCCTGCAGGTGGTTACGGAAGAGGTTATTGACAGTATCAGCAATGCCTACAAGGAGAATGCGCCAGAGTTTCTCTACTTCGTGGCACTCTACAATATTTTCAACGAGTTTTTGGAAGACATTAGCGAAGATGAGCTCCCTAAAGAAGCAACCGGCTTCAAAAACTCAGCAATATGGAATAAACTCTATAATTTTCAGCGTGATGCGGCCTTGGCTATTATAAATAAATTGGAAAAATACAATGGTTGCATACTTGCAGATAGTGTTGGATTAGGAAAAACCTTCACGGCTCTGTCGGTTATCAAGTATTTCGAGAGTCGCAATAGAACAGTCTTAGTGCTCTGTCCCAAGAAACTCTTTGAGAACTGGAATACCTATCGGCAAAACTACGTAAACAATCCATTGGCAAAAGACCGTCTGAATTACGATATACTATATCACACAGACCTCTCACGCGACTACGGACGGAGTAACGACCTTGACTTGGAACGTGTAAATTGGGGCAATTATGACCTTGTGGTTATTGATGAGAGCCACAACTTCCGTAATGGCGGTAAGGTAAGTACCGACGAGAATGGTGAGAATCCCCGTGAGAATCGCTATTTGCGTTTGATGAACAAGGTCATCCGTTCAGGCGTTAAGACCAAAGTGCTGATGCTTTCAGCAACACCCGTCAACAATCGTTTCAACGACTTAAAGAACCAGTTGCAATTAGCTTACGAAGGCGAATCGGAAGCCTTTGACAAATTGCTACCTACCAATAGGGGTGTCGATGACATCTTCCGTCAGGCACAAGGCTCCTACAACATTTGGGCAGACCTTCCTCCAGAGGAACGTACTACGGAACGCCTTCTGCGGATGCTCGACTTTGATTTCTTCCGACTGCTCGATGCTGTTACTATTGCCCGAAGCCGCAAACACATTCAGCAGTACTATGATACTGCCGACATAGGCACGTTCCCCGAACGTTTGAAGCCAATTTCACGAAGTCCGCACCTGACTGACCTTGATACAGCCATCAACTACAACGAGATATTCGAACAGCATCAGATGCTGCATCTTGCCATCTATGCGCCATCCGCCTTTATTCTTCCAAGCCAACTTTGGAAATATAAAGAAGAGGAAAGCACAACGGGGCATCGGTTGAGTATTGAAGAGCGTGAACAAGGTATTCAGCGCTTGATGAACATACAGATGTTGAAACGATTGGAGTCATCGGTCAACTCATTCCGCCTGACGTTGACTCGCATCCGTGACTATATGCAGGAAACCCTTGATGCCATCGCGCGTTTTCAGAATGGGGAAAAACGTGTGTCGGTAGATGACTATGAAAGTGTGGATGGCGACGAGGACGAGCAGGACTTCACCATTGGTAAGAAGAAAAACCGTATCCTCTTGGAGGATATGGACTTCATTTCATGGCAGAAGGAAATCAAGGATGACCTTGAAATCATTCGCCAGTTGTTGCAGATGCTTCAGAGTATCACGCCTGAGCATGACAGCAAACTGCAACAGCTCATCACAGACCTGCAAGATAAGTTTGCCCATCCTATCAATGGCAATAATAAGAAAGTCCTTATCTTCACGGCTTTCTCAGATACGGCGCTGTACCTCTACGATTGTCTGGCAGACCCAATCAAGAAACAATATGGCTTGAATGTGGCTTTGGTTACCGGTGATGTGGAGGCACGTAGCACACTCAAACTGAAGGAGAAACTGGACTTCAACAAAGTTCTGACGCTCTTCTCTCCTCTATCCAAGGAGAGAGAAACCGTCTATCCACATTTGAAAGAAGAAATAGATGTGCTGATAGCTACCGACTGTATCAGCGAAGGACAGAACTTGCAGGACTGCGACTATCTGCTGAACTACGACATCCATTGGAACCCCGTGCGCATCATCCAGCGTTTCGGACGTATAGACCGTATTGGTTCTAAGAATACTAAGATACAGCTGGTGAACTACTGGCCTGACATGACACTCGATGAATACATCAATCTGAAAGGGCGCGTAGAGAGCCGCATGAAAGTAACGGTGATGACCGCCACAGGCGACGACAACCCTCTCTCGCCAGAAGAAAAAGATGATTTAGAATACAGGCGCAAGCAACTGGAACGACTGAAAGAGGATGTCGTGGATTTAGAGGAAATGAACACTGGCGTAAGCATCATGGACTTGGGATTGAACGAATTTCGACTTGACTTGCTGGAATACATCAACAGTAATCATGATGTGGAACATACCCCCTTTGGGCTTCATGCCGTTGTACATGCCACAGACCAGGCACCAGCCGGAACAGTCTTCGTTTTGAAGAACAGAACTGCTGGCATAAACATCGACCACAAGAACCAGTTGCATCCGTTCTACATGGTCTATATCAAGGACGATGGAGAAGTGCTTGTTGACCATCTGCACCCGAAAGACTTGCTCGACAAGATGCGCTTGCTCTGCAAACCCATGACGAAGCCTGATGTCAAACTATGCAGTGCCTTCAACAAAGAGACACGCGACGGTCTGCGCATGGGCAAATACTCAGAGCTACTTGGCAAGGCGATAGAGTCCATTGTCACCAAGAAGGAAGAATCAGATATAGACAGCTTCCTTGATGGCTTCATGGGAGAACTTTTTGAGGAGCGTATCACGGGGCTTGACGATTTTGAACTAATATGTTTCCTCGTCGTCATATAGACTTTAGGTATTAGATTTTAGACTTTAGAAAATATGAAATCAAGCGATTATAGACAGTTAAAGGTGTGGCAGAAAGCCATGGACTTGACTACGGAAATATATAAGTTGGTCAGATTGTTGCCCAAGGATGAGACATACGCCTTATCTGATCAAATGAGAAGGGCGGTTGTATCAATTCCTTCCAACATAGCAGAAGGACAAGGCCGAAACTCTGATAAAGAGTTTATTAACTTCTTGTCAATAGCAAGAGGCTCCTTATGGGAGTTGGAAACTCAATTGGAAATCTGTGTTCGACTTGGTTATATCGATTCGAGTCTAACGCCTAATGTCTATAACCTGACAACTGAAGTCAGCAAGATGCTTAATGCGCTTGCCAACTCGCTAAAGTCTAACGCCTAAAGTCTAAAGACTTAAAATGTTCCAGTTACCGCCTGCTACCGCCATCAATAAGCCGCTCTACAAGAAGGCAGTCTTTGAGAAGTTCCATCTCAAAGCGACAGAGCGTGACCGTTTCGACGCAGACATTAGCCGCATGGCGTTGGTGGCAAGGGTATCAACGGCAACAGTCCCTGCTTTGACGAAAGGGAAAGAAATAGAAGGGTTCTATGTACTGCAAGTGGCATTGAAGCGAAAGGACTATGACTCGAAGAATATCCTCATGCTCCAAAAGCTGATACCACAGCGCATAGTCTTTGCCCTGCAATTCGACAAGGAAACACAGTTCTGCATCTTTCATACCCGACTACAGCAATCGGCATGGATGCCGACTGACGAAGCCACCATCACTTTACAAGGCTTGTCGCTTGATGATGTCTGGAACAGCATCGTTGCAACCATTGGAGGCTTGGATGCCCAGGCAGAAGAAACCATTGAGGAGCAGATTATCCATCGTGAACAACAAGAAAAGTTGCTTCGCCAGATAGAATCATTAGAAAAGCAATGCCGTACAGAGAAGCAGACTCGTAACAAGTACGAACTTCATCAACAGATAATAAAACTTAAAGAGCAATTAGAATGAAAAAGATAGATGAACAAAGTTTGGAAAACGCTATAAGACTATATGAGTCTGGTGATATCAGCAAGATAGAGGTGGGAACCACTAAGGGTCTACAGGCGATACATCATTACCTGTTTGATGGGCTTTATGACTTTGCAGGAAAGATACGTGAGAAGAATATTGCCAAAGGCGGTTTCCGCTTTGCAAATAGTATGTATCTCGTTCCTGCGCTTGAGGCTGTAGAGAAAATGCCAGAGAGTACATTAGAGGAAATCATATCCAAATACGTGGAAATGAATGTTGCTCATCCCTTTTTGGAGGGTAATGGACGTGCGACACGCATCTGGCTGGACCAGATATTGAATAAGAATTTGGGTAAGGTGGTTGATTGGCAGTATATTGACAAGGACGATTATCTCTCTGCCATGGAGCGAAGCCCCATTAACGACTTGGAAATCCGCACACTCTTAGGTGCTCACCTGACAGATAGGGTTGATGACTGCGAAGTCCTCTTCAAAGGAGTTGAGCAGTCATACTATTATGAAGGATATAAGAAAGGAGAGTGAGCAAATGAACACGTTTAAAGGTATGTTTCTCTTAAAGAAAGAGAAAAATGAAACCGTTTGTGCGATTAAGGAATTGTGCGATAGCTATAGTGGCAGGCAAGCAAATAATATAAAAGAAGAGAGAAGTTTATATCGTGACTATTTTCATGATGTCAATGGATGTTTGAAAGAATGCTTCTATGAGACTTTTGGAAGCATCCGGCGTTGCCTTGCTTTTGTCTATGGAGCACAACACACTGATGATATTTGTTATCAAAGAGTCGCTCTTTACAGAGTATTTTGTTTTTTTATGGAATTATATAGGATAGTTCCAGATGCCATATCCATCAACGATTTTCCATCATGCAAGGACTTACTTCAGTTATCAGAAGAGGACTTGGTTTCCGCGGCAAATGATCTCGTCGGCAACAAAATTGTAAAAGGAAAAGTTAGTTTCGCATTGTTAGGGAAAGGGATGGATAACCTAACTAAAATTGGTGATGTTATGGCATTTTATGACAACATGGCAAATGAAATGAAAGCGGATATAAATGAGAAAGGACTCTCAGATATTTCCTTGGAGTCTTTCTTGCTTAAGAAGGCGAAAGCAGAATATGCTTATTGTTTCCTTGCTATGTTAAAAGTGGGGCATGGTATTGGCAAAGAAGCAAAAAGTATTCAAGAAGCTCGGAAAGACATAGAACAATTTGAAGACTTTTGCCAGCAAAATAGTATTGGCAATTTGACAATATCTAATAATACACAATTATAAGTGTTGTACTGAAAAGCTGACACGAAAGAAACATGGGCTGTGCCAATAGTTATTATATAATACAAATAGTCAATATATAGAATCTATAACAGAAAAGAATATGGCAAGATTAACGATAGAACAATTAAAGAAACTCAAAGAATCAGAAGATAAAGTTGAGTTTAAAAGGGCAGAGCAGGGAAACTTTGCCTACGATGGCGGCAGCCGTATAAAGCCCAACGAACGTCGCAAATGCATTCTCGGCTATGTGACTGCTTTCTGCAATGAGGGAGGTGGCTATCTTGTCATTGGAATGGAGGACGCTTATCCCCATAAAGTTGTAGGAACCAAACAATGTGAGGGACAGTTGGGAGTATTGGAAAGTGATATTTACCGAGATGTTCAGATTCGTCCCACCGTTTATGAATTGTACGAAGATGAAGCAAACAAGAAGGGGCGAGTTTTAGTGATAGATATTCCTTCACGGCCTGTTGGAAAACTTTTTAGGTTTGAAGATGTGCCCTTGATGCGTATTGGCGAAGAACTAAAACCTATGTCTGATGAAATGATGTTTCAGATTCTTCAAGAACATGAGCCAGATTTCTCATCAGATATATGTGAGGGCGTAACTTTTGACGATTTAGATGTAGAGGCTATTCGCATATTGAAACAGAAATATGCAACAAAACAGAAGAATCCAGATTTCCTGACTTTACCAGATGAGCAAGTCCTTAGTGATTTGCAATTAATCAAAGAAAATAAAGTTACGAATGCTGCGCTTATATTGGTTGGAAAGCAGGAAGTCTTGAATGCTAAACTACCACAGGCTGCCGTATTCTTGGAGTACAGAAAATCCGAATCTTTAGTTCCATATACAAATCGCCAAGAATATCGTCAACCATTTTATAAGATGATAGACCTCTTATGGCATGATATAGACTTGAGAAATGACAAAATAGATGTAAAGGAGAATTCTTACATCTTTAATATACCTTATTTTAACGAAGAGGTCATCCGTGAGGCCATTAATAATGCCATTACACACAGAGACTATAGAAGAAATAGCGAAACCGTTATCATGCAGTACCCCCAGAAGATGATCATTATAAACATTGGCGGTTTTCCTCTTGGGGTTACTGTTGATAATTTACTTAGAGTTCCAAGTACTCCGAGAAATAGACTGCTTGCAGATGTACTTGCAAAAACAGGTATAGTGGAGCGTTCAGGACAAGGGGTTGACAAAATCATCAAGAATACCTTGGCAGAAGGAAAGGAACAACCAGATTATTCACATAGCGATCCGTTTAGGGTGGAACTTCAAATCTCGGCAGTCATCAAAGATAAGGCATTTGCAGTATTTTTGGACTCTGAGCAAAGAGACCTGCCTGAAGAAGAAAGGCTTTCCGTCTTTGAGGTTGTATCTTTGAATGATATCAGACAGGGCCATTCAGAACTTGTTTCAAAGGAAATGATAAAACAGCTATTGAGCCGTAACCTTATAGAGAAACGTGGTAGGACGAGGGGAACTTACTATATTTTATCCAAAAACTATTATGAGTTATGTGGTGAAGAAGGTGAGTATTCTCATAAAGACGATTGGGGGATTAACCAAGTAATATCTATCATTATGCCTCACTTGGCAAAGTTTGAGAAGGCAAAGATGAAAGATTTTGTGAAATTGTTGGATGGACACCTTACAAGAAGACAGGTCCGTCTAATGATAGACCATTTAGTAGATAAAGATTATCTTGCTAAAGAAGGCGAAGGTGCTGCTACAGTTTATAAAATTGGAGATGCTTTTAAACAAAGTTCTGCTATGTTAGCAAGAGCTTTTGATTTAGGTATTGAAGAAATGAAAAAACGAGGAGAAATCAAATGATTAAAAACGTCCAAAATGCGTCCAATATAATGTAAATAATCGTTAATTTTAGATACGTTAGAAATGCAATATACTTATTTTTAGTAAATTAAAAACGTCCAAAATACGTCCAAAATAATTAATAAATGAACAAAACAGACATGGCAGAAATGTAAGAAGTATGAATGACATCAACAGATTTTAAAGTTAAAGGAGGTACTACAATGAATATAACCGTATGTTGTATTGATTGGGAGGCTGTTAGTGCAATATCTAATAGCTTCTCACGACCCACAGGATAAATCAATTCAGAAAAGTCTCCAAAAAATTGCAAATAATAAAAGAAAATAACAATGGATAAATTGAATATGCAGACCACGAACATCGTGGATAAGAATATAAAGCGGATTGGGGAATTGTTTCCCAACTGCCTCACGGAACGGCTGAATGCAGAGGGGAAGCCGGAACTGGCAATCGATTTTGACCAACTCAGACAGGAATTGTCGAAAGATATTGTGGACGGTCCGGAGGAACGGTATCAGTTCACTTGGCCTGATAAGCGCAATGCCATCCGACTTGCCAATGCCCCTACGACCGACACACTGCGCCCTTGTCGTGAGGAGAGCGTGGACTTCGACACGACACAAAATTTATATATCGAGGGCGACAACTTGCAAGTGCTGAAACTGCTGCGTGAGAACTATCTGGGCAAAGTGAAGATGATTTATATCGACCCGCCATACAACACGGGCAATGATTTTGTATATAACGACGACTTCTCGCAGACGGCAGGTGATTATATGCATAACAGTGGACAGACGGACGAAGAGGGTAATCGCCTCGTAGCCAACACAGAGAGCAACGGCCGCTTCCATACCGATTGGCTTAACATGATTTATCCTCGCCTCAAAGTGGCAAAAGATTTGTTGAGTGAAGATGGCGTGATTTTTATCTCAATTGATGATAATGAACAAGATAATCTCAAACGAGTGTGTAATGAAGTGCTTGGTGCGCACAATTTCATAGCACAATTGGTTTGGGAGCGGGCATATTCGCCTAAAAATGACGCACGCTTCATTTCCATCAGTCACGATTATATTTTGATGTTTGCTAAAAACATCAACCAGTTTGTTATAGGCAGACTTGATAGAACGGAAGAAGCAAATGCACGATATAATAATCCAGACAACGATCCACGTGGCGTGTGGAAGCCGAGTGACATGTCTGTAAAAACATACAACGCTGAAAGCGATTACCCCATCACGACCCCTTCGGGGCGTGTCGTCGAGCCTCCAGCAGGACGCTGCTGGAGGCTCTCGCGGAACGCGTTCCGCGAGAGACTCAAAGATAATCGTATATGGTTCGGACCCGATGGAAATAGTGTCCCCTGTATTAAGCGTTTTTTGTCAGAATTGAAGTTTGAAGGAATGGCTCCTACCTCTATCTTATTTTACAAAGATGTTGGCCATAGTCAAGAAGGAGCAAAAGAAGTTGTGGCATTGTTAGATAAAGGCGTGTTTGATGGACCAAAACCTGTTCGCTTGTTGAAACGCTTACTATATTTGGCTAATTTGAAAAATGATTCTCTTATTCTTGATTTCTTCTCTGGTTCAGCATCTACTGCACACGCTCTAATGTCTTTTAATGCTGAGAAGGATAAACATTGTAAGTTTATTCTAGTTCAATTGCCTGAGGAAACAGATGACAAAGCTAATCAAGCTGGTTATAAAAATATTTGTGAGATAGGCAAAGAACGCATCCGTCGTGCAGGAAAAAAGATAAAAGAGAAGTCGCCGCTGACCACGCAAAATCTTGATACTGGCTTTCGTGTGTTGAAACTTGATTCCTCGAATATGGAGGATGTCTATTATACTCCAGCAGACTTTAACGATAGAAATTTGTTTGAGGAGAATATCAAGTCCGACCGCACGGATGAAGACTTGCTCTTCCAATCAATGATAGAACTCGGCATTGAACTGTCTGCCAAGATTGAGAAGCGTAGCATTGCCGGCAAGACAGTTTATAACGTGTCTGATGGTTATCTCTTGGCTTGCTTCGACGAGGATGTGAACGAGACAACTATCACAGAGATTGCCAAGCTAAAACCATCCTACTTCATTATGCGCGACAGCAGTCTTGCCAACGATAACGTGGCCGACAATTTCGAGCAGATTTTTGAGCATTATAGCAAAGATACGGTTCGTAAAATATTGTAAGGCAGATGGAAGACAATAATAAGATACTCATATATACAGACAGCAGCGGACTCACGAAGATTGATGTGAGAATGACAGACGATACGCTATGGCTTACACAGGCTCAGATGTGCGAACTATATCAGACGAGTAAATCGAATGTCAGTGAACACATCAAGCACATCTTTGAAGAAGGCGAACTACAGGAAGGCGCAGTTGTTCGGAAATTCCGAACAACTGCCGCAGACGGGAAGTCATACCTGACTACCTTCTACAATCTTGACATGATTATTGCTCTCGGCTATCGGGTGCGCTCCATCATTGCGACACGCTTCAGACAGTGGGCAACGGAACGTCTGAAAGAATACATTGTCAAAGGATTTACACTTGACGATGAACGACTGAAAAAACTTGGCGGTGGTGGCTATTGGAAGGAACTTCTCGAACGTATCCGAGACATCCGTGCCACAGAGAAGGTGCTCTATCGGCAAGTGCTTGAAATCTACGCCACGAGTATTGACTATGATCCACGAGCATCTATTTCTCAGGAGTTTTTCAAGAAGGTACAGAACAAAATTCATTATGCCATCCATGGACGCACGGCAGCAGAACTGATAGTGGAGCGAGCCGATGCAGAGAAAGACTTCATGGGACTTCTTACCTTCAAAGGGAATCAGCCAACATTGGTTGAAGCCAAGACCGCCAAGAACTATCTTGATGCCAAGGAACTCCGGGCAATGGGACAACTGGTATCGGGATACCTTGACTTTGCTGAACGACAGGCAGAGCGCGAGCAACCGATGACCATGAACGACTGGGCCAACTATCTGGACCGCATTCTCACAATGTCGGGAGAGCAACTGTTAGAGGGTGCTGGCTCTGTTTCTCATACAGAAGCAATGGAACATGCGACAAACGAATATCGCAAATACAAGCAACGCACCATCAGTGATGTGGAACGTGACTATCTGGATGCTATAAAGCGATTGGGCGATATGGGAAAGAAAGATAATTCAAAGGAGGCAGACGCATGAAATTCAAATTCAAGATACAACAATACCAAACGGATGCTGTGGAGCAGACGGTAAACGTGTTTGCCGGACAACCATCGAAAGCCAATGCACAATACCGTCGTGACCTCGGTAAGCGTAATGGACAGATTACGTTTGAAGAGGAATATGTGGGATGGCGGAACAATGATGTGGAACTCGACGACCACCAGCTGTTGGAGAATATCCAGAAGATGCAGGTTGAAGGCAATATTCCACAGAGCAAACTCTTGAGTAAGCCCGAAGGACTGGGAGCTTGCTCACTCGACATCGAGATGGAAACGGGTACTGGCAAGACCTACGTCTATATCAAGACCATGTTCGAGATGAACAAACGCTACGGATGGTCTAAGTTCATCGTCGTAGTGCCGAGCATAGCCATCCGTGAGGGCGTATATAAGAGTTTCACGATGCTGGAAGACCACTTCATGGAACAGTATGGCAAAAAGGCTCGCTACTTCATCTACAATAGCGGCAACCTGACACAGATTGACTCATTCAGCAGTGATGCCAGCATCAATGTGATGATTATCAACGTGCAGGCATTCAACACTTCGCTCAACGCCGATAAGAACGTGGAGGGGCGAAAAGGCGATGCCGCAGCACGCATCATATACTCGAAGCGCGACGACTTCCAGAGCCGGCGTCCAATAGACGTGATAGCAGCCAACCGTCCTATCATAATCATGGACGAGCCACAAAAGATGGAGGGAGTAGCCACACAGAAAGCATTGAAGAACTTCAAACCGCTATTTGTCCTTAACTATTCAGCCACCCACAAGACATCGCACAACTGCATCTATGCGCTTGACGCATACGATGCCTATCGTCAGAGATTGGTAAAGAAGATACAAGTCAAAGGTATCACCTTGCAAAACCTGTCGAGCACGCAAGCCTATATCTACTTTGATAATATCATCCTATCGAAAAACCATGCACCTAAGGTGAGATTGGAGATAGAAGTGCAAGGTGCAACTGCCACACGAAGACAGACATGTACGTTCTCACAGGGCGACTCTCTTTATGACTTCTCAAAACTTCCAGCCTACAAGGAGTTTGTCATAATCGAGATAAATGCCTATACCAACACCATTTGTTTCCGCAACGGAGACAAATTGCACAAAGGTGAGGTTATGGGCGATGTCACAGAAAAGACAAAACAGCAAATACAAATCCGAGAGACCGTGGCAAGTCACTTTGAGAAAGAGCGTGAACTGTTCCGTCATGGCATTAAGACACTATCGCTCTTCTTTATTGATGAGGTAGCCAACTATAAAAGCTATGACGAGCAGGGCGAAGTGGTAAAGGGGCAACTATGGCAGATGTTTGAAGAGGAATATTTACGCTACTTCAATGAAAATTTATCCCTCTTTGAGGATGATTATCAGAAATATCTGTGTAAGTTCCCTGTCGGACAAGTGCATAACGGATATTTCTCCATTGACAAGAAAGGGCATGCAATAAACAGTGAAGTAAAACGCGGTGAAACAATATCATCTGACATTTCCGCTTACGACCTTATCTTGAAAAACAAGGAAAGGCTTCTAAGTTTCGATGAGCCTACGCGCTTCATTTTCTCACACTCTGCACTGCGTGAAGGTTGGGATAATCCTAACGTGTTCCAAATATGTACTTTACGACACGCCAATAGCGCTACGGCGAAGCGTCAAGAGGTGGGGCGTGGATTGCGAATATGTGTTGACCAACAAGGAAACCGCATGGATGCAGAACGGTTGGGTGATAGCGTTCACGACATCAACAAACTGACTGTTATTGCCAACGAAAGCTATTCTTCGTTTGTTGATGATATTCAGAAAGAGACACGCGAAGCCTTGCGTGAGCGTCCTACACAGGCAAAAGTTGCTTATTTCAAAGGTAAGACCTTCAAGGTAGGTGAAGAACTGCATACCATCTCCGAAATGGAAGCAACATCTATCGTCAATTACCTCTTTGAAAACGACTATACCGACGAGAATGGGAATATCCTGCAATCCTATCATAAGGATATGCAACAGGAAGCACTTGCTCCACTGAACAAGAAACTGCAACCAATAGCAGAACAGGTGCATAGGCTAATACAGGGTATCTTCGACCCAGCAGCCTTGGAAGGTATGATTGAAGATGCTAATAAAAAGGCTGAAGCTGTCAATGAAAAACTGAATGACAATGCTCAGAAAGAGGAATTCAAGAAACTCTGGGCTCAGATAAATCACCGTTATGTCTATACTGTTCACTATGACAGCGAAGAACTAATCAAGAAATCCATCGCAGCCATTGACAAAGACCTTACCGTTACACAGCTACGTTATATAGTAACAACAGGTGAACAGGGAGAAGGAACGGATTTCGATGGCGACCAGCGTATGAGCCGTCAAGAGATGCGAAATGTCAGCACCTCTACTGTCCTATATGACTTGGTGGGAGATATCGCTCGTGGAGCAACGCTCACTCGCAGAACGGTTGTAAGAATCTTAAAAGGTATCTTACCAGAACGTCTGCTGTTGTTCAAGAACAATCCGGAAGAGTTTATACGCAAGGTTATAAAACTCATCAAGGAGCAGAAAGCCACGATGATTGTAGAACATATTGCCTATAACCTCACCACAGACACCTATGACACTAATATCTTCACACAGGAAAAGAGTCGCCAGTCGGTGGATAAAGCCTATCCTGCAAAAAAGCACATCTTAGACTATGTTTTCTCTGATAGTAAAGGGGAACGCAATTTCGCTGAAGACCTTGACAAAGCCGATGAAGTTTGTGTCTATGCCAAGTTGCCACGCACATTCCAGATTCCGACACCAGTAGGCAATTACGCTCCGGATTGGGCTATAGCGTTCAATGACAACATGGGCATCAAACATATCTTCTTCATAGCAGAAACCAAGGGCTCTATGGATTCCATGCAGCTGAAAGGTGTGGAAAAAGCGAAAATAGATTGTGCCAAGAAGCTCTTCAACGAACTATCTACAAGCAATGTCCGCTATCACGAAGTAAGCAGCTACGACAAACTTTTGGAAGTAATGAAATCTATGCCATAAGATATTGTTAAATAATATCGAACGTAAACTGCAAAATTGTTCAAGTATCCGCTTGATTGTCAGTTTTTAGAAAAAAAGATGACATAAATTTTTGAGTGTTTTGATGTATGTGCTATGGCCTTACAGACCATTTGCTATAGGTAAGCTATTACAGCACGATTACTTACTTTTATAAGTCACTCTTAGTAGGTTAAGAGACACTTTCCTTGAAACGGAAATAAAAACTAATATTCAACTGTTTTGAACAAGTCGTAGATGTTGATTGTGATTTCATCAGGCTTGCGTAAGTATTTCTTTTTGCGTATTATTTTACATACCTCGTCATATTTTCCGCAAATACTGATTCCAACAAGATTTGTGGCAAATAGCTCTTTGATTTCTGGCAACAGTTCTTCTGCGGCAATATCAATGAGGTCGGTTACAAAAAAGCCTGCCAAGTCAACATCGAAACTCTTGGTCTGTGGCAGGGCTTGTATTGCAAAAGCTATGAGCTGACGGAACCACTCTATGACTTCCTGTCGCCGCAAAGGGGAAAGAATGGCAATAAACAAAACCGCCATAGTAACCATAGATTTGGAAACAGATAAAAGACCTTCTTCCTTCAAAAATGCCATAAGCTTGTCCAAACGGTTATTACCTATCTTATAGATAATATTCGGCAGGAAATCGCCACTCATGTCGCCAAAGTGATATTCATAGAACTCGTCGTTCTGGCGTAAAAACTCCAATACCACATCGAGACTGCTATCGCCATTTCCAACCTCGCTAAGCAAAACCATAGCGTTGCAGATAGTGCCAGCATACCCATTAGCATCATAATTATCGGGAATGTTATCGCAGGTTTGCCCTATATGATACATGATTATCTGCTCAAGGTCTTGACGTAGAGCATCGTGAGGCAAAGCGAGGATTCGCTTCGCTAAGTCGGATTTAAAATGGTTTGCATTTTCGGGGTTTGTCAACTCATCATAAAGCCATTCAGGACTTTTTAGCGTCAGCAACGTTGGATACCGCGGGTGCTGGTAGGCGTACTCTACCGATGGTCCGTATGTTTTGAATAAAGGACTATCCTTTATATTACTCATTTTTTCAAGTATCTCATCATACAATAGTTGTTCTTCAACTATGGGGTGATAAGTTGAAAAATCAAGAAATTTCTATCAACATGTAACTCATTAGGAGTTTTTTAGTCCATTTTAATCATCAATGACTATCGAGCCATCAAATAGTCATAGAGCGTGGTGACGAGGCGGCTGGCACCTATGCGGAAATGGTGTTTATCGAAATACTTGTCACCCATTATGTTGTATGCCATACGCGCATATTGCAGCGCCTGCTCGGGTGTGGATATGCCACCAGCAACTTTAAGTCCTACCATGCTGCCTGTTGTTTTGTAGTTCTCATATATGGCGTTGAGCATCACTTCGGCGGCTTCTGGCGTAGCGCCTACTTTGATTTTGCCCGTAGAGGTCTTGATGAAGTCGGCTCCAGCGGCTATAGCTATCTGCGAGGCTTGCCTGATGATGTCGAGGGATGGCAGCTCGCCAGTCTCGAGTATCACCTTCAGTATTCTGCCTTTCGTGGCAGCACGTATGGCTGCAATCTCGTCATACACCTGCTGCTCTCTACCTTCTATCAACGCACCACGAGAGATAACCATATCGACCTCGTCGGCACCTTCGGCAACGGCATAGCGTATCTCGGCAAGCTTTACGTCGATAGGCGACTGACCGGCAGGGAACGCCCCAGCCACGCAGGCAGTATGCACACCACTGCCGTCGAGCAACCGCTTGGCCTGACGCACAAAGACAGGATAGACACATACTGACGCCACACGAGCAATGCCCTTTGCAGCATCATGTAAGCGCAAAGAATTGTTGCACAATGTCTCAATACGCTCCGTTGTGTCGCTGCCTTCCAAAGTGGTATTGTCTATACAAGAAAAGGATATTTTGAGCAAATCGTTATCTGTCATTGTTAAGGAAATTTATGATATTGTAATCTATGAGCATCACTAAAAAAGGAGGTCCCAAAATACTTTGACGCGGGCGAACCATTCGCGCACAAAGATACGTTTGGAGAAGAAAGTGGTGGGGTCGGCGGCATTGAAGCCCGCAACATCTACCGCATGAGAAGCTATGTGCGAGGCAAGATACATAGCACGCTGATTGTGAAAGCGCTGCGAGATGAGCAGATACCTGCTGATATGATATACCGAGTCAAGGCGTGCCACAGACTCTATGGTGCGATAGCCTTTGCCGTCAAGCATGATGGCAGCAGCAGGTATGCCACGCCCCATGAGCGCATCCTTCATTGCGTCAACCTCGCTAACGCCATCATTACTGTTGTCGCTGCCACTAATGAGTATATGGTCTATCTTGCCAGCCTTGTATAACTTCTCGGCAGCATCAATACGATTGACGAAGAAACTGTTTTCCTTATCGTCAAAACGCGTGCGTGGCGATGTGCCCAAGAGGACACCAACATCATAGTGTGGCACCTCGGCAACATCAGAATACAACCTGCCACCAGTGAACGACGAGATAACAACATTGCATCCCGCCACCAGAAGCACAAAGACAACAACTGTCAACAACAGACGAAAAAAGAGCCTACGCAGCATAAGGCTTTCAGTCTGTTATCAATTTGTTAATCTTATCCACACGGCGCTGATGGCGACCACCCTCGAATTCTGTGTTCAGATATTCATCAACAATCTGCATAGCCGTCTCCTTAGATATAAAACGGGCAGGAAGCGAAATAATATTGCAGTCGTTGTGCTGGCGTCCGAGATGTGCTATCTCCGGCGTCCAACAGAGGGCGCAGCGCACATTAGGATACTTATTGACAGTCATCTGAACACCATTGCCACTGCCACAGATGACTATGCCACGACGAAAGAGACCACTATTGATAGCATGGCCTACCTGATGAGCAAAATCGGGATAGTCGCAACTGTCGGAACTATTGGTTCCATAGTCCTTGATCTCAAAACCGAGGTCAGTGAGGTGATTGATGACAGCAAGCTTGAGTTCGTAACCGGCGTGGTCGCACGCTATAGGAATAATTTCTTTCATTTTTTTTGATGTTGATAAATAAACACACCAACAAAAGTAAGCTTTTTATTTAAATGGCTAATTTCAAACATAATCTATTTTTCACCATTCATTACCTCATAAAAAATATATGTTTGTTTTTTAATATATTATAAAAAAATCAACATATCCATGTTGATAAAGTGTAAAAACGATTGTTGATTAAATGTTAATTCAGGGAGCGGCTTTCAAAAATGTTAATAAAAGAGGATTTTTTAGAATTTATCATGAGGAAATTGACAGTAGAAATTAACAAAAAATGATGTGTAAGTTAAACAGTTATAAAGTTATCACCAATATTAACAATCAAAAAGAAAAACAAAAATAGATTAAAGAAAGAATAATGATAAATATTTAAAGGAGGCATAGTGAAAGGTTCACGTTGTGCAACGAAAAAAAATGAAGAACTCAAAACACATGTAAATATAGGTACGTTGGATTGCAATATACTAATTTTTGTTAAAATGGCGTTATAGAAAGAGATATGGCAGTTATGCAGGTATTCGAGGATACGAATAAATGTAACATGTAACATAGAGAAATGATAAATTAAGAAAAATTTAATATTTTTGCATCTTTTAAGAAAGTAAAACAAAAAGCATGGCGTAAGCTATGCGAATATTATAAATAAACATAATATGAAGATAATAGGAACAGGAAGAGCTGTACCGAAACATACTGTCAGTAATGACATGCTGTCGGAGTTTCTTGACACGAGTGATGAGTGGATAGTGCCGCGCACAGGCATACATACACGGCAGATAATAACTGACGAGACCTTGCAGGACCTTGCTATAGAGGCTTCAAAAAAAGCTTTGGCAGACTCTGGCTTGGAGGCAAAGGATATAGATTTTATTCTATGTTCTAATGTTGCTAACAATTATGTTACGCCTGCCATGAGTGCTTTCATACAGGAGGCCACGGGATGCACTTGTCCTTTTTTTGACATCAATGGGGCATGTGCCGGTTTCATCTATGCGCTTGATATAGCTGACGCCTATATGCATTCTGGACGTGCAAAGAATATACTTATCGTTGCTGCCGAAGAGGTTACTAAGTTCTGCAACTGGAAGCAGCGCGAGACGAGTGTGCTCTTCGGCGATGGTGCAGCAGCAGCAGTGGTTAGTTACGATGCAGAGCCTATGCCTGTCATCCTTACTGGTGATGCCAATTATAAGGATGTCATTACCTATAGGCGCAAGTTGGAACAGACGCCTTTCGAGCAGCCGGACAAGGCTGTCAACGAGGCAATGATACTGAAGGGACGCGATGTGTTCCGTATGGCCGTTACGTGTGCTAAGCGAGACATTAAGGCGTTGCTTGACAAGGCCGGATTGCAGCCTTCCGACATCAAATACTTCATGCTCCATCAGGCTAATAAGCGCATAGTGGATGCTATACAGGAGCATCTGGAGATGCCGGCGGAGAAGTTTCCGACCATCATAGACCATTCTGGCAACACATCGTCTGCCAGCGTGCCTCTGCTGATAGATGAGACGGCGGAGAAGGGTATGATAAATGAGGGTGATTTGCTGTTGCTCGACGCTTTCGGAGCAGGCTTCGTGACGGGTGCCGCAATAGTGAAATGGGGAAAGAAGAGTAAATAGAGATTGGAAGATGGTAAGAGATTATTAAGATTTGAAGATATTATTGAGATTAGAAGGCATTAAGATTTTTATATAATATAAAAGAAAAATAGATGAGGTAGATAATCACTAATTGTAATCAATCAACCCCTCATAAAATCCTAATTCCTGAATAATCTTAAAAAAAGAAATTGTAACTAATCATAATATCTTAAAAACTTTATTTCATAATCCATAAAAATCTAAATTCTGAATAGTCTTAATTACAAGTTGTAACAAATTTGATTATAATACCATAAAACAAAACATATATGAAAAGAGTTGTAATTACCGGAATGGGATGTGTGTCGCCTTTAGGCAACAGCATATCCACTATGTGGGCGCGCTTGCAGAAAGGAGAGAACGCTATACGCGAGATACAGACCATTCCCTTAGACACAATTCCTGTTCGTCTGGCTGCCGAGGTGTTGGACTTCAATGCCGAGGAGCAGGGTCTTGACAAAGCGACGGTGCGTCACAACGACCGTTACGCCCTTTTTGCCCTCGCTGCTGCCCGTCAGGCAATGAACGATAGTGGTCTGAACGTTGGTGTCGATGTGCAGCCGGAGCGTCTGGGTACGGCGATAGGGTCAGGCATTGGCGGCATACATACTTTCAACGCACAGCATACGGAGTTGCTGAAGAGTGGCGCGCGCCGCATCTCGCCGCTGTTTATCCCCATGATGATAGCCAATATAGCTTCGGGTAATGTGGCAATAGCTCACAATGCGCAAGGACCATGCTTGCCTGTGGTGACAGCATGTGCTACGGGTACTCACTCTATAGGCGAGGCATTCCGCATGATAAAGGAAGGACGTGCCGACGCCATGATTACAGGCGGGGCCGAAGCTACGATATGCGAGATAGCTATAGGCGGTTTTGCCAACAGCAAGGCACTCTCTACGAGTGACGACCCCAACGCTGCTTCGTTGCCTTTCGATGCACGCCGCAAAGGCTTCGTCATGGGCGAGGGTTCTGGTATTATGATTTTGGAGGACTACGAGATAGCCAAACGTCGTGGTGCTCATATATACGCCGAGGTGGTGGGCTACGGCAACACGTGCGATGCTCATCATTATACCGCTCCTCGTCCCGACGGCAAGTGCGCTGCCAACGCTATGAAGCTGGCCCTCGAAGAGGGTGGCTACGACGGCAGCAGCCTCTATATCAACGCCCACGGCACTGGCACGCCGCTCAACGATAAGAGCGAGACGGCAGCTATCAAGATAGCCCTTGGCGAGGCTGAGGCTCGCAAGACGGTCATCAGCTCTACTAAATCTATGATGGGTCACATGTTGGGCGCTACGGGTGCTGTGGAGCTCATCATCAGTGCGCTGACGCTACATGACGGCGTGGTGGCTCCTACCATCAACCTGCGTGAGGCAGACCCCGACTGCGACCTCGACTATACGCCCAATACTGCCCGCCGCTATCAGGCTGAATATGCTATCTCTAACACCTTCGGCTTTGGTGGTCACAACGCTTGTGTGGCGTTGAAAAGGATGTAGTCGCGAATGGTGAGATGTAAATAGTGAGTAATGAGATGTGAATAGTGAATAGTGAAATGTAAATAGTGAGATGTGAATGGTGAATAGTGAGATGTAGAGTGTGTTGTTTTGCATCCTTTACTATTCAATCAAAAAAAAAACTGATAATTATAATATCATAATATCTTGATGCAATGAACCGAGACGAAATAAAGACATTTCTTCCTCATCGTGAGCCGATGTTGCTTGTTGACGATATGGAGGTTAATGATGGTGTGGCTACGGGTCACTATCATGTGCGTGGCGACGAGCATTTCCTGCAGGGTCATTTTCCGGGCTACCCCGTGGTGCCGGGAGTGATACTGTGCGAGATTATGGCTCAGTCGTGCAGCATACTCATTAAGGACCAACTGGTTGGCAAAACGCCGTTCTATAGTGGTATCGATGAGGTGCGTTTCAAACGTCAGGTGCGTCCTGGCGACACTATCACCATCGAGGGACGCATCACCAGCAGCCGCGGCCCCATCTTTTTCATCGAAGCCAAATGCAGTGTAGATGGTCAGCTCGCCGCCAAGGGCAAGATGATTATCACACTGGTGGAGAATAAATAAGAAGTGAATGGTGAATAGTGAAATGTGAATTGACGAATGAATAAAGCATAATGTATTGTATTATTGTCAATTCACTATTTACATCTCACTATTCACAAAAAAAATAATCAAATCATGAAACTACTTGAGAATAAGATAGCCCTTGTTACGGGTGCTTCGCGCGGCATAGGACGCGGAATAGCAAAAAAGTTTGCCGAGGAAGGTGCCGACATAGTGTTCACCGACCTCGTGGAGAACGAGAATAGCGAGTCGATGCTTGCTGAGCTCAAAGAGATGGGTGTGCGCGGCATGTTCATCCCTTCGGATGCATCGAAGTACGACCAAGCAGAGGCCGTTGCGGCACAGGTGGCCAAAGAGTTCGGCCGCTTGGACGTGCTGGTCAACAATGCCGGCGTCACGCGCGACAAGCTCCTCCTCCGCATGACCCCCGAAGATTGGGATTTCGTCATCAACATCAACCTGAAGTCGGTGTTCAACTACACCAAAGCCTTTGCACAGATGATGATGAAGCAGCGTGCCGGCTCGGTCATCAATATCAGCTCTATAGTGGGCATCAACGGCAATGCCGGACAGGGCAACTATTCGGCTTCCAAGGCTGGCATCATCGGTTTCACGCGTTCTATGGCTAAGGAGTTTGGCTCGCGCGGCATACGTTGCAACGCCATAGCTCCCGGATTCATAGAGACAGCTATGACTGACCAGCTGGGCGAGGAGTACCGTCAGGAATGGATTAAGCAGATTCCGCTGCGTCGTGGAGGCAAGGATACAGATATAGCCAATGTGGCTACATTCCTTGGTTCCGACCTCTCGAGCTATGTCACCGGTCAGGTGATACGCTGCGACGGCGGACTGTCGATATAATGTAAGGATAATAAGACTATAAGATTTTCAGATAAATAAAGTGTTTCACTATTGCAAAGATTATCAATCTTTATCTTAAAAATCTCATAGTCTCTAAATCTTAAAGTCTTTTAATCATAAAATCATGAAGATAATCGTTTTAGCCAAGCAAGTGCCAGACACGCGCAATGTGGGTAGCAATGCTATGAAGGAAGACGGCACCATCAACCGTGCTGCGCTGCCTACGGTGTTCAACCCCGAGGACTTGAAGGCGTTGGAGATGGCCTTGCAGGTGAAAGATAAGATAGAAGGCACTACGGTGGAGGTGATAACCATGGGACCGCCGCGTGCCGAAGAGATAGTGCGTGATGCTCGTTCGCGTGGTGCTGATGGCGGTTTCGTGCTCAGCGACGCCCGTTTTGCTGGCAGCGACACGTTGGCCACATCCTATGCGCTGTCTAAGGCTATAGAGTCAACAGAAGGCTACGACATGGTGTTCTGTGGCCGTCAGGCCATCGATGGCGACACGGCACAGGTGGGACCGCAGGTGGCAGAGAAACTGGGCATCCCGCAGATAACCTACGCCGAGGCCTTGGAGCACATTGACGAGACAAAGGTCGTCGTTCGCCGCCGTCTGGAGCATGGCGTGGAGACAGTAGAGGCACAGCTGCCTGTCTTGGTGACTGTCACCTCGGCAGCTGCCGATTGTCGCTATCCTCATGCTCACCGCCTGTTGCGCTATGCCAAGACACCTGTCGATGTGAAGAATGCCGACGACGTGAAGCCCGACTTCTCACGCCTCGGTCTGGCAGGGTCGCCCACCAAGGTCAAGAAGGTGGACAACGTGGTGCTGGCACACAAAGAGAGCATCACCATAGAACCTACCGACGAGAACCTCAGCGAGATGATGCATAGCCTCATAGAGGAGCATATTATTTAGAAACGAATATAAGATGACCAGATTTTAAGATTTTAAGAGAAGTTACGTTGGCTGAATTTGACTACAATTTGGCGTTCAAAATAATAAGTTGTCTGTCATTGATAAGAAATTGTAACTATTCAAAAAATCTTAATATCCTAAAATCCTAAAATCTTTCAGTTTATCATGAACAACGTATTAGTATATTGCGAGATAACAGAAAAAAACAATATTGCGGACATCAGTCTTGAACTCTGCACCAAAGGGCGTCAGCTTGCCACACAGCTGGGAGGGCGCCTGCAGGCCGTCGTGCTGGGCAGTGGCGTTCAGGGCTTGGAGCAGCAGCTCTACCCTTATGGCGTAGATGAGGTGCTCATGGCCGACGACAAGCGTCTGTCGCCCTACCGCACCCTGCCTCATTTCGAGCTTCTCGTAGAGGTCATCAAAGAGCAGCAGCCCAACATCGTGCTGTTTGGCGCTACCACCATAGGACGCGATATGTCGCCACGCATCTCTTCGGCACTGCGCTGCGGTCTGACGGCAGACTGCACACAGCTGGAGATAGGCAGCCACACCGATGCCAAGACCAAGAAGGTGTATGACAACATCCTCATGCAGATACGTCCTGCCTTTGGTGGCAATATCGTGGGCACCATCGTCAGCCCCGAGACGCGTCCGCAGATGGCTACGGTGCGCGAAGGCGTGATGCGCAAAGAAATCCTCGACAAGGGCTATAAAGGCACGTTAACCAAGATAGCGGTAGGCGACAAGATAGACCGTGCCGACAAGGCGGTACGCATTATCAGCCGCGAAATCAAGGAGCAGACCATCAACATCAAGCCTGCCAGCATCATAGTGGCTGGTGGCTACGGCATGGGCAGTCGCGAGAACTTCCAGCTGCTACACCGTCTGGCGGAGACGCTGGGCGGCGAGGTAGGTGCCACGCGTGCCGCCATCGACGCTGGCTTCTGCGAGCCGGAGCGTCAGATAGGGCAGACCGGCGTCACGGTGCGCCCCAAGCTCTACATAGCCTGTGGCATAAGCGGTGCCATACAGCATACGGCGGGCATGGACGAGTCCGGCAAGATTATATCCATCAACACCGACCCTAACGCCCCTATCAACGCTATAGCCGACATCACTATCATTGGCGATGCCTGCACCATAGTGCCTAAACTGATAGCAAGTTATAATAAAAATCTGAAGTAGGGGAGAGAGGCGAACAGTGAAAAGTGAATTGAAGAAACATAGCGCAATTCTTTCATTGAAGCAGGCATTTCATTTGTCAATTCACAATTCACACATCGCAATTCACACACCACAATTCACTGATTATTGAATCTTAAAACACAGATAATGAACTTCTATACCGATAACGACAGTCTTTCGTTCTATCTGCATCATCCTGAGATGAGCGAGATAGCCACGTTGAGAGAGCATGATTTTGCCGAGGCGGGACAGCATCCCGAAGCCCCTGCCAACGCCGACGAGGCCATAGAGCAGTACGATAGCGTGATGCGTCTGCTGGGCGAGATAGTGGCCGACGTGGTGGCACCCAATGCCGAGGCTGTTGACCACGAAGGACCGCATATCGAGAACGGGCGCGTGGTCTATGCCAAGGGCACGCAGCAGAACCTGAAGACCATGATAGACGCCGGCCTCTACGGCATGACGCTGGAACGCAAATACAACGGGTTGAATTTCCCTCGCGTGCTGGCTGTCATGGCAGGCGAGACCATAGCACGTGCCGATGTAGGCTTCGCCACCATCTGGGGTCTGCAGGATTGTGCCGACACCATACAGCAGTTTGCCTCCGACGAGCTGAAAGAGAAATACCTGCCACGCATCTATGGCGGCGCCACCTGCTCTATGGACCTCACAGAGCCCGATGCGGGAAGCGACTTGCAGTCGGTGCGTCTGCGTGCCACCTACGACGAGGCAGCCTCCTGCTGGCGTCTGAACGGCGTGAAACGTTTTATCACCAACGGCGATGCCGACCTGCACCTCGTGCTGGCACGCAGCGAAGAGGGCAGCACCGACGGACGCGGATTGTCCTATTTCGTCTTCGACCGTGCCGATGGTGGTCTGACGGTACGCCGCATAGAGAACAAGATGGGCATCAAGGGCTCGCCGACGGCAGAGCTGGTGTTCACCAATGCTCCTGCCTATCTTGTTGGCGAGCGTCGTCTGGGACTCATCAAATATGTCATGTCGCTGATGAATGCCGCCCGTCTGGGCGTGGGTTCGCAGTCCATAGGTCTCTGCGAGGCCGCCTACCGTGAGGCTGAGGCCTACGCTGCCTCCCGTCAGCAGTTTGGCCATCCTATCAATCAGTTTGTCGCCGTACAGGACTTGCTGCGCGCCATGCGGGCACGCACCGATGCCGCTCGCAGCCTTATGTATGAGACGGCACGCATGGTGGACCGCTCCGCCACGTCGAAGCCTGCCTCGCGCATTGCCGACATACTGACACCGCTGGTGAAACTCATGGCCAGCGAGTTCTCCAACCGCAACGCCTACGACAGCATACAGGTGCATGGTGGCAGCGGCTTCATGAAAGAGTATGCCTGCGAACGCCTCTATCGCGACGCCCGTGTGCTCTCTATCTATGAGGGTACGAGCCAGTTGCAGGTGGTGGCAGCCATCAAGGGCATAGCCAATGGTGCCTACTTGAAACGCATTGAAGAATACGACCAGCAAGTATCCAATATGGTCCTCAGCGACCAGCAAACGGCCGTTTTAGGCATTTTACGTCGCGCCACGGAGTCCTACAAGCAGCTCTATGAGAAAGCCACTTCTAAGGGCACTTCTGACGTTCTGTTCGAGCATGCCTCCCGCGCACTTACCGAGGTGCTGGCATACACCATCATGGGCTACCTGCTCCTGATAGACAGCACGCGCAGCGAACGCTACCTCGATTCCGCCGACTACACGGCACGCGAGGCCCTCGGCGAAGCGGTCAAAGCGATAGCTATGATAGGCTGATAGATTACAGATTTTTTTTTAGCAAGCCATCGATTATATCCGATGTGGGCTGATGCCTACGAGGATAAAACGAATCGATGGCTTTCTTTGTGCCTACAATTTGTTGTAAAATAAGCGAAAAAGTTTGTTTCTCCACTTCATTTATAGGTCGAAAAATCAATAACCTTTACTATTATTACCCTTTTCATATTACTGAATAACGATAATATAGGCTGTGTAGAGGGGCAATATTTACATTGATACGTTTTCCTTCCTATCACCTACTTTTCCGACGACCGCGGCATACTCAACCATTCTTATAGTGCGTGGTACACTGGTGGCGAATTTGCCTACTACTGGTCATCTGTCGAAGATGAGGATAGAAATACAAATGCCCACGTTCTCTGGTTCACACACCTTGACGGTCAACTACAAGTCGATAACCCAATGTACGGAACGTCAGTAAAATACCATGGCATAGCCATTATTCCCGTCAAGGCTGAATAAAACATACTCTGACAATACTATTCGCCGAGGGCTGCAACAGCGTTAACGCATGCAGTCCTCGTTTTTTTTAATTATCCTCATAAAAATGTAGTCAAATTACATTTTTATGTGGATAAAAATGTATATTTGCAGGACAAAAAGGAGTAATTAAAGAAAAAATAGGATATGAAACGATTGATATATAACAAATTGAAACAATGGAAAGAGTCGCAGGAACATAAGCCACTCATCTTGCTTGGTGCCCGTCAAGTCGGTAAGACATATATCTTGAAGGAATTTGGAACTCGCCAAATTCAACCTGTGCTTTAAGTTTCAGATGGTTGGGTAATATACACACACTTTAACACACGGAAAGGCTAATTTAAGACACTATTCAGAGAGGTGTCGAATGCAGGGAGAATGGCATTGCCAAGACCTGTCAAAAGCCATAAAGAAGATACACCATGTTCCATGACCAGAGGCATGAAATAGTCGTAGTGAATGGTGTCGTTAGATGAATTGTCCTTGTACTGCATGATGTCTGACACGGAAAAACCGTATTTATTGCAGTAGTCGTCAATGCTGTTGATAGACTTGCTTTCTATAAGCGTGTCGATTGCTTGGAAAAAGCGGGTGGAAACCTGCTGGTCAATTTGTGTGTGCATGAATATTTTGTGTTTAGTGATTATTTCCAGTCTGGTCTGTTGTCTGTTATCCATTCTTGTCGGCTTGTACCCTCTGGCAATATCAACACCTTTACAATGTCCTTTATGTCCTTTGAGTAAGTCCGTATTTCGTCAAGATTGTTCAAGTAGTGTTTATTGGATAGGCTGTTTGCAACTTTGCAATTTGCGTAAGTCATTTTGCTGACAGATACCCATTGTACGTTCCCAGTCCATTTGAATTTGAGAATAGAATACCAAACGATGCCATCCAGACGTATTGTAGAATAGCTGGTGCCAACAAATAACTGTATTCTATCTTTGCTCACCATGTCTGAAAGAATATTCTGGACTATGGCAAGGACGCTTTGTTCTCCGGCATTTCCCACTGGTGCGTATAGTGGTTCCCCAGTCTCTATTTCGTGAGCCACGTCTTTGATGGCCATTTGAAGCAGTGATTTCAAACGTTGCTGGTCTGTCTTTGAATGGTTACAGCCGAAGATACGCTTTGCCATGAGTGCGGTGAAATCAACCGACGGGTTGGCATATTCATTGCGCAGTGATTTACGCAGGCTCTCTATGGTTTTCTGTTCGTATGCCTTGTTCCATATCTTATCATCATTGAAATGGTCCTTGCAGAACATTCGCAGCCATTCCATACCAGTCTCGTCAAGATGCTCCATGTTTATTCTGACAAATGGAGTATCGTCCATCAAGTTTTTCTTACAGGTATCTGTATATAACCAATAGTCAATCCCATTAGTCAAGATGCCGAAACGAGCATCAGAAGCCACATAGTATGATGCGAGTTGTGGAACAAAGGTTGTAAGCGCCTTATCCCAATGTTTACACTCAATGACGATTTTGTCGGCATCATCCTGTCTCACTATGTAGTCCACTCGGTCGCCGCGACCTTTGATGTCCCTATTAACCTCTGGAACAACCTCGGATGGGTTGTGGATGTCATAACCCATCAACTGCAATAATGGAAGAACCAATGCGGTCTTTGTTCCCTCTTCATTCAAGCATTGCTTTTTTGAATTGGCAATCTTGTGGGCTAACTCGGCCATCCTTTCATTGAACTCCATAATGTTGTCTGTTTGGTTTTATTATTCCGTGGCGTACTTTTTTTCAAGCAGGGTGATGAGCCGGTCAATTTGACGGTCTTTGTTTTCGAGCAATGCAATGAGCCTGTCAATATCAGCGGTACGATCAGATATTGGCATAATCTCTTTGCCCTGCACATTATTATTGCCAAATGCTGTGTTGGTTATTACATCGGTAGAAATGGTTGGTTCGGGCTTAAGCATATCACCCTCGCCAAGCACAAGCCATGCACGGTTTATCCTTGGGAAGGCACGTAAGATTTTATCCTGTGTGTCTTTGCCTGCTGGCTTTGTCCCCCTGCAAATACCACTTGCATTTTGCGGTGAAAGTCCTATAAGTCCAGCAAACTGATTGTTGTTTCCATCGCAAAACAACTCACGGATTTTGCTTATTCTTTGGCTAATTTCTGTCTCTTTTCCCATTATAATTAGTATATAGTTGATAATTTTCTCTTGATTATACATTACTAATAATCAATAATATATAAATTATTTTGTAAATTATTTAGTAATATATTTTGTCAATAATAATTTAATTATTAGTTTTGCAAAACAAATCAATCAAAACCACTGCAAATGTACAAAGTTTTATTTAGAAATTTAGTAAAAAACTTATAAAAAGATGAAAAAATTATTAAACAAAGGACGGTCGAGATTGCTGGAACGCAATCGAAACATTCGCAAGATGTACGAAAAATACATCAGCCAAGGGTCGGACAAAACAGCCACAATGGAGTATGTCGCCAATGAGTTTGGTCTATCTGTCCCACGGATATACCAAATTGTCAATTCAAAGGAGGAAGAATAGCCATGAGAGTAGAACTTAAAGAAATGCACCTGCGCAATTTCAAAGGTGTGCTTGACAAGACCTACACGTTTTCTCACAACACTATAGTGAGAGGAACTAACGGCACTGGCAAGACCACTCTGAATGACGCTTTCATGTTTTGCTTGTTCGGCAAGGATAGCAAGGGAAATACCAACTTCGGTTACAAACGCAGAGACAGTGAATGCAATGTTGTTCACAATCTGGAATATTCGGTTGAGGTTGTTCTGATTGTTGATGGTGTCGAGAAACGCTTTGAGCGAACCATGACGGAGAAATGGACGAAACCCAGAGGCGGCAAGGAAAAGGTGTTGAGCGGACATGAGGGCTCGTACTACCTCAACCGAGTGAACGTGACGCAGAAAGACTTCAATGCTGCTGTTGCCACACTGGCAAGCGACGAAGTGCTACGCATGATGACTGACGTAAGTTACTTCATGTCCTTGAAAGATGACATCAAGAAACGGATG
>JAFSPS010000009.1 GCA_017451385.1 Bacteroidales bacterium
TCGCTGATGGTGAGGTTGAGCGTCACGATGCTGTCGCAGCCGTTGGCGGCGGTGAGCGTGTCGGTAGCCGTTGTGTTGCTCTCAGTATAGGTAATGCCGTCTATCCATGTGTAGCTGCCGCAGGCGCTCTTGGTGTCCGTGCTGGTAGCCACATCGCTGATGGTGAGGTTGAGCGTCACGATGCTGTCGCAGCCGTTGGCGGCGGTGAGCGTGTCGGTAGCCGTTGTGTTGCTCTCAGTATAGGTGTTGCCGTCTATCCATGTGTAGCTGCCGCAGGCACTCTTGGTGTCCGTGGCGGTAGCCATCTCGCTGATGGTGAGGTTGAGCGTCACGATGCTGTCGCACCCGTTGCTGCGCATCACCATATATGTCGCCGTGCTGTTGCTCTCCGTGTAGGTGTTGCCGTCTATCCATGTGTAGCTGCCGCAGGCAGTCTGCTCGTCGGTAGCATAGACAGGCGGTGCCTCGTTGGTGACGGTAAGGTTAAGCGTCACGATGCTGTCGCACCCTGCCACGTTGCGCAACGTGGTGGTAGCCGTAGTGTTGTCCTCGGTGTAGGTGATGCCGTCATACCATACAAGGCTGTTGCAGACGGTACGCACATCGGTACCCGTAGTGGCACGTCCCATGCACTGGTCTTCTACGTCGTGCACCAGACGCACGGCGAACCCAAGATATCTGTTTTGCACATTGGTAGGGCTGACGACAGAGGGATACCAATATAGATGGTGGACATAGCTCTTGTCCTTGTAGGAGGATGACCAATAGTAGCCATGCGTGCCCATGCTCTCCAACTCCGTGCCTCTGCGGCTGCCCGCTGCGGGAAGGAATACAGCACCTGCCGTCTCCATTGCCGTCCATTCGGAGGCATCGATGACATTCTTCGCATAGCCCGCACCATTACCATTCTGGTTGATGTACTGCAGCGTAGGTGCTGCCGATGGATGCGTGTAGCTGTCGGGGAAGACAATCACACCGTTCACGTCGGCCACCTGCGCCATGCAGTAGCGCGCATTGGCAGTGCCACAGACGGTGCTGCCGCTACGGGAGAGGAAGATGTAGCGCCACTCATCGTTGGTCAGCGTGCGCCACAGTGCCGGTGTGTCGCCACCATTGCTGATGGCGTTATAAACGCCCCAGTCGGCATAGGCACAGCTGTCGGTGAGGTTGCGAAGGGACTGACCGGCGACATAATAGTCGGAACTCGTAGTGCTGGTGCTGTAGGGGTTGTAAGCGACAGCACCGCCGTTCCAGCCCGATGTGCCCCAGCCGAAGAGGTCTATATAGTCGCTGTAGGTGGCAGAGGCATTGGCATTGGCCTCACCAAGCATATCATACTGGTTCTCTGCGAAACGCCATGTGCCGGCACGCATGCTGTTGTCGCCACAGCGATGGCTACCAACCGTAGTATATTGCAAATTGCCTTTAGAAAAGCGCACATGCCGCGTACCAGAGATAGAAAAGACACCATCGAGGGCTCCTTCGATGGCGATATCCTCTTCTTCGGTAGCCGTCATGAAGAGAGCATCGGCACCCTGACGTGCAAAAGCCACAGGCACAGAGGCCAAAAGAAAGAACAATGAAAGGAATCGTAGTATGTGCTTCATATTGATGTATTTATTTGTATCAGATAAACAAAGGCTAAGATATTGACAGCCGTGATTCAAAATTCGTGAGCTGTGAGGGGGGATTGTGGAAACAAAAGACAAGCAAAGAAAGAAAATGAGAGAAGAAGAGGAGACACTGTAACATGTCCTCGACTCTCATCTTATGGAAAACAATTGTCATACAGTTGTAGTTTGCCTGTCATTTACAATAGCGTGGTGATTCGTAATCTTAAACCCCTCATGTCCCATTAAAAACACCTAAGGAGCACTGCCGAATCCCACGTTACTGGGCTATGCACAAAGCATACTACCAAAGCATGGGCGCAAACTGCTGTCTTTTTCGCGGTGTTGCCTTATAGAATTTGCGAGATTCCGAGGGCCGCGGATAAGAACGTTTACACGCCTTTTCTTATGTCTTGCCACAATCACCCACTCGACAACCCACAAGGCTGCCACGTTTGTGAATGGCGTTGCAAAAATACATATTTTATTGAAAATGACAAATATTTTTTACACCGCGACAAAAAAATGATGCCAGAAATATATTTAAGACGGGAGATAAAATGTTTCCATATCGCTTGAAAACAGTTTTGCATCTGTATTTTATTCACACAACAAAATCTCTAATTAACAGATAGTTACCAACACAATAAATATAATGCGAGGGAACAGGGAAACAACAACTAAGACGATGAAACTCTTTGCATAAAGACCAATAAAAAAAATCCCCTTTTCGCAATCAGAAGAGAACAGTTCATTACATATCAATGGACTGGCGCTAGGCGAAGAAGGCTTTTATGGCATGAGCGATAGGTGTAGAGGGCAAACGGAGGTCGCGTCGGGCGGCAGCACTGTCGTAGTATTCGCGGACAAGGAGCTGGCGGATATTGACCGAGGAGAGCTGCGTGGGGATATGGCAGCGGCGCAGGAGGTCGCCGAGACGCCCTGCCACAAGAGCGAGCCACGAGGGAAGAGGGATGAGCCACTGACGATAGCCACAGACGGAGGCCTGCAGGCTATAGAACTCACGGAGAGATAGGTTGCTGCCGGTGATGAGGTAGCGACAACCGGAACGGCCGAGCGTGACGGCATTGACGACAGCCACCGCGGCATCGGAGGCAGTCACGAAGCTCTTGCCGCCTTTGGGGACGACCATCAGAGGTTTGCGGTAGGCGGCGAGGAGCAGCTGCCCCGACGAGGGCTTGAGGTCGTAGGCACCAACGATGAAACCCGGGTTGAGGATGACGATATGCCTGTCGGGATGGAGCCCTGCAGCATCGAGCAGCAGCCGTTCGCCTTCGGCTTTGCTACGCGCATAGAAGGAGTCGGCAAAGGGCGGCTGCATGGGGGCGCACTCGCTGGCAGGGGCGGCGGCAGAGCCAAAGCCTATGGTGTTGGCGGTGCTGACATGGACGAGCGAGCCGATGGCGCAGTCATCCATGAGACGCAGCAAGCTGGCACAGAGGGCAACGTTGACGGGCAGGTAGTCGTCATAGCGCAGGAGCGACATATCGGTGGTACCGGCACAGTTGACGATGGCATCGCATCCACTGGCGGCAGAAAGGAGATGCTCGTAGCTGAGAAGCGACCCCTGCCGAACAGTGAAAAGCACCGTCCTGTCCTCATAAACAGACTGATATTCACACGACATACCGTCCTCGAAATGAAAATCCCGTTCGTCGTCATACGCTATGTAACTTTGAGCATCATAGTGTCCGATGCTTTTGAGGAACCGCTCGGCACTGCGCACAAGAGCCACCACCTCATAGCCATCGCGCAGCAGCTGTCGGAAGACATTTTGCCCCAACAGTCCTGAGGCTCCCAGCAGTAGTACTTTCATCGTTTTTTAGTTAATATGCGAGCGACTACATATTTGCCCCGTCAGAGAGGTCCCGAACGACTGGACTGCCATTCTCACCGCCCGACGCTGACGGGGTGCGATGGCGGAAGAGACGGCGGAAGAACTTGCCCCACGAGGCAGCATCGAAGAGTGCCGAATCGGTGGTAGCCTGAAGGGTGAGGAAAAGACCTATGGGGATGAAGGCGAAAGTGGAATACCACATGCCGATAGGTCCTGCGGCACCCTCGCGCACCATCTTCTCCGAAATCATGCCCACGACATAATAGACCACGAAGAACGCCACGGAGGCAACCAGCGGGAGCCCTAAGCCCCCCTTGCGCACGATAGAGCCAAAGGGTGCGCCAATGAGGAAGAGCAGCAGGCATGCCACCGAGAGCGTGTATTTGCGCTGCCACTCGATATGATGGCGGTTGATGAACTCCTTGTCGCCATGCAGCATGTCGGAATAGACATGCACCTGCTCTTTCAAATCCTTGGCATAGGAGGCGGCACGCTCCACGATACGCTGACGCGTGGCACTGTCGCACCGCTCCATTACAGTTTGTATGGGCATGGCGGCGACAGAAATGCTGTCCGCCATATCACGATAGGCGCGAAACGCCCTCATGCGGTCGGTGATGGAGGCGGTGTAGTTGACGCACTGCTGGTCGAGGGTGCGCTGCAGCCGGCTGACGGCAGTGTCGAGCTGCACGACATTCATCATGCGATAGTTGCCGGCAAAGAGGTCGTCGCTGGAACGGGAGAAGGCGAAAGATGAGATGTCAAAAGTCATCTCCTGTTCGTTGAAGCCCACACGGGTGAAGGGACGCCTGACGGCGTTTTCGCCAACGGCATCCTCGCTGTAGGTATAGCCGTCATAGAGTGTGAAGATGAGATACTTGCTGTCGGGTGTAGATTGCATGACACCACGGTCTGCCACGATGATGTTGGTCTGGTCCATGCCCTTAGAGTGGTCATAGATGATGATATCACGCAGGGTGCGGTCGTCGTCCTCCTTGTCGTTGGCGCGGATGACATATCCCTCTATCTCGCTATAATACTGACTGGGACGAATGTTGACGGCAGGTTTCTTCTGCGTGATGTCATAGAGCGTGGTGCGGTACTTGAACATGGCCGCCGGCATGACATTGTTGGCGAAATAGAACGCCATGCCCGTGAGAAGGACTGCGACGATGGTGAGCGGCATCATGATGCGCACCAGCGACACGCCGCCAGCTTTCATGGCTACAAGCTCATACTTCTCGCCAAAATTGCCCATAGTCATTATGGAAGCGAAGAGTACGGCAATAGGAAGAGCCATAGGCACAAAGGTGGCAGAGGCATAGAGCAGCAGCTCGGCGATGACAGAGAAATCGAGCCCCTTGCCCACCAAATCGTCTATGTACTTCCATACGAACTGCATGAGCAACACGAATACCGAGAGAGTAAAGGTGAGCAGGAGCGGTCCGAGGAAGGACTTGAGGATAAGACGGTCGAGTTTCTTCACTATCGCGCAGATGTTTAACTATTATTGGAGCCTGCGCTACCGTCAGCGGATGAAGAGGCGCAGGATGTCGTTGCCATTGGCCCAGACGAGGAGGACCAGCAGCAGGATAAAGCCCAGATTAGTGGCATAGGTGAGGAACTTGTCCGAGGGCTTCCACCCAGTAAGCATCTCAATGAGGGTGAAGAGGATATAGCCACCATCGAGGCCCGGGATGGGTAGCACATTCATGAAAGCAAGGATGAGGGCGAGGAGCGCGGTATTGTCCCAGAAACGCAGCCAGCTCCATTCAGAAGGGAAAATCTGCGCTATAGAGATAAAGCCGCCCAAATTGCTGGCACCATTCTTGGCAAAGAGCAACTTGAAGGATGAGACGTATGTGACGAGAGTGTTCCAGCCGTGGCTGATGCCCGCAGGGATGGCTTGGAAGAAGGTGTAGTCGTGATGCTCCACTTTGAAGACCTCTGTCTCAGTGCGCAGATAGACTCCCATCTTGCCCTCGGCGGGGAGGTGCATGGCGATGTCATGGTATGCCAGACTGTCGCCCTCGTGGCGGTAGATGCCCACGGTGATGTCCTGGTCGGCACATGCGGCAAGGGCGGGACTTATCTCGCTGAAGAACGCCATAGGCGCACCATTGAGGGCTACCACACTGTCGCCCACCTGCATGCCGGCACGACTTGCCACCGAACCGGGCATGAACTCGCGCACCACGAAGGGTGTGCGAATGGCAGTGATGAGCGAGCCTGGCTTCTCACTATTGATGCGCTCGAGGAGACTGCCAGAGAGATGCAGCTCGACAAGGCTATCGCCACGCATAACGGTGATGTCCAACGGATTGTCGAGCACCAGATGCTCGCTGGCCTCGGCAATGTCATAGACCTCCTTGCCGTCAATGCTGTAGATGATGTCGCCATTCTGCAACCCCTCATCGAGGAGCAGCTGGTGGTATTCGAAGCCATAGACAGCATTGCGCATAGGCAGCTCGTCCTTGCCCCAATGGGCAAAGACGCAGGCATAGATAATCAATGCGGAGAGGAAGTTGACCAGCACGCCGCCGCTAATGATGCAGAGCCGCTGCCATGCCGGCTTGGTGCGGTACTCCCACGGCTGGGGGACCTCCTCGAGGTCGTCGGCATTCTTGGTCTCATCGACCATGCCCGCAATGTCGCAATAGCCGCCCAGCGGCAACCAGCCGATGCCCCAAAGCGTATTGTCTTGGTCCTCAGGACGCAGGTTCTTCTCGTCCCACGACTCCGGCGTCTCTTTATTAAAGAAAAGGAAATGCCACTTGCCATCGAACTTCTTGGCCTTGAAGATGGAAAATCCCCAGTTGAAGAAAAGATAGAAACGACGCACACGGGTGTGGAACAGTTTGGCAAAACAGAGATGCCCCAACTCGTGGGTGATGACGAGCAGCGACAGGCTGAGTAATAAGGCTATAGCTTTCATTTCTTGGTATGTGATAGATATGAGAGACCTCTTTGCATAACGCGACAGAGATTGAGGTTTTACTATTGATGGTTTCTATAAATTGGCTTTATCTGTACCCACAAAAACGGGTTGTTTATGGGTGTTCCTTATTCATTTTAGTTTGACAGGTACTCTTTACACAACTCTATTCATTATGACTGATACCTTTTTATAAACGAAACTTGGCTCAAAATATTTTGACCTGCCCCGTCAGAGGGCTACGCCAATCTTGGCATATTCATTCCTCGGTCTGCGGGTTGATGTGGTTGTTGGTATCAATGAGCTGTTGTAACGTTGGCGAAGCAATGAAGGGCGTATCTGCCACGGCACGCTCGACGACATCGGGGATGTCGAGGAACCCTATCTCGCCATTGATGAAACGGCGCACCGCCACTTCGTTGGCAGCATTCATGGCACACGGGATGTTGCCGCCACGGCGTATGGCCTCGTAGGCCAGCGGAAGACAGCGGAACGTGTCGGTGTCGGGACGTTCAAAAGTGAGCTGCGGGTAGTCGGCGAAGGAGAGGCGCGGCAGATGGCTCTCGATGCGCTCTGGGAAGCTGAGAGCATACTGTATGGGGGTCTCCATCGTAGGTACGCCCAACTGAGCCTTAATGCTTCCATCACGGTACTGCACCATAGAGTGCACTACCGACTGGGGATGCACCAGCACCTCGATGTCGTCTGCCGGCACGCCGAAGAGCCAGTAGGCCTCGATGACTTCAAGACCCTTGTTCATGAGCGAAGCTGAATCTATGGTCACCTTGCGCCCCATAGACCAGTTGGGATGCTTGAGGGCATCAGCAAGAGTCACTTGCGAGAGCTGTGCGCGGCTGAAGCCACGGAATGGACCGCCCGAGGCAGTGAGGAGAATCTTATCAACAGCACTCACCATGCGCTGCCGTGCAGGGTCCCATGTGCCTTGCTCGCCCACGAGGCTCTGGAATATGGCAGAATGTTCAGAATCAACAGGCAGGATGGGGACGCCATATTTGGCGGCGGCGGCGGTGACAATCTGCCCGGCAACAACCATAGTCTCCTTGTTGGCAAGGGCTATGGCATGACCATGCTCTATGGCGCGCAGCGTAGGCTTGAGACCGGCATAGCCCACCACGGCGGCAACAACGACGTCTATTGTCTCCATCTCCATGAGGTCGGCAATGGCATCCAAGCCGGCAAAGACCTTTATCATGTGAGGTGCAAGAGCCTCATTGACACGCTCGTACTGCGCAGGGTCGGCGATTGCTACGGCATTGGGCTCAAACTCCAACGCTTGCGCAATAAGCAAATCGGCATTGTGACCGGCACAAAGCACCTCTATCTGGAAACGGTCAGGATGGCGGCGGACCACATTGAGCGTCTGTGTGCCAATGGAGCCCGTGCTACCGAGAATGGCTATGCGCTTGCGAGTATAGTTGCTATCAGTAGTGTTCATAAAAGAGAGTAATAAGCTGTACGGTAAGCAAATAAAGAAATAAAGACGGGTCAGAATAAAACGAACTGTGCAGGGTCCACGGGCTTGCCAGCCATCCATAGTTCAAAATGGAGCAACGGACCCGACGGATACTGGTGCGCATTACCTATGTAGCCCAACGGCTCGCCGACAAGCACCACATCGCCTTCCTGTTTGAGTAACGAGCTACAATGCTTGTAAACAGATACAACATTGCCATGATGCTGCAGGACTATGACATAGCCCGTCTCTGGCGTGAAATTGGAGAAGAGCACCGTGCCGCTGGCTACAGCATTGACGGGCGCATTACTGATGCCCGTCACATCAACACCATAGTGCCGCCGACGTGTATCGAAGGTATCAATCACCTGCCCTTTGACGGGGGTGAAATAAAGATTTGCCGTCGCTGCCACGGGTGCCGTCGCCTTACGCTGGTCTGCTGTACCCTGTACGACATCATGCACCTGATAGCGACTGTCGTTCTGCTCAACATAAAGGCGCAGCAGACTGTCGGCCTCCGAATGGCGGTATTCGCCCAACGTGAAACCCGCCGCAGCAAGCGAGTCGGCTTGCTGATGGGCTTCTTCTACCGATACCATATCCTTCTCATTGACAACATCCTGTATTGTTGCTATCATCCATTCCTGTGCTGCAAGACGCTGCTCGAGACTGTCGATAAGCGTTGCATTGTGGTAGGTCTGCTCCACCATCTCGCCATTGGCATAGCCCGGGATATACTCACGCAAAGGGGTAAAAGCGATAAGGATAGTGTTAAGGACAATCAGTACGATGGAAAGAATACCAATAGCGATAAAAAGATTGAGACCCGACAACTGGAAGGCAAGCTTCTCTTTGAATGTCTGGCTATCCATGACGACAAAGCGATGCTGCGACTGGGAGACCTCCTTTACCTTAGAGTAAAAGACTTTGAGCCAGCGACCTGCCCTTCTGAAACGTATTCGGCGGATAACAACCCAGCGAGAGAGACGCTTGCCCAAAGGCCTTCTCTGCCCCTTGGCGTCCTCAGTAGAAACCTGCGTTGACTGCTGCTCGCTATTGTTGCTATTGGTCATTGCATTTACCTTTTTATGTAATGATATGTGGTGACGACAGGATAGTTATATGAAGAAATGTAATGAGAGGATAGTACAATGAAAAAGTAATAATTGTCAAGGTGCATCGCTGATACCGATTATATAGAGACTATGTATGAGGTAGTTTGTATGATGTGAACGGTATTTAGAATGACACACTTATCTTTCTCTGAGTTACAATGGCATATACCACCACAAACGATTGATTAACTATTTACTATACAATCACCTAAAAGAGGTCTATAATTTTTCTCTTCAACTATTCTTCAAATAACTGTTGTCCCATGCACATTATAACACATACAGCGCAGCCCTATAGCAGGTTGCGCTGCATGTTATTGGTTGCCGTACTTTTAGAAGAAACGGTTGCGGTGGTCGTTGATGTCAGCATTCTGACGCAGAACCATAGAGGCCATACGTGCTTTCTGCGTATATTGCTGCGAGAAGCGGTTGCGCACCACGTCACTGCTGGCGGTGCCGTTCTCTTGCTCGTTGAACACCGTAGCCACATAGACACCGCTGGCGCCCTTGACGGGGCCAAACATAGCGCCTTTCTGTGCAGCGGCGGCAGCGCCCTGCATCTTGGGTTCCATGCCGAACTTGCCAAAGAAGTAGCCGCTGAACGTGCTGTTCTCTACAGTATCAACAGCCACGCTCAGTTTGCCGGCGACAGCATCGATGTTCGTGGCACCCTGCATAGCGTCAGACGCTTTGGCCATCAGGACCTCAGCTTTCTTGTCTATACGCACCTGCTGGTCAATCATGGTGCGCACTTGGTCGAGGGTGGCATAACCTTTCTTCAGCACATCCTTGAGGGCGACAACGATAAAGTTGTTTTCCGAATCGAACACTTGGTCGGCGACAGAGCCTACGGCGGTCTTGTCGTTGAAAGCCCACTGCACGATGTCACGGCTGCCAGTATAATTGCCTACATTCTGCATCATGGCTGTCAGCTGGACGGTACGCATCTGCATGCCAGCAGCGGAAGCGGTGGCACGCATCTCATCGTAAGTGCGGTTGTTGGAAGCGAAGGAGCGAGCCTGCTCCTCTACGAGGCGCATAGTCTCATCGGAGGGCTGTATCTCGCGCGTGATAAGGGCGAGACGATATTTCTTAGCAGGAGTGGTCTTGCCCGTCACCTTGCCAACGACATAACCCATCTCGCGAGGCATTTCCATAACGAAGATGCCGTCGACAGGAGTGTTCACCACGGTCTCGTTCATGAAACCGTAGGCACCGCTGCCATCCAAAGCCCAGCCAAAGTCGGACTGCTGCGGCGTGTCGGAATACTCGCCAGCGGCAGCATCGAACTCCATGTGTCCGGCGCGAAGTTGAGCAGCAATACTGTCGGCAAGAGCCTGCGCCTCGTCGGCGGTGCGCGTGATGCCCTGGATATTGTTGTTGTAGATGGAGATAACACTGGCGCGGATACTGTCGGGACGGTTGGCGATGTTAAGGACCTTGGCCATAACCCATTCATTGCCGATGATGCGTGGCGAGACATACTGTCCGACAGCAAGAGGTGAGACGAGGCTATCGAGAGCCGGCTCAAGGGCAGATGTACGCACATAGGTGGAGTCGTAGCTGTGGTCGGACTCGGAGTTGACGAGATAAGGCACCTCGCTGTTGTCGGCAGCCTGAAGCGAATCCCAGACCTCCATCACCTCTTTCTCTATCTGCTGCAGGTCCTCGTCGGAAGGAGTGGCAGCAAACACCACCATATCAATATCGCGGATTTCCTCACTGACGCGGAACTCTGCCTTATGTTTCTTATAGTATTTCTCATAGTCCTTCTCATCCACAGGAGCTTCGGCATCGGAGAGCCCACTATAAGGGAGGGCTGCCACGAGAACATCGCGTCCCGTCTTATCCATAGCGGCAATCTGCTCTGCCATGGCAACAGGCATATAGAAACCCTGCGAGATGAGGGCTCTGTACTTTTGGAGCATACGGTCTTCGCGTACCGTGTTCTGCAAGTCTGCCCACTGCATGCGGAAGTTGGAATCAAGATTGTCGAAATTGTTGATTATGGAACGGATGTTGTCGAGGTTGAACTGACCTGTCGTAGGGTCGGTGAAGCTCTGACGCACATAAGGGTGGATAAACGTGCCGGCAAACATATCACTCATCTCAGCCTCGGAAACCATGAGACCCAAAGCCTCATACTCTGCGCCGAGAATAGTCTCGTCAACAATCATCTGCCACACCTGTTCGCGCAGCTGATATTCCATGTCGGCAGGAATCTGGTCCATGCCTTGCTGGCGACGAAGCATGTCCTCCATCTCATTGAGACGATAGTTGAAATGCTGATAAGTAACTGTGGTGCCGTTGATTTCACCCATATCGCCAATACCGCGATTATTTTTGGTGAGGTCGCCAATGATGAACGCCACGATAGCAATACCCACGATGGCTACGGCCACCCACGAATGTTTTCTAATTGTTCCTATTATTCCCATTGTTGTTATTTGAGTTTGTTTGTTATGCTTTTTAATGTAATCAAGCGTGCAAAGTTACACTTTTTTTAGGAATATCATTGTTGAGAAATGCGAATTGTGTAGTACAGGATGCGCTATAGCAAGGACACAAATCTCATAAACACCTAAACACAAACGATTTACCAATCACGTCTTCTCTATTCTCAATATCCGAAGATTTGCTCAAGGGTGAGCTTCTCTATGCGTCCATATTTCTTGAGAGCCTCAAAGTCAATATCGCTTTCTTTGCCGAGAAGCATATATACCTTTTTCTGACCCTTGATATACTTTTTGTTGAAATCTATCACATCCTGCATGGTCATGCTGGGGTAGGCATTGAAGTAATATTGGCTGACGGGCTTGCGAGTGTCGAAACCCATACGCTCGTAAGACAGATAGTTGAAGATAATACTACGCTTGATGGTACGCTGGGTGCGGATGCCAGATAGCAGGGCATCCTTTGCCATAGCAAAATTGGCCTCGGCAACAGGCATATTCTCAAAGAGGTCCTCGAAAGCCACCATAGCATCGGAGAGCTTGTCGTTCTGCGTGCCAATGAAAGAATTGTTGGAGAAGTAGTTGATGGGCTTGCCCGGGGTGCTGAAATAGGCGTTCGCGCTGTAGGCAAGAGAACGTTTCTCGCGCATTTCTTGGAACACTATGGCGTTCATGCTACCACCGAAGTACTCATTGTAGAGGTTGACGACTGGCGTGAGTTTGAAATCATACTTCACACTACGGTTATAGCCGCGCAGACGCACCTGCGGCGAGTCGTAGTCAACAAAATAGACCACAGGCTCTTTGACAGCCAACGGCTGGATGTTTTTGTTCTTGAGTGGAGCCTTGAACTTCTTAGGCATATAGTGACCTTTGGCGACGATGGATTTAATGCCCTCGAGCGTCTCAGGACCGTAGTAGAGCACACGGTGCTTATAGTTGAAGAGGTCGTGGATAGCATCGGTAAGCTCTTTGGCAGTGAAAGCACGCATCTGCGCCTCAGTAAGTTGGTCGAGCGTGGGAGAATTGTCGGGACCATAGATGCCATAGTTGCACAACGCGCTGAAGGCAGAGCCCTGATTGGTCTTGCTGTCCTGACGGCTCTTGACGATACGGTCAATCAGCGTTTTCAATGCCTCGTCGTCAGGCTGACAGTCGCTCATGAGCTCCTCCATGAGAACCATAGCCTGCTGCATATTCTCACTCAGACCGCTGATGCTGACGGTGATATTGTCGCCACCGACACTGAGCGAGTAGCTGCATGCCAGTTTGTAGAATTCCGCCTTGATTTGCTCAAGAGTATGCTTGCTGGTGCCGAGATAGCCGAAGAGGTCGGCGGCGAAGTCAATCTTCTTGTCGGCATTGCTGCCAAAATCAAAATAATAGTCGAGGTTGAACGTAGCATTCTCCACATTCTGCACATAAAGCACCTCGGCACCATTGGCGAGCTTGGATTTCTTCATATCCTTATCGAAATTGACGAAACGCGGCTCGATAGGCGTTACGGTGCGTGCTTTGAGCTGACGGAGGTACTCGCTCTCGTTGTCGCGGCCAACCTCGATGGGAGTGATAGCAGGCTTGGCAACCTTATAGACAGGGTCAGGGGAACCTTGCAGCTTGTTGAGGATAAAATAGTTGTTATCCTTGAACGTGCGGTTGGCAAAATCTACGATATCCTGCTTTGTGATGGTGGCGAGGACGTTGATTTCGTTGCACACATCGCCCCAATTCTGATGATTGATGAAAGCGTAGGCCATCTGAATGGCACGGCTGCTATTGCTTTCAGCCTGCTTCATGATGGACAGCTTCTGATTGTTAATGGCTGCTTCGAGGAGGCTTTCGTCAAATTTGCCTTGTTTCACGAGGTTTATCTGGTCGAAGAGCAGCTGCTGAAGCTGTTGTAAGGTCTGCCCCTCGTTGGGACGGCCACCGAGTTCAAAAACGCCATAGTCGTTGAGACCCAGCACGCCACTGTAGGCTCCGAGGCATTTCTGAGGCTGGTTGAGGTTGACATCGATGAGACCGCTTTTGCCGTTGTTGAGCACCTTGTCCAACAGCTCAGCGATGAGGCGGTCGCGCTCACCCACCTTGGAGGTCAGACGATAAGCGATATAGGTGTTCTCGGGGTCATTGCCCGTGATGTTCTTGACAATCGGAGAGGTGATGGGGGCCTCCTCGGGGAAGGAGAGCTGCGGCACGTTGCCCGGCTTCATGTGTCCCCAGTATTTGTCGATGATTTTGATTACCTCGTCTGGGTCGAAGTCACCCGCCATGCTGATGCATATATTGTTGGGCACGTAGTATTCGGAATAGAACTTGCGGATGTTGCGCATAGATGGATTTTTCAGGTGCTCGGCTTCGCCAATGGTGGTCTGCTGGCCGTATGGGTGATGGGGGAACATGGCGCGCAGAATCTCCTCATAGCAGCGGCGACCATCCTGCGTGAGGGTCATGTTCTTTTCCTCATAGACGGCTTCCAATTCAGTATGGAAAAGGCGCAGCACGAGATTTTCAAAACGGTCGGCCTGCAGCTCGCACCATGTCTCCACCTGATTGCTGGGGATGTTTTCCACGTACATAGTGCAGTCGTTGGAAGTGAAGGCGTTAGTGCCGGTAGAACCAATATTGGTCATCATCTTGTCATACTCGTTGGCAATGGCAATCTTGGAGGCCTCGTAGGAGAGGCTGTCGATACGGTGGTAGATGATGGCACGGGTGAGGCTGTCGTCGAACATACGATAGACCTCGAAAAGGTCCTCTATCTGCTGAATGTAGGCCTGCTCGCGCTCCCAGTTGGTGGTGCCGAGTCGGTGTGTACCTTTGAACATCATGTGCTCGAGATAGTGAGCCAGACCTGTCGTCTCAGCGGGGTCGTTCTTGCTGCCAGCACGCACAGCGACGTATGTCTGTATGCGAGGGGCTTCCTTATAGACACTAAGGAACACTTTGAGACCGTTGTCGAGCGTGTACTCGCGCATCTGGAACGGGTCGTTGGGGTAGGTCTTGTACTGATAGGTCTTCTGCGCCATGCCTGCGGCAACAACGAGGACAGAAAACGCGATAAAACAGCAGAGTTGTTTGAGTTTCATATTTTTATAAATTATATTACACGCCAATAAGCTTACAAAAATAAAAAAAAAACAGAAAACGGAGCAATACATATTATAATAATCATTTTTTTGTAAGAATATAGAAATTTAGTAATTTTGCATTTTGATTTTAGGAGGCGACGCCTCTACAACTCACCAACACCGCAAAGTAATATGTCCGATTGCTTAGTAATAACGCCCACCTATAACGAGAAGGAAAACATCGAGAGCATCATACGCACCGTCATGGCGTTGCCGAAAGGTTTCGACATGCTTATCGTGGAAGACAATTCGCCCGATGGCACCGCTGAGATAGTGAAACGGCTTATGGTTGAGTTTCCTGACCGTCTATTCATCAAGGAACGCAAAGGCAAGCTGGGGCTTGGCACAGCCTACCTCGACGGCTTCCGCTTCGGGCTGGAGCATGGCTATGACTATATGATTGAGATGGATGCCGACTTCTCGCACAATCCGCAAGACCTGCCACGCCTTTACGAAGCTTGCGCCACAGGCAAAGGCGACGTGGTGGTGGGGTCGCGCTATGTGGATGGCAAAATCAGCGTCGTCAACTGGCCCATGGGACGCGTCATCATGTCCTACTATGCCTCGGTCTATGTAAGACTCATCACAGGCATGAAAGTCTTTGACGCCACTGCAGGCTTTGTCTGTTATAGCCGTCGCGTGCTGGAGAGCATCAAGTTCGACAAAGTGAGGTTCGTCGGCTACGCCTTCCAGATTGAGATGAAATACACAGCCACACGCCTCGGCTTCAAAATACATGAAGAGCCCATCATCTTTACCGACCGCCTTTACGGGGCTTCCAAGATGAGCATGAAGATTTTCAAAGAGGCTTTCTTCGGCGTTTTCAGCCTACGCTTCCGCAACTGGCGAAACTATTGAGAGGCTGGCGAACGGTGACTAAGAAGCGACAAAGACAGATTGACATATAGTGCTTGTTGCTGCAAGCAATGACGACTGCCCCGTCGCAAGACAATCCACCACGCCATGCCAACAAAAACATTTGCGCCATAGGTTATAAAAAAGTATCAATACAAAATATATGAAAAAATACCTAATGCTAACTGCGGCGCTCTTCGTCGCAGTTTCTGTATTCCCACAACAACAGAGGCTCCGCTCTGACCAACTGATGGACCGCAGCCTCTACCCCTCTACGCCCTATCGAAACGTGCAATGTGTCGGCAAAGGCAGCCAAGTAGCATACACACGCGGCGACACGCTATTCTTCGGAACAGTGCTCAATATGCGACCAATAATGACACTGCAACGGCTCAATAAACTGTTCAAAGACTCTGGATTAGAGCATACCTTTGACTATATGCCTGCCATCAGCTTCATCAATGAACGCGAATTTGACATACTGCTCGCTGGCGAACGCTACCGCTACAGCATACCACGCCGCACGCTAACCAAACTCTACGACCATAGAGCCATAACCAATGCCAGCAACGGCGATATAGCCCCAAACACCTACTACTACGCCTACACCGTAAACAACGACTTAAAAGTGGCGGTTGTCAATCAGACCAAAACATTTGAAGGCAAGGGCGATGACATCATCTACGGCCAGTCGGTGCACCGCAATGAATTTGGCATTGAAAAAGGAACCTTCTGGTCACCCAACGGCACCCGCCTGGCGTTCTACCGCTTGGACCAGAGCATGGTTACCGACTATCCGCGCGTCAACACCCACAGCCGCATAGCCACGTCCACGCCGTTCAAATATCCTATGGCTGGCATGAAAAGTCACGAAGTGACGGTCGGCATATACGATACACGCAATGACACGACCATCTATCTGAACACACGCAACGACACCAGCGTGGCAGAACGTGAGATGTACTTGACAAACATCTCGTGGAGCCCTGACGAGCAGACCATCTACATAGCACGCATCAACCGCGAGCAGAACCACCTATGGCTCGAATCCTACGATGCCACCTCTGGCGACCGACGAAACGTCCTCTTTGAAGAACAGGACGAACGATACGTGGAGCCACTGCACGGACTCTATTTTATTCCCCATCACGACAACGAATTTCTCTGGATAAGCCGCCGCAATGGCTATAACCACATCTACCACTACAGCACAGACGGCACCCTGCTCGGCCAGCTGACGCAAGGCGAATACGAGGTAGAGGACATTGTAGGCTTCGACGAGAAAGGCCTCAACGTCTTCTACTACGCTAATAGAGAGAGCGCCATAGGACGACAGGCCTACAAGACCAACATAGCCAGCGGAGAGACAACACTCCTCACCACAATCCACGGCACTCACTCTATCGCCATCAACCAGAACGGAACGATGCTGATAGACTACTATAGCAACACCGACACGCCTACAGCCATCAACATAGTGTCTGGCACCGGACGCGTGAAAAAAGAGCTCTACACTGCCACCAATCCTCTGGACGACTACGCCATGCCTACCATCACCCTCGGCACTATCAAAGCAGCCAATGGCGCCACCGACCTCCACTACCGCCTCATCACCCCTCCCGACCTCGACTCCTCCAAACGCTACCCCACCCTCGTTTACGTCTATGGCGGTCCCCACTCACAGCTGGTCACAGACTCATGGCTTGGCGGCGCCAACCTGTATTTTCTCTATCTGGCACAGCAGGGCTACGTGGTCTTTACCCTTGACAACCGCGGCACCTCCAATCGCGGCATGGCCTTCGAAAGCTGCACCCACCGCCATCTGGGTCAGAACGAACTGGCAGACCAGATGGAAGGCGTGAAATACCTGCAAAGCCTCCCCTTTGTTGACAAAGAACGCATGGGCGTGGAAGGATGGAGCTTCGGCGGATTTATGACTATCACCATGAAGCTTGCTCATCCTGAAATATTCAAGGTGGCATGCGCCGGCGGCCCCGTCATTGACTGGAAATGGTACGAAGTGATGTATGGCGAACGTTATATGGACACACCTCAGGAGAACCCCGACGGATATGCTGCCAACTCGTTGCTTGACAAAGCCGGACAACTCGAAGGCCGTCTCCTCGTGATACATGGCGCAGAAGACCCCGTGGTGATGTGGCAAAACTCACTGGAATTTATCGATGCCTGCATACAGGCGGACAAACAGGTAGATTATTTCGTCTATCCGCACCACGAACACAACGTGATTGGCCACAACCGACTCCACCTATACAAGAAGATGTTTGACTACTATGAGACGTTCTTGAAATAGAAATCCGAGTAATCTGAATAATCTGAAAATCTTATCATCTAAAAAATCTTAACAATCTGAAAATCTCAAAAAATGTTCACTGGAATAGTAGAAACCACGGCACGCGTGGTAGCCATAGAGCAAGAAGGCTCCAACTTCCATTTCACACTCAGCGTCCCCTTTGTCGATGAGCTGGCTATAGACCAGAGCATGGCACACGACGGATGCTGTCTGACAATAGTGCGCATAGACTGCGAGAAAAAAGAATACGTCGTTACGGCTATGGACGAGACGATGCAGAAGACCAACCTCGGCCATTGGCACATAGGCACCGAGGTCAACGTAGAACGCGCCATGCGTATGGATGGTCGCTTTGACGGCCACATAGTGCAAGGGCATGTGGACCAGACAGCCCTATGCACACGCGTGGAAGACTGCAATGGCAGCTGGCGCTACTACTTTGACTACGACTACGACGAAGAGCAGAAGAACATCACCGTACCGAAAGGAAGCATCACCGTCAACGGCGTGAGCCTGACGGTAGTCGATTCGACGAAAGGCTCCTTCTCCGTCTCCATCATCCCCTACACCCATCAGATAACCAACTTTCACAACATAAAGGCAGGAACCGTGGTAAACATAGAGTTCGACGTCTTCGGGAAATATGTGCTACGCCTGATGGAAGCCTATACGAAAATGTGATTTCCACCATATCCAAATAATAATGAAAAAACATGAAACAGAAACGTTTTTTTCTTGAAGAGAGCAAGATACCCACACAATGGTATAACATACAGGCAGAGATGCCCACAAAACCGCTGCCGTTGAAGAATCCTGCTACCGGGGCAGAGATGAGCGCCGAGGACCTCTATCCCATCTTCGCCGAAGAGTGCAGCCGACAAGAGCTGAACCAAAGCGACGCATGGATAGCGATACCCGACAAAGTGCGCGAAATGTACGGCTACTACCGCAGCACACCGCTGGTGCGCGCCTACGGCCTGGAGCAGGCACTCGACACGCCGGCACATATCTACTTCAAAAACGAGAGCGTCAGCCCCATAGGCAGCCATAAACTCAACTCGGCTCTCGCTCAAGCCTACTACCTGAAGCAGGAAGGTGTCACCAACGTAACCACCGAGACGGGCGCCGGACAATGGGGTGCCGCCCTCGCCTATGCAGCACGCCTTTTCGGACTTGAGGCAGCCATCTATCAAGTAAAGATTAGCTACCAGCAGAAACCCTACCGCCGCAGCATCATGCAACTCTTTGGCGCACAAGTGACCCCTTCGCCGTCAATGTCAACACGTGCCGGCAAGGACATCCTCACCGCCACCCCCAATCACCAAGGGTCGCTCGGCACTGCCATCAGCGAAGCCATAGAGCTGGCACGCACCACCCCCAACTGCAAATACGCCCTCGGCTCGGTGCTGAGCCACGTGGCACTACATCAGACTGTCATAGGCTTGGAAGCCGAGCAGCAGATGGCTATGGCAGGAGAATACCCCGACGAGATATATGCCGCCTTTGGCGGCGGCAGCAACTTCGCAGGCCTCGCCTTCCCCTTCATGCGCCACAACTTCAAGGGAGAACGCCACACACGCTTCATCGCCGTAGAACCCACGGCATGCCCAAAGCTCACCAAAGGCACGTTTGAATATGACTTCGGCGACGAAGCCGGATATACCCCACTGTTGCCCATGTACACTCTGGGACACGACTTCCGTCCCGCCAACATCCACGCTGGCGGACTGCGCTACCACGGCGCCGGCGTCATCGTGTCGCAACTACTCAAAGACGGATACATGGAGGCCATGGATGTTGACCAGTTGGAGGTGTTCGATGCCGCACAGCTTTTCGCCAAGAGCGAAGGCATCATCCCCGCACCCGAATCAGGTCACGCCATTGCCGCCGTCATACGCCGTGCCAAAGAATGTCGTGAGACAGGCGAAGAAAAGGTTATCCTTTTCAACCTCTCAGGCCACGGACTGATAGACATGACAGCCTACGACGAATACCTGTCCGGCAACATGATAAACCTACCAGCCAGATAATAGCGATACGCCGACAACAACCGTGAGCCGACATATTCCTACATCAAACAGCTAACGCCATGAGCCGCGAGGCCGACATATTCAAAGTCACACTGATAGGCAGCATCGTCAACATGCTGCTTACGCTGTTCAAGTTTGTTGCTGGCATTGTAGGACACAGCGCAGCCATGACTGCCGACGCCATCCATTCGCTCAGCGACCTGCTCACCGATGGCGTGGTACTGCTTTTTGTACGCCTCAGCAGCAAGCCGGAGGACGACGACCACCACTATGGCCACGGCAAATACGAGACCCTTGCCACGACGCTCATCGGACTATCACTCATAGCCGTAGCCATAGGCATAGGCTATCATGGTGTGACCACGATGCTCTTCTGGTGGCAGGGCGGCACGGTAGAAGCCCCTGGCACATTAGCTCTTTGGGCTGCCATACTATCAATAGCTGCCAAGGAACTCGTCTATCGCTACACTATCTACAAAGCACGCCGCCTCAACTCGCCAGCCGTAGAAGCCAACGCATGGCACCACCGCAGCGACGCACTCTCCTCCCTCGGCACCCTCGTCGGCATCGGCGGTGCAATACTGCTGGGCAACCGGTGGACCGTGCTGGACCCCATCGCCTCCATAGTAGTGGCACTCTTCCTCACCGCCACAGCATGGAAGATGATACGCTACGGCATCAACGAACTGATGGAGGTCTCTCTGCCTGCCGATATCGAACAGGAAATCCTCACCATCGCCACACAATCGCCAGACGTGCATAAGCCTCACCACCTGCGCACACGACGCATCGGCAACCGCTACGCCATAGAGCTGCACATACGCATGGACGGCAACATCCCTCTACATGTAGCCCACACACGCACTCACGAGATAGAACAAGCTCTGAAAAAACGCTTTGGCGAAGCCACCATCATCACCCTGCATGTGGAACCTCTATAGCCTACTGCCAATAACAAATGGACAAACACTAACACCTACCTGACCGAGTGCCGAAACATCTTATTTGAACCGTCCTCAAAAAAACTTCATCACCTTGTATTTCTCATTTTAACTTTTTTTTACTAATTTCGTTGTGTGAAGTAATGTATGCCTCGCTGCATATATATTTTATATACAACATGTTACAAAAGATGAAATACAAACGAATACTATTGAAACTCAGCGGAGAATCGCTGATGGGCAAACAGAGTTACGGCATAGACCCATCTATTCTCGAGCAATATGCTGCCGACATAAAAGCTGCCGTAGAGAGCGGCGTGCAGATAGCAATAGTCATAGGCGGTGGCAACATTTTCCGCGGTCTTAGCGGCGCAGCGCAAGGCATGGACCGCGTGCAAGGCGACTATATGGGCATGATGGCCACACTGATAAACAGCATGGCACTGCAAGCCGAGTTGGAAAAACAGGGGCTGCGCACCGAGTTGCTCAGCGGTCTGGCGATAGAACCTATCTGCAAGGAGATGAGCCGTCGGCGTGCCACTGAGGCTATGAACGACGGACGCGTGGTAATAATCGGTGGCGGCAGCGGCAACCCATTCTTCACCACCGACACCGCCTCAGCACTTCGCGCTGTAGAGATTAAGGCCGACGCCATCCTCAAAGGAACGCGCGTGGACGGCATCTACACCGCAGACCCCGAAAAAGACCCCACGGCAACAAAATACGAACAACTGACATTCCAAGAAGCACTGACCAAACGCCTCAAAGTGATGGACCTCACCGCCTTTGCTCTCTGCGAAGAGAACAAACTGCCCATCTACGTGTTCGACATGAACAAGAAAGGCAACCTGCTCCGCGTGGTGAGCGGCGAAAACATTGGAACAGAGGTGAAATAACCATCATTGACAAGCAATCCAAAACAAAAAAAATATTACCACTATGAACGATTTATCAAAAGCCTGTATCGACGAAGCAAAAAAAGGTATGCAGAATGCCATAGCCTTCTTGGAGAAAGAATTGCAGAAAATCCGTGCCGGCAAGGCCAACCCTGGCATGCTGGAAGGCGTAAAGGTGGACTACTACGGCACACCCACAGAGATTAGCCAAGTGGCCAACATCAACACCCCCGACGCACGCAGCATCGTCATCCAGCCGTGGGAAAAGACCATCATCGGCGCCATCAACAAAGCCATCCTTGATGCCAACCTCGGCTTCACCCCACGCCATGAGGGCGACATCCTGCGCATCATAGTCCCTCCTCTGACGGAGGAACGCCGCCGCGAACTCTCCAAGGCTGCCAAAAGCGAGATTGAAAACGCCAAAGTGAATGTGCGCAACACTCGCCGCAACGTGATGGACAAGGTTAAGAAGCTGAAAGACAAAGCCGTCCCAGAAGACGAGGTGAAACAGGTAGAGAAAGAAATTCAGGACATTACGGACAAGTACGTGGCAGAGTGCGACAAAATCTATGCTGCCAAAGAGAAAGAGATAATGACAGTGTAGCACGCACCACGTTATCTATGCGGATAATACGACTGGATTCAACAGAATCGACAAACAAATATTGTAAACTCCTCGAACTCGATAGTGTCGAGGAGTTTACTGTTGTATGGACCCCCCGACAGACCGCCGGCGTCGGGCAACGTGGCAGCCACTGGGAGAGCGAACCCCACAAAAATCTCACATTCAGCATAGTGCTACACCCCTCTTTCCTTCGTGCCGAGGAGCAGTTCGGCATCACGATGGCTCTCTCGCTCGCCATTAAGTCATACCTCGCCACAATCAACAGCAACGGCATTGCCATAGGCATCAAATGGCCCAACGACATCTATGTGTGCGGCAACAAGATATGCGGCACGCTCATCGAGAGCACCATCAGCCAGCAACGAATCGCCACGGCAGTATGCGGCATAGGCCTGAATGTAAACCAAACAACCTTCCCCGACTGGGTACCCAACCCCACCTCAATGGCAAACGAATGGGGTTGCGAATACGACATAGAAAACTGTGTGCTACCCGACCTTGTACAACATATCGCAACCCACTACGCAATGCTACGCAATGGCTCTCGCAAAGACATGGAACAGCAGTACTATGCAAGTCTCATAAACTATCAACGCACAGCCCGCTACCTATACCACGGCAACGCGATTGAGGCAACAATAAGCGGCATAGACCGCTTCGGCCGCCTACTACTGACGCTGAGCGACGGCACAGAGATTATCTCCGAAGTAAAAGAAATCGTCTTTCTTGATATATTAAACAGCTGACAGCAAAAGCATCTGCAATCATCATGCAAATCAACGACTTCTTCGTTTCGCAAATAGTTTCTATTTATCTCGAAAACATCATGGAATAGAGAGCCACTGACTCGTCATAAAGTAACGAATAGCGTTCACAATCCATTCCTACTCTCGTTCCACACAGCCTCAACGGACTATGAGCGGCATAGCATAACTGCTCTCCTTATCGTAAACACGCAAAATATATACCCCGCGCATCAGCGAGGAAACATCTATGGCAGTCTGCATTGACGACAACATAGCCTGCATGACACAGCGTCCCCTACTGTCATAAAGAGCATACGACGGCAATATGGAAACATTGCTGAGCGAAAGCACCACCCTATCCGATGCCGGATTAGGAGCCACCGAGAGCCGCACACCTCCATGCACATCGGTGATGCTCGACCGCCCTTGCATTGCCCTGTCGGAGAAAACGGCCTTCACCTCCATATCAGAGCAAGCAGCGAACGGCAAGACAACAACCGTATCGCGCTCAATAGGCATAAGGCTGTCGTATGCGACATCAGGAACATCCACATCCGTAGCGGCGGCAAGAATAGTGGTTGCCACGCTGTCTATACACGATTGGAAAAGCACATATTCCACCGTAGAGCCGCCAAAAGCATGTACCACGAGATAGTATTGTTTGTATTTTTCTATACTGTCCATAGTGCCGCAGAGGTTGCCATCCGACGAATAGCGTCCCGTCGGGTCGCCCACATATACTGCACCGCTCGAAAGACCTTCGTTCTGGCATGAGACATTGATACCCACATACTCATGGTGAGCCGTATCCGGCTGCACCGTATCGAAATATACCCTTATAGTATCATATTCAAGCACACGAAAACGAATAGAAACACCGCCATTCCTCAACCCCCAAGCATTGACGCCATATATCCATCCGCCTCGCAGGTTGAGGTCATTATCTGCATCCCACACCATCTCGCCATTCAGCATCACCTGCTTCAAAAACTCCCCTCTACTGCGTGTCGAGATGTTATATGTAACCACTTCGCCACGCGTCACAGTCTCTGTCGTGCCGCACACATCATAAGGTGCCGACCCATTCACCTCACGCTCAACATAGCCCGACGTGGCAGGTCCCAAACATTGCACAGTCACCGAATAATCGTCCTGCTGCGCCGAAGCCGAGAACGCTAAAAGGACAACAAACAACGAAACGAAGAACAGTTTTGATTTCATACAGAACAGGATGAAAAAACTTAAACGGATATACAAACAAATGCAAAGATAGAAAAAAAGCGACAAGATGGTGTAGTTTTTTTATAACAAACTAAGGACACGGCATCGCACAATCTCCTCTCCCTAACTTTTCGCTATCCACATGACACTTTTTTTGTACCTTTGCCAAATATTAAAAACATCCATCAGCGACTGTCAGCCTACACGCATGAAACGCATAACAATCATCAATGGTCCTAATCTCAATATGCTCGGCGAACGCGAGCCTGAGATTTACGGCACGCAAGGATTTGACGACTATCTGCCCCTTCTTCAAGAGGGTTTCCGTGACGAAGCCGTGATAACCTACTACCAGACAAACATAGAAGGCGCTATAATAGACCTTCTGCAAGAAGCTCATCGCAGCGACATCGACGGCATAGTGCTCAATGCTGGCGGATACAGCCATACCAGCGTAGCCATACGCGATGCCATAGCAGCCATCAGGCCTCCCGTCGTCGAGGTACACATCAGCAACATCTACGCCCGCGAGGAGTTCCGCCACCATTCTCTGCTCAGCCCCGTTTGCCAAGGCGTAATCTGCGGATTGGGGTTGGAGGGCTATCGCTACGCCATAATGAACCTCTTGCACGAGAGATGATAGTTCTGTTAGCACACACAACAGATATTGACCCATGCAACATATCACTGCTGTTATCATAACCCTCAACGAGGAACGCAACATCGGGCGATGCCTGCAGTCGCTCATTGATGTTGCCGACCATGTAGTAGTTGTCGATTCAGGCTCTACCGATGCCACAGAGACCATCTGCCGCCAATTTATAGAAAGCCACACAGGATGGCTCACCTTCCTCTATCATGCTTGGGAGGGCTATGCCGGCCAGAAGAACTACGCCAACAGCATGGTAAGCGACGGATGGTTGCTGAGCATCGACGCCGACGAGGCTCTATCCGAACCGCTACGGCAGCAACTGATACAGCATAAACAACAGGGCTTCGCCCAAGACACAGCCTACAGCCTCTGCCGCCTCAACAACTACTGCGGGCACTGGCTGCACCACGGCGGATGGTATCCCGACGAGGCTGTGCGGCTATGGCCCGCAGGAACCGCTGTTTGGGACGGCGTGGTGCACGAGACGCTGACCTTCAAACGCCCCCTGCATCAACAGCGTATGGTGGGCGACCTGCTGCACTACACCTACTACAGCGTAGAAGAACACGCACAACGCACAATGAAATACGCCATCCTCGCCGCCGAAAAAGCGCACCAGCAAGGCAAGCGAGCAAGCCGTAGCGCCATAGTGTTCAAGCCCCTCTGGACCTTCGTCAACAAATATGTCATGCGCCTCGGCTTCTTGGACGGCATGGCAGGATATGTGGCATGCCGTATCTCGGCCGAATACACGTTGCTGAAATACAGCCGTCTCTACGAACTCAACCACCAATGAGCCGCATACTTATAGACCTGAGCATCCTACGCCACCCCTACTGCGGATTGGGACAGATAGCCATCAACTACGGCCGCCTATATGGGCAACAGGCCTCGCAGCTCCTTGGCGGACATGACGTCACACTGCTTGTTCCTCCAAACGCCGTAGGGCAGTATGGCGATACGGTGCGCTACCTTCCCATGCACGACATCTACCGCTTCATGCCACAACTGATGCCGCACTACGATGTGTGGCACTCTATCCACCAGTTCTCACCCTTCCGCCCTTTCAGCTCCAGCACACGACGCCTGCTGACCATACACGACCTCAATTTCATGTATGAGAAGCCTCCTGCCAAAAGTCGCAAATACCTGCAACGGCTGCAACACGAATGTAACCGAGCTACAGAGATATGCTTCATATCGCATTTTGCCCAAAGCGAGGCGACACGCCTTTTAGAGCTCAGCGGCAAACCGCAGCATGTCATCTACAACGGTGTGGAGGACATGACCCGTGGCGAACAACTGCGCCCCTCTTTCAGCGATGAACGCCCCTTCTTCCTCTGCATGGGCGTTGTCAAGGAGAAGAAAAACCTGCACACCCTGCTGCCCTTGATGCACCTAATGGACGAATACTGCCTCATCATTGCCGGCAACGACACCGATGCCTATGCCGAGCGACTACGCAACGAGGCACGACAAACAAACAACATCCACATCCTCGGACCCGTCAGCGACAGCGAGCGACGCTGGCTCTATGCCCACTGCCACGCCCTGCTCTTCCCCTCCCTGTGCGAAGGCTTCGGCCTGCCCGTTATCGAGGCTATGCAATGGGGCAAACCCGTAGTATGCTCCCGCAGCACCAGCCTGCCCGAGATTGGCTCCACGCACGCCTTCTATTTCGACTCCTTCCAGCCTGACGCCATGCAGCAAACAGTACTCCACGCCTTAGCCAACGACACTCCTGCCCATGCTGAAGCAGCACGTCAATATGCCGCCACCTTCGCATACGACAACCACATGAGGCAGTATGCCACACTGATTGCTGCTTTGGCCAATAGCCACTGAAAAAACTCGAAACACCATAAAAAAAAGCGGCATCATACAATGACAATGCCGCTACATTTTTTTTGAGGCATCAAAACGCCTCTATAAAAACGATTATTTCATAATCGGGGTTCCATTCTCGTCAATTTCAATAGAGGCAGAATCCAACAGTCTGCCACCTTCGCTATTTTTGAAATAAGACGACAGAACTGAAACATCCAGACCTTTGCTTTGATTCAGAGCAGAAGAGCCAGTGAGTCCCTTGTAGCCAACCTTATTGCCATCAGCATCAACGCAGGCATAAGTCAAATTTGCCATATATGCAATATCGATTTTATCGCCTTCAATGACAGCATCCTCTTTATATTTTGCCATCAACTTGACCATCAACTTGCCAGGCAGAGCAGCCTTACCCTCTTTGGACCACTCGGTATTGTCAATGGCAACACTCTGTTCGGTGCCATTAGCGTCAATATAAACAGCCCATACATCAGCTATATCCAGAAGACTCTGGCTGACTTCAATACGATAGTCGCCTGCAACAGCCGTAGGTGTGGCAGTATTGGATTTCTCATCATTGTTTTTGTCATCATCTTTCTTGCAACCGGTGATGAAAACTGAAGACACCATGGCGAGCATAGCCATTAAAAAACTGATTTTTCTCATTTTATAGTTTTTTCTATGTTATTAAACCTTACAAAAATACTAAAACTATTACAGAACTCAAAAAAAACTATAACGCCATAAGGACAAGGACCTGAGCCGCAAGGACGCGCAGGAACATGGAGAGCGGATAGACCGTGGCGTAGGCCACAGAAGCCTGGTCATTGCCGCATACGCTGTTGGAATAGGCCAAAGCGGGCGGGTCGGTCATTGAGCCACTTATCATTCCGGCGATGGTGAAATAGCTGCGATGGAACAGCCAGCGCGCCAACATACCCACAAGCACGCAAGGAACAAAGGTGATTATAAAACCATAAAGCACCCACCACAATCCGCCATTCATCACCGTATCGACAAAGCCAACGCCGGCACTCAGACCTACCGAGGCCATGAAAAGGCTTATACCCATCTCGCGCATGAGCAATTTGACGGAGGTCGTGGTGTATGTCACCAAATGCAGCTGAGGACCGAAACGGCTTAGCAGAATGGAGACAATTAGCGGGCCACCGGCAAGTCCCAATTTGACAGGCACCGGCATCCCTGGCAGAAAGATAGGCATAGACCCAAGCAACACGCCGAGCGCAATACCTATGAAAGTAGCAAAAAGCGATGGCGTGTCAAGACGTTTCACGGAGTTGCCCAAAAGTTGCTCCACACGTTTGAGATTGTCGGCAGGGCCTACCACAGTGACGCGGTCACCAATGTTGAGCATCAGCATAGGGTCGGCAACAAGGTCGATGCCGGCACGTTTGACTCGGCTCACCGTGACTCCAAACACCTGACGGATATTGAGGTCTTTCAGACGTCGCCCCTGTATAGCAGCATTTGTAACCACGATACGCGTAGATGACAGGTCGCCACTGTGGCCTTCGTTCCACTTGCCATAGTCCACGTCCTCGAGCACACGTCCCAGCAGTGTGGCAATAGCATCTATGTCCTCGGGTTGCGCCACTACATAGAGCCGGTCGCCACGACGCACTATGGTGTTTGCCGAAGGCATCTCCACATTGCCATCAGCAGAGTGCATCAGGCGCGTGACTACCAAACGGCGCGACGAAATAGTCTGCACCTCACTGATAGTCTTGCCGCAGACACCCTCGTTGCATACCTCTATGGTAGCCGCAATCACTCCGTCATTGTGTTTCTGCACATTGGCTTCGTGGAGGTCGTTCTCTTTCTCAATGTTGGTACGGAAAATATAGCGTAGGACAACGATGCTGAGTATGATGCCTACCACGCCGAGGGGATAGGCCACGGCATAGCCTTGCGCAAAGATGGCATTGCTCGCTCCATCATGTATGTCGCTGTATGTCTGCTGTGCCGCACCGAGACCCGGAGTGTTGGTGACAGCACCATAAAGGACGCCAATCATCGCGTTGAGGTCCTCGCCCGTAGCCAGATGTATGCCGTATGCTATGAGGCTACCCAAAAGTATGATGCCTGTGGCAAGCAGGTTGAGCGATAGGCCTCCCTCCCGAAACGAAGAGAAAAAACCGGGTCCCACCTCCATACCTATGGAATAGATAAAAAGGATGAGACCAAACTCTTTGATAAAGTGCGAAGTGGTCTCATCAATGACCAGGCCGAAATGGCTTGCCACAATACCGACAAAGAGCACCCACGTAACGCCCAGCGACACAGAGCCAAACTTGATACGCGAAAGAGCCAATCCGGCAGCTATGACCAGAGAGACCAATAGCACACTATGAGCCACACCAGGCTGAGTGAAAAGGTTGACAAACCACATAGTCTATATCTTTTTTCGTTTTTTCACGTCCGTTAAAGCACGGGCGACAATATATATCACTTTTTATTCAATGAGGCGAAGCGGTTGCGAATGTTGCTGGTCTCCACCAGCATCTTCACAAACTCCACACCCGAAGCTTTCTTATAAGAATCGCCCAACACATGCACCGAGCCGTACATACGCGCTTCGGGCAGGTTGATTGGCAGAGCCACAAGGCCCTGCACGCTATCGATAGATGTAGAAGACAGTGCAGTAATATAACGCCCCGTCAGCACGAGACGCATAAGCGGCGTAACTTGGTCTATCTCAATACATGCGTTGAGCGATAGGTGATACTTGGCGGCGATGGTGTCAAGCACTGTGCGCGCATTGACTCCACGGGCTGGCAGCACAAGCGGATGGCGTGTAAGACATTCGACAGGCACCTGCTCCATTGTGGCCAACACATGGTTGCGAGGCACTATGACCGACAAACGGTCCTCGAAAAGTGTCTGCGACACAATGTCGGCATTGTCCTCCATGGAGCGGTACGTAAGGGCCATGTCTATCTCGCGATTGCGAAGCATAGAGGGCATATCCTCTGCCGTCTTATAGAACAAGTTGATTTTCACCGATGGAAACTGCGCCGTAAAACGGGCAAGGACCTCCTCTATAAGCATGCCGAACGAATGGGTGACACCGATGTTGAGCAACCCATAACGCAGATTGCGCAGGTCCTCCATGCGCGCCACGCCGTCTTCTACATAACTCAGCGTCTTGCGTGCAAAAGGCAAAAACTCGCGTCCAGCGTCTGTGAGGCTCACCCCGTGACTGTTACGATAGAAGAGAGCAACGCCCAACTCATCCTCAAGCTGACGTATGTTCTGCGAGAAGGTGCTTTGGTTGATACACTGTATCTCCGCGGCCTCGCTGAAACTTAGCGTCTTGGCGGCAAGGACAAACGAGTTAAGCAAGCGTAGTTCCATGATGCAAAGATACGCAAAATTAACGAATCAGTAATATTGCGTATGATGACTGTTGGTTAGACTTGCTGTTGGGGACTAATGATGGTTTGGAGGGCCATGTCACGCTTCTTGCTCATGCCCCAAAATACGTCTGCAACAATAATGATTGCAGAAAATACGAGCATTGTTTTCATAATTTATTCGACTTATATGTATGTCTTTTGGTCCTTTGTCGCGAGACATGTTGAATTGCCCTCGACATTATTTGGTGCAAAATTCGCACAAAGAATCCATGTGGCAAAACTTTGGTATGTGTTTTTCACGATACCCGCTATCGGTAAAAACAAATCAAGCAGTCATATCAGTCACATAGCCCTGCCTGCCGCCCTTTCAAAAAGCGCAATCAACTGCCATTGCTGCATACGTTTTACCTTAGCCACATAACATTTCGCCACCTACAAGGTGCCCTGCACAGGCTTCTTACCTCGTTGGTGGCGAAATATTGCAGAAACGAAAAAAATCGTCCTATCTGAAACGCACCATGTCTATCAGGCGGACGCCATCAAGCCATACGGCTATGCAACCCACCACACCTTTGGCATCGTCCCACCGCGCTATGGGTTGTAGCGTGGTATCATCGACAATCTCAAAATATTCGGGTTCAAACTTCAACCCGTTAGGCTGCGGGGTTACCTCATGGAACGACGAGAGCGTACTCATCACATACTCTATGACATCCTCCACATCCTCATACTGGCTCATCTCCACAGCCTGTTGCAAGGTGTCGTAGATGGTGGGGGCTATGGCACGCGCCTCTGCAGAGAGACGCACATTGCGACTGCTCAAAGCCAGACCATCATCGGCGCGCACTATGGGACACGGCACAATCTCTATCGGATAGTGTATCTGACTCAGCAGATTACGAATAATGGCTATCTGCTGAAAATCCTTCTCGCCAAAGTAAGCACGCTGCGGATGCACTATGTCAAACAGTCGGCGCACCACCACCGCCACGCCCGAGAAATGTCCAGGCCGACGCGGACCCTCCATGACTTCCTCCACTTGGCCAAAATGATATGTCTCGTTTACGGGTTCGGGATACATCTCCTCCACCGAGGGCACCAATACCAAAACTTCCTTGGAAGTCTTGACAGCGGCAATCTTCTCCAAATCAGCATCTACAGTACGAGGATACTTCTGCAAATCCTCCTTGTTGTTGAACTGAATAGGATTAACAAAAATGCTCACCACGACGACATCATTCTCTGCCACAGCACGGCTGATAAGAGAAAGATGACCCTCATGCAACGCCCCCATCGTGGGGACAAGACCAATCTGACGCCCGCTATGCTGTGCGAGCTCAGCCTGCAAAGAGGCTATAGTATTAAAACTTTTCATATAAATTGATGAATTGTGACTGGTGAATAGCAAAACTAATCAATTAAAGATTCGTTATTAGTCAATGACCCCGCATAATAGCAATCAGATTATTCTATCATCTCACTGTTCCCTAATAACAAACCATCGCTTAAAAGCTATTTCTCTTCATCGTCCTTGATTTCCTCATATTCGGCAAACTCCTCGTCGTCGTTTCTGTTCCTCATGTTACTATGCTGCTCATAGCGCGGACGATACATCAAGCGGTTTGGCAACTCCAACAGATAGTTGAACACCGTCAGCAGGACGCTGAACAACAAGGCATAACCGAAACCGCCCGTCTCGAACCCCGGTATCAGGGCATCGGCAAAGACGACAATGACAGCGTTGATGACAAACAAGAACAGGCCAAGCGTGAAAACCATGAACGGCAAGGCGAGAACAATAAGTATGGGGCGAATGAAATTGTTGAGCAACGCAATGACAATAGCCGTAAGGACGGCAACGCCAACACTGCTGAACTCTACCGGCGGGATAACCCATGCGGCCAAAAGTGCAGCAAGCGTCATCACTATGACCTGTGCCAAGAAGCCCCACGGCCCTGCATACATCGGATTGCGATTGTTGATAACTATTTTCATCTCTTTTTGTTTTTTCAAATATATATTTTGTGGCTTTCGGGAAGCGGAGGACAGCCTGTGGCATACAATCTTGCCATCTATGGTATCGAGCTTTCGTCCTCCTCGCGCTCGGCTATACTTCAATCACGCCCTTCCCCTGACGCACAATCTCAAAGCCTCCGCCAGAGCAGTCCACCACCGTTGACGGCTGGTCGTCGCCGATGCCACCATCCACCACCATCTCAACGCGCTCTCCCATCAGTTCGTGGATTAAATCGGGGTCGGTAAGGTATTCCTTCTCCTGATTTTCATCAATGAGACGTACCGACGTAGCTATAAGCGGAGTACCTACGGCCTCTATAATGGCACGGCAGATGGCATTGTCCGGCACACGCAGGCCTATAGTCTTGTTCTGATTCTGGTAGTTGCGTGGCACCTTGTTGCTTGCATCCATGATGAAGGTAAAAGGCCCCGGCAGGCATCTTTTGGCAAAAGCGAACATATCGCGGTCCATCGGACGCGTATATTCGCTCATCTGGCTTAGCGAGGCACACAGCAGCGAGTATTTAGCCTGTTTGAGCGAATAGCCTTTCAGTCGCGCCACCTCTTCGGCAGCATGCTTATGCTCCATGCCGCAGACAAAGGCGTAGAGCGTATCGGTAGGGATGATTACCACACCGCCTGCCGACACTACATCGGCTACTCGACGCACCTCGCGCCCGTTAGGGTTTTCTGGATAAATCTTTACTATCATCGTTGGACCTCCCTAATTTGAGGTTGCAAAAGTACAAATATTTTGCCATACCCACGATGACAAACACCATTAAGAGAAAAAATGTATATTTGCAATGTAGCATTTTGTGCTTAATGTAAATCACAAAATGCAGTAATGACATATAAAACACCACCTTATGAAAAAAATCATAGCCATAGGGATTCTTTTGCTATGCTGCGGTATTCTTCACGCACAAACACTACCCTCTAACGTCCCCACTGACGGACTCGTGGCCTATTACGGCTTTGACGGCAACGCCGACGACCAGTCGGGCAACGGCAACAACGGCACCCTCGAGGCTCTCGAAGGCACCGCCCCCACCTTTGGCAACGACCGTTTTGGCAATGCCAACAGCGCTTGCGTCTTCGGAGGGCTCTACAACCCCAACTATGTGGCTGTCGCCAACAGCGCTTCCCTGCATTTTGACACGGCTATGTCCATCTCCTTCTGGATGCAACAGAACACCTCGGCAGGTGGCAACCGCGACGACTGCTCTGCCAGCTATGTCGCCGACGGAGCCTACGCCACGCTAATCTCCAAAGGCGCTGCCAGCACCTGCGGCGGCGAAGCCGGCCTGCTCATCACCAATATGTACAGCGGCACCACACAGAGCTACTACTATTTCAACAACAACAGCACCGAATATACCGAAACAATGTTCGCCAGCGGCAACTACAAATGCTATGCACACAACGAGTGGGTGCACTGCGTCATGGTGCACAACAATGGCCGCATCTCTATCTATATCAACGGCGTTCTGATGATGTCCGAACGACCCACACCCAACGTGCCTACTTTCGACCAAGCCAACCTCCACGACCTCTATTTCGGCATTGCCGAAGGCAACGGCTACGGCATCTATCCCTACAACGGAAGCCTTGACGATATCGCCATCTACAACCGCGCCCTCTCTGATGCCGAGGTCAGCAGTCTCTTTGCCGAATATACGGACCCCAATAGTGCCGAAGCCTCCATCAGCATGGCGAGCGTGGATGTCGTCAACCCCTGCGGCAACAACCTCGGCACCATCACCCTCAATCCCAATGCCATCGCCGGCGTAACCTATCGCTATTCCGGCACCAGCCTGCAAGACCTGCAGACTAACAACGTCATCAGCGGCGGCCCCGGCACCTACACCTGCTATGTGGCCTCCTCCTGCCGTCAGTGGGACACCACGATAACGCTCGTATGCGACTGCGCCGACGACCCCACGTACACCGACTATCAGACCATCTGCGAGGGCGTCAGCGGCCAAACGGGCGACCAATATGAGAGCATCACCTCGTCAAACTTCGACTCAGGCACCGAAGGATGGACCTCTGCCGGCTACTGGTCTCGCGATACGGGCGAGAGCAACTTCTCCTATCTCGGCCTGCCCTACGCCTATTTCCATGCCCACTCAGGCTCCTTCGCCTTCTTCTGCTCCAACCTGCAGTCCAACTCCACTGCCACCTACTTCCCCACAACTAATTCCGCCATCGTCTCGCCAGCCATCAATATCAGCTACGACCCCTCGCTCTATCCCGTGACAGCCTCCTTCTGGTGCTATGCTACGGGCTTTGGCTCTTCCAACGGCGGCGCCTACTACAACACGTTGCGCCTGCTCTACTCCACCTCGCCCTCAGGCCCTTGGACGCAAGTGTGGAGCATCAGCGGCGGCGGACACGGCGACTGGGAACAACACACCGTGCCCCTGTCAAGCTACATTACTGCCTCCGGCACCTACTATTTCCGGCTTGAATGTGAAGGAGCAGGCTATAGCGCCGGCTTCGACGATTTCTCCATCACCGCCGATACGCGCTGGATTATCCCTTCCGAAGTCTCCGCAGCCTCTGCCGGCGATACCATACGCACAGAGAAAACGCGCGAAGCCGAAGGCACCTGCCCCATCACCGACATCACCTTCTGGACCATCCTCGGCAAACCATCGTATGACACCGCCTCGGCATGCGATTCGCTCTACTGGATGGGGGCTATGCGCTATGACAACACCAACCTCGACGAACAAAGGCAGACCATCAGCGTGGCTACTGTCAACAACACCACCTGCGACTCCATCATCCATCACAGCCTTATCATCTACCGCTCCGATGCCGCCAACGTGCAACATGTGTCGGCGTGCGACTCCTTCGAGGTCTTTGGCACCACATACTATTCTTCGGCCGACATTCGCCACATCAACACCACCGACGAGGGCTGCGAGAGCATCGACTCCGTCTATCTGACCATCAACAAAGTATCGACCTACGACACCTCCATCTCCTCCTGCAACGCTATCTCTTGGCGTGGCATGACTTTTGACGAGACTGCCGACTATGCCGATACCCTCACCTCCTTTCATAACTGCGACAGCATCATAACCCTCCATTTCGTCCGTTCGCACAACAGTGTTGTCAACATCACCGACTCCTTCTGCGAGAACACCTCCTACCGCTTTGTCGGTCGCACGCTGACCACCGGTGGCGAATATGATGCCCACATGACCGACAAGGCCGGTTGCGACAGCATCATACACCTGACGCTTAACATGATACGCCGTCCCGTGGTGAAAGTGGGCTACACGCTCGACTGCCTCAAGAAAGAATACACCCTGTGGGGCTTCTCCGACAAAGGCATACACACATGGCAGTGCTACCCTAACGACACCACCCTCGCCGAGCATGCCGAGGACGACACACTCTACCTCGTGGACCGCGAGAACTACACCTATATCTACACCGCACAGCTCGACCATGCTCCCTTCTGCCCTACCACCAAAGAGGTCCTCATACCTCATATCGTTGAGACAGAAGCCATCTTCAACGTACAACCGTCTTATCTCTCGCTCGACAATCTCAACCTTATGGCCATTGATGCCAGCCCCTGCGACGGCACACGCTATTGGTATGTCGATGGCGTCGAGCAACGCTCGCACAGCGACTTCATGTCCTATCAAGCCGACCCCGAGGCCGACTCAGTGCTTGTGTCGCTCATCATCGTCAACGGCAACTGCCGCGACACTTCGTCGCAACTCATCCCCATCATCCGCAACAGCATCTATGTGCCCAATGTGTTCATGCCACTGCTGCCCAGCAACAACACCGCCACCTCCAACAGCCGCTTCCGCGCTCAGGGCAGCGGCATCTACGACTTCGAGATGCACATCTATAACCGACAAGGACAGATGGTGTTCCACTCCACCGACATCAACGAGGAATGGGATGGACGCTACAGAGGCGAGTACTGCCCACAAGGCGGATATTCATACATAATACGTTATCGAGACCACATCACCCCCGGCAACTATCAGATAGTAAAAGGCGTGGTCACATTATTGCATTAAAAAAAACATGGCTACCACAAAAGAAAGCAGCCATCAAGAAGTAAGAAATTGATAAACGATGAAGAACACTAAACTTATAGCAACAGCCATGTTTCTCATGGCTGTTTTTTGTATTACTGCCACGGCGCAGGTCGATGAGAAAAAGATGAATCGTTTCATCGACAAACTCATGTCGCAGATGACCCTTCAAGAGAAAATTGGTCAGCTCAACCTTGTGGAAGGCGAAGATGTCGTCTCGGGCGGCAAAGAGAAAGCCGCCTATGTGCAGATGGTCAAAGATGGCATGGCGGGAGCCATGCTCGACATCATGGATGTCCGCAAAATCTATGCCGTGCAGCGCATGGCTGTAGAGGAGAGCCGCCTACACATACCCTTATTCTTTGGACTTGATGTCATCCACGGATACAGCACCGTGTTCCCCATCCCGCTGGGGCTATCCTGCTCGTGGGATACAGCAGCCATAGAACGTAGTGCGCGTATCGCCGCCACCGAAGCCACTGCCGAAGGACTCTGCTGGAACTTCAGCCCCATGGTGGACATCTGCCACGACGCACGCTGGGGACGCATCGCCGAAGGTGCGGGCGAGGACCCCTATCTGGGCAGCAAGGTGGCCGCCGCTCTCGTGCGAGGCTATCAGGGCAACGACCTCAGCGCCGGCAACACCATGATGGCCTGCGTCAAGCATTTCGCCATGTATGGCGCCTCCGACGGCGGTCAAGACTACAACGCTGCCGACATGAGCCGCTGGCGCATGTACAACGAATATCTGCCACCCTACAAGGCTGCCATAGATGCCGGTGCTTTCAGCGTTATGTCGTCATTCAATATCGTTGACGGAATACCCGCCACCGCCAACCGCTGGCTCCTCACAGACCTGCTACGCAAGGAGTGGGGCTTCCGCGGCTTCGTAGTGTCCGACTATGAGAGCATCACCGACATGACAAACCACTCCATAGGCGACAGCCTCGACTGCGCTACGGCATCACTCAATGCAGGCCTCGACCTCGACATGTGCAGCTATGTGTATATACGCAAGGCTGAGCAGCTGCTGCGCGAGGGACGCATCACCATGAAGACCATAGACCAGTCGGTACGCCGCATCCTCGAAGCCAAATATCGTCTCGGTCTCTTCGACGACCCCTACCGCTATTGCCGCGACACCCTGCGCCGCGACAGCATCATCCTCTGTCCCGACCATCGCGCCGAAGCTCGTCGCATTGCCGCCGAGACCTTCGTGTTGCTCAAAAACGACAACAACATTCTGCCTCTACGCCGCCACGGCAAGATAGCCCTCATAGGTCCTATGGCCAACGACCGTCTCAACCTCAGCGGCACATGGAGCTGGTGCGCTCAGCCCGACCGCTACCTGACGCTCCTTGAGGGATTGCGCCGTGCCGTAGGCGACAGCGCCGAAGTACTTTATGCGCGAGGATGCAACCTTATGTATGACGCTCAGATGGAAGACCGCATGGTTCGTCGCAAGAAGATGCGCGACCCACGCCCCGACGACCAGCTGCTGCGCGAAGCTCTTGCTGTTGCCGCAAAGGCTGATGTTATTGTTGTTGCCGTTGGCGAGTGCGCCGAGATGTCAGGCGAGGCTGCCAGCCGTGTAAACCTCGAATTACCCGATGCTCAACGCGATATGCTACAAGCCCTCAAACGAACGGGCAAACCCATCGTCATGCTCAACTTCAGCGGACGCCCCGTCATCCTTAACTGGGAGAACGAAAACCTCGATGCAATCTTGCAGGTGTGGTTTGCCGGCAGCGAGACAGCCGATGCCATAGCCGATGTGCTTTTCGGCAAGATGTCGCCCTCCGGCAAACTGACCACTACGTTCCCCTATCATGTCGGACAGTACCCTATGACCTACGCACGTTTCGCCAGCGGACGCCCCATGGGCGAGACCTTCCAACGCTTCAAGACCAACTACCTCGATGTCCCCGTCGAAGGACTTTTCCCCTTCGGCTACGGACTGAGCTACACCCAGTTCGACTACTCCCCTATCACCCTCAGCGACACGCTCCTCGACAGCCATAGCACCATCACAGCCAGCGTAACCGTCACCAATAGCGGCAACTGCGATGCCGACGAGATAGTGCAACTCTATCTGCGCGACAATAGCGGCAGCGTGGTGCGCCCCATCAAAGAGCTCAAAGGCTTCCAGCGCATAACACTGAAGAAAGGCGAGAGCCGCCGCGTAGAGTTCCTGATTGACGAACCCATGCTCCGTTTCTACAACGCCCAGCTGCAACATGTCTCCGAACCCGGAACCTTCACCCTCATGATAGGTCCCAACAGCCGCGACGTGCAGTCTCTCACCTTCACCCTACGCTAAAACTTTCACCATCTACAAGTCATCACACCATGCACATTGTCATTGTTAAGGATGCCTTGCTGCCAGCACAACTCTATGGGGGCACCGAGCGTGTGATTTACTCTCTTGGCCAGTCGCTCAGCAGCATGGGGCATCGCGTCTCGTTTCTCTGTCGCAGAGGCTCCATTGCGCCCTTTGCCACGGTCCTTCCGCTGGACCCTGCGAGACCCGTTGCCGACCAAGTGCCAGAGGATGCCGACATAGTGCATTTCCACGACAAGGTGCCCGAAGGCTACCACCGCACACCCTACGTATTCACTGTACACGGCAACCTCGCTAATGCCGAGGAACGCCCTCCGATGGCTATCTTCGTATCGAAAAATCATGCCCTGCGGCATGGCTCCTCTCACTATGTGCTCAACGGACTCAATTGGGACGACTATCCAGCCTACGAGCCCACGGCAAAACGTCGCAACTATCATTTTCTCGGCAATGCCGCTTGGCGAGTGAAGAATGTGCGTGGAGCTATAAGGATTATCAGCAACATAAAAGGAGCGCATCTCGATGTGCTGGGAGGCCATCGCCTTAACCTCAAGATGGGCTTCCGGCTGACGCTCAACCCTCGCATCCATTTCCACGGCATGGTGGACAACCGGCAGAAGCAGCAGTATATCAACAGCTCGCGTGGCCTCATCTTCCCCATCCTGTGGGACGAGCCCTTCGGGCTCTGCCTTACAGAGTCGCTCTACTATGGTGCTCCCATATTTGGGACGGAACGGGGGTCGTTGCCAGAGATTATCACTCCCGACGTGGGATTCCTCTCCAACGACGAGGAAATACTGACACGACACATTGCCGAAAGCCACGAATACGACCCCAAACGATGCCACGAATACGCCGCCGACCAGTATAATGCCACCGTCATGGCACGCGGCTATCTCGCTCACTATGAGGCAGCCCTCAACGGCGAGAAATGGTAGATTACCGACATTGCCTCAACTCTTCCCACATGGGCACAGCTACCTGTACGAGGTGTGGCTCTTCCCGTCCCACGCGCAGACACACCGTCTGACGACCATTGCTGAGCATGAGGTAAGGGACATGCAGCACGAGATTGTAGCGACAGGCTTGGTCTATCACCTTTTGATTTATAGGCACCTCCGTCTTCTTGGTCTCCACAATCATCACGGGGTGGACGCTGGCATCATATACCACCACATCGCACCGCTTGGTGAGCCCGTTGAGCGCAATGGCAGCCTCCACCTGCATCAACTCTAACGGATAGCCGCAACCGTGATGCAGATACTGGATAACCTGCTGGCGCACCCACTCTTCGGGGGTTAATGCCACATAACGACGACGGACGGGGTCAAGAACCTCACGCCGTCCGTCGTTGTCGCGTATCTTTATCTCTTGAGACTTATCCAAGTTTTGTTTATGCGTTGAATAATGTCGAATAACCCATCAAACAACCACTGGTCGGCCAGTGGTCAACCACCAGTTAAATACCATTTGATAATTATTCATTACAATACACAGCCATTCGCCGATATAAAACAGAGTACAAAACAGAACTAATTAATTAATCGAAATTAACCGAGACACCAACAAAAAAGAACTAATTAACTGTAATTAACCGAAATTAACCGTGACTCCTACAAGACAAAAATATATTAGAAAATTCATTCCAATTCGTTATAATTTGCCGCACTAAAACAGAACTAATTAATAATAATTAACCGTAATTAATCGAGATACCAACAAGACAAAAAATATATTAGAAAATTCATTCCAATTCGTTATAATTCGCCGCACTAAAACAGAACTAATTAATAATAATTAACCGTAATTAATCGAGATACCATAATTAACCGAGACCAACCGAGACACCTATCTCAGTTTCAAAGTCTCAGTATATGTAGTACCAAAATGGTCCGTAACCTCAACCTTCACCTCCTTGGCGTTCTCGCTGGGATAGGCGGAAAAGAAACGATTGTGGCGGAACGGCATATAATCGTCAACCACTCTGGCGCCATTGACATAGGCGAGATAATCGGGGTCATAGGAATAGAACTGCTCCATATCGCCCATGAGTTTGCCATCCTCATACCAGCGCACACGCCATGTCTCGTCCCAGTTCCACACCTTGGCTACGACAGCTTTGGGGCGGTCCAGCGAATTGCCAGGGCCATAGAGTTTGAACTGATATGTGGCAGGATAGCCCGTTGACTTATAGTAGCGATTGGTGATATTGCGGCCCTCGCCCTCAAAGACCTGATAGCCCAGCGGTGTGCCGTCGCCTGCCACGGGATTAGTCCACCAGTTGCCACAGAGAGCTCCGAGGTTGTGTTCCCAGATACCACCGCCAAGGTTGGTGTTGCTGTTACGGTGATAGTGCCCCGTGAGGAACGTAGCCTCAAACTTCCATTGCAGCAAGTGTATAAGTTGCTCTCCACCCTCGATGAGAGGTTGGTCGGGAGCCGGCTTGATAGGTGCGTGCATGCAGAGATAGAGTCGGTTGCCCATATTGAGACCCGTACGCAACAAACGCTCCAGCCACTGCATCTGGTCCTCGATGTTGAGGGTGCAGCGGTAGCCCTTGTGTCCCGTATAGTTGAGGTTGCTGAGCACAATATAGTATGCCTCGCCCAGTTGGAAAGCATAATAGACAGGGCCGAAGTCGCGCTTATACTGATTGGCATAGTCGGCACCCTCGCCGGGTTTGAGATACTTATCGTAGTCGTGGTTGCCTATGACGGGATAGATTGGGAAGCCCAACTTGCGACAAAAATCCTTGTAGGTGTCGTTGTGGCTATACACATCCCATGTGATGTCGCCCAGCACGATACCTGCCACCTGCACGTCGCTATACTTTGATGCCGTCTCCTTGATATCCGGCAACGAGGTAGAGAACAATTTGTCGGCGTCAGACCATGTGTCTATCTGCGGGTCGGACATAGTAATCATGGCATAGCGATTGGGGTCGCCCTTCATCTTCTGGAGGTTGAAATTATAGGTGTCCTTGCCATCCTCTATAAACTGATAGAACTGTGGCACTCCGCTCGAGAAGTCCGCCACATAGCCCTGTGGGGTCACTATATAGACAAAGTCTGCTTTCTCTGACAGCTCAAGGGTGTACTCGCCCTTATAGTTGGCCTGAACAATGGAATAGCCATCCGTGACGAGCACTCCGCCTAATGGTTTTCCTTCGCCTTTGATGGTACCTTTCACCGTGCGTGCCGAGAGCATAAGGGACGAGAGCGTCAGCACCACAGCAAGTGCAACAAGTATGAGTCTTTTCATATTTTTTATTATTTATTATGGTTTGATTTCTACAAATATACGTTGTATCTTTTCTTGTTCCCTTTTGAACTGTAATGATACAAATCTTTTACAAAATTAGCGTTTTTTTTCAAACTTCTTTTGATAAGTGAACCCTTGTATTTTTCTTTCAAAAAGAAAAAACAAATAACTTATTGATAATTAAAATATCTTGTCTTTCAATCCTACATACTCCATCACCTATTGCATCGAACTAATCCATTATCTCGTAGCTTTTCAGTTCGGCATCAATATTGGCGAGCTCGCTGACATAGGCGTTGCGTTCCTTCAGAATTGCATTTATCTGCTGCTCGCGTTCGAAGGATGTACGCAGGAAATGGAAACTCTTGGCATCCTCCAGCCGAGCCGTACATTCCCGAAGTTGATTGTTAAGCATCGTGCGACGGTTTTTTAGCCATTGCACGCGCTGTTCTTTGGCTCTGAGTGCAGCCTCTTCCTGCCGCTTGCGTTCCGCCTCCTGCCGTGCCAGCTCCGCCTGTCGCCGCGCCTCGTCCTCCGCCATTTCACGTTGACGTTGCTCTGCGCGGATGGTCTGCTGCTCAAGGTCGTGACGCACACTCTTGTCGTGTGCATAGTCGGCAAGGGTCAGAATAGCGACAACGCCCAGCACACAGGCAGCCACGATAGCCACTATTTTAACTTTATCCCTGTGCGGATTTGACGATGAGGTAGGCCTCTGAGAATTGTCCTTTGACAGTGGCGACAAAGGTGGCGGTACGAGCGAGGGAAGCGCCGGCGGCATCTGTATGCCGTTCTCAAGAGGGAAAAGCCGCTCGTTGAGCTCCGCGATGTTCCTTATAGGCTGCCATTCTCTCATGCCGGCAGTCCATGCAAGGGTGTCGGGCTTAGGGGCGTAAGTCTTCACCTCGTCTATTGTGAGAGGACCTATGGCATTACCATTTATAGCTATATAATATTCTTTCATAATGCTCTTTCATAATGCAGTATGCAATAATGCGCTCGTCGTCCTTTTACAGTTTGTCATATTTCGCACACTCCCCTATCGTGTAATACAAATACACCTCAACGCATCATTATTCCTCCGACGTGTCGTCATCATCGTTGTCGTAGGCCCGTTGATTCTGTCGCAGTCCGTTGTTGATTTTATACGAGAACCCTATTGTAATCGTTGGCGAGATGCGACGGCTACGCATACGGCGGTATAGCTGCTCCGTGTCGGTATTGTGGCCAAAACCACCCGTGCAGAACACGTCGCCTATGCGCAAGTTGATAGTGCCACGCTTCTGCAACACATCTTTTTTCACCGCCAGGTCTGCCCAATAGGACGCCAGCATATCGGTCTGCAGGTCCATGAAAGGTGCACGATACTGACCACTGAGTTGTATGGTCCAACCCTTAGGAAGCGTCATGAAGGTGCTGAATTTGCCCGACATGCGGAAGGCACTCCTATCCTCGTTGTTCAGCAGCGCAGTGCCTTCGATATAGCTCTGGAAGAGGTTGACGCTGGCATTGATTTTCCACCACGAAAGTATCTGATAGTCCACGATGAGCTCCACACCATAGTTACGCCCCTTGCTGAGGTTCTGCCATGTCGATGCCCAATAGCCGTCATATTCCGCATTATACATTATCCACGGCGAATAGTAGGCTGCCGACGTGGAATCCCACACGAAGCCGTAGCGCGTCATCATGTTATTAGTCTGGCGGTAATAGGCGGAGGTGAAGATGTTTACTTTGTCTATGCCGAGGTTGTAGGACAGTTCAAAGGCATTGGTGAACTCGGGGTCGAGGCCAGGATTGCCGAAGCTCAGTTCCTGCCCCTCGCGGATGTTGAGGTAGGGGTTGAGCCCCCACATGCCGGGGCGGCGCACACGACGGCTGTAGCTCAGCTGCAAGCTCTGCGTCTTGCTGATGTCATACGAGAGGTGCAGTGTGGGATACAGCTGCCAGTAGTCTTTATCCACACGCTGCGTGGTAGGATGGTTCTCGTCGCTACCCTCAACGGTGCTGTATTCGCCACGCAGGCCAACCTGTGCCGACACCTTTTCGAACAGCTTGGCTCCCAGCGTAGCATAGACGGCATGTATCTGTTGGTTGTAGAGGTAGTGCGTGCTCGACTGGTCGTCATACATATGCTCCTGCAAGACGGCGGGAGCGCTGTAGTTGGTCATATAGTAGCGATAGTTCTGGTCACTGTGGCGCAGCTGCCCTTCGTAGCCCGCCTCGAGGCGTAGCGTCTCAGAGAAAGGATGCACATAGTTGACCTGTATGTTGGCGTGATTGCCGTTGTTGTCCGTCTCGCTCTCACGCAGATAGTAGTTGGCATACTGTGCCGGGAGGAAGAGGTAGCTCTGTTCCTGCCATCCGTTGCCGTCGCCACGACGCATCGTGTAGGCGAGGTCTATATTTAGCTGTTGCTCGGGACGGTCAAACTTCTTGACGAAGCTGAGGTTGAATGTGTGATTAGTGTGCCGGTTGTCGTTGGTGTCCGCCTGATTGTAGTGGAGACTGTCGGTGATGCTGTTGAAGAGGTCAAAACTCTCTATACCACTCGTCCTGCGGCGGTTGCCTCTACGCAGCTGGTAGCTCAGCAGCAGCGATGTCTGCTTGTCGAAATAGTACTCAAATCCCGCCTTCGCACTCAGCATGTAGTTGCTGTGTATGCTGTTCTGAGAGAGCGAGTCAATCTCCTTGGTCTCACCGTTGCGTCTCCGCTCTATGTAGCTGTCTGAGTGATGGGCACGGCTGCGCACCCCACCATCAATATTGAATGTCAGCGCATAGCGTTCGGTGGTGTAATTTAGGTTCACGCTGCCCATAGCCGTAGGGATAAAACGAGGCAACCCATTAGGCACCATGAAAGGCAGCGGAGCGCCGAGATTGATGTTGGCTACGCCATTGAGCCCCAAAGCTGACGACGAGCGGTCTTTCAGTTTCAAGTTGATGATGCCGCTCATTCCTTCGGGGTCATATTTTGCCGACGGGTTGGTGATGACCTCCACGTTCTCCACCGTCGAGGCTGGAATCTGCTCCAGCAGGGTCTCAAGGTCGCTACCCAACAGCTCGTAGGGGCGTCCGTTGATGAGGACCTTGACATTAGTGCTGCCACGCAGAGTCACGTTGCCGTCGTTGTCAATGGCCACGGAAGGCACATTCTCCAACACGTCGGTAGCCGTGCCACCTCCGGTGACGATATTTTTATCCACGTTGATAACGCGTTTGTCGAGCTGATACTCGACCATAGAACGTTCGGCCGTAACCACCACCTCGTCCATCATCGTCGCTGCCGACTTAAGTTCTATGCGTCCGAGACTGACGGTAGCATTCTTGGCCGATAAAGACACGGTGGAGTTATGATAGTAGGCATTGTAGCCCATAAACGTTACACGCACTATATAGCCACCGTATGGTGCCAAAACAGAAAAAGCTCCTTTGCTGTCCGTCACATCGCCTGTTGCCACCGACGAGTCTGCCACACGCAGCAGAGCCACCGAGGCAAATTCCACAGCCTCTCCGCTACGAGCATCCAGCACGCGGCCTTTGACCACACCCTTGCCGGAAGTCTGCGACATGGCAACGACAGACAATGCGAACAAAAAACACATCAGACAAGCTATCTTTTTCATTAAGTGTATTTTAATCATATAGAATTATCGAGTAATAAAAACGCTAAATTAACATTTTTTTACGACATTTAGCACACCTTATTCAACTACCACAGTCTTTTTTTTGACGGACAAATAAGCAGTTATCTACATAAGGCGCAAGGGCATCTTGCCCACGCCTCTTCTCAATCCATTCGCATGAGCATAGCCGGAGGCGAAAACCTATTACACGAAATGACGCACACTTCGAGCCATCACGGCACTGGGTCGTAACCGCTACCACCCCACGGATTGCAACGCAGTATGCGACGCAGGGCAAGCCATCCGCCACGGAACGGTCCGTACTTCTGTATAGCTTCTTTGGCGTATTGCGAACAAGTGGGGGTATAGCGACAGGCTGGCGGCGTGAGTGGCGAGATGCAGGTGCGATAAAAGGCTATGACAGCCAGCATGAGGTGCGACAACACAGTGCAAACAAGCTTCCACAGATGGCGAAAAACAGTCATACCCTTTTTAGAATAGTGATGTTTGTTTGAGGGATACACCTACGTCCTACGCCCCGTCCGGCATAGTGCCATAGTGTGCGCTGCCACTATCGTCAGGCGACAGCGTGGCTTTATCAAGCTGACCGATGAGCTGTTCTATCAGTTTGGCCACCTTGCGCGAAATGATATTATAGTCAAATATCTCAGTATGTATATAGGTGAAGGCGAGCGTCATAGAGAGTTGGCGAGTTTGTAGTGCGTCATAAAGGGACTCTTTCTGTCGCCTGTACGCCTCGCGCGTGAGCCGCTTGACGCGGTTGCGGTCCACAGCATGACGAAACTTGCGTTTCGGTGCCATAATCAGTACCTGAACAGGCATGGGCAGCGCATCGGCACGGTGCAGCTCATAGCGCACACTATACGGGAACACCATGAGACGCTGTCCGTCGGAGAAGAGGTGTTCTGAGAGAGCCTTACTGCAAAGGCGTTCGTTTTTTTTGAAAGACTGTGCCACGCTACGTCAGGATGCTACATGACGGGCGGTGCTGAGGCGAGACTTTCAAACTACCACACTGCCACGCCACAACGAGTTGGCTATGCCTCAGGGGTGGGGGTATTATCTATCGACTTGGCTTGCTGTGATGCTTTTGCGGCGGCACGCTCGGCACGGCGTTCGGCGGCCTTCTGCCGGCGAAGTTCCTGCAACTGTTTGTATTTGGCCTTGTCAGCAATGAGCGATTTGGGTTTCTTGCCCGTCGATGATGTCACCTGCTGGCTGCTGCCACGTGAACTCGAGGAAGAGGCTACGCTGCGTCCCGTCGAGGTGCTGCCACTCTTGCCTTTAGGAGCAGCCGTTATGGTTTTGGGGACAATTACTTGGCCCTGCTCTTTGCCGAGGATGTAGTTCTCAATAGCCATAGCCATAGAGGGCGATACCTTGGTAGGGGCTGCAATATCAAGATTAAGACCTGCGGCAGTGAGAGCGGCATGGGTGGAAGTGCCAAGGGCGGCAATGGTTATATCACCGCTCTTGAGGTCGGGAAAACTCTGTCGGAGAGCCTTCACACCGTTGGGAGAGAAAAGGACAATCATGTCAAAGTCCTTGAGATTGAAATGCGTGAGGTCTTTGGGCTGCGAGTAGTACATCATTGCTCGCGTATAGGTGAACTTGCCCTTGTCAAGTTGCTTGGTGAAGTCGCTCATGCGCTCCTCAGAGCATGGGAAGAGGTAGTTCTCTTCGCGATGTTTACTCATTATCTCCAGCAGCTCAGACAAATACTGCTGCCCAAAAAAGACCTTGCGTTTACGGTATTGCGTATAGTTCTGCAGGTAGTTGGCTATAGCCTCGGAAGTGCAGAAATATTTCATGGTTTCGGGGATGCTCTCACGCAGCTCTCTGGCGAGCCGGAAATAGTTGTCAACGGCATTCTTACTATTGAATATCACAGCGGTATATTCATGGAGGTGGATGCGGCTCTTGCGGAACTCCGATGCCGTCACGCCAACGACATCAAAGAATTTGAAGAATGTCAGCTCTATATTATACTTTTTTACCAGATTGCGGTAGGGAGACTGTTCAATGTCAGCAGGCTGTGGCTGCGAAATAAGGATTTTCTTAAGTTCCATACTCCTATACGTTCATATTTCCTTAGCGGGCGTTCTTGCATCATCTTTTTTACCTTTGCAGTCTATGATGCCAAATAAACACCAACGTATTTGTTTACAATAATATATACAATTTTATAATCACCAATATAGGTACCACTTCAAGTATGCAAAGATAGTAAAATAAAAACAAATTGGTGACCTTAGGGACGAGAAAAAATATCCGCAAAGCATTAAATAGGTTATAGATAAAGCCTAATGCCAGCGGCACGGAGATTATTACGGCACACGTAGGGCCACTGAGCGAAGAGAAGCACAATAGAAATATTAAAGGCAGCAAGATAGATGCTACGAGCAACTGAGTCAGGTATCCACGTATGATATATCGTTCCACGGCATCCTCACCGCCGAAAATGCGCCCCAGCATGCCGATGGCTATGTTGCGCAATGAAAATACCATCACGCTCGCCGCTGCGACAGCCAGCAACAGCTGCCATTCAGCCACCCCTAACGAAGGCATTTGCAAGAAAAAACGAAGGGCTATGAAATACACCGCCACGGTCACCGCAAAAAGTATCATGCAGGGCGTCAGCGAAGAACGTCTGGTGAGGTTGGACTCTCGCTGGAGCGAGTCAAAAGAACGCTGGCTCGAGAATGATGCCAACACTTTATAGAAGGCAAAGTCATGCACCTTATAGTATATGCACATCAACACGAACAACACTGCGGCCGAGATGGTCACATGTGCATCACTCTGGGGTAGTTGACGCGGCAGCAATTCGCTGTGGGTGGGTTGAAGCGAATGGTGAGCAAAGATGCTGGGACGATAGACCACGGGGGAGGTCATCATGCTGTCGGCACCTTCTGGGGACATGGCTGCAACCTCCTCAGGCTTGCCAGAGTTTAAGATTGACGTAAAGTCAAACACAAGACCCACAGAATAGGTTGCATCGCCTGTGGTGTCGCCAGCAAGGATGTACTGGTACGATGTCGTGTCGGCAGACTGCTGCACCGCAATGCTATCACCTACCGACAGCATTGATAAGCTATCACCATCGCTATGAATTACACTATCTGTCGGCAACTGCTGAAACACAATATGTTGACTTAATAGTAAACTATCAGATTACGGCTACAAAAATAAACATTATTTTGTAGTCGGAGCAAACAATAATTCAGAAACCTGAATAATGGATGGGAAGTTTGGGAGATGAGATGATTGGAAGATGAGAAGATGGGGGAGATTGGACGATGAGAAGGTATGTAATATGAGATGACAGGGAGATAATGAGATGAAAAGATAGGTAAAAGAAAGGGCGGCAACCATTCTGGCTGCCGCCCCAAAAAGATTAGTCTCAATCTAACGTATTAGATGATGCCCTGAGCCATCATAGCGTTGGCAACACGCATGAAACCAGCGATGTTGGCACCCTTAACGTAGTTGATGCTGCCGTCCTTCTGCGTACCATACTTCACGCAGAGGTCGTAGATGTCATTCATAATCTTGTGCAGTTTCTGGTCAACCTCTTCGGCAGTCCAGTTGATGTGACCTGCATTCTGGCAGATTTCGAGACCCGAGGTAGCCACGCCACCGGCGTTGACAGCCTTGCCAGGACCGAAAGGAATACCAGCAGCCTGAATAGCGGCGATAGCGCCAGGCTGGCAGCCCATGTTGGAGACCTCAGCAACATACTTCACGCCATTGGCGAGGAGCATCTTGGCATCTTCCTCAGCGAGCTCGTTCTGGAAAGCGCAAGGCATAGCGATGTCGCACTTGACGGTCCAAGCCTTCTTGCCAGCAGTGAACTTAGCCTTGGCGGGGAACTTGTCAGCCATATCCTGTACCTTGTTGCGGTTGGAAGCACGCATCTCGAGCATGTAGTCGAACATCTCCTGATTCATGCCGCCTTCAATCTCGCAAACGCCGTCGGGACCGGAGATAGCAACAATCTGAGCACCGAGCTCGGTAGCTTTCTGGGCAGCACCCCAAGCCACGTTGCCGAAGCCAGAGAGGGCGATTTTCTTACCCTTGAGGGTGTCGCCTTTCTGTTTGACCATGCGGTCAACATAATAGACAGCGCCGAAACCGGTAGCCTCAGGACGCATGAGGGAACCACCCCAGCCATAGCTCTTGCCGGTGAGGGCACCCGTGCTGTGCTCGCGGGCGATTTTCTTGTAAGCACCATAGAGGTAGCCAATCTCGCGGCCGCCAACGCCTACGTCGCCAGCAGGGCTATCCTGGTCGGCACCAATGTTGCGCCACAACTCATACATGAAGGCCTGGCAGAAGCGCATGATTTCGGCATCGCTCTTTCCAACGGGGTCGAAATCGGCACCACCCTTACCACCGCCGAGAGGCAGGTTGGTGAGGCTGTTCTTGAAAATCTGCTCGAAACCGAGGAATTTAAGCATGGACTCGTTCACCTTGGGGTGGAAACGGAGACCGCCCTTGTATGCGCCAAGAGCAGCATTGAACTGCACACGGTAGCCGAGGTTGACCTGAGTCTTGCCCTGGTCGTCAACCCACACCACGCGGAACTTGAAGATACGGTCAGGCTCAACAATGCGCTCGACAATCTTAGCAGCCTCGTATTCGGGGTGTTTGTTGTATTCCTCTTCGATGGTTTCGAGAACCTCGCGTACTGCCTGCAAGTACTCGTTTTCACCAGGGTGTTTGGCCTCAAGGTTGGCCATAATTTCGTTTACTTTCATGGTATTTAATGATTTGTGAAAATGTTAAGTTATAAATGTTCTACAAAAGTACACAAAATAAACAATTAGGCAAAAATCTTTTTCTCGTGAGTTATCAACCTATGAGTGTAAGATTATCACATGCCCCATTTTTGTTGTAGCATGTCATCACAAAGTTTGCTATCCACCGCGTTACGGCAGAAGGATTCTCCAGATGCGACATGTGCGCCACATTGTCAAGCAGCAGCAGCTGCGAATAGGCTGGCACCGTGGCCATAGCCGTGGCAACCTCTAAAGGTATCCTGTTGTCCTGCTTGCCATAGATAAACATCACCGGCACCGTAGTGCGCGAAAGGAAGTAGATGGACGAAGAACGACGCATCATGCCCATCTGTGCGGCAATGATGGCTTCGGTAGTTATGTCGAGCGCCTGCTCCTTTATTTCCTCTATCTCATGCGAGAGAACCGCCTGATTGCACTGGGCAAAAAGCGAAGGGATAAACTCAAGCACAAAGTTGGGCCTATGCTTTCGCACCTCCTGGCACACCTTGAGCCGCTGTTGCTTCTTCTCCTCGCTGTCTGGCATAGCCACCGAATGGAGGAGACCTATGCCTTTGACGTTGTATTCAAAATTCTCGGCATACGCCAAAGCAGCATACCCGCCCCACGAATGTCCGATAATGACGCAGTCCGTAATACCCTCTGTTATAAGCACCTCGTTGATACAGCGCGAGATGAAGTCCATAGAATGGCAGTCGTTATTGTAGCTGTCGCTATATCCATGACCCGGCAGGTCTATACTCACCACACGAAAAAAATGCATCAACCGCAGCGACAACGCGGACCACACACTCAAGTTCTGCAAGAAGCCATGCAGAAGAACCACCGTTTGGGTATTATCACGCCCCTCGACGCGATAATGCAACGTGCGGCCATTGAACGGTAGAGTTTTATGTTTTTCTGGCATAACTTGGCTACAAGATATTGATATAAGACACGATGCAAAGATACGTTTTTATTTGCATTTTTTCCTCATTTTTTTGCTGTTGTGTTTTTTTCTTCTCTATTTATGCACGAAACGCACCATTACATCAGCAGTTATATCTTTATTTTTCTTACTGTTGCCATATCCCGAAATCACCATTCGCGAGATGTCCACACCCCGACTGCTCAGGTAGCGGCGCAACGAGGCAGCACGCTCTATGGAGAGTTCGTAGGTGGCTCGGCGGTCGCCGCCAGCAACATAGACCATAATGTCTATATTAAGCGACGGATAAGCTTCGAGGAAAGCGGCCAAACGGTCAAGTTCCTCCATAGCGGCAGCCTTAGGCTGTGATGCCACGAGGTCGAAGACTACCGTAGGCAACGCCACGAGGGTGGCGGAATGTCCCAGCTGCTCAACGCTATAGCCCTCAAGGCTTATGGTTCCCGCAGTATTCTCATCAATAAGCATAGTAGGCACGTAATAGCCCTTGGCACTGCCATAGACAACATATCGTTTGCCTTTATACAGCTGCAGCGGCAACGGCTTAGAAGCATCGGCAACATTTATTTCGCGCATGAGGCCCTTCTGTCCGAAGGTGGCAATGCAGAGTTTCGTAAGCCTGCCGGCCATCTTGCTAATATCTACCCCTACGACGCGCTGAGCGTTGGTGGCATCATGCGTCGTGGGCACGGCGAACACCTCGCGTCCCGCACCACTCTCGGCAACTATGAGAAGCGTGCGCTCATCGTCGGCAAAGGAGATGGCATTCTCTCTGAGACAGCTATTGACAGAGCGCCCAAGATTGACGGGGCTGTGCCAATGCGTCCAGTCACTTGCATCATCGCGCGTCACCATCAGGACATCGCCATAGCCCATGCCGCCATGACCATCGGAGACAAAGTAGAGCGTCTTCTGGTTGCGACTGAGCAGCGGCGACCGTTCACAATAGTTGGTGTTGATATTGACACCAAGATTTATCGGTGTCCCCCACCCTCCCACAGTGAAAGGGATGAAATAGAGGTCTGTGGCAAGGGCGGTGTCGCCGTGGAAGTAGGAGCCCGAACGTTGCAGGTTGTAGCCACCTTCGCGGTCGGAGGCGAGTAGCATGCCCGAGCCGTCAGGCAGCATGAAAGCGTCGGTCTCTATCGCCGATGTGTTGACGGGGAACGGCAAGGTCTCCATAACACGCCATAAGGAGCCCTCCTGCTGCGCCATCACTATGTCGCCTTCCTTGCCGAGCAACATCTTCTTGCCGTTGTCGTAGAAGCTGAACAACGTCATGCCGCTATTGTCGGCATTGATAAAGGCTATGTCGGATGGTGCACCCCAGCTGTCACCATTGCGTTCTGCACACTGAATGTGCGCTGCGCCTTTCTCACTTCGCGTGAAATACAGATGCTCTCCATCGGGGTGCATCACGGGATTTTCGACATCATGCACCGCCGCATAGTATGTGCTGCGGCTACCGTGTTCAACAGCATCATCAGCAAACAAGGCACGCAGGCTGTCAAAGTCGTTAGCACTGACATCCTCGAACGACAGCATCACCGAGCCCATGCGCTCCGACGCACCCTTCCAATCGTGTTTGGCGCACAGCGGTTGCAGCATACGCTGCAGGGCTACGAAGGCTATCTTCTTACCCGTATGATGACGTATGAAACTGACGTAGTCGCTACTCATATTCTCCTTGTACGGTCTCATAAGGTCGAAAGCGTCAGCCTGCTCAGCCTCTCTGATGTCGGCTTGGAGAATGTTCTGGAACGGGTAGTTGGGTTCGTTCTCGGCAAAAGTTTGCAGCGTCTGCAGGCTGCCGTCGGCAGAATGCCATTCGTAGTAGAGACGGTAGATTTCGTTATAGTGCTGGTCGAGGGGGAACTTGCGAAGATAGGAGCGTGCCGCGCCGACATTGCGCTCGGCAACGATGATAGAGCAAAGGCGGTCCATAGCCAGCTCCGCGAGGTCGTTATCGTTATTCTGCTCAATGAAGTCTATGTACTCTTGCGGAGTGGAGAGGCGTTCGAACTCGTCGCTCAGCAGCATCTGCATCTCGTCGAGAGCCTGCAAGTACTCATCGCTCGAGGGGTAGGCGGAGAGGAAAGCCTTGTAGCTCTCCACGCTGTGTCGCGCCTGTGCGGCGGCAAAAGCCAGCTTGCTCCTATGTTTGGCGGCAAGGCGTTTCACCGAGGGGCTTTGCTCGAAGCGTTTGACATAGGCTTTCACCTCGCCCTCGCTCTCCATGCGCCCTATTGCCTCCGCTGCTAAACGGCTGATAGCCTGCTCTGCGCTGTCAGCCTCGGCAGTACCCTGATAGGCTACAGCAAAAGCGTAGTATGCGTCTATCGTGTTTTGGCGGCGTGCCTCGGCATAGGCGTTATCCACCAGCTGTTTGCGCACATTGCGTCCCAACTCGGCATCGTTCTTGAAGGCTTCGGCATAACGCGCTATGGCAACATCGTCGAGATGACCATTGTCGCGCATCTCGCGCCGTGCCAGCTCCACCACATGCTGGCGCCGTTGACGTATGGCATCAAGATTTATCTTGCGGCGCAACAGGGCACGCATCTCCGAATACCCTTTGTTATTGCTCAGCAACTCCACGTATATGCTCTCCGCACTGCTGATATAGTCCATGGCAAGCGGCAGATTGCGCATGGGATTGAGGCTGTCGATATAGAAGTCCGACAGCTCTATAAGCGTCAGCATATCGCGCGGATTTTCCGCATAACGCTGGTTGAGGCTCACGAACTGCTCGGCATAGGCCGAGGGCGTTCCGCCTGCTGGCTGCTGCGCCGATGCAGCCGCACACCATAGCAGCATGGCGACAACGAAAGAGAGGCTTAACGGTCTCATTTCTCTATCTTGACGGAATTCATGATACGGACAAATTCATCCTCCATCTGGTCGAAAGTGTCGCGCGTGGTCTCCACTCGTATCTCCAAAGCATTGTTACGGTCTTTGAAATACATCATGCGGAACTGGTAGTCTTTGCCGTCCGAAGCACTGGTGTAGGCCCCTATGTAGGCTATACCATCGGAGGGCAAGCCATCCATACTCTCGCTGAGCGACTGGAAGGGCTGCTGCGTGTAACGCTCATACGCAAGGTCGTAGGGCGTATCGCTGTAATTACGACGCACATAGACACGCATGAATGGCACCACGGTGTCGCCCTTGCCGTCAACGACAGCACGTCCGTCATAACTATATACATAGATGACAACGTTCTTGCTGGGCGTGAGGGTCTGCAAGTATTTCCAGTCGTTATTGGGAAACTCGAATGTGACATGTGTGCCAGGAATACGAAGCTGGCTCATCGCACTGAAACTTATTGTCAGCACGAAAACAAGGGCTAAAAGACGGCTAAATAATTTCATGGAATGTATTTTTGTGTTTCGTTATTGTGGTTTTATAAACTATTTAAATGATGATAATCACTACTTGTTGTCAGCATATTATACGGTCGTAGAAGTCCATCAGCCGCTCGGTAAGGACGTTACTGTCGTAGTTGTCAGCGATGAAGCGGTAGGCATTGTCACCTATGGTGCGGCAGAGGTTGCCATCCTCCACGCAGCGTTTCACCTGCATGGCGAACTGCTCTGGCGTGTCGGCAATGAGGATGTTCTCTCCATCGGTGTAGTTGATGCCCTCTGCACCTACCGATGTAGATATCACCACCTTGCCTGCCGACATGGCTTCTATTATCTTTACGCGGATGCCGCTGCCGCTCAGCAGTGGCACTATGTTTATCTGCTTGCTGCCGATAAAGTACATCGCATCGGGCACTTCGCCAACCACCGACACGCCCTCCACAGCGGCATCCATAATCTGCTTTGGCATATTACGCCCCGCAAGGTATAGACGCGCCTGCGGCACCTCGGCGTGTATGCGTGGCCACACCTTATGCAACAACCATTCCACGCCTTCAACGTTGGGCATCCAGTCCATTGAGCCGAGATGAAAGAGCGAATAGGGTTCTTCATCCACGCCGTTCATAGGCTCCGGCGCAACAGCAAAGGGTATGGCAACGATAGGCTTACGACAGCCATTGTCGCGGAAGAAAGCGGCATCACGCTCCGTGATGCACACCACTCCGTCATAGTCGTTGATATGCTCACGTTCATAGACTGATAGCGTCAGCGCGAGATGTTTGAGGTAGGAACGTCGCAACGGATTGCTCGTCCCTCGTGCAAGTTGCCGCCAGATAAGATGTTCCACGTTGTGGGCACGCAGCACCACAACGGCACGGCTATGACGTCGTATGGTAGGCACATAGGGAGTGAGAAAAACGCTCTCCACATGCACCACGTCAAACTCCTCGCTGTCGAGAATGGAGATAAGACGGTCCTGAAACTCACGCGAGATATAGCGTTTGACATGATATGACTCACCGCACATCATGCTGACGAAAGCATCGACAGGATGAACGGCAAGGTCCACATGTACCGACTCAAAGCGTGTGGACTGACGATAGTCGGAGGTGAGCATCGACTCGCGCACCGGATGCTTGTCCGTTGCCACCGTCAGCACCTTCACCTCACAGCCAGCAGCCAACAGCCCTTGCGTGATGCTGTTCATAGCCAGACTGCCGCCGTCAATAGGCGGATAGGGCGGCTTGTTGCATATCTGAAGGACTTTCATGGCTGATAATTACACACTGACCTTTTATTTTCTAATAACTTGCAAAGATAAAAAAAACATTACAATATGTCCGCAAAAACTAATAAAACACTATATCTCTGCATTATAACACAGCACCAACGAGCCAAATGGGCTGTCGTCGGTGCTGCATGATGATGTATATTGCAATTATGTGTTCTCTCTTCTTCCGACAAAAAACTATTCGGTTGGCAGCGGCTTAAATCCGAGACCCATAATCTCGGCACTGTCTATCACGTTGACGAATGCCATAGGGTCGATGTGGCGCAGGTTGGATTTCAGTTTCACGAGGTCTGCACGGTCAAGGGTGACATATACCATGCGGCGCTCGGCACCCTGATAGAGGCCGGTGCCGGAGAAGCAGGTGCCACCACGATGCAAGTCGTTGATAATATAGTCGCGCACTTCCTCTATGCGGTCGGTAACAATGAACGCCGTCTTGTAGCTCTTGGTGCCCTCCACCACGAGGTCTATTATCTTGCTCTCAATATATATGATTATAATGGAATAAATAGGTAGTTTGATATCCTTGAAGGCAATGAGCGTGGTGAGCGTGATGCAGCTATCCACGATAAGCACCAGCGTGCCAAGCGAAATCTTGGTGTATTTATGCAGTATCATGGAGATAATGTCGCTACCGCCCGACGTGGCACCAGAACGGAATATCAGGCCTATGGCAACACCATAGATAAGACCTGCCACCACAGTGTTGAGGAAATAGTCGGGGACAAAGAATCCTCCGTTGTTGACTATAGCCACCATAGAGTCGGCAGTCTTCTCGTCGAAAATGCCGCCATGAATGACGGGGTTGTAGCCCCATGTGGCTTCAAGCAGATAGGTGAAGAGGAAGATAAGGATAGTGGAAACGATGGTCTTGACACCAAAACGCGGTCCAAGAATCCATGTGCCTATAATGAGCAGCGGCACATCCATACAGATAGCATAGAGCGATATCTTCCACGGCCACACCGTGTTGAGCACGTTGCTGAGACCGTATGTCCCGCCAGGAGCCATAAGATATGGGTTTACAAACATCACGTCGCCAATTGCAAACAGTGCACTACCTGCGATAAGCAAGATATAAGCAAAAAATTCTTTTTTTAGTTTGTCGATATCCATAAAGGAGTATTTTATTTATTCTATTATATCAGTAAGTTAAAAGCCAAAAAGCTGATTTTTGATTTTGCAAAAGTAGTATTTTATTCTGATTATGCAGCCAACGACTAATAAATATTATCGCAAGGGAAAAGGCAACGCCTCACCTTCATTATAAATATCAGATAGTTATATCCCACCAACACACGTTCCACCTTAATGACGATTCACTGCCCCAAAGACACGGCAGGTCATGCACACGTAGATTGTCGATTAGTAAATCAGCGATTAAACATCATTCTATCAAAAAAAGTGACCCAATCACACAATAAAAAACACAGACACGTGTTATAATGAATAAAAAAGCGACAGTAGCTCAGTTGGCAGAGCGGCGGCTTCCCAAGCCGCAGGTCGCGGGTTCGACCCCCGTCTGTCGCTCTTCTCCTCACTTTCACCTTGTTGCGAATTTACTTACCGAAAATTTTAACATTCGTCGCCAGCGATGAAGGTTATATTCGTCGCATTATGCCACTGAGCTAAATAGGAAGATTTCTGAGAGCGGGATGGAGTTTTGAAAAAAAAGTTGTATTTTTGCAAGCTGAAAACACTTCAGAAGGTGGCACCGGGCATACCTTTTCGGTAGAGCGACCAAGGCAGCATGGGAGTGTTTTTATGTCATGTTGGAGTTGAAAGATTTTAGGTAGTTTCCCTTTCTGGCTATTTTTTTTAGCAGATTATATATGTTGTTCCTCCACGTTTTTGCTCGAGGGCGTAAACAATGTAATTCGACTTCGCCGCCAGATTTTTTCTTTGCAAACAATAAGAAACTGTCGTCTGCGATAAGAGAAACTTATAGAAGCCTCTGGGGACGACGGTTCTTTTTTTACTATTTGTTTACATCATTGTTGTAGGTGTTGTGTGTGCTTGTGGGTTATAAATATTTTCTGTCTTTTTACATTACGGATTATTATATTCGGAATTCTCGCATTTTGTAGCAGTGCGTAGTTGAATCTACGAATCTTCAGCCTATAAAAATAATTTTCAATCGTTTCGGGATTTTTTATTAAGTTTGCTGATTGCACGTAGTGTGCACTTTGGAACGTTAAACCACTATAAATAATAGTGAGACATATAGTTATGCGTAAATTATTAGTACTCTTACCGATTGTATTCAGTATGTTGAACGCCATTGCCGGGCCCGTGGACAGCGCGGCGGCGCGCGGCGTGGCAGAGGCCTGGCTGCGAAGCAAGGGAGTGATGCCCAGCGGGGGGAGAGCGGTGAGGATGGAAGGCGTGGAGGGGGTCTACCTGTTTGCATACGCGAAGGGCTTCGTAGCGGTGGCGGCGGACGACGCGGCATGGCCGGTGCTGGGATACGGCGTGGGTGAGGGCGCGGCGGGCGAGGTGCCGCCGCAGATGGCGGCATGGCTGAAGGAGAGGGGCAGCGAGATAGCGGCAGCGGCGGCAGAGGGCGCAGCAGGGGGCGAGGAGGTGCAGCAGGCGTGGCAGAAGCTGAAGGCGGGCAGGCTGAAAGCTCCCAAATCGGGCAACACGGTAGGCCCTCTGATAGAGACACGATGGAACCAAGCGCCACTATACAACATGTACTGCCCCATGAAGGGCGACTCGCTGACGGTGACAGGATGCGTGGCGACGGCGATGGCTCAGATAATGCGATACTGGAAGGAGCCAACACGAGGGACAGGGAGCATAAGCTACAGCACAGCGAGGCACGGGCTGAGCGTAAGCGCCAACCTCAATGTAGATTACGATTGGGGGAATATGCCAATACGGATAACGGCGGCAAGCACGGCGGCAGAGAAAGAAGCAGTGGCGACGCTGATGCTGCACTGCGGCGCGGCGGTCAGTATGGACTATGGAGCAATAACCAGCAGCGCATATTCGGAGGATGTGCCGGCGGCAATGAGGAACTATTTCGGATACAACGCAGATTTAATTTCAAGAACGAGCCACACGAGCACGAGCTGGACGGAGCTGCTGAAAAGCCAGCTGGACGCATTGCACCCGATATACTACTCCGGCAGCGGCGAGGGGGGCGGCCACGCCTTCGTATGCGACGGATATGACGGCGACGACTTTTTCCATTTCAACTGGGGCTGGAACGGGAGCTACGACGGCTACTTCAGGATAGGCGCGCTGAACCCGGGCGGCGGCGGCACGGGCAGCAACAGCAACCACCAATACAACAATAACAACAAAATTATCATCATAGAGCCTAACAGCTCGCACCTGATGGCTACCACAGGCCGCAAAGAGCTGTCGCGCTATGGCGAAAGGGTGGTGGGCTATGTGCGCAGCTCAAAAACGACAAGCAGCAGCTGGACAGCTACGAGCAACAGCAGCTGGCTGACGCTCAGCCCAGCGCAGGGCCAAGGCAACGGCACGGCGACAGAGATAGCCATCACCGCCGACTACAACTACAGCGGCAGCGAGCGGAGGGGCACTATCACCTTCACGCAAGGCGACGAGAGCGTGACGCTCACTTTCACGCAAGCGGACGGCACGCCCTCGGCAGCAGGATGCTACGGCTGGCAGGAGATAGGCGACGAGGAGAATACAACCATCTACCTGCTGAAGGGCAACGAAGAACTCATTATGCGTCCCGAAGCCTTCGGCACCTTCACGGAAGGGAAGCAGATAGACAGCGTAGCGTTTTACATATATGACCTTGTCAACGGATACTACAACATCCAGACGCGCAACTTCCACCTGATAATCTATGAGGGCAGCGAGATGAGCGAGGGGCTGAAAACAGAAGCCGTAGAGACAGACTATGCCGACTGCCTGGGCACCGAGGTCTATTCGCAGGCATTCCGTGCTGACGAAGACGGGCCGCAGGTCATCCGTCTCTCCACACCATACGCCATACACGACCGGCGCCCCTTCTGGGTAGCCATAAGGCCTTACGACAGTGCGCTCTTCGTCTGCGAGCAGGTCAATATGCAAACCCCTATTAGCGAGGCCTCGTTCCCCCTCTGCGACTCGCTGACGAAGAATTATCTCCGCCTTGCTCAGAGCCAGCAATATGGCACCTACCTCGCGCTCCTTGCAAGCTACGACGAGGACGAGGAGAGCGAAAAGGTATATCAGTTTGAGTATCAGCCGCTGATGAATATTTGTATTAGCGACATCGTTTACTCCATAGCCACAGAGGCCAACAACAGTGCCTACGGCACCGTAGAAGGCGGTGGTAGGTACACTTATGGCACCGACATACAGCTCAGCGCCACGGCAGCCCACGGCTACCGTTTTGCCGGCTGGAGCGATGGCAACAGCGACAACCCGCGCACTGTCACCGTAGCGGGCGATGCCACGTATAGGGCTATCTTTGAGCAGCTGCCGACCCACTGCATCACCGCCACCACCAGTATAGACGACTACGGCATAGCCATCGGCAGCGGATGCAGCTATGAGGGCGACACCATCACACTGCAAGCCATAGCCAACGACGGCTACACATTCAGCCACTGGAACGACGGCAACAGAGACAACCCACGCATCTTCGTCTTGTCGAATGCTATGCAGGCCGAAGCGGAATACGAGGCCTTCTTCGTGGCAATGGACGACCCAGCCTCTGAGGCGCTGCCCGAGGGAGCCCTGCCGGGCCTCTTCAGCATCTCCGGAGAGAAGCAGGTACACTTCTCGCAGGGCAACCTGCAATGGCTCGCCAAGAGCAACACCGACATCAACGGCACCACCTATCCCGACAACACATGGCGTTTCGCAAACTTGCAGTACGATTTCGTTGGAGGGATATGCACCTACGGATGTCCCTATACAGGCATAAGCTCCGTACAGATGGCAAGCGGCACATGGTGCAGCAACAACAGCATCAGCCCAAGCCTTGCCTATTGGATAGACCTCTTCGGATGGGGCACCAGCGGGTGGAGCGGCAGCGGGGCAACCAGCTACTACCCTTACAACAATAGCACTACCAGCAGCACCTACTTCAGCGGCGACCTGACAGGCGACAATGCGCAAGCCGACTGGGGCGTTTACAACAGCATCGTCAATGGTGGCAATGCCCCCGGATTATGGCGCATAATGACTGCCGACGAATGGGAGTACCTGCTTAACGGTCGCACAAATGCATCCCAGAAGAAATCTATGGGGCAAGTGCTATCTCTGAATAACGACTACATACATGGCATCATCCTGCTTCCCGATGAGTTCACGATGCCGTCAGGCCTATCTGCCTTCCGCACCAACATTACCACCTATGGTTACAGTGCCAACACCTACACCAATGAGGAGTGGTCACAGATGGAGGCGGCAGGGGCTGTCTTTCTGCCTATGACGGGATTTCGCCAAGGGACAGAATACTATCCACAAGGCAATGCCTTCCTTGGCTCCTACTGGACATCTACCACAATCAACGAAACTCACTCTAAAACCATAAGTTTCAGCGTAATGTCAACAACTGGGGCGAGTGGTTCTATTTCTATTAGCACATCAACAAGCCAATATGCCGCCGGGCAACATATCAACGGCAACGCCGTGCGCCTCATCTACGACCCCTCTGACCCACCCCAGACCAACAACTGCCACGGCATACGCATACCCGCAGAGGCCTGCGACAGCTACACATGGGACGAAGGCGCCACCAGTTCTCACGGCAACGGCCAGACATATACAGAAAGCGGAACCTACTATGGCACCCTCTACAGTGAAGGCGAGTGCTCCGGCCTCAGCGACACCCTCGACCTCACCATACGCCACAGCACCACCTACACCGACAACCGGACCGTCTGCGACAGCATCGAATGGAACGGCTCGAAATACTATCAGACAACCAATAGTCCGACCTATACCACCACAGGGGCGAACGGCTGCGACAGCACCGCCACGCTACACCTGACAGTGAACCACAGCACACAGTCAGACACAACGGTTGAAACCACAGGTACGTTTACATGGCATGGTCAAGAATATAACACATCAGGACATTTCTACGATACGATTTCTAATGACTCAGGATGCGACAGCATTATAACACTACACCTCACCATCACCGAAGCTACCTATGATACGGTTCGCGAAGGTATGCTAATGCAGCGCTGCGACACCATCTACTATCGTGGCATCGCCTACACCACCGACACCACCATCTACGACACCACAGCACACGGCGGCATGTACGACACCATCTATCTAATAACCTTCTCTATCAGCCACAGCAGCACAAGCATCGACCAGCAGAGCGCCTGCGACAGCTACGAGTGGCATGGCACCACCTACACCGAGAGCACCAGCACGCCGACATACAGAACCACCAACAGCGAGGGGTGCGACAGCATAGTGACCCTTCACCTCACCATAGGCCACGGCAGCACCACAACGGACAATATAACCGCCTGCGACAGCTACACATGGATTGACGGCACCACCTACACCTCCTCCAACACTACCGCCACATATAGCGAACCCGGCAGCGACTGCCCCACCCTGCACACCCTCAACCTGACAATGAACTATTCCAGCACCAACACTGACATCGTGGTGGACTGCGACAGCTACACATGGATTGACAATATAACATATACGTCGTCCACCAACACCGCCACCTATATAGATAATAGCGGCACCTGTCCCAATACTACAACCCTAAACCTTACAATCAATCAAACCAAACACACATACAATGCCCCCATAGTGATATGCGAAGGGACAACAGCGATAAATAACGGCACGGGCATACTCTTTGAGGAAAACTTTGATGGCGCTAACCCTCTTGATGGATGGGATTTGTACACCGAAACGGATTATTATTACATGCCAGGATTTACAGTGTCCTCATCCGGAGCCTATAGTGGTAAATCGCTAAGCATAAGAAGTGTGCAAAATAATGATTATATTTGGCAAACATCTCTTGCTATAACACCAAACATATATATAAATGACCCTGTAAATTGCACTCTTACCTTCAAAGTAAAAATACCTGCCACAAATTATTTTTCCGACTATTACACTGATTACTACTGGCCTGACGGATTTGAACTTTATTTTCTGTCGGCAACGCAAGACCCTGAAGATATCGATGATTTTGACAGCCAAGTCATTATGTCTAACAATCAGGGCGAGCCCGTGCCACATCAGCCAGCGAGATGCTACACAGCCAGTTCCTTCACAGATGTCTTTATACCTTTAGCTGGGAAAATAACTACTCCAGGCTATTATCGTTTCTGTTTCAGAGACTTTGACTGCTACAATTCCGCCTATGTGGACAACATCGTTCTCTCAGGTCCCTCCTCAACACCTGTCCCAGCAGGTCTTACGGTAGGAGACAACGACATTACAGAGACATTCACTGCCGCAAATGGCTGCGACAGCATCGTACATACTATATGGCGCGTCATCCCAAACAATGCAACCGCAGAAGACCATGAGGTCTGCGCCAGCGAGTATCCTGTAACATTCTATGACAAAACCTTTTCCGAGGCTGGCATACAGGTGACAACCATAAGCAACGGCACATGTTCCAACACCATAACTATCAATGTAACAACAAAGCCCGATGCCACCCTCGATGTTCATGGTGACATCACCCCTACCATCTGTCTTAACACTGCATTAAACGACATCAGTATCTCTTCTTCCAATGCGTCAATATCTGTCAACGGGCTACCTAACGGCGTGACATGGAACGGCAGCCATATCAGTGGCACCCCTACCAGCCACGGCACTTCCCAATTTACTATTGTTGCGACAAGCTCCAATGGTTGTGGCAGCACCTCTCAGACTGGCATTATAATGGTAATTGACAATGCCGGACACCTTTATTCGCATACGGCAGACAATAGTTATTCGTGGGCTACCGATGGCACCTTAGGGCATGGCGACGGTCAGACACATACCTCCAGCGGGACATACTACGGCATCCCATACGTTGAGAATGGATGTGACAAGACAGATACATTAGAGCTAACCATCAACACAATCAACTGCAGCGGACAGAGCTTCACCGCATCAGCCTGTGACAACTTCACATGGTCTGCCAGCGGCACCTACGGCAACGGCGACGGCACCACCTACTACACCTCCGGCACCTACTACGGAGCCCCCTACTCCTCTGGCGGATGCGACAACCTCACCGACACCCTCTTCCTCACCATCGACTACTCTAATACGGGCGACACTTCCGTAACCTCCGAGACACCCTTCACATGGCATGGCAACACCATCAGCGAGACAGGCACACTGACGCACACCTACCGCACCGTCAAAGGATGCGACAGCGTGGTGACACTCCACTACACCCTCTCCACGCCCACGCCAGCCAACAATGACGGCACGCTGAACGGACTATTCAGCATCTCTGACGACAAGCAGGTGCGTTTCTCTCGAGGCAACCTGCAATACCTCGCCAAAGCCAATGGCACATACAGCGACAACACATGGCGTTTCGCGCTCAACCAGTATGACTTTGTCGGCGGCTATGACTACTCGACATGGCAGACCCACGGCAATGTCTATAAAGCCGACGGCGAGACACTGTGTGACAATAACGAGGTTGCCCCCGACTACGACGGATGGATAGACCTCTTCTGCTGGGGCACCAGCGGATGGAACAGCGGAGCCAATCTCTACCAGCCTACCGACTGGAGCCGCAATGGTGCCGACTTCTACCCGGGAGCCAATGCCACCAATGACCTTACGGGAAGCTATGCCGAAGCCGACTGGGGCGTACACAACGCCATCGTCAACGGCGGCAACGCCCCCCACCTGTGGCGCGTGCTCACCTTAACCGAATGGACCTACCTGCTCAACCAGCGCAGCGGAGCATCCAGCAAACGTGCCCTTGCCACCGTCAACGGTGTGAAAGGTCTCGTGCTGCTGCCCGACACATGGACGCTCCCTGCGGGCTGTTCCTTCTCTCCGCAAAGCAACGGACAGACTGTCGCATGGACTGCCAACAACTACACCGCCGAGAAATGGACCCTCATGGAGACCAACGGCGCTGTATTCCTCCCTGCCGCCGGCTATCGCGGTGGCGATATGGCAACCGACGGCGGACACTGGTACTATGGCTCCTATTTCAATGGTCGCTATTGGACCAGCACACACTCCACCGCCAACACCAAAGCAGCCTATCAGTCCTATTTCTTTGGTCAATCGGCAAACGGCA
>JAFSPS010000010.1 GCA_017451385.1 Bacteroidales bacterium
AGTATTACCTCAAGGCGTTGGCTATATATGAGAAGGTGTTTGGCGAGGAGCATCCAGATACCGCCACATCCTACAATAACATCGGGGTTGTTTACGATGCCAAAGGCGACTACGACCGTGCGTTGGAGTATTACCTCAAGGCGTTGGCGATATATGAGAAGGTGTTTGGCGAGGAGAATCCATATACCGCCAGGTCCTACAATAACATCGGGGTTGTTTACGATGACAAAGGCGACTACGACCGTGCGTTGGAGTATTACCTCAAGGCGTTGGCGATAAGGGAGAAGGTGTTTGGCGAGGAGAATCCATATACCGCCAGGTCCTACAATAACATCGGGGATGTATACGATGAAAAAAACGACTACGCCCAAGCATTGGAGTATTATTACAAGGCGTTGGCGATATATGAGAAGGTGTTGGGCGAGGAGCATCCGTCAACCCTTGTGGTGAAGGAAAATATTTCTCTTATAATGCAGAGACAATCAGGAAACGAGTAAGCCTTGAAAGGGTCCTTGATGGCTTCTTAAGTCGTGGCAAATGATGTATGTAGGGCATTCCGACTGGTTGCCCTGCTTTGCGGAAAAGCCGAAACGGAGAGTGAAATGGTTAGTATATCTTGTGTTCGTGTGCGATTGTTTATGAAAAAAAATGCCTTCATTTTCTCCCGACTTCGTCATGGCATATCCTCAAAAAACTCTTTGCTATCGCTTCTAAAAAAAACTGTTTATTCATTTCAGGCTAAAAAAAACGTACCTCATTTCGGAGTACGTTTTTTTAGTTCATCAAGAAACATGCAGAACTAATTTTCTCTCCAGTCGCCGCCTTCTTTGATTAGATTGATAAGCTCGGCAACGGCATCTTCTTGTGGAATATTGGCTTTAACCATTTGCCGTTGTTTGTAGAGCGAAATCCTGCCGGGGCCTGCACCTACATATCCGTAGTCGGCATCAGCCATCTCTCCTATTCCATTGACGATGCACCCCATGACGCCGATTTTTATTCCTTTGAGGTGCTCCGTTGCCGCTTTAATCTCATGAAGTGCCGACTGAATGTCGTAGAGCGTGCGTCCGCACGAGGGACACGCTATATATTCTGCTTTGCTGATACGTGCCCCCACGGCTTGCAGTATGTCGTATGCCACAGGGATTTCCTCGATGGGGTCTTCGGTGAGTGACACCCGTATGGTGTCGCCGATGCCGTCAATGAGCAGTGCGCCAATGCCTGCAGCACTTTTCAAACGCCCCTGCATCGCATCGCCTGCCTCGGTAACGCCAAGGTGGATGGGGTAGTCCATGCCACGTTCCTGCATTTTGGCGACAAAGCAGCGCACGCTGTCCACCATTACTTTCACATTGCTTGCCTTCATTGAGAAAACAAGGTCATGATAATCCTGCTCTTTGCAGACGTTGGCAAATTCTATAGCCGACTGAGCCATGCCTTCAGGCGTATTGCCATAGCGGCTCATAATGCGCTCAGAAAGCGACCCATGATTAGTGCCTATGCGCATGGCGGTATGATGCTGTTTGCATATTTCAATAAGCTTGCTCATTTTCTCGCCGATGCGTTTTAACTCATCGTTGTATTCCTGTTCGCTGTATTCTGTCTTGCCTTTGTTGCGGTCGGTGTAGTTCCCCGGATTGACACGGACTTTCTCCACTATGGCGGCAGCTGTTTCGGCAGCCTGTGGCAGAAAATGGATATCTGCTACGAGCGGCACGGTACATCCACGGCGGTGCAATTCGTTTTTGATATTGTATAGATTCTGTGCGGCTTCCACCGTGGGAGCTGTGATACGTACAATCTCGCATCCTGCCTCGACAAGGCGCAAGGTCTGTTCCACGGTTGCCATGGTGTCCATCGTATTTGTGTTGGTCATTGACTGCACACGCACAGGTGCTCCGCCACCAAGTGGCAGTGCACCTATCATTATCTGTCTGGATTTATACATGATATTTTTTTTTGAAGTGTTTTTATAGTTTCTTGATAGCGTCTGCTTCTATTACAACAAAACATATACGTCTCTTGCAAGAATGAAATTAGGCGACATCTGTAAATTGGATTTAAATGTGACCTCTACGAGATTTAGAGGCTTGAAAATCAGATAGTCTCAAATAATATGTAATTCTTTCGTTGTTGTTTTAGAAGCCTCCATTGTTTTATAAGAAGCAGACACTCATTTGTCGTTTATTTTATTTGTATATTTTCCTGTTGTTTAGTGCTTTGTGGAATTTCTCGGCATTTCGTTGATGTTCGGTTAGGTTTGACGCGAAGTTATGGCTGCCGGAGAAGTCCTCTTTTGCACAGAAATATAGATAGTCGGTATGTCGGTTTTCCAATACGGCATCTATGCTCTCCGCACTCGGAATACAAATAGGTCCTGGTGGCAATCCTGCAAAACGATAGGTGTTGTAAGGATTGTTGACCTCGGTATGCTTCTTCAAAATGCGGCGCAAAGAGAAGTCGCCTACGGCATAACGCACGGTAGGGTCAGCCTGTAGGGGCATCCGCTTGCGTATGCGATTGAGATAGACGCTGGCAATAAGCGGTTTCTCTTTGTCATTATTAGTCTCTTCCTCTACTATGGCTGCAAGCGTTGTTACCTCAGCAGGGGAGAGGTTGAGAGCGGCACATTTGTCGAGGCGCGAAGCATTCCAAAAATGATTGTATTCACGATACATTCGTTCCATGAATCGTTCAACACTAATATTCCAATATATCTCGTAGGTATTCTGCACAAAGAATGCCAGCATATTTTGTCTGTCGAGTCCATAGCTTTTGCACACGCTGTCGTTTCTGACCATAGCATAGAGTTCTTTGCCGCTAAATTCAAAGCGTTCGCCAAGTTTGCTGCATAAGCCATCAAGAGAACGAAATGAGCCTATGGTTATTTTTATTGGGTCTTGGCGTCCTGCGCGAAGTTTGTTGACAAGGTCGTAGTATGGCATCTCGGCATCAACGATGTAGGAGCCAGATTTGACATGCTTCTTGTAGCGCCGTAGGCGTGACATGGCGTCAAAGCCTTCGCGCGAGCTGATGCATTTTCTGTTTATGAGTGTGTCGATTACCGCGTCATAGCTGATGCCCTCGGGCAGAAAAAGTCGCACCTCTTCGCTATTCTGACATCGCTCGCGACGTAGGATGATGCCGCTAATGATTGCTATAACAATTAAGGCAATGTTACAGTAGCAAAAGATTTTGAAGTTGCGCGATGCGTTGCCTTTCTTTTTTTTCTTTTTTGTATGCTTTGTCATTGAATGGCTTATTTAAGGATGTACTGGTAGCGATAGGTGTCGTGGAAATGTTTTCCGTCATAGGTCCAGTCGCACTGCAGCCCCACATGGATGTAGCCTGCCGACTCGAATAGTTGCTGACTGGCGAGGTTGGTGTCGAGGATGTCAACGTATAGTTGATGGAGGTGTAATGTGTTGCGGCATAAATTGTGTAATTCAGTCAGAATTGCCCTGCCATAGCCCTTGCGGCGGAAGAGGGGATAGACGACGATGCCGAACGAAGAACGCAGATTGAGTGCGTCGTAGTCATAGAGAGAGACCTCGCCGATAACGATACCTCCTTCTATGGCATTGTCCACGGCATTAAGCGTCATACGCCCTTCATGCCAATATTCCTGCTGTTCTGCCGTCAGTACTATATTCATTTACACTTTTTTTAGTCTTATTCCATGGTGTCGTCAGCTAATCTGCGAAAGCTCAATACGCGCTTTTTGTTTTTCAAGATGTCGGCGTAGCAGCATGTTGTCAGGTGCTCGCAGTTGCGGGTCATTTTCGAGGATGTGGCGCACATCGTCGCGAGCGGCTTTTACGATTGGCTCGTCGTTGACGATGTCCGCAAGTTTTAACTCCAACATGCCGCTTTGCTCTCGTCCCTCAATATCTCCGGGACCTCGCAACTTTAAGTCGGCTTCGGCAATCTGAAAACCATCGGTGGTGGAGCACATGGTCTCTATGCGTTGTTTGCCAGTGGTGGTCAACTTGTCTTTGGTCATCAGAATACAATAGGAGGCACCGCCGCCACGTCCTACGCGTCCACGTAGCTGATGCAGCTGGCTTAGGCCGAAACGCTCGGCGTTCTCTATCACCATAACGGTAGCGTTCGGCACATCAACCCCAACTTCTATCACAGTGGTACTGACCATGATATTCGTTCTGCCATTTTTGAAGGATTGCATCTCAAAGGCCTTGGCATCAGGCGTCATTCTTCCATGCAAGATACTAATCTGATAGTCGGGTTGGGGGAATGCACGCGACATACTTTCATAGCCGTCCATGAGGTCTTTGATATCAAGGTCTTCGGACTCGTTGATAAGCGGATAGACAACATAAACTTGTCGCCCTTCGGCTATCTGCTGACGCATGAACCCGAATACGCGCAAACGACTGGCATCGGTGGCATGGATGGTCTTCACTGGCTGGCGGCCTGGCGGCATCTCATCGATGACGGAGCAGTCCAAATCGCTGTAGAGAGTCATTGCCAGCGTGCGAGGGATAGGGGTGGCAGTCATAACGAGGATATGGGGCGGCACGTCACTCTTGGTCCACAGGCGAGCACGCTGCTCCACGCCGAAGCGGTGCTGCTCGTCGATGACTACATACCCCAGATTCTTAAACTTCACAGAATCCTCTATCAGCGCATGGGTACCGATGAGTATGTCTATCTCGCCAGCGGCGAGACGCTTCTTGATGCTCCTCTTCTGAGGGGCAGGCACGCTGCCGATAAGTAGTTCTATGGTGAGCCCCATACCCTCCAGCATGCGAGAGAACGTAGCGTAGTGTTGTTGCGCAAGGATTTCGGTAGGAGCCATAAGGCAGGTCTGGAAGCCATTGTCAATAGCAAGGAGCATTGTCTGCAATGCTACCAGCGTTTTGCCGCTGCCCACATCGCCTTGCAGCAGGCGGTTCATTTGGTGCCCACTTCTCATGTCGCTCCATATTTCGCGGATGACACGTTTCTGCGCGCCAGTCATCTCGAATGGTATCTTTTCCTTGTAGAAACGATTGAAGCGGTCGCCAACAGTGGCAAACTTACGACCGGAACCGCTCATCAGTCTTGACACACGACTGTATTGATGGTCAAGCTGCATGAAGAAAAGTTCTTCGTATTTGAGCCGTAGCATTGCTTGCTGCATCTCATCCATAGTGCGCGGGAAGTGGATGGCCCTAATGGCTACGGCACGGGGCATTATGTTATATTTCTGTATGAGGTATGGCGGCAGGGTCTCTTTGATGACGATTTCTTGACGTAGTAGGTTGTCAATGATGCGTGAAATGCCTTTTGAATTAAGCCCTTGTGCTTTCAGTTTCTCCGTGGTACTATACACGGGCATGAATGCGTGGTGGTTATCGCTCTCGGTGATGGCAAACGGCTCTATGTCAGGATGTGCAAATTGTATCCTGTTGTTGTAGAGAGTTGGTCTCCCCATCAGCAAATATTCTACGCCGGGTTTTATACGCTCACGGACCCATTTTATTCCTTGGAACCAGATGAGGTCTGCTTCGCCAGTGCTATCGTAGAACTGTGCAGTCAATCTGGATGTGCGTTTGCCAGTGGCGACTTCCTGAATATTGCGTATCACACCACGCAGCACTACATACGGGTCGTTGAAGTCAACGTGGGCAAGGTCAATGAGATGTGAGCGGTCAACATAGCGGAATGGAAAATACTCCAGCAAATCCGCACAGGTGGCTATCTGCAACTCTCGTTGCAAAAGCATGGCACGCTGAGGCCCCACACCTTTTAGGTATATTATGTCGCTGGAGAGGTCCATTTATATATTGTAACGGCGTTATGTGTTTATTTATTTGTCCCTATTAGAGCCATGAAGTAGTCGCTCTCGTTCTAATGTACTGCTTATTCCCTCCATATCAGGCGCAGCAAGGAGAAATACGGTTTCTATGTTCGAGTCAAGTTGGTTGTTGACAGCAGCAACCTTTTTCTCATAGGCAAGGTCGCTGTCGTTGCGTATGCCGCGTACTATCGCTGTGGCGCCCATCCTATGGCAGCAATCCACTGTCATATCATCATAATGACATACTTCTATATTCGGCACATCACAAAGCATAGATACTGTTTTTGCGACACGTTCTTCAACGGTGAACATATATTGCTTGTCGCTATTTACACCTATGGCCACCACGACCTTATCGAATAGTTTTAATGCTCTCCTTACGATGTCTTTATGCCCAATTGTAAAAGGGTCGAATGAGCCTGGAAACAAAGCAATACGTTTGTTTAACAATAACATATTTATCTGCGTCTATGTTTTTTTGACCTCTGTTCGTCCAGCCCGCCAAACTGCCATATTAGGCGCGCCATCACCGATGAATTATAGATGCCTACATTTTTCCATGAGTGAGCTCTATTATTCGAGATTTCGGTGAAATTCCATGAATCCTTGATAGATATGATAGAACGTTGATAGCGTACACTAAATTGGAGCCCACTCCAGATGGTGAATCGAATCTCTCCAGCCAGAGCCAAATCGTTCTTAAGAAATGTCATATTGCTGGTATCTGGAATGAAGTAGTCCGGATTGTATGAGATAACATCATGAGGCTGTTGCACCAAACGGCTGTAAACAGGGCCCACGCCAATGAGTATTCCCCCATAAGGGTCGCGGAAAAAAGCGGTAAGAGGCACATCGACATAGCTCAGATTGACTTTTATGTTATACGGGTCGCCGCTATTGTTGTAGGCACCTCGCATTGAGTAGCCAGCCTCCAAAGACATCTTCCACATGCCGTTTTCTGATAGATTAATCATTGCGCCAACACTGCCGGTATAGCCCCATTTGTCAAACCCTTTAAGTTCGTCGCCTTCAATTTGTGACACTGTGGCACCGGACGAGACATAGGCGGCAATGCGCTGGGCCTCGCAAAACGACGCACAATATAATAGTACAACAATAAAAATAGCCTTTCTCATTCTCAATTTGTTATTTGTCTCAATAGTTCAATTTAGTTTTTAGATGATTAAAATCATCAACATTCTTATATGATTGTTATTCAAATGTCACATAATATGCTATAAAAAAAGGGTAAGCTGATTATATCGCACCGCTACAACCAAACACCCTTGCTGTATTCCTACCCTGGGGGATTCATTGGGAGCTGGTCGTATAAGACTTACCCAAATGCAAAAGTACAACTTTTTTCGTTACTGACAATGATTTTTTTATTTTTTTGTATTTTTGTGTTTTCTTTTGTGAGATGAACGAGACAATACTCTTTGCATATCTGTTAATTATAGTCTGCATCCTTGTGTGGGCTACTCTTCTTATAGGTCATCGCACCGTCTCCCCATCCTTTATGAATGGCATCACCATTTTTGGTGGAGCATTCCTTTTAGGCTCTTGTTTCATCAATCTTGTGCCGCATATTTTTCTTGTCAGCGAGGGCAATGCTTTTGTTGTGGGCTCGATTCATTTCAAGATTGCCGCCGCCGTTCTCGTGGGTTTTATTATACAAATGCTCTTAGAATCGTTAACCAACGGGATTGAGCATGGGCAATCGCATGAGGCGGAAGACATCAGCACAATAGGTCTCATGATTGGTTTGTCTCTTCATTCCTTTTTAGAAGGTATGCCACTTGCAGATATTGACGGAGAAGTGCATAGGGGGTTGCTTTACGGCATTGTGTTGCATAATATCCCTATTTCTGTCATTCTTATAGGACTCTTTATTAACAATGGCTATTCAACGTTGAAGTCAATCCTTTTGTTGATGCTTTTTGCCGTTATGACCCCAATGGGTTCTCTTTGCAATCTCTACCTACTGCCACCATACCCAACATTGCAACGATTGCTAATGGGCGTGGTTGTTGGTATATTGCTTCATGTTAGTGTAAGTATTCTTTTTGACCATCATGAGAAACAGATGTCATTAAGCAAGGTGATGCTTATTGTATTGGCTTTTGTAGCATCCTATTTCACTCCCGGATGTCCTGAAATCTATCCGCTGTAATACTAACACAATATTCTTCGCATGACACTTAGTATCGTTATTGTCAACTACAATGTGAAGCACTATCTGCGGCAATGTCTTTTTTCGCTTTATGCGGCGGCAGAAGGGATAGACTGTGAGGTTTTTGTAGTAGATAACAACTCCAGCGACGGCTCGTTAGAGATGCTGCATGACGCTTTTCCGCAGGTAAAGGTCATAGCCAATAGCGATAACAAGGGTTTTGCCTATGCGAACAATCAGGCTCTACGTATTGCCACAGGAGATTATATCTTGTTGCTAAATCCCGACACTATCTTGCAGCAAGACACATTGAATACATGTATCAACTTCATCAGCAACACTCCTCGTTGTGGGGGCATCAGCGTGAAGATGATAAATGGTGATGGTGTCTATCTTAAAGAAAGTAAACGCGGCTTTCCGTCGCCACGCACTTCGTTCTATAAAATCAGTGGCCTTATAAACCTATTGCCTCACCACCCTAAGGTGGCGGCATATTATATGGGGCATCTTTCGGACAATGCAACAAGCATCGTGGATGTTTTGCCCGGTGCATTCATTATGCTTCGACGCAATGTACTGGAGGAGGTAGGTCTGTTGGACGAGGAATATTTCATGTATGGTGAGGATATAGACTTCTCATGGCGCATACATTTGGCAGGCTACGACAATTATTACCTTCCAACGACTCGCATACTGCACTACAAAGGGGAGAGTACGCGCAAAGGCAGCATGAACTATGTATATACGTTCTATAATGCCATGTCAATCTTTGTGCAACGCTATTTCTCCGGGTCTGGCGCCAAAGCATACAATCTTCTAATGCAGATAGCCATCTGGCTTCGTGCTGTTATGGCCATGTGTAAGCGCTTTGCTCTACGCGTGGCTATGCCGCTTTTTGACTTCCTTAGCTTCTCGCTGATATTCTGGCTGACCAAAGAGGTGTGGTCCACCTATTGGGCTGCAAATGTCAATTACTATCCAGATATATATACTTACATCCTGCTTCCGCTATATGCCTTGCTGCTTGTTTTCGCCACATGGATAAATGGAGGATATGATAAACCATTGAAAATAAAGCGTATCATTGGTGGCATCGTCATTGGCGGCATCGCTTTGCTGGTATTCTACTCCTTGCTTGACGAGTCTATGCGCTATTCTCGCGCAATACTCCTTTTTGGAACAATTCTTTCGGTGTCTGTCGCTTTGTTGTCTCGTTTTGTGCTTGGATTGCTTGGTGTAGAAGGCTACCAGATGTGGGACAAACGTCAACGTGATTACTTGATTATAGGAGATAAAGAGAGCAGGCAGCAATTAAAGACTACTTTCGACCGGATTGGTATCAGGCCACACACACTGCAAGAAATATCCCCGAAAGAATTAAGTGAGATGCTTGCCCATTCTATAACTCCCAACCATGTCGAAGAAATAGTTTTTTGCACACCATCTGTAACGTACAAATTATTCCTTGACGCCATTGAGTTATGGAAGACACACCATTTTGATTTCCGAACTGCACCATCTTACGACGATGTACTCATTGGTGGCAACTATGTACACAGCATTGAAAATGTCTATTCTGACAATACCTTTACAATCGCCGAGACGCATAACCAACGCAATAAGCGTCTATTTGATTTCCTTACATCCTTCTCTTTATTGCTCCTGTCTCCGCTGTTTTTCTTTTTTCAACGCTATAAACAGCGCTATTTCACCGACTGCTGGCATGTCATGATAGGAAGAAAAAGCTGGGTCGGATATAGTCTCGACTACAGCCATTTGTCAGAGCATCCTCTACCACATATCAAGCAATCGATATTTAAGACATCAGATATAATGCCACATGTCAAGACTCCTGATTTGAAACGCCTTGACATAGAGTATGCTCGCCAATATGGCTTGACCACGGATTTAGCCATATTGGTTAAGAATATAATGAGAATTTAGAAATACACAGGTGCATTAACGAATTTCTTAAAAATGGACTTTATCTGTTCTGTGTTATGAATGCCATACATCCTCTGGTTAATGCTTGAGGCCTGCTCGGAGTAAAGGAAATTTAGAAAATTTACTTGAAGGTTTATTTGGTCTAATAGAGATATCTTATAGTCCCTCATATCTTTTGAATTATTGATGGACTGCCCATATATCGTTTCTTTTTTTAGCAGTCGATAGGCCTTTACAATATTTGGCATTGTTTTGCTATATTGGTCTATTGTCTGCTCGTTGAGGGCTATTTTTTTGCCTAAATTCATGGCATAGATACAGCTATCTTGAAAAAGGGTAATCTGTTGCAACTCGATGATGCAGTGGTTCGTTAGGCTAATATCCTCCAGTTTGGAAGACGGCATCGCATTCCGCATTGTGCGATATCCTTTCAGAAAGTTTCTTTCGATATATGGCGAAGTATATATGGCATTGTCATACTTTTTCACGCTGTCACGCAGATTAATTATTGTCTGAAAATCCTCTAATAATATTTCCCGTTGTTTGATGGCGGCCTCAAAATTATCATATTCATCCATGTCGGTAAACGTAGTGGAAATATTATCTATTGATGACAGTTTGTTATAAACTGACTGTATATCGCTTGATTGTCGAATGTCCTCACTCATCAGTTTGTTGCCGCGTTCTCTGAGATTTTCGATACGACGTATCAGCTCAATATATTTCTTCTGCCATTCGATAAAACCGCGTTCAGTATTCTTAAACTCACTACTTTCCCTAATATTTTTAAAAGAAGGCGTTGTGTTTATATTTGAGAGTTTTGACCTATAGGCTGTTGCAAGGTTTGGATAGCGTATATGAGTAAGATGCAGTATGGTATCTGTATTGCGGTTTATGCTGTCACGCAGGCTGATAGACTCAATATAGTCCTCTTGGACATTTATTATTTCTTTCATGCGCTGAGTATAGCGACGATAGCCGTCAATGTTTCTGAAGTTCATCGGAAGTGAAACCTTTCTGAAGTTTCTCATATACGAACGATATATGTCATTGTCGCTTGTATTGGCTTCGGTGCGTGCTTTAAGGACTCGTTGAAATTCTGCTATGCGTTTGCTGTACGAGCTGTCGCTGATGACGTATTCTATCATGTCATTCTGCATCCAGATCAAGTCCTCAAAGTCATTTAGCGTGGCGTCATCGCTATTCTTAGGCAGTGTAGTTATCTTATTGTAGATTGGCAAATAAACATAATAGATGTTGCGCTTCTCTTTTCTTACCGATTTATCAGTTATTGCGCTGTCAAAACAAATTTGTTGTATGATTTCATGCAAGTGCATGGCACTGTCAAGCATCGCATTAGCCTCAGCATTTGTCATCTGCTGCTCAATGAAGATGTCATCGTCCGAAATTGCCAAGGCATTGTTTTTTTGTATTATACTGTATTCATGTTCAAATTTACTATAATATGTAATTTGATCTGAAACGGCCTGTAAAAGTTGTTGCATTTTTTGTCCGTAAATGTGAAAGTCATTTACAGCACGGTTTTGTCCAAGAAGTATCAACGTATCGTAGTGGTTATAGTCGTTGCTCAACGAGATGTACATGGTCTGTAGGCGAGTTCTTATGTTTGAGCAATAGGCAATCTTATCAGAATAGCTACCCTTCATATTCGACACAATAGATACAAAGGTGTTTGTATCAGATATATAGGCCGAACGAACTCCATAATCAGATGAGATATCAAGCACTGAAACAAAGCGAAGGCTATCCATATCCTCTACAATATTTTGTGCCTGCAACAAATGACAATTAGCAAAAAGAATCAATGTAATAAGCTGTATAACAATAAATATATGCCTCATGATTCATCTATTGCTTTTATTCAATAGTTTATTCTTCAAAAGAACAAACTATTGACTCATTATTTAATAGTACATCAGTAATCTGATTGATGGCTTTTTCATTATATGGTTGTCGCACCCTGATATAGTTGTCCGTAAATCCCATCATGTAGCCATCGTGGTGATTGCTTTCCCATAATACAGGACGAGAGGTACCCTCATGTTCTGCATAAAATTTCATCTTCTTTTTTTCTGAAATAGTGTGCAGTATGCGACTACGTTCTCGTCGAATATTCATTGGCACTTTTTCGTCCATACGTAGTGCAGCTGTGTTAGGGCGCTCAGAATAGGTGAATACATGGAGATAGGAAATAGGAATATCCTCTACGAAACGACAAGCCTCGTCAAATTCACGTTCTCCTTCACCATTGAATCCAGCTATAATGTCAGCGGCGATACATGCGTCGGGCATTATGCTCTTTATCCGGTGCAACTTCTCGGCATAGAGCGACGTGTCGTAGCGTCGGTGCATGAGGCGTAGCACTTTGTCGCTACCGGACTGTAAGGGAATATGAAAATGGGGAAGGAAAGAGCGTGACTGTGAAACGAAATCAATTATGTCATCGGTAATCAGATTCGGTTCGATACTCGAAATACGATAGCGCAAGATGCCTTCGATTTTGTCTAACTCTTTAACAAGGTCAAAAAAGGTTTCACCGTGATTTTTCCCAAAGGTGCCAGTATTAATGCCCGTCAGAACGACTTCGCGCGCTCCGGTTGCTGCAATTTGACGCGCCATCTTAATCGTTTCGGCTATTGTGGCGCTGCGGCTACGCCCCCTGGCAAAAGGAATTGCACAATAAGTGCAAAAATAGTCGCAACCATCTTGTATTTTGAAGAAAGTACGTGTACGGTCGCCAGCAGAGTAAGAAAGGTCAAAACTGGTGGGGTCAAAGCCGCTACTCACATAACACCGGTTTTCATTTCTCTCCCATATTCGACTATCATAAATGTCTTTTATTCGTTGTTTGTCGTGATTGCCAAGAACGATGTTCACCCCCTCAATCTGAGAAATTTTCTGTGCCTCGTTTTGTGCAAAACAACCAACAACAGCGATGACGGCACTGCCGTTCTGCCTATGCGCCTGACGTATAAAATTCCGGCATTTCTTTTCAGCCACAGCAGTCACAGTACATGTGTTTATTAAGTACAGGTCTGCCGTTTGATGAAAATCGACAATCTCTGCTCCATCATCAGTAAAACGACGCAAGAGATTTGACGTCTCGGCAAAATTCAGCTTGCAGCCGAGTGTATGTGTGGCTACCTTCATTTCTCTAATTCATCAAGGCCTTCGCGCATGATAGATTCTACGGCTTTCACACAGTCCTCATCAGGATATATAGTGAATGATGGGGTAGGGGTTATTTTTAGCATTTTAACGCCTTTGCCGTTTTCTTCGATTCCTTCAACGCAATTGTTATTCACCATCACACGCTGTTTTTTGTTAGCCACAAAGAAATGTTCATTTCCAAGACGGTAATATAAATTGTCTGCAGGTTCAAAAGTGTCTATATTTTTGCCGTCGGTGGTAAAGAGAAGTACTTTCTTATTGCCTTTTGGCATCAGGCAGGCTATTGAGGTGATGTCTATCATTTGTTCTTGCGGTGTCATTATACGCACTTTACGAGATATTAGGTTGTCGTTCTGCCATATCTCGTCAACACTCAAGACACCGTCCTCGTAATATCTGTAAAACCCATTACGCAATCCCTTTGAATACTGTCCATGTCTGACAAGCACAGCGTTATCGTCATATTCTTTAACATCACCTTCAAGGCCACCATGAACATACGTCCCAGTAATATAACCTTGCTTGCCTATGCGTCGCCACCAGCGTCCATGACGATGATTGTCGTACCAGTTGCTCACTTCAGCGGTGTCGCCATCCTTGTTGAAGATGACCTGCTCGCCTTCGCGCACACCCATTTTGTAGTGTGCTTTCTTTATCAATTTACCATCTTCGGTATAAAACAGCCACTCACCATCGCGATTTTTCTTATTGTAGAATCCAGAAGCGATAAGGTGGCCATTTTCGTCGTATGCCTTATGACTGCAACGCATCGTTGTGCCCTCAAATTCGTTGACGATACGAACTGTACCGTCGTGATAGAAGTAGCGGAAAGTCCCCGTCTCATTGCCATCGATGAAGTCTCCTTCATATATTTTCGTTCCGTCTTTGTCCGTCTTTACCCAATGACCTTGCTTTCTTCCTTCTTTGTCAACGACATTTTGACAAACGGCACACCAAACCGTGCATAACAATGCGATTGCAAACAGCGTTTTTTTCATTTTTATTATTTTTATTGCTATAATTGCTATTGTTTTACATAGAGAAACATCTTGTCAGTCATAATGTGATTTGTTTGTTTTTTGATTATCTACAAATTGTCACAATTCGCTGACACTATATACTTTTTTTTATAAAACGCCGTTTATTCAACATTATTGCACTGATAATGCTCATTCGAACACGTTTTTATATACTGTTGCTACTACTTTTCCCCGTGTCGCTTCTGGCGCAAGGTGTAGTTTATGGAGTTGTCACATCCCCCAATGGTTCTCCAATAGAGTATGTAACTGTCGGACTGCTCAATAGTACTAAAGCAATCGGCACATCAACTGACGAGCAAGGCCGCTACAGTCTTCGACTTCATCAAAAAGACTCTGTCACAATCCGTTTCTCGGCCACAGGTTATGAGGCGCAGGAACGCAAAATAGTGGTAGTCTCTGGTATTAACACAGAGTTGAATGTTGTGCTTCGTCCCCACGCCACGCAGCTACAAGAGGTAACGATAAGTGAGGATGCGAGTCGTTCAACGGCATATACAAATATTGATGTGAGAAAGCTTGACGATGCAGTGGGTCCGCAGGGAGGGGTAGAGTCGCTTTTGAAGACGCTGCCAGATGTGAGCTCTAACAACGAATTGTCATCACAGTATTCGGTGAGAGGAGGGTCGTTTGATGAAAACCTTGTATATATCAATGGAATAGAAGTATATCGCCCGATGCTTGTGCGTAGTGGGCAACAGGAGGGTATGAGCATAATCAATCCAGACCTCGTTGACCATATATTGTTTTCGCCGGGAGGGTTTGACGCTACGGCAGGAGACAAAATGGCGTCGGTCCTTGACATAACCTATGCTCGTCCAACAAGTTTTGCCGCCACTGTTTCTGCCTCGCTGCTTGGCGCTTCAGCTTCTGTGAAGGGAACGTTGTTTGACAGGTTCAACTATAGCATTGGTTTTCGCCAACACAATAATCGATATATTTTTTCAACGTTAGACACCAAGGGCTCCTACAATACGTCATATACTGATTTGCAAGCCGTGGTAAACTATAAGTTATCCGATAAATTTGATTTATCTTTTCTCGTATTATGGTCAAGAAACAGATATGGACTTATTCCTGAAAGTCAGACGACAACCTTTGGCAGTTTTATGGAGTCTCTTGAGCTCGACGTGTATTTTGATGGGGAAGAGTCTGACGGGTACAATACGGCCATTGGAGCGCTTACGCTCTCATGGCGCCCCAATGACCACACACAAATACAGTGGATAAACTCGCTTCAATCGAGCAATGAAGAAGAGAATTATGACATCCAGAGCCAGTACTGGCTATACGAACTTGGAATGACGGCAGATGCAGAAGTGGAGAAGTTTGACCGTGGTGTTGGCACATTCCTCGAACATGCGCGAAACAGTCTTCGCACATTACTTCCTTCGTCGGAGCTGCGTGGCGTACACCATATTCATCTTGGCTCATGGCAATGGGGGGTGAAATTTCAGATGGACAAAATAAAAGACCGACTACGTGAATGGAAATGGGTTGACAGTGCCGGATATGCCATGCCAGCCATGCATCCTGCATGGGGAACGATTACGGATATGCCCGCGGCTCCTGTCTTGCAACAATTTGCAAAAGCACATAACGAAGTAACAACATTACATTTGCCATCATTTATTCAGCGAAACATAAGTTGGGAGACTAATTCACAGACTGAGATAGACATTGCTGCTGGTGTTAGGGCACACTACTACTCCATGTCGTTAAATAATATAGAGAACAATATTCAGGAGGAAAAGCAACATTTTTTTATCAGTCCCAGAGTAAGTCTCTCCATCAAGCCACACTGGAAACAAGATATGCTGTTTAGGACTGCCGTTGGCGTATATCAACAACCACCATTTTATCGCGAGATGCGATTGTTTGATGGCAGTCTCAATCCCAACCTTAAAGTCCAGACATCATATCAAGCCATGCAGTCGTTTGACTGGAAAATGCGCTTGTTCAACAAACCGTTCCAGCTTACGGCAGATTTGTTCTATAAATATTTGACAAACCTGATTCCATACACAATAGACAACCTTAGACTAAGATATGATGCATCTCAGACCGCTGTAGGTTATGCGACAGGTGTGAGTTTGCGTTTATATGGCGAGTTTGTTGATGGGCTCGAGTCGTGGGCATCTATATCATATATGCACACACAGGAAGATATAGAAGGTGATAATCTTAGCTGGATTGCACGTCCAACAGACCAACGCTTCTCCTTTAAAGTTTTTTTCCAAGACTATGTGCCGACCTTCCCGTGGTGGCGAATGAGTATCAATTTCATATATGGCACAGGAACTCCTGTCACATTCCCTTCACAGAAAGACCGGTCAGTAGAGCGTCGTTTGCCGTCGTATTTTCGCGTTGACTGGGGCAACACGGTACAGCTTTCTCGTATTGAAGGAGCGAAAAGTTGGAAAATATTTCATTATATAGATGATATTTTAATTGGTCTTGAGGTATTTAACCTATTTAATTACCGCAACGTTGTATCATATATTTGGATTTCGGACTATACAAACGTTTACTATCCAGTGCCAAATTATCTTACAGCGCGTCAGATAAACCTTAAAGCTACAATATCTTTTTGATTGAGTAAAGGTACTTTAGCTATTTTTTTTGTGTCGAATTATCTCCTACGCCACTTCGATGTTGTGTCATATTGGCATGCAACAATGCGTCATTGATGTCAAAATGGCATATATGGCGATTTTGGCTGTGGAATTGTTCTATAATGAGATGTCGGCGGTTGAGAAGCCGAAGATAAAAAAGAAAAAAAATAATAACATAACAATTAAAAATAGGAGATTAAAAAAATGTTAGCAACAAGAAACAACAACTGGATGCCTGCTCTATTCAACGAATTCCTTAACTGGGACAATTGGAGCAACAATCTTTCAGAAGGTACGCACGCTATGCCTAAAATGAATGTCAGCGAAAGCGACAAGGATTACAAGGTGGAGATGTGTGTCCCCGGATTGAAGAAAGAAGACCTAAACATCAGCATTGATGCCAACAACAACCTCGTTATTGAGATGGTGAAGAACACCGAATCCTCCAACGAGGAAGCCAACAAAGAGACGCGCAAGTACCTGCGTCGCGAATTTAGCACGATGCAGTTCAAACAGATGTTTTCGCTGCCGGAAAACATAAAAAAAGAGCAAATCTCGGCAAAGGTAGAACATGGTATTCTGACCATCGACCTGCCTAAAATTACGGAAGAAGAGAAAAAAGCTCTTGCCCAGACAATAGAGATTAAGTAAGTTCTCACATCTTCCAATTTTCTAAGAAGGCGGACACTCACAAAAGTGTCTGCCTTTTTTGTTTAACAATAATTTGTATTTTGCTTTATTTCAAACATATTTCCATATCGTATAAAATCACAAATAATCTCGTTATTACTGTTTTTTGTAATATGGAAAATATTTTCTAAATTTGCATTTTCTATTTACGCACAATAACATACATAAAACATTATGAAATCAATAGCAATACTTACGGGTGGCGGTCCTGCGCCCGGAATGAATACAGTTGTTGCCTCTGTGGCAAAAACATTTCTGCGTGACGGCTACCGTGTCATTGGACTCCATGCTGGATATTCCGCTCTCTTTACTGAAAAGCCGCGCATGCAAGACATAGACTTCCTTCTTGCCGATGAAATATTCAACAAAGGAGGTTCTGTAATCAAGATGAGCCGTTTCAAGCCAACCGATGAAGACTTTGAAAAACGTTTCAATATTAACCTTTTCAAGGATAACGACATCCGACTGCTTGTTACCGTAGGCGGCGACGACACTGCATCGACCGCCAATCGCGTGGCTAAATTCCTTTCCAGCCACAATTATCCCATAGCCAACATACATGTCCCCAAAACGATAGACAACGACCTGCCCCTGCCTAATAGTAGTCCCACATTTGGTTACAATAGTGCCAAGTCTCAGGGTTGTATTATCGGCACTGCCGTCATGGAAGACGCACGCACAAGCGAAAACTGGTTTGTGGTCAGTGCTATGGGGCGTTCGGCAGGACATCTTGCTCTCGGTATTGCCGGTGCCTGTCATTATCCAATGGTTATTATCCCTGAGTTCTTCAATAAGACAGAAATCACAGTGGATAAAATCGTCAACATGGTTGTGTCGAGCATCGTGAAACGTAAAATCATGGGTATAAACTATGGTGCCGCCATGATTTCCGAAGGTGTTTTTCACTCACTTAGTGACGAGGAAATACGCAAGTCGGGCATTCATTTCTCATTCGACGAACATGGTCATCCGGAGCTTGGCAAGGTCTCGAAGGCACATATTTTCAACGACCTTCTTGAGCGACGTCTAAAAGAATTGGACATAAAGACTAAGACACGCCCTGTTGAAGTGGGTTATGAAATACGATGCCATACACCAATAGCCTTCGACCTGACATATTGCTCGTTGATGGGTATGGGTGTCCACACTCTCTTCAACCAAGGCTGCACAGGATGTATGGTATATATTGACCATCAGGGCAATGTGTCGCCACTCTATCTGAAAGACATTCAAGACCCAACCACAGGCAAAATATTGCCGCGTCTCGTCAATGTTGAGTCCAACAAGGTACAGTCGTACGTTAATGACATTATGGACTACATCACGCCTGCCGACTATGAGGCAGCAAAGAAGTATCTGCCTAATCCAGAAACGTTTGACTTCAAGAAAATACTTAATTGGTAAAGTCTTGCCACCTACAGTCTGTCATACAAAACAAAAAAGTATGACAGACTGTTATCTTTTTGTTATAATTACATAGAATCGAACAACATACGTTTCGTAGAAGACTTCACAATACATCTAACAGAAAATTGTACACAGAAATAATGTATGCACACATCAATGATTTATCGTTCGCGCCAACTATTGCAAATACTTGTTGCCGTAGTGATTCTTTTCTCTTTGCCGATTGTTTCCAATGCACAAACAAAGAAACAACTAGAGAAAGAAAAACAACAAATTGAGCAGCAGATAAAAAAACTTAATCAGGAACTTGCTTCGGCAAAGAAAGATACCAAAAACAGCACTGCCCAGCTAAAGGTACTTAACCAACGTATCAAGGAACGTACGCGCCTGATTAACAATATCAATGCGCAGATGTCAATCATTGATGGCCAGATTGCGCATACGCAAGATAGTATGCAGCAGTTGCAGGCTCGTATTGATTCATTGAAAGCAGAGTATGGTAAAATCATTCGTGTACTATACTCAGAACGGTCGAGCCTTGACCGAACAAATCTGATGCTTGATGCGGATTCATACAACAAGGCATTTCTTCGTCGCAAATACTTCCAAGAGTACTCCCGCTATCGCAAGATGCAGGCAGCCGCTATACGAGCTCAAGAAGATGAGCTTAAGGGTATTAACCTGAATCTTGTAAAGCAGAAGAACGAAAAAAACACTCTGCTTAATCAAGAGAAAAAAGAAAAAGAGGAATTGGCAAAAGAGCAGAGCCAGCAACAGCAACAGGTGAAGAAATCGCAGCAGCGAGAGAAGGACCTTACGGCACAACTTACGAAGAAGGAGAAAGAACGTGTAAAGCTGCAACAGCAGATACAAAGAATCATCAATGAGGAGATAGCCAAAGCGCGCAAGGCGGCGGAAGCCGAACGCAAGGCAAAGGAGGCAGCAGAAAAGAAGGCTCGCGAAGAAGCTGCTAAAAAGCAAAAAACCAATAATAAGACAACGAAAAAAACAGCGGACAACAAAAGCACATCAAAACCTGTAGAGAAAAAGACACCAAACAAGCCGGCTCCAGAACCGACAGCAACCGATGCCGCATCAACTGATTTTGCTGCTAACAAAGGAAAGCTTTCATGGCCGGTGTATTATAAGAAAGTGGCGCGCGAATATGGGCGCTACACCCATGAATCGGGTGGACAAAATATGAACAACGGCATAGACCTCATCACTTCATCAGGAGCCGAAGTTACGGCCGTTTATAAGGGAAAGGTAACAAGGGTTTTTACATGCCCCAACGGCACAAAGGGCATTATTATCAGACATGGCGAATATATGACTGTGTACGCCAATCTATCTAATGTAACCGTTAAAGAAAACACCACTGTTTCAACAAAACAAAAAATTGGTACAGTGCAAACGGGTAGCGATGGTGTATCGGAGTTCAGTTTCCAGATATGGAAAAGCACTCAAAGTCAGAACCCCCGTTCATGGTTAAAATAGTCTTTCACATTTCGTACAAGATAATTGCACATTTTTTTTCTGGGATAACTAATAGTACAATCGGAATTAAACAAATCATATACATGTAGTATCTTCGTAGTTCCAATCGAAGAGTTATATGATATTACAAGCCGTTATCTGCTAAAAAAAACTTATCTTTGTTAATTCTATTTTTGAAACAAAAACGACTAACCATTTATTGAACAATGGATTATAATTTTAGAGAAATCGAAACACGTTGGCAGGCCATCTGGCGCAAAACTCGAATATATCATGTAGAGAATAAATGCCAACGCCCTCATTATTATGTTCTTGATATGTTCCCATATCCTTCGGGCGCAGGACTTCATGTCGGGCATCCGTTGGGGTATATTGCCAGCGATATTTATGCAAGATACAAACGTTTGCGTGGTTTCAACGTCTTGCATCCAATGGGTTATGATGCTTATGGCCTTCCGGCAGAACAATATGCTATACAGACTGGACAGCATCCAGCTAAAACAACACAACAAAATATAGCACGCTATCGCGAGCAACTTGATAAAATTGGCTTTAGTTTTGACTGGGAACGCGAGGTACGAACTTGCGACCCTCGTTATTATCGTTGGACACAATGGACTTTCATTCAATTGTTCAATCACTATTATGATAACGAAGTCAATAAGGCACGTCCAATCTCTGAACTTGTTTCAAAGATAGAACGTGGGGAATGGAAAGAAAAGCTTAGCAAGCCGTGGTCGGAAATGAACGAAGAGGAGAGGGAAAAATACCTTATGGACTACAGGTTGGCATTTCTTGCTGACATTCCTGTCAATTGGTGTCCACAACTTGGCACGGTACTTGCTAATGATGAGGTTGTCAATGGATTGTCTGTCCGTGGCGGTTATCCGGTAGAACGCAAACTAATGCGTCAATGGTCATTGCGTATTACCGCTTACGCCCAACGTCTTGTTGACGGACTTGAGACCGTTGATTGGACTGACAGCCTCAAAGAGATACAACGCAACTGGATTGGACGTAGCGAAGGGGCTGCCGTATGGTTTCCTGTCGCCGACCACGAGGGTGCGCGTTTCGAGATTTTCACTACTCGTCCTGACACAATCTATGGCGTGACGTTCATGGTGCTCTGCCCAGAACATGAGATGATAGATACAATCACCACCGAGGCACAGCGTGAGGAGGTCGCCCAATATGTTACTTGGGCCAAAAATCGTTCAGAGCGTGAGCGCCAAGCAGAGACTAAAAAGGTGAGCGGAGTGTTCACGGGTGCCTATGCCATCAATCCACTCACCAACGAACGCATACCTATCTATGTTAGCGACTATGTGTTGGCTGGTTATGGAACAGGAGCCATCATGGCCGTGCCAGCACACGACAGCCGCGATTTCGCTTTTGCACGTCATTTCAATCTCCCCATTCGTCAGGTTGTCGCCCCTTCTGCCGATGAGGTCAGCGACCCATCCACATGGAGTGAGAGCCTTGATAGTAAAATAGGCGTCAGCGTCAACAGCGACTTCATCACAGGCATGAAAGTAAAAGAAGCTATGTCCGCTGTGATAAAGAGAATCACCGAAATGGGCATAGGCTTCAAGACCGTCAACTACAGACTGCGTGATGCCATCTTTAGCCGTCAGCGCTATTGGGGTGAGCCTTTCCCCGTTTATTACAAGAACGGGATGCCATACACCATTCCTGAAGAGTGTCTGCCTCTCCAGCTGCCTGACATCACCGATTTTAAGCCTACCGCTAATGGCGAGCCACCACTCGGCCATGCCAAAATGTGGGCATGGGATGAGAAAGAGCGCAAGGTGAGCGCAACCAATGCCATAGACAACAAGAACGTCTTTCCGCTCGAACTAAGCACTATGCCTGGATTTGCAGGGTCAAGTGGCTACTACTTGCGATATATGGACCCGACCAACGACGAGGCCTATTTTTCTAAAGAGGCTGTAAACTATTGGCAGAATGTCGACCTATATGTTGGCGGTGCCGAGCATGGGACTGGACACCTTATTTATGCTCGTTTTTGGAATAAGTTTCTCTTTGACCTTGGCCTTGCAGTAAAGGAAGAGCCATTCCAAAGGCTTGTGAATCAAGGCATGATTCAAGGACGTTCCAACTTCGTCTATCGTAGCAAGAACGATAGCAACCTGTTTATATCTAAGAATATCGCAGGACGCGAAGAGACCACTGTGCCTATCCATGTTGATATAAATATTGTCAATAATGACATTTTGGATATTGAAAAATTCCGCCAATGGAGGCCTGAATTTGCAGATGCACGTTTTGAACTGGAGGATGGAAAATATGTTTGTGGATGGGAGATAGAGAAGATGTCCAAATCGATGTTCAACGTTCAGAACCCTGACGACCTTGTAGAACGCTATGGTGCTGATACGCTTCGCCTCTACGAGATGTTCCTTGGTCCTGTAGAACAGTCCAAACCGTGGGATACCAAAGGCATAGAAGGTGTGTTCCGTTTTCTTCGCAAGTTCTGGAAAATGTTTTGTGTAGAGGACGATGGCTGCCACCTCACTACATTCGACCCAACACGCGACGAGTTAAAAATCCTTCACCAGACAATAAAGAAAATTACAGAAGATATCGAACGCTTCTCGTTCAACACTTCTATATCTGCCTTCATGACATGCACCAATGACTTAACCGCATTGTCATGTAACAATCGTAGAGTGCTTGAACCATTGGTTGTACTTATCGCTCCTTTTGCACCACATATTGCAGAAGAGCTGTGGCATAAATTGGGCAATCAGAATTCGGTATGTGATGCTGAATGGCCTAAATATGACGAGCAGTGTCTTGTAGAAGATACGGTGTCTTATCCGGTATCGTTCAATGGCAAAATGCGTTTTATGGTAAGTCTGCCTGCTGATGCCAATGCCGACGATGCGCTTGCAGCTGTCAAGGCTATGCCAGAAGGGCAAAAGTGGCTTGGTGGTGCAGAGCCCAAAAAGGTTATTTTTGTGCCGAAAAAGATTATAAATATCGTTCTCTAAAACAACACTAAACAAACTATGATAAGCAGACACTTCTTTCGTGCAAAAGTATTACAAACGCTTTATGCGGCGCATTATAGCAAATACACTGTAGTACAAGCCAACCAACTGCTTGAAAACCAAATAAAAAGTTTTAATTGTTTGGCCGTATGGCAGATTTCCGCACTTATTATGACTCGTGAGGCTGCCGAGCAGGTGTTGGTAGATTTCTCGAAGAAATTTAACCCAACAAAGGATGACCTTAATCCGTCCCGTCGTTTCGTTGACAATCCGATACTCTTGCATCTGGCTGACAATAATGACTTTAGAAGTCAGATGAAGAAATATGCCGTTCATTGGGATGACACCGAACTTTTTCGCCGTCTTTTCATTACATTCAAAAATAGCCCTATTTACATTGACTATGTAAAAAGCGAGACTTTGTCATTTGAAGAAGACAAGAATTTCATTCTCAATTTGTTCAAGTTTCTCATGAACGACAATATATTGCGTGATACTTTTTTTGAACGTGCAATTTCATGGGAAGATGATTTTGACCAAATGGCGCAGTATTCGTATATGACATTGCGTTCTATTCCGGAGGATTTCAATGAGGCGACGAATTTCTATCAGATGAATGACTCTCGCGTTGATTCTGATATTGAGGCATACAAGTTTGCCATGCAGTTGCTGGACAATGCCATAGAGATGTATGACGAAAGTGTGGAATTGATAAAAAAACACCTTAACGGATGGGAGTTTGAACGCGTGGCTGTTATGGATGTTCTTCTTCTCGATATGGCTATCGCCGAGCTTGTACGTTGCGAGTCTATCCCAGAACGTGTGACAATAGATGAATATATAGAATTGTCAAAGGAGTTTAGCACCGAGCGAAGCAAACTATTCATCAATGGAATACTTGACCGTATGCTATCCGAATTGAGAGCAGCCGGACGCGTCGTAAAAACAGGACGTGGCATTTACGACCCCGATATGCTGGATGGCGAAGCAGAGAATTTTGGTGATGTTTACAGCGAAAAATAAACATTATATCAAATACTGTCATTAGATAGAAAATGACGTATAATATTAAAATTAAATGAAAAAGATAATATTGTGCATCTGTTCATGTATTTCCCTATTGGCTGTTGTGGCTTGCGGGAACAGTGGCGGAGAAAAAAATGATGTTTCAATCATAAATAATCCTAATAGTGCGACAGGCTATGATTCAACAATATCCATGCCACGCATAGTATTTGACCAGAATCAACATGATTTTGGACGCCTGTCGCCAAACGAGCAAGTAGCATATAGTTTTCATTTTCGTAATGATGGCAATGCCAATCTCGTTATCACCAGTTGCGAAACATCTTGTGGTTGCACCATCGCCGACTATCCTCGTGGCGTGATTGCCCCTGGTGGTGATGGATATATCTCGGTGACATTCAAATCGCCCAGTGGTAGAAGCGGCCAGCAAGTTAAAGAGGTAACCGTCAATACAAATGCGCAACCTGCAACCACACGTCTGCGTATTTTAGCTCAAGTAATGTAAATATATAATAATATTTAAAATGATGAAACCCTTATTCATTCTCCTTCAAGAAACCGCACCACAAAGTGGCGGTAGTAGCATGTCGCTCATTTGGATGATACTTATTTTTGTAGTCATCTGGTTTCTTATGATGCGTCCTCAACAGAAAAGAGCTAAAGAGGAACGTAAATTCCGTGAGCAACTGAAAAAAGGCGACCGCGTGACGTTCTCTGGTGGCATTTATGGCAAAATACATGAGGTAGGCGAGACAACAGTTGAAGTGGAAGTATCCAATGGCGTCATCCTCACCGTAGAAAAATCAATGATACAACCTGCAGCAACGACCGAAACAGAAAAGAAATAATCACAATTGTCGAGCATACTATCATATTTGTCAAGTCATAGGGGTTTTCTTTTTGCAGTACTTTTTAGCGCCATTTTATGGATTGTAAGTGCTATGACAGAAGAAAATTCCTATGATGCTGTTGTTCGGATAGAATGGACAGGGTTTGATACGGCACGCTATGCCATTGTTGAGGCCGATACCGTTTTGCGCGTCAGTATAATCTCCAGTGGTTTTAATGCCATAGACCGAGACAACCACTTGAAACGTGTGCGCTACAAGATTTATGCAACATCAGATACAACGGTATTTTTTTCCGATTGTGTTAAGGATATGCCAGTGCAGTTAGGACTCACTGGCGTGCGAGAGATTAGCAGCCGTCAGGAGACCGTTACATTGCGCTTAGCACCACGCACCAGTCGTGCCTTTAAGCCTCGCCTTAACGGATTGCAACTCTCTTTTGCTGAGCCATACGGTTTGGCTGGTGAGCCACAGATAGAGCCGGATACTGTATGGCTCTATGGAAGTGAGCAGTCGTTGGAACAAGTTTCATGCGTAGAAACACAACCAACGCAACTCATGGAGATAAAAGGCACGAACACATATAAGTTGCCACTTGTTCCTGTATGGTCGCAATATACAGACCTTCATCCATCCACAAGATACATTTCGGTCACCATTCCCACTGCCGTTTATTCTGAAAAAGTTTTCACACTTCCAATCAATATTGAAGGTAGTGATGAAGACCACATTAAGATTTATCCCGAACAAGCAACGGTTACTCTTTGGGTTGCAGACCAATTAAATAATCATATTGCATCGGACATGATAAGCCTTGCTGTTGAATATGACAGCACATCTCGAATGTCCGACAAACTAACTATAAGAGCCGTCAGTTTCCCATCTTATGTCCGAATCAAAAGAATAGAACCTGTCGATGTGAGTTATATCGTAATAAAAAAAGATAAAAATCATTAAGATGGGCTTATGAAAAGAGTGGCACTAACAGGTGGTATAGGGAGTGGCAAAACGACTGTGGCCAATGAGTTTTGCTTATTAGGCATACCATGTTTTGTTGCAGACAAGGCGGGAGCAGAATTATACAACGATGCGTCTTTCTGTGGCAAAGTCATAGAGCTGCTTGGCGACGATGTTGCCAAGGCAGATGGAATGGTCAGCAAACGTGCTGTGGCTGAAATCATATTCTCCGATAAGGCTAAACTCAAAGCCCTAAATGAGTTGATACATCCGCGTGTCATGAAGATGTACCATCAATGGGAGAAAAAATGGATTATGGCACCATATACAATATTTGAATGTGCCATACTTTATGAATATCACCTCGAAAAGCAGTTTGATAAGGTAGTGTCAGTCTATACCTCTATACCAGAACGCATTGCTCGTCTGCAGATACGAGACAACGCAACCATAGCACAGATTATGCCTTTTATCAATGCACAAATCCCTGCAGAAGAGAAAATGATGCGGTCAGACTATGTGATACTGAATTATGAGGGCAATCCTCGTGTGCGACAAGTGAAAACCATTCATGACTTAATCTTAAAAGATTCAACATTCTCCGAATAAATTTCAGCCTACATAAAAATAATTTAGCATAGTCATCCCAATGAAATATTTATTTTTTATCTTTTTTTTATTCCTTGTCTCTTTGCCATGTCAATTAAGAGCGCAAAACCACATAGTAAAAGAAAGGGATGCTGAAGGAGTTTATTACAGTAGTGTTGAAGAACAAAAATGGGTTGACTCGGTCTATAACACATTGACTATGCGTCAACGCATTGCTCAGTTGATGGTCATTAGAGTTCCATCAAATATGAAAGACGATGCTGAGAATAAATTTCTTCGCAAGATAGAGCAGACTCGCGTTGGCGGCATTTGTTTTTTTGCAGGCAAGGCCGAGCAACAGTTGCGACTCACAAAGCTGTGTCAGCAACATAGTTTTGTGCCATTGATGATTTGCATAGATGGCGAATGGGGGCTCGGTATGAGGTTAAAAGACTGTTTCTCTTTTCCAAGACAAAGCATTTATGGTACACTACCTTCTGTCGCCGATACCATAGTCTATGATGTAGGACGAGAAATTGGACGCCAATGTCGCATGATGGGAGTTCATGTCAATTTTGCTCCCGTCATGGACGTAAACTCCAATCCTAAAAATCCGGTTATAGGCACTCGTTCTTTTAGCGACAGTCCACAACGGGTTGCTGCGCTTGGGATACAATATATGTTGGGGCTACAGTCGCAAGGCGTGATGGCAGTTGCCAAACATTTTCCTGGGCATGGCGATACGGAGACAGATAGCCATAAGACACTTCCGATTGTGCCACATCCGCGTCAACATCTCGACAGCATCGAATTGCTCCCCTTCCGTAGCATCATAGAGAAGGGGGTACAAGGCATGATGACGGCACATCTTTTTGTTCCATCACTTGATAGTACGGTGGGGCTTCCATCGTCATTATCTTATCCCATCGTCACTGGTCTTCTTCGCAAAGAGATGGGATTCGACGGACTAATATTCACCGACGGTATGGAGATGAAAGGAGTTACTAAAGGTTTTGGCACTACTGAAGCAGCATTGCGTGCACTGAGGGCTGGCAACGATGTAATACTGCTTCCTGCAGACCTTGAGGGCGTTCTGAAAACCATTCACGAAGCCGCCACCTATGATAGTGATTTAAAAAAAAGAATAGAAGTGAGTTGCCGCAGGGTACTACGTGCAAAATACAGATTAAAACTCGACCAAATCAATCTTAATGCACTCCATGTGCCGACATCTAATGATTCGTTACGTTGCGAGATGGCGATGGAAGGTGTTACGTTAAACAACGACCAACGCATTGACAACATACTTCTTAATGGCATCAGAGAAAAGGCCTATCCGGGATGTCAGATGCTTGTAATGCGACATGGCATGGTTATCTACCGTCGTGCATACGGTTATTACACCTATGATGATGCTAATTCATGTAAAGTAAACTACAACACACTTTACGACCTTGCATCTGTAACAAAAGTTGCTGCAACAACTATAGCGATTATGAAACTTGTCGATGATGGTGAGATAGCTTTTGACGACAGCCTTTCGCAATATCTACCATATCTGAAGAACAGCAATAAACAGTCAATCACCATTCGCGAAGCTCTAAGTCATAATGCGCGACTCAAAGCATTTGACCAGTATTGGGCTTTGGCAACCACAGGTAGCGAAATACGCAATCTCATTGCGCAGAGTGCTTTACAAAGAGAATATAAATATTTATATAGTGATTTGGGACCAATAATGCTTGCTGATGTTGTTGAATCCGTTAGCGGAATGACGTTAGACCAATATATGCATGTGCACTTCTATGCACCTATGAATCTAAAACATATCTCGTTCAAACCACTGGAACAGGGCTTTGACTATGACCAAATAGCTCCTACTGAAGAAGAGATGGTATATCGCAATCGTTTGATTCACGGCATAGTGCACGACCCTAACGCATACGCACTCGGTGGTGTGGCAGGACATGCAGGACTATTTTCTAATGCCGATGACCTTGGCGCACTGATGCAGATGCTACTTAATGGCGGCACCTATGGAGGCAAACGTCTTTTATCATCTGCTGTCATTGATACGTTCAATAACCGATATTTTACACGATATGGCAATCGTCGCGCTTTAGGTTTTGACAAACCTCTAATAGACGGTGATAGTCCTCATGTTGCAGCTGAAGTGTCGCAATCATCTTTTGGGCACACGGGATTTACTGGTACTATGGTCTGGGTTGACCCTAAATACGATTTGATATACATCTTTCTATCCAACCGCGTCTATCCGTCAGCAACACCCAACAAACTGGCACAAATGAATATCAGGACGGATATTCAAAAACTTATTTATCAGGATTTGAAACTAAATAATTAAAGTATTACTTAAAATAACAATACTAATATGTCGAAGTATTCTAAGTGGATATATGCAGGAATCGGCTGGGCGATATTCGGCCCTATTGGCGCTTTGATTGGCTACTACATTGGAAATAACGATAATGATTCCGAGACCTCAAACGGACCTCATCGAGGTCGATACCATAATACTGGCTCAATCAAGGATTTGCACATGGCACTAATGGTGCTTTTAGCTGCTGTAATCAAGGCCGATGGAATGGTGCGCAATACTGAAATGGCTCATGCCCGAAAGTTTATAGAGAACAATTACGATGGAGATAAGGCCAGCGAGATGTTCACATTATTGCAGGACCTAATCTATCAAGACATACCTCTGGCAGACGTTTGTGTTCAAATAAAACAGAATACCGACTACGATACACGTTACCACATGTTCGATTTTCTGTATTCTCTTGCCGTTTCGGACAACGAGTTGCATGACAACGAGATATTAGTCCTTCACCACATAGCAGTATGGCTTGGCATCAACCAACAGGATTATTCATCTATTTATTCGCGCTATTCATCTGCTTATTCCGGTGGATATCAGTACGCCGGAGGATACCAATCCAACACAAATAGGGGATTGAAGCGCGACCCGTATAAAGTCCTTGGGCTTGACTCCACAGCTACGCTGGATGAGGTACGAAAAGCATATCGAAGGTTGGCAATGAAGTATCATCCAGATAAGGTGGCTATGATGGACGAAGAAATCCAGAAAAACGCAGAAAAACAGTTCCGTGAAATAAACGAGGCATACGAGGAGATAATGAAAAGACAATAAGCGATTATGAAAAAACAGAAAAAGGCAACCCAACGGGCTGCCTTTTTTCTATATCGCATTAAGGATAATAGAATTATTTTTCTTCGTTGTCGGCTTTCGCACGATTGAGAAATTCTTTGACAGTGATTTTTTCAGTCTCAGGTTTTACCTCATCACGGAAAAGCTGAACGAGTTTACGATGGTAGATTCTGTCATAGACTTGACGGCTATTCTGGCTGTCGTTAGCAATAGTATTAGCTATCTGCTCAAGTTCAGCCTCCTGCTTCTCTGCATCTTCTGCATCTTTAGCAGCACCATTCTGGCGGAGGATGCCTTTGATTTCGTCTATCAGCTCAATACGTGTTGGGTTGATGTCTTTGATTTTCATCAGAGCAGCCTCAATAAATTCCCATTTCATGGCAGGAACATACTTCTCAGCCCATTCCTTGTCAAGTTCTTCGGCAGTCAGACTTTCGCTGCGTGACAGCACCCAACGTTTCATGAACGCTTCAGGAATAGCGGCATCAAAGTTGTCAAGCAGCTGGCGACGCACTTGGTTGGCAAAAAGGATATCGCACTGCTCTTTGTAGCTTTGCTCCACATCGGCAGCTATCGCTTTGCGGAAAGCATCAGCATCTTTTATCTCGCGACCGGGGAATACGGTGCTAAACAACTCCTCGTCGATTTCATGAGGGGTGATATGGGAGCAACCACTGATGGTTAGTTCCACTTCAGATTTGAATTTCTTTGCCACATCGGCATCGAGACGGAAATTACGCTCAAGGTCTTCTGTCTTGAAAGCCTTGTTGGCTGCAAAGCGTACCTTGTCATCCTTCTTTTTGCCAAGAAAACTATTGCGTATTTCTTCATCTTTGATTGTGGAGACTTCAAACGAGCAGAAAACATTGATACCGCCCTCTTTCTCATTGCCATCCTTGTCGAGTTCAACGGCTTTGCCGTAAATGAAATCATTCTCACCAATAGTTTCAGGTGTCTCAAATTTGCCATGCTGACGGGTGATGTTGTCAATCTGAGTGTCTATCTCTTTCTTATCAACCTTCACCTCGTTGTATTTGACATTGATTTTACTCCAATCGATATTGACCTGCGGCATGAGAGCAGCATCAAAAACGAAAGTAAATTCTTTCTCATGGTCGAAATCGGGAGTGGCCGTAAGCTCTTCATTTGACAAAGGCTGGCCTAATATATCGAGTTTTTCATCGTCAATGTACTTGAAAAGAGACTCATTAAGGAGCTTTTGTACCTCGTCAGCAGTTACAGCACTTTTATACATGCGTTGTATAAGACCCATTGGGGCCATACCTTTACGAAAACCAGGCACTTCGGCTCTGTTTTTGTAGCTTTTCAACTGTTTGGTAACCTTTTCAGCATAGTCAGCCTCTTCAACAACCACCTTAATTCGAAGGTCGAGGTCGCTCAGGCTCTCTCTTGTGATATTCATGTTAATAAATTGATTATTTGTTTATTATAGTATTAATTACAAGAATTATAGTTTGCAAATTTAACAAAATTTCTTTAATATTTCTGCTAAATATGCGCAGTGTCACTGGCTATCGGTTTCAAACCGAGAAGTGCCCCTTGTTCCAGCATCATTCTGTAAGCCGGCTCACGTTCATTGGGGATTTTGCCGTCGAGGATAGCGTCTTTTATTGCATCTTTGATAACGCCTATTTCATGACATGGCTCTATGCCAAACGTCTTCATAATATCCATGCCAGAGATAGGCGGTTGAAAGTTGCGTATTCTGTCCTTTTCCTCTATTTCGACCAATTTCTGACGCACAATAGAAAAGTTCTTCATATATTTACGCACCTTTTCTTCATTCTTCGATGTGATGTCGGCCTCACAAAGTATCATCAAATCGTCTATGTCGTCACCCGCTTCAAACAGAAGACGTCGCACTGCCGAATCAGTAACAATATCCTCGGACAAGACGATAGGTCTCATGTGAAGCAAAACCAGTTTTTGAACATAGCGTAAGTTGGCATCGAGCGGCAGTCTTAACGATTTGAAGATGCGCTTCACCATATTGCTTCCGCGCACCTCGTGCCCATGGAATGTCCACCCTTGATGCTCGTCAAAACGTTTTGTTCCGGGTTTCCCGATGTCATGGAGTGCTGCAGCCCATCGAAGCCACAGATTATCACTTTTGGAGGCCACATTATCAAGGACTTGTAGTGTATGGAAGAAGTTGTCTTTGTGTGCCTTCCCCGACATGCTCTCGACACCTTTGAGTCGCGCAAAGTCAGGCATAATGACCTGCATGAGACCGCTGTCCATCATGAGTTTAAGACCAACGGAAGGACGTGGCGAAAGCATGATTTTATTTAACTCTACCGCAATACGTTCACGCGAAACGATTTCCATCCTATTTACATTGCGTACAATGGCGTCAAAAGTGGCAGGCTCGATATGAAAATTAAGCTGTGACGCAAAACGTACAGCACGCATCATGCGAAGCGGGTCGTCACTGAACGTTATGTCGGGGTCTAACGGTGTACGCAGTATGCCTTTATCCAAATCGCGTATGCCGCCGAAGGGGTCAACCAGCTGACCGAAGGTATCGTTGTTTAGCGACACCGCCATATCGTTAATAGTGAAGTCACGGCGGTTTTGGTCGTCCTCCAAGGTTCCGTCTTCAACAAAAGGCTTGCGACTACCACGACTATACGACTCCTTTCTTGCTCCGACAAATTCAATCTGCATCTGCTCGCCATCATGGTGATAGACGAATGATGCAGTACCAAAATTGCGAAACACGTTTACATGTTTGTCAGGGTCTATCTCATGTGCTACGGCTGTAGCCAGAGCAATGCCTACCGAATGGTCTCCATCGCCCCTACCTACAGCGACAACATCAATGTCAGTGCAATGTCGGCCCAAGAAATAGTCGCGCACCACACCTCCTACCACATAGGCTCGGAAGCCCATACGTTCTGCGGTATCTCCTATTATCTTATATAGCGGTAAATCAAGTATAACGTCCATCTATCAATCACCTCTCTCATTTAGAATTGTTTTTTCCCCGTCAGATTGCCATCAGAATCATAAAATTCCCATGTGCCCACGCGTTTACCATTGCTGTAGGTGCCACGGTAATAGGGGACTCCGTTTTCTCTATATACCGTTTGAACACCATTTTCAAGGTTATCAACAAAATCAGCCTCACTTTGCACATAACCCGTTGAATGATAGTAAACCCAATGGCCTTGTCGCTTGCCGTCAATCATCTGGCCTTTACTTCTCAGAGAACAGTTGCTATAGAACTGATACTGCGTCATCATCCGCCCATTATACAACAGCACCGTGGCAGGTGTCTGCATCATACTCAACTCTACTACACGCAGACTATCATACTGTTCTTTGAACAACGATTTCCCATCCATATCGAAGAATTGCCAGTCGCGTCCCGTGGCATTTGCAGCATCGAAATTAGCCTTGGCGAAAATCTTACCATTAGGGTAGTAGTATTTCCACATCCCTTTGGGTTTGCTGCGTGCACCGTCAAACTGTTTTTCGTATTGAATAGTGCCGTCAGGATAATGGCGAGCCTCACCTACGAGTGATTCTTTGTCACCACGCACAATAACACGTTCCGTCTGCATTACGCTCCCGTCAGGGTAGGTGAGTACGGTACGCTCTTTCTCACGCCCACAGCTAAGCACAAATAGTGAAAATAATATCAGCGATATAGTTGTTTTTTTCATCGTTTCAATCACGTTATTATTAAAGTGCAAAAATACATTTTTTGCTTCATATAGTGAACCAATAATCTTTGTCCGTTTCTTTTAATGACAAAGCACTGAAAGTTCACTAAAAAAGTTGTACCTTTGCAACCAACTTATAATAAACATGATATTTTACGATGTCTCTACATGACTTATCACATCGTGGCCTCAACAACCAAGAAGCAATCTACTTAGAGTAAAAGTAAAGAAGATAGAGCATAACGGCCATATATCTCTGGCCTAAATACTTATATATAATTGCAAAGATAAAGTATGGCAAATACGAATTTAGCAAATGCGAAGACGGCAAAGAACGATGAGTTCTATACGCAATATCCCGATATTCAAAAGGAGATAAACGCCTATCTGGACTATGACCCGAATGTATTTCGTGGCAAGACGGTGCTCCTGCCTTGCGATGACCCAGAGTGGAGCAACTTCACTAAGTTCTTTGCTCAGAACTTCGAACTGCTGGGATTGAAGAAACTGATTTCCACCAGTTATGCACCCGAAAGCAAGAAATACAAGTTGCCGTATCAGCCGACACTCTTTGAGACAGAGCAGCCGCAATTCGATGCCGACAAGAGCAAGACGCATGGTAAGATATTTGTGCTTGAACGTGATGTGACGGGCGACAATCGTATCAACATCGAAGATTTGCAATGGCAGTATCTGGAGGGTGACGGTGATTTCCGTAGCAAGGAAATACGCAAACTGCGTGACGAGGCAGACATCATTGTAACTAATCCGCCGTTCTCGCTTTTTCGTGAGTTTGTACTTTGGCTAATGGAAACCCATAAACAGTTTATCATCATCGGCAATATGAATGCTGTCACCTACAAAGAAATATTCCCTTTGATAAAGAATAACGTGATATGGCTCGGTGCGACTAACTTCAACACAGGAATGTATTTCCGTGTGCCTGAAGACTTCGTATATGCTCCATCATATAAGTTTGAAACGGAACAAGACGGAGTTAAGGTTAATCGCGTGCCTGGTTGCTGCTGGTTTACAAATATTGACCACGGACGTCGACATCATCCTTTACGCTTAATGACGATGGCAGAGAACTTCAAGCATAGTAAGCACAAGGAAATACGAGGACGGAAGAACTACATCCATTATGAGAATTATGATGCAATAGAAATCCCATATACTGATGCAATTCCATCTGACTATGATGGAGCGATGGGCTTGCCAAAATCATTCCTTGACAAATACTGCCCTGAGCAATTTGAAATCATTGGTATTGCAGAAGGAGATTCTGGCAAAGAGTTAGGACTAAAGCCTTTTCCGCCCGAATTGAAGAAACTAAATCCCAGTCTAAGACAAGGACAACTATATTATATGGAAGACGGCTATCCAGTGAAGCCATACGCAAGAATCCTAATCCGCAAAAAGCAACAAGCATGAAGACAGAATTGAAGATTTATACCGTTGAACAGATTTGCGACGGCTTTGAGTATAACGAACTGGAGGGCAAGGGTCTTTATGGCTTGGCTGGCCAGTTGACCATTCAGCCAGAATACCAGCGTAACTACATCTATGCCGATGGCAAGCGCGATGTAGCAGTTATTGAATCTGTGCTGAAAGGCTATCCGCTTGGGTTAATATACTTCAACCGCAACAAAGACTATCAGTCACCTCAAACTGAATTGGAAGTGCTTGACGGTCAGCAACGCATCACATCGCTTGGTCGTTTCATTAAGAACAAGTTTGCCGTTAAAATTAATGACTTGGAGCAAATCTTTGACGGTCTTAATGAAGGGCTACAACAGAAGATTCTGCAAACGAAGTTGCTGGTTTATATTTGCGAAGGCGAGGGCGAACATGCCGAGGAGGAAATCAAAGAATGGTTTAAGACAATTAACATTGCTGGTGTTCCGCTTAATCATCAAGAGGAATTGAATGCCGTATTCAGCGGACCATTTGTTACACTATGCAAAGCAGAGTTCAGCAACTCAAAAAACGCCAATATTCAGCGTTGGGAGAGCTATGTGAAAGGACCAGCCAACCGGCAGCAGTTCTTAGCAACTGCTTTGGAATGGGTAAGTAAAGGAAACGTGGACGGCTATATGTCTGCCCATCGTCGTGACGAGGACATCAACGAAATAAAGACCTATTTCAACACCGTGATAGATTGGGTAGATAGCAAGTTTGATGATGTCTATGACGAAATGCAGGGATTGAATTGGGGCGAACTCTACGAGCGTTTCCACTCGCTGCCATTGAACCATACGGAACTGTCGCAAAAAGTGCGAGAGTTGATGCATGACGACTTCGTAGGAAATCGCCGTGGCGTGTTTGAGTATGTGCTTGGTGGCTGTCAAGACACAAAGCTGCTGAATATCCGCTTGTTCGACAAGCCAACCATGCGCAAAGTGTATCAGCAACAAACCGATAAGGCAAAGGCCGAGGGCATAAGCAACTGCCCCTACTGCGCCATCGGCCATGACCAGAATGCCCGCCGCATCTGGAAAATGGAAGAAATGGATGCCGACCACGTGACTGCTTGGAGCAAGGGCGGCTCTACAGATATCGATAACTGCCAAATGTTGTGCAAGACGCATAACAGGGCGAAAGGGAACAGGTAGGCAATTTGGGATATAGATAAGGCCAAAACCTTCGCTTTTTGTTGACTACCCAACAGCACTTAACCTTGTTCTTAACGTGGCATGCTTCCCTGCGACCGAGGTCAGCGAGGTATTATCCAAAAGCATCCGTACAATAAAATCCTCATGCTTGCGAAACCACCAGCATGAGGATTAAAAGCGGAATTATGACCAACTATCTTGACACTACAGTCAGCGAGCTACAGTCTTCGCCTTTACGCTCGGCATGTATTTGTATGGGGATGCGCTGCGACAGATAGTTGATATGACTGATGATGCCCACGCGTTTGCCTTGCTGTTGCTGCAAGTTTTCCAATAGGTCAAGAACTCTATCTATCTCTTTCTCTCCAATAGTTCCAAAACCCTCGTCGATAAAGAGCGTATCGATGTTGAGACTTTGATTGTTAAGCGATGCCAGAGCCAAGGCCAAGGCCAATGAGACAAGGAAACTCTCGCCGCCACTCAGTGTATCAACCGGACTTTTTATGTTTTTATTGCTTTTGTCATGTAGGCATATAGTCAACGTGTCTTGCACACATTCGAGAGTATATTTGTCATCAAGGTTCTTAAGATGGTAATTGGCAGTGTTTAGAAGATTGCCTAAAAGGTAGCCTTGTGCAATCTTCTTAAAGGCATCGCCATTGTTTGTACCAAACATCCTTTGAAGAATGTCCAGTTTGTCCAGTTCGTTTTTAATTTGTTCTTCCTTCAGCTTCTCGCTGGCAAAACGCTTCCGGTTGTTGTCATCGGTTGTCAGTTCCTGCGTCTCCTGTCCCAACAGCCTGTTCTTTTCATCCACATCAAATTTTATTGCCTCACTTATCTCTTTAAGGTCAGACTCCGACTGTTCCTCACATTCTTTTCGGTGCTCTTCGCCGTTATGAGTTGCAAGCTCTTCCTCTTTATTCTTTATCAAACCCTCTATTTCAATATGTTTCTCGGCCACAGTCTTATGTACTGCCATCAGTCGGTCCATCTCCTGTTTGCCAATCCGCATTAGGGATTCCAGTCGCGTTCTATCTATCGATAGACTGCTATTTAGATAGCGGTTAATTGCATCTTGAACAATGGTTAGCTGCTGCTGTGCATCTTTCTGTTGAGCTGATAGAGCGGTGATTTGCGTAGCCAGCTCATTGAATTTGATTTCAAGTTCCTTCTTTTCTAAAGGCTCATATTGTATGTCGTTCTGCCATTCGGGATATTGCTGCAATATGCTTTCTTTGTTACGCAAAATATTGGCAATAATGGAGTCTGCTTTCTCTTTTTTATTTGTTTTTTTCTGCAGTGTTTCCACTCTATCTTGATACTCCTTTGCCTGTTTTTTCAGGTCGTTTATAAAGCCTGCCGCATCTTTCTGCCATTCTTCCTGCCAGCGGCTTTCCTCATTCAGAAACGTGTCGGCATCTGCCATGCACGTCTTGCGCTCCTCGTTTAATCTCTCTATCTGTTCGAGATTTGCCTGTTTTTTGCTTCTGTTGTCATCGCGATAAGATGCAGCCTTCACCATATTGGACTGACACTCGCCGAGTTGTTTTTCAATGCTATTTAATCTCTCTGTCGCCTCCTGAATGGCGTTTTTCAGTTTAGATAGCTCTTCTTGTTTATTTGTTAGCTCATTGCGTTTTCTTTCACTTTCGCCAGCCAAGACATCGAGACCGTCCTCAACCTCCTTTATGTTCGAGGCTCCCTCGTCCAATCTCAAACCGAGAGCCACGAGGTAAGCATGTGCTTTATTTATTATCCTATTCACATTAGCGTTATTAGCCGCTAATTCGTCTTTCTGCTTTTGCTGCGCTTGGCGATAGGATTCTATTATCTTGCTTGTCGCCGACACGGAGGCCTGCGCATCGTTCATCTCTTTATTGGCAGCATCTGCCGCCTTCTTTATCGGGTCTATTATGCCAATCAGATAATCTTCGGCCTCCAATGTGCGTCCCTCTAACGATTGCCCGCACACGGGACAATACTTGCTACTATGTGCATGGATTTGCGCACGAAGGCTCCTCGCGGCATCGCCTATTCTTATGTTCACATCCTCGTATTCCGACAAACGCTCATGATAAATCTTTTCTTTCCGAATGACATCTGCCTCTTGTTCTTTAATCTGCTTCTCACAGACCTCTATCTGGCTTTCAGTATCATTTAACTGCTGGTAGTTTTTATCTCTCGACTCAATCTGCACCCTCAATGATGCTAACTCCTGTCTGCCGCCATTGATATTTCTTTCTATCTCGTTCAGTTCCTTGTCCTTCTTTTTCAATCCCTCTTCATCTAATGCCAGTAGCTGCGCTTTCTGCTCCTCAATCTCTTTTTTTTGCGCATCCACTACCTTTTGTATATCCTCATGACGCTTTTGTTCTGCTTTTATCGCCTCTTCCAGTTGCGGAAATGCCTCATCAAGCTCTTTATTTTTAACTTCAAGCGAAATGCGTTCAGCATCAATATTCCTTGCTCTCTCAAGCCTTGCGTCTATCGTTTGTATGTTATTGTATATCTCTTTTTTATTCTTTTCTCTTTCAAGTATTTTATTTATCTCTTCAATTTCTCTCTCCAAGTTGCTCATCCATTGCTCGGCAAAAACAATGCCCTGCATCAGGCTCTCAAAGTCATGATGCCTCTCAGCCTTCTGACTATCGTAATCATTTATCTTTCTCAATAGATTACCCTCTTCTGCAATCTTAGGTCTGATTTCGGTTGTCTCGTTCCAATCTTTTATAAGTTGCTCCTCAACCCTATAATCCGAAACCGCCATTTGTTTTTCTAACTCTTCTTTTTGGTGGCGCAACGAACTCAACATATTCTTGAGTTCGTTCTGTTTTTTCACATAATTGTAGTCTTTGACTGCAAGAACATAGTTATTCTGTAATTGAGAAATCTCTTTTTTCAAGGCATCAATCCCAGCTTCCAACACCTGCCGCTGCTCGTCGGTGAGGAGGACAATGCCTTGCAGTTTCGACTGTTGATTGTCATATTCTTTTCTTTTATCCGTCGTCTTGCTGGCAATACGGGCACCAACCTTAGAGTAGATATCTGTTTTTGTCAGTTTTTCGAGGATGCTGGCCTTGCCGTCATCATCTGCTTTCAAGAATTTCGTAAACTCCCCTTGCGCCAGCATCGAGGTGCGGCAGAACTGGTCAAACTCAAGTCCCACAGACCCCGCGACGGCGGCATCGACATCTTTTATTTTTTCTACCGTTATGCCGTCCTTGGTGAAAGTGCGTGTTTTCTTGCCAAAAGTACCATTCCTTGTAAGGCTGACGCCCCATGTGGCGATACATTCTTTGCCATCAATATCGTCAAATACTAATCGCACACTTGCCTCACTCGTCCCCCGTCTCAACAGGTTGCAAGGGTCTTTGGGAGCAAGATTTCTGTTCTCGCCAAAGTCAGCCTTTCCACCGTTAGCGTTTTTAAGACGCGGCGTAGTATCGAAGAGGGCAAGGCAGATAGCGTCAAGGATGGTTGTCTTGCCAGTACCCATCTCGCCAGAGATGAGAAATACCTTGGCTTGTTGCAACGGACTCTTGGTGAAATCAATCTCTGCTTCTGCCACAGATGCTATATTCTTTATGCTTATCTTTTTTAGTTTCATAGCCTATATGCGTTATAAAAATAATAAGAAGAACACAGTTGTTTAATTGTCATCACTTCTCGTCATATTTCTCTCGCTCCACTTCTTCGACAATTTGAATAAGGAGGTCGGCGAGGTCGTCTGGCATCGGGTGCCCATATTTCCTCTGATAGTGCATTGTGGCTATCTCCATTGGCGACGGCATCTCTTCGGGAGAGAAATATCTTGGAGCAGAATCTTCTCCATTGCTATCCGCGGCAGAAACAGCCGTATGCTTGATTGTACAAAAGCGAGCTTGTTTGTTTTCAAAAGTTTTGTTTATAACATTCATATAATCCGCTGGCAAAGGAGCGTCGTCAAGTACGTTGAGACGGATATAGCTCTTTTTATCATCCGGATATGCTATGGCATCAGCCATTACTTCGGCAAAGGTTTTTGGAATATTAGGAACTGTTTCCAAAGGTCGGTAATTGGCTATAGGAATATGCTCCACCTGAGGTTCTGCGCCATGTTCCATAATTGATACCAGCGTGACGCCATGGTCTCCGGTCTCGTCAAACGACACATCTATAGGTGTACCGCAATAGCGTGCCAACGGTTTGCTGTTTGTCACGTTCTGTGCTCTGTGGATATGTCCGAGAGCCAAATAGTCATAACCGCTACCCAGACGCGATTGTGGTACGCTCTCACAGCTACCGACAATCTCTCGGTCTCCGTAATTAGAGTACTCATGTCCACTCGTGTCGCTACCAATCAGATACAGGTGTTCTGTGAGCACCACGGGGAGATTGTTCTCATTGACTTCAGCCACACGTTCCATAAGAGCCTCATGAAAGATTTGCATACGGCTATCGGTTCTCGCAGCATTATCCGCTATAGGATAGCTTTGTTCATAGACATGCGGCATGGCGACAATAAACCCTTTCAGCACACCTTTGGCATCTCTCACCGCAATAATGTGATGGTCATAATCTATCGCTCCATTGTCTTTTTTATTAATCTCACCAATCACCACGATGTCGTTCGGATGAAGTAATGCTCCGTCATTTTCAAGCAGCATTTTGCCATCGTGGTTGCCTGCCGTCACAACGATAGGGCGTCCAGGCAGTGCCTCCTGCATTTTCTTCAAGGTGTCTATATACATCTTGCGAGCCGACTGCGGAGGTGCGCTTACGTCAAAAACATCGCCACATATCACCACTGCATCGGGCTGTTGCTCACGCACAATTTTCACAATCTGACTCATGCAGTCTTGCTGTTCTTCGCCACGGTCGTGTTCATAGAGTCTGTGTCCAAGATGCCAGTCGCTGGTATGCAATACTTTAAGCATAAATAATTATGGATTAGGGTTGTCTAAATCTAAAAAAAGTGAACAACAAAAATACGGATTTTGTCAAAATCGACAAAATCCGTATTATCCCTATTTTAGGTGTAGCAGTAGTTACTGCGCTGTAACCGTAGTGGCAGATGACGATGTGCTGAATGTGGCGTTCTCATAGACCCCATGCCATGAGGTGCCTCCGCTAATAGTGCCGGTAGAGTAGAGGCTGTAGCTTTGGCCTGCCGTGAGGCTTGGGCTGAGTAGGTAGTAGCCATTACCACTGCCGGGACGGTCGTTTCCGCCGCCAGGACCTCCCTGTCCGCCACCGCCGGGGCCGCCAGGGCCGGGCTTAGCATTGCATGAAGCGATAGTATTGGTGAGTGCTGCATTGGAAAGTTCTGTCCCATTGATGACGAAAATGTCTTCGCCGGCAGCATTACGCAAGGCTCCCGTCGTAGGCAGTGTCGAGATGTTCACATAGCCAATGCTACGCTGTGTGGGATTGTCCCAAAAACCCATGCGACCAGCCTTGATGATGATGTTGCCACCATCAATGGTGTAATAGCCCTGATGGTCGGTATTCATGTCGAGTCCCTCTTCGCCACCTATTAGGATGAGCGTGCCACCATGAATGTAGGAATAGGTGCCCGAGTTGGTATTGACGTCAAGTGCATCGTTATTCAACGAATAGCACCACAAATAGCCGCCATTCATCTCGAAATAAGTGCCTGCATTGACGGCATCGTCTGGAGCATAGGCTTCTATGTGACCGCCATAGATATACATGGCTCCCTTGCTTTCTATTCCTTCAGTGGCATCATTGCTTTGTGTGCAGTAAGCTGAAACCGTGCCGCTGTTGATTGTGATATTGCCGTCTATGCGTATGCCTTTGGCTATGCCTTTGAAATAGTCGATATCTGAGTCTCCACTGTAGTTGACCGAAGCACCCGATGTGGTAACATAAATATGCACCAAGTCGTCGGAGGCGCCAACAGTACCTATAGTCAAATTACCATCGGCAGCAATGCCGCGCCCGCCTTTTCCGGTACTCTCGCAACGTATTGTACCACCGGTTATGGTGATGTTAGCATCACTGTTGATACATTTGGACACATAGCCGTCCAGTGCTGCCGTGCCCCTTGATGTGCTGGGCAGACAGGCCCCGTCACCCGTAGTGGTAAGGCAGAGCCTACCATCGGTTATATTGATGTCGCCATCGGCATTGATGCATTTGCCATAGGCGTTAGCAACTATCGTACCACCGCTAATGTCAATCTTGCCATCCGCCTTGATGCAGGAACTGCTGTAGTCGTCAAGTTCACCGTCACTATTGGTATATTCGCCAGAAGCACCGAGTGCTTTCAAGTCCAAATACCCATCCATGATGTAGATGTCGCCATCGGCAGAGAGACATTTGCCGGCGAGGTTGCTCGACGGGCAGGTGGCATTAACTGTACCGCCGGTAATGTAAATATTACCACTAACTTTCAGACCTGTGCAGTACGAGAGGTCATAGCCATTGTCAAGGGCTTCGGAGACGAATGAGCCAGACGCATTGACATTGAGTGTTCCTCCGTTGAGGTAGAAATCCTGCTTAGTCTTGAGTGCTTTTGATTGGTCGCCCGTAACAGTAATGGTGATTACACCACCGTTGATGGTCATCGTGCTGTCGCAGCTGAGCCCCTTCTGGTCCTCGGAGGTGCATCGCACGGTGATAGAGCCTCCGTTGATGCAGACGTATGCCTCGTCGCCGTCAATGCCATCGCCTGAACCGGTAGAGATGGTAGTCATTGAACCGCCATTCATCACAAACCCATAGACATTAAGGCAGTCCTTGGCAGTGCTATTTACGGTAACCGTACCCTGACGCATGGTGAAGAGTTTGCTGCTCTGTATGCCATGTTTGGCATTGCCATTGACAGTGAGGGAGCCCGAACCTTGCACATCGACTTCGCCTTTGAATTGTATCGCACCTTTCAGCGAACTGGAAGCGGCATCGGTCAGGACATTGGTGGTACCGTCGGCAATATTGAGAACAACTTTTTTGTTGCTCAACATGGCAATGGCAGCAGTAGTCTGGCTGGTTAGCGACAGATTGTTAATGTTGAGGATGAGACTATTGTCGCTGTTGATGGAAAGAGAGCCGTTAGAGCTTGTGCCCGAGAGGGTATAGACTAAATCGGCTGTACTAATAGTGGAATTAACCGTAACATCTTCTCCATCGAGAGTTATATCGACACCATTATCTGCGTAGGGATTGATAACCTCCACAGTACTTCCATTGTTCCATGTTATGAAGATTCCACCATCGGTATTGACATCGACAATATCATCATCGCTATCATCAATTGTAGCGAAAGTAATGCTGTCTATGCCGCTGATGATGCGACTCCACTGCTGGTTGCTGCTATAATTGAACAAGGCAGTATTTGATGAAATCTTTATGCTGTCCATCTCGGCAGTGGCCTTGCTAAACACCTCGACACCATTATTATGGACACGCACAACACGCGTTTGTCCCATCATCGAAGCAACAGATGCCACGCACAATGCTATAAGTAAAAGTATTTTCTTCATGGCAGTATGTGTTTATTTCATTTTTACTAACTTGCTTACACGGCCATCAGCGACAACGAAATAAATACCTGCCGCCACGCCACGAAGGTCTAATTGAGCTGTACCATTTACTGTCTGACGCAGCACTTCATGACCAGACATAGTGTAAAGCACCACATCGTGCTGCCCTACGCCCTCCACATTGACGATATCACGTGCTGGGTTAGGGAACAGGTGCATCGCGGAAGCCGACTGAACATCGTCAATGCCAAGAGCCGAGCCGAAAGTGATTTTGCGAATATCGTCTATCGCAAACGTGACAGGTGTTGACGAGACACTCTCGCGAACAACAATGGTACTCTCGTCAGCAAAAGCAACAACGCCGCTTTCCTGCACTACATACTGTTGTTGCGTCCCGTTGGTTAGAACGACATTCACCTGACGCTGTGCCATTGCCACACTACCAAGCAAAAGCAGCAGCATGATAGAAAAAATACAATGTTTCATATATTTAGTATTTGATTAGAAAATGTTTTTCGATGCAAAAGAAATAAAAAAAACAAATATTTTAGTGACATGCAGGGAATGCGGGAAAAATAGTAAACAAAAAAAGTAATCTTGCATAATGACATCATTGACGCAACAAAAAAAAGACAGGCCAAAGTCTGTCTTTTTTTTTCTATAATAACAAAAAATAATCACACAAAGGCTATCACACTTTTTTTGTAATATTGATGTAGTTGGGAGTCGATATATTGCGCCCCGCAATATTAATCGATGGTTTAATGCGCAAGTCGAGACGCGATGATTTGCCATCGTTGCCAAAACTGCCAGCAAAATTTTTGAGTGCTTCCACGCCCCCATTGGCAAAGACGGAATAGATGTCGGTCCCGACATTAAGTGGCACTACAGTAGTCTTTTTGGGTTCAATGACATACGCCATATTGTTGTTGCCATTGGCAATCTGCTTTTTCTCAATATCCAAAGCCCAAGCCATCGCCGTGACATTGGCCTTGTTTTGCGTTGGATTTTTCACATTGACATTAACATCCATTGTCAATGGCACCGTCTTGCTGGTGATAGCATAAAGCAGCCGGGCTGCATCAGCCACCGTAACATTACCCTTGGTCACTTGCTTGAGGTTAACACCTGCCACAGAGATGTTGGAAATGTTCTTGAGCGAATATTCGCAGTTGACAAGGTTAGCCACTCCTGCTAATTGAGATGCCACAGATGACAGTTCGCCACACGAGACAAACATAATGCAAGAGGCTAAAAAAGAAATGATAACGATTTTTATTTTCATAATAGAGTTCTTTTTATCGGACTGCAAAGGTAACGAAAAAAAATGACCTCCCAAACAATAATCCAACATCTGTTCATCTAAAAGAAAGATAGAGGCATCCCAAAAAAAGCATGAACCATTGTGCAACACACACAAAGAAACAACATATATAAAAAGAAGTGAATATAATCAAAAAAAAATTGTACTTTTGAAAACAGAAAATGATGAAAAGTAAACGTTGGATAATAAGAAAAGATTATGATATAAAGGTTGTTGAGAGACTTGCGGAATCCTTGGGCGTTGACAAAATCATCGCCACGTTGCTTGTAGAGCGTGGCATAACATCTTTTGACGAAGCCCGTTGTTTTTTCCGTCCATCGCTGGACCAAATTCATAATCCCTTTTTAATGAAGGATATGGACCGCGCTATACGTCGTATAGACGAAGCAATTAGCCGCGGCGAACGTATCATGATTTATGGCGACTACGATGTCGATGGCACCTCGGCGGTAGCCTTGCTCTACTCCTATCTCGGCGCATTCTACAGCAATATTGATTTCTACATTCCCGACCGCGACACCGAAGGGTCGGGCATATCCTATCAGGGAATCAATACGGCGCATGAGTCGGGCGTGAAACTTATGATAGCCCTCGACTGCGGCATCAACGCCGTTGAGCAGGTGGACTATGCCGCAGAACGTGGCATAGACTTTATCATAGGCGACCATCACCTGTTGGGCAACGAGCTGCCGCGTGCCGTTGCTGTCCTCGACCCAAAACGTCCCGACTGTCCTTATCCCTACAAAGAACTATCGGGATGCGGCATCAGCTTCAAGATTGTCGAAGCCCATTTAGAGTCGCGTCTCGGGGTACGGCTGTGCGACGACCCCGCCACCCTCAACAGTGAGAACCGCCACCTGCGCGAGCAGATGAAGTTGCGCCTACTTAAATACCTCGACCTCGTGGCGTTGAGCATCGCCTCCGACCTTGTACCCATCATGGGAGAAAATCGCGTACTTGCTCACTATGGCCTGCGCGTCATCAACACACGGCCACGCCCAGGAATTGAAGCAATACTTGGCTACGGGCACGTAGAACGCAAAAGCGAGAAAGACAAACGCGACAATCCGGCAGATACAACCTATTTCCGCCGTGAATTGACGGTGAGCGACCTGATTTTCCTTATCGGACCACGCCTTAACGCCGCAGGACGTCTGCATAGCGCATACGACTCTGTGCGTCTGCTGCTCTGCGACAATCTCGTCGATGCGCGTCGCCTCGCCACGGAAATAGACAGCTATAACCAAGACCGCAAGCAAAAAGACACAGAAGCTACCGAGACGGCAAAGAAACGTGTGGAGGCTTCGCCATACTTCAAGGAACGACACTCGATAGTCCTGTTTGACGAGACATGGCATAAAGGAGTTGTTGGAATTGTCGCATCACGCCTCGTGGAGGCATACTATAAACCAACCATCGTCTTCACCCGTTCTACTGACGACATCATTGTCGGCTCGGCTCGCTCGTTCAAGGATTTCGACATTCACAGCGCTCTCGAACGCTGCGCCGACCTGCTCGAACATTTTGGAGGACACCGTTGTGCCGCAGGTGTAACAATACGCGCCGAGAAACTGGAAGCCTTCATCGAACGCTTCGAACAGGTGGTAATAGAGACCATGCCGGAGGAGTCGGCAACACCATATATAGAAATTGACGCTGAGGTCAATTTTTCTGAACAGCTGACACCTAAATTCATGCGCATCCTGAAACAGTTTGCTCCTTTCGGACCGGAGAACAATATCCCCGTATTCCTCTCGCACAACCTTGTGGACTATGGCACGCCGCCACCACGCATCGTGGGACGCAACCACCTGCGTTTCTCGGTCATCTCGCTCGAAGAAGGCAGCAAGCATGCAGTATTCCCCGCCATAGGGTTTAACCTTGGCGAATATTATGGTCGGATTCAGAATGGAGAACACTTCAGTATGTGCTACATGCTTGAAGAGAACCACTGGAACGGACACACCGAGATGCAGCTGCGCGTCAAAGACCTGTCATTCGATGACGAGTAGTCAAAAGATTTAAGCCGAATCATATTGTTGGTACATTCAAACCAATCGTCATAGTTATACGATATCACTTTTATTCTAATCCATAGTTATTTACAGTTCATCAAAACATTTTCAACCATCATAATTATCATATTACACAATGGCTGACGACAAGAAAATAATATTCTCTATGGTGGGCGTAGGCAAACTGATACCGCCTTCGCGTCAGATACTCAAAGACATATACCTATCATTCTTTTATGGAGCCAAAATAGGCATCATTGGTCTTAACGGTTCCGGAAAAAGCTCGTTGCTCAAGATTATTGCTGGCGTGGATAAAGACTATCAGGGTGAGGTGGTTTTCTCCCCGGGATATAGCGTTGGCTATCTTGAACAGGAGCCGCATCTCGACGACAATAAGACAGTGAAAGAGGTTGTGCAGGAAGCCGTGCAAGAGACCGTTGACCTGCTGCGAGAATATGAGGAAATCAACAATGCCTTTGCCGAGCCCGATGCCGACTTCGACAAACTCATAGCACGGCAGGGCGAGCTTACAGAGCTGCTGGAGCAGCACGATGCATGGAACCTCGACGCACGCCTCGACCGCGCTATGGATGCCCTTCGCTGTCCTGACGATGACCAGCTGGTGCGCAACCTCAGTGGGGGAGAGCGTCGCCGCGTAGCACTCTGCCGCCTCCTGCTGCAAGAGCCCGATATACTGTTGCTGGATGAGCCCACCAACCACCTTGATGCCGAAAGCATCGACTGGCTTGAACAGCATCTGCGTCAATACAAAGGCACCGTCATAGCCGTAACCCATGACCGCTATTTTCTCGATAATGTGGCTGGCTGGATTCTCGAACTCGACCGTGGTGAGGGAATACCGTGGCAGGGCAACTACTCGTCATGGCTCGACCAAAAGACCAAACGTCTCGCCCTCGAAGAGAAGCAGGAGAGCAAGCGACGCAAGGCTCTACAACGCGAGCTGGAATGGGCGCGCATGGCTCCTAAAGCACGCCACGCCAAAGGCAAGGCACGTCTCAACGCCTATGACCGCATGCTAAACGAGGACGTAAAAGAGAAAGAACAAAACCTCGAAATATTCATTCCCAACGGTCCTCGCCTGGGCAACAAAGTGCTTGAGGTGGATGGTGTCAGCAAGGCCTATGGCGACAAACTTCTTTACGAGAACCTCACTTTCTCGCTACCTCCTGCCGGCATCGTGGGAGTTATCGGGCCCAATGGCTGCGGAAAGACCACGCTCTTCCGTCTCATTATGGGACAAGAGAAACCCGACACGGGCACTTTCACCGTGGGAGAGACAGTGAAGATTGGATATGTTGACCAGCAACACGTGCAAATAGACCCTGAAAAGAGCGTATATGACATTGTATCTGAAGGTAACGAGCAGATAATGATGGGCGGGCGACTCGTCAACGCTCGCGCCTATATCTCGCGTTTCAATTTCACTGGCACAGACCAGAGCAAGAAAGCAGGAGTGCTGTCCGGCGGTGAGCGCAATCGCCTCCACCTTGCACTGACGCTCAAAAGCGAAGCCAACGTTCTGCTGCTCGACGAGCCTACCAACGATATCGACGTCAACACAATGCGAGCACTTGAAGAGGGCTTGGAGAATTTTGCCGGATGTGCCGTGGTGATAAGCCACGACCGTTGGTTCCTCGACAGGATATGCACACACATCCTCGCTTTTGAAGGCGATTCTCAAGTATATTTCTTTGAAGGCTCGTATTCCGAGTATGAGGAAAACCGCCGAAAACGACTTGGCGACGACACACCTCATCGTCCACGATACAAGAAATTGAAAGCATAACATAGATAAAAAGCAGAACCTGTCCTGACAAAGTTTCTTTTATCGATTTGGAGTATGGCTTTCGACCATTACTTAACATGAAAGTTTAGCCTTATTACGAGCATTAATTAATTATAATATTTCAAAATGAGAAAAAACTGTCGCCTTTTTTCATTCTTACTATTGTTGGCAGTGATGCTTTGCGGCATGCGTGCATCAGCACAGCAGCCGCAGATAGAGGTAGTGCGCACATCGCAGCATGACATCTTCAACGAGCGAGGTCGCCTCACTGTGCGCATCGTCTATTCCTACGACATTAACGGCAACGTTGCATATCGCACTCTCTATTCATTTGACAAACATGGTCGCATTACACGTCGTATGCAATACACCGACACAGACTACTTGATGCTCGATGACAATTTCTCATACGACAGCCACAACAACATTGTCTGTCGCAAAATCAAGTTCTACGACGAATGGGAAGGGAAAAGCACGCTCAAAGAGAAACGCAAATACAAATATGACAAGGAAGGCAATATAACCTATCGTGCCTACTATCTTAATGGCGACCTCTACTATGAAGACCCTCCACGCGTGGCGACTATCGACACCGTAGCGGCGCAACCCTCGCAACAGGCACTTCCTAAAGAAAGCGTTGCACCTGCCAATCCTACCACTAACGACACGGTGAGTCCACAACAAGAAAAGAAACAAAAGAACAAGCGCTCTAAGAAAAAGAAATAAAGCATACGCTTTCATGTGACAGAGGTAATGCAATATCCGTAAAAAACATTACCTCTTTTTTTATTTCAAGGAAAGAAAAAAGCGAAATTCTAATGAATTTCGCTTTTCTGTGATCCTTGGCAGATTTGAACTGTCGACCTCTTGCGTGTGAAGCAAGCGCTCTAAACCAACTGAGCTAAAGGATCATTGCTTCTTTTATGTGATCTGTAACAGATTTGAACTGTTGACCTCTTGCCTGTCAAGCAAGCGCTCTAAACCAACTGAGCTAACAGATCATCTTTGCTTGAAAACGTTTGCAAAGATACGAACTTTTCTCAAACCGACAAAATATTTTTTTAAATAAAAATTCGCGCACTGATAGTGAGGATGATACTTTCAGTGCGCGATGGACAAATGTAGTATTTTAATGTTTACCGAACAGCATAATTAGCCCTCCTGCCATCATTATGAGTGCGCCTAAAGAGAGCAATGCCATTTGCAAAGTGTCGCCAACGACATACTTTATTGATACTACACATATAAGTAATCCAGCAAAAAGAATAATAAGTCCTATTGCTAATGACCGACTTTTCGATTTGTTATTCATTGTATTTTTAATTAATTGTTTTTCATTTAACTATTTACTGAAGACTGTTCACCTTGTAGTCGATAGATTGGTGATGCAGCCACCATTTTGCCGTGATAGTCGCATTGCAACTGAGCAAAACAGATACTATTGTCGTCGTTGCTATAGGTGTAAAGCACGAGTTCTGGTGTCGTAGCCTTCTTCAGTCTCCTAAGTTTATTCAAATCATGCTGTTGAAGGGTGCCTTTCAACTCATCATACAATTTAGCCGAATAGCAATATTCAGCAAAATTGAGACGACTGTTGGTGTCCGTGTGATACACGACATACTTATCTCCGATAAGATAGAACAGAACGATGATTAAAAGACTTGATACCCCTATTGCCGTAACCATCGTAAGCAGTGCGTTCAGACCATCGCCAAGATTGTTATACAACAAAAGTAATACCGTACTGATGACACCAGCCAACGAACACCAGTACGCAGCCGGCAGATGACGTAGTTTTCTACGCACTCCGTCCTGCCTATAAATATCTTTAACTATATTTGGATATTTCATGTGTATATTTTTTTATACCGTACAATAGGCCATACGCTCCAACATGTCAGCGCATGCCCATGAACATGGTTTAACACAGTGCACCCTCAAATGAGAGTACCTAATAGATAAATGAGGAAAGAGCAGGTTTAATCAGAGTCGTAGCTGGCAGAAATGACTCATTGAATACTTAGCCGTATGCAACGGCAAATGAAAAGCGTTTGCCGTAAAAGCCACGTTGATAAGCCGTCTTATGCCATTAACGAATGTTAGCGAAACGGAGCTAAAGCCTTGATGGCACGTCGGCACGGGGACAGTAGTATCACCAAGATAGAGTATGATACTGGTCATACCTAATTCCGCCCATGTGGGACTGTCGTCCGCGGCAGAACGTATATTATCCGGACGTGGGTGTGTATCTGCCTCTGCGGCAAACATAGTGTTGCTTAAAAACAGCAACATGAGTATTATGAGCAAATGCTTTGCCATCACAATTCGTGATGCAAATATAGACTTTTTTTTAGAATATTGATTGTATTATTTTCATTACAAAAAAAGACGGGAGCCACATTTGATGCGGCCCCCGTCCAGAGAAGATTATAAATTGAAACTATTTATTTACGGCTCTCTTCTACGCTCTCTTTGATGAGCTGGAAAGTAGCTTCGATATCGTTGTCGAGACCGACGCTGAAACGGATGAGGCCTTCGCTCATGCCCATCTCCTTCTGGATGTCCTCAGGCACCTCGCTGGAGGTTGATTTGCCAGAGTTGGAGAAGAGGGTCTTGAAGTAGCCAAGTGAAACGGCGAGGTATCCAACGCCCTTCTCCTGCATGATTTCCATAATCTTGCTGGCTGCATCAGCAGTACCCATGTCGATAGAAATCATACCGCCAAAGCCGTAACCGTCATTCATCATGCTCTTGAAGAGCTCGTAATCGGGATGCTCGGGCAGACCGGGGTAGTTGTATTTGAATCCGACCTCTTTGAAACGTTTTGCAAGATACATGGCGTTCTCGCTGTGTTTCTGCATACGGATATGGAGGGTGTGGAGGTTTTTGAGGATGCTGCTGCTGCGCATGGGGTCCAAAACGGGGCCGAGGAGCATGCAGGTACCGTTGTTGACATCGATAAGGCTGTTGATGTATTCAGCGCTACCGCAGATAGCACCAGCCACGCAATCGTTCTTACCGTTGATGAACTTGGTCATGCTATAGACAACCACGTCGGCACCAAGACGGTAGGGACTGAAAATCATGGGGGTGAAAGTGTTGTCAACAATCAGCTTAGCACCGATACCGTGAGCTATCTTGGCCAGCTCGGGGATGTTGGCGATACGGAGCAGAGGGTTGTTCATGGTCTCGGTGTAGAGGACCTTGGTCTGGGGATATTTAGCTACCTCAGCCTTTACAGCGTCAAGATTCTGGAAGTTGACGAAGCTGCAGGTAACATTAAATTTCTTCAAATAGTTGGCCATGAAGGCGAAAGTACCGCCGTAGGTGGTCATAGAAGAAATGATGTGGTCGCCTGATTTCACCTCATGAAGAAGAGCGCAGGTGATGGCTGCCAGACCGGAGCCAGTGCACCATGCCATCTCGGTGCCTTCCATAGCGGCGAGGGCATTGCAGAGCGACAAATTGGAGGGATTCCAATGACGGCTGTAAAGGAAATAGCCTTCGGTCTCACCGTGGAAGGTGTCGGTCATCAAATGAGCCTTGGGGAAAGTGAAGGTGGCAGAATCGCTGATAGAAGGGTTCACACCACGGCAAGCGTCGCGACCATCGAGACGCTGGATAGCTGTTGCGGGGTCAAATTTGTTCATAGTTTTATTAAAATTTGTTATGTTTTATTGTTCGACAATATTCTGCAAAGATACAAAAAAAAATATTTCTGATATATTTTTAGTTTTTTGTTTTTCAAAATTGCTACTCATCACAGTAGCAGACAAACGCACATACATGGTTATCAAAATAGAACCTTTTTTGTATCTTTGCAAGATATTTAACATTGTAAGAATAACTACAATCAAAGTCTAAGCAAACTCCGTATAAAGTCCGACCTGACTCCGTACAAACTCCGTGTAAGCACCGTTCAAACACCTATTAAAAAACATTAAAACAACAATCATTATGTCCGGACGACTGATACTTTTCCCTGTGCATATAGGATGCGATGACCTGTCCCATTCGCTGCCTGCCTATAACCTCGACCTGCTTTATGGGTGTCACACCTTCATCGTCGAAGAGCTACGCACTGCAAGAAGGTTTCTGAAGCATGCCGGTTACCCTCATTCGATAGATTCTACAACTTTTTTTCTTCTCAACGAGCATACGGGAGAGGCAGACGTGGCATCATACCTTGATGCGGCACAGCAAGGAGAGGACGTGGGCTTGCTCTCAGAAGCAGGACTGCCCTGCGTGGCAGACCCCGGACGTCTTATCACACGACAGGCGCAACAGGCAGGCATAGAGGTTGTGCCTCTCGTTGGTCCATCTTCAATTATGCTTGCTTTGATGGCGTCAGGATTTAACGGACAGAACTTTGCGTTCTGTGGCTACCTGCCCGTGGACCGCCACGAACGAGCCACAGCCATACGCACCCTCGAACAGCGTGTGCTACGCAACGACCAGACGCAGATTTTCATCGAAGCACCCTATCGTAACAACCAGATGCTTGCCACACTTGCCGAGACGCTACACCATGATACGATGGTCTGCGTAGCTTGCGACCTTACGCTACCGTCGCAGTATATCGTCAGCCGTCCCGCCTCGCAATGGAGAAATGATACACCAAATCTGCACAAACGAAATACGGTGTTCTTGATTGGGAAATAAAGGTATTTTTGCAGAGGGAAAAAATCAGTGTGGGTTGCATCTTGATAGAATCTACTTGATTTTCAGTCTCTACTGTTTTTTCACACCTAACCATTAGTCATTTTACTGAATATAATGAGATGAGCATCTCATTGCAACGAAATGCTCATCTGCTAAAAAAGCGATTTGCTATTGACAGTCTAAATTATTTGTAATACTCTATATTTACATTTCTATCGTACATATGCAAAGTACATTGACTAATTGTTTCGCCATCAAAATTAATGGTTATTCCGTAGTCCGAGCCGTCAAAATCCACCCAGCCAAAAGGTCCCATTGCAAGACAAGGATAACCTCGCAGCACTATTTTATCACTGCTCTTTTGAACAATTCTCATGGGTTTTGGTGTCATTTGAACATTGTTACCCCATAATGGATGATTACCGTCCATATTAAAAATTGTAATGATGTATCCATCACCCGCATCAATATTGTATCCTTTACATCCATCAGTGTTTGGTTTAATCTCGATTGCTCTATTACAGCTTTGAAGACCACGAACTGGTATGCCACTTTCAAATCGTTGGTGACTTGTTGAATTGAATGTAATATGTTTCATACTGTAATTATTTTAGTTAGCCATATACTTTATAGCATCGGCTATGCTCATAGTCGGCAACTCACATAGTGTTGATACAAGACTCCATAGCGCCTTTTCTCTATCGTCAATATCGCCGTCTATTGCCATCAGTGTTCCCAAGTAGGCGCACACATACCGTTTTTGTGCATCATTCATAAGAGCGATGTTCGCCAAAGCCATATCTCCCTTCATATCTGATGCTTTATTTAGAAGTACTTTAAAATCGTTTGCACTAACACCAAAACGAAGAGCTTCATTCGAAATCATTTTCATCTCATTTGGATGCGCCTCACCATCTGCAGCACACATTGCAACCGCTATCCTAATGATAGAGGTAATTTCTTGTTTACTGAAAGATAATTCTTCTGTGCTCAGTTTTTTTGTTTTTTGAAAAAATCCCATAATATAAATGTTTTTAAATTAATGCCTACTCTATTACGCAGTTTTCGGCACCCCTGCTTATTGTTTTTGAGCAGGATGCTTTTGTCGGTAAATAAGGGCATGAAGAAAGGCGTGATTCTTTCGTTTTAAACTGCCTTATTATCATTGGCGGGTGTCTGGTATTAACCCTTGGAATTAATAAGTGTTACGAAAATTCACGCCCTAGCGTGAACTTACGCTTTCTTATTCTCATTCCAATCAAGTTTACCAGACTTTTGCCAATGGAGAACAAGAGCGTCAGCTCAATATGTCTATGCTATTGTTTCTTTGTTTATATCATATCGACATTGTTTATATCATATCGTCATTTTATTTGTAGGATGGTATATCATTATTTGTGGCTTTTAGCGACGAACTCAGCAGGGGTCATAACTATAATTCCAAGGTCGCTAAAACCTTGTTTGTCGCGTGTAAGAATGACATCCGGATTGTTTGGCAGAGCAGAGAAATATTGCACAGCATCTTCAAAATCACAATAATCTTTTCTTGCGGCATTCTCAATGGATAACCTATCTATGTTGGAGATAACAAACTTATCGCACAACCAGCGTATAACACGTAACACCTCATCTTTCTTGTACATTTTGCGCATGATATAGGCACAGTTTACAATTGTGAGAGCAGAAACCAAACATTGGATTTTATTGTGTTCGTGCAGAATAAGCACTTGTTTGATGTCAGCGTGGAATGGTTGCCGCTCACAAACATAGTCAAGTAGGACGTTAGTGTCAAGAAAGACTTTCATTTTGCACGTTCCTCCCACATCAGTTCAAGTTCCTTGTCGATGTCGAATCCATCTGGAGCAGCCCCCAATACCATTGAAAGCAACTCTTCCGATGGCTTGATGCCATCATCGATGTGAGGAAAGACCAACTTCTTTTTTTCTGTCTTTTCTTTTTTTTGAGCGTTTTGTGCTAGTTTTTCGGCCAGCCACAAACTATCAGTAGCCGAGAGGGAAAGCCCTTGCAAATAGTGCCATAGGTCGCCTATTGAGCCATTATATGTGGATGTTTTCATCATAAAAATATCATTTGGAATGATAACTGCAAAAATACGATTTTTATTTGGTTTGGCAAATTTATTTGTGAAAATGAGATAGGGCGATAGTTTGATTGATACCACTGTATAAGTTTTTTTTCAATGAAGATTTGCATTATTTTAAGATTTTTTATATTTTTGTACTCTCAAATAATCAAAAAAATAAAACAAAAGTACTATGAACAACACCATTTTTTCTTTCCCCAAACCACAGAATGAGCCAGTATTGGGTTATGCTCCCGGCAGCCCAGAGCGCAAGGCAATCCGCAAAGCCCTTGACGAACTATACAACACTGTAACTGAAATACCTATTATAATAGGTGGCAAAGAGATACGCACAGGCAATATGGGCACCGTCGTGATGCCTACGGAGAACAAGCACGTGCTTGCCAACTACCATAAAGTAGGCGAGAAAGAGGTCCAGATGGCTATCGAGGCAGCTATGGAAGCCCGCAAGCAGTGGGCCGAGACACCGTGGATTGAACGCGCCAGCATCTGTCAAAAGATAGCTACGCTGATAGCAGGCAAATATCGTTATCTGCTGAATGCCGCCACCATGCTGGGGCAAGGCAAGACCACCATGCAGGCTGAGATTGACAGTGCATGCGAGCTGGTTGATTTCCTGCGCTACAACGCGCATTATATGTCGCAAATTTATGCCGACCAACCTATCAGTGACAAGGGCACGTTGAACTATGTTACCTATCGTCCACTCGAAGGCTTTGTCCTCGCCGTCACGCCGTTCAACTTCACCTCCATAGCCAGCAACCTTGAGATGTCGCCCGTGCTAATGGGCAATGTGACGCTGTGGAAACCATCTACAACGGCATTGCTTTCCAACTACTTACTAATGAAAATCTACAAAGAAGCAGGTCTTCCCGATGGCGTAGTCAACTTCCTCCCTGGCAGCGGCGCACTTATCGGCAAGGTGGTGTTTGCAAGCCCCGACTTCGGCGGCGTGCATTTCACTGGCGGCACCAAGACCTTCAACGGGTTCTGGAAGAGCATCGGAGAAAACATCAACAACTATAAGACCTATCCTAAAATTGTCGGCGAGACCGGCGGCAAAGACTTCATCTTTGCTCACAAGTCGGCCAATGTGCGTCAGGTGGCAACCGCTATCGTCCGTGGTGCCTTCGAGTATCAAGGACAGAAATGTTCGGCAGCCTCTCGTGCCTACATTCCTTCAAGCATGTGGCCTGAGGTGAAACAACTGGTAGGCGAGATGCTTGCCACTATCAAGGTTGGCGACGTGCGCGACTTCTCCGCCTTCGTCAATGCCGTCATCGACGAGGCCTCGTTCGACAACTGCATGAACTACATCAACCATGCCAAAGAGAGTGCCGATGCCGAGATAGTGTTTGGTGGTACGGGCGACAAGAGCATAGGCTATTTCGTGCAACCAACCGTCATCCTCGCCAAGAAGCCCGACTATAAGTCGATGTGCGAAGAGATTTTCGGCCCCATCATCACCATCTATGTCTATGACGATGAGAAGTATGCCGAGACCCTTGAACTATGCAACAGCACATCGCCCTACGCCCTCACCGGTGCTATCTTCAGCATAGACCGTAAGGCGTTGCACGAGGCATACGACATCCTCAAATATGCTGCTGGCAACATCTACTTCAACGACAAGCCCACAGGTGCTGTCGTCGGACAGCAGCCTTTTGGCGGTGCACGCGCCAGTGGCACCAACGACAAGGCAGGTTCCTACCTCAACCTGCTGCGCTGGGTCAGCCCGCAGGCTATCAAGGAGACTTTCGCTCCTGCCGAGGACTACAGCTATCCCTTCGTCAGCGATGCTGAATAAAAAAAATAGTGCAAAAAAAAGAACGGGCAAGTCTCAATGACTTGCCCGTTCTTGTATTCTATCGTTTACAATCAGCAGTCCCACTCACATCCCACTCATGAGAATGATTGAAACATGCTCGTCACTGACACTCCCAACATAATCCTCCTTTAACGACATCTTGCAACGCTCTATTATACCAAGAAAGGACTCCATCTCTGGCCCATGCAATCTCAGCTGTTGCAATCGTGCATCACTGTCAAGAGCCTTGAAATCATCCAACGAACGGACATCCTCATTTACGGCATAACGAAAAACAACTGTGTCGCCTAACACTATAGCTTCCGTAGCCACAACACCATCATCAACAATTGCAGGATAATAATGATTGATTTCGGAAACAGTGTTCTCTATGGTATGCCTGTTAAAATCAGCACACCCCAAAAGAGCAACAATACAAATGATAATGACGATTTTTTTCATAAGATATTTGATACTTTCAAAAAAAAACATCTATTTGCAACAATCCGCTAATCCATATAACTAATATAATAAACGCATAATCATAGTTATAAATTACATCCGCAAACAAATAAATAGAACAAGATTGAAATGTATATATCTGTTTTGTGAAAAAAATACGGCGCAACGCATCAAAAAAAAATATATTTTTGCATTTCATTCTATTGCTTAATAAAACATAAAACACAATAAATCATGCAGGCAATAACCAAAACCAACTTTCATTTTCCAAAACAGAAAAGCCTTTATGTAGGAAAGGTTCGTGATGTATATAATATTGATGATAAGTATATGGCCATGGTAGTGAGCGACCGCATATCGGCATTCGATGTCGTGTTGCCCAAAGGCATACCCTATAAAGGACAAGTGCTCAACCAAATAGCCGCCAAATTTCTTGATGCTACAGCCGATATCCTGCCCAACTGGAAGATTGCTACACCTGACCCTATGGTTACCGTAGGTCTAAAGTGTGAAGGCTTTCGCGTTGAGATGATTGTACGCGGTTATCTCGCCGGCAGCGCATGGCGCGAATATAAGGCAGGCGCACGCACCCTCTGCGGCGTACCGCTGCCCGAAGGCATGGTGGAGAATCAGAAATTCCCAACGCCGATAGTGACACCTACTACCAAGGCGGACGAGGGACATGACGAGAATATCTCGCGCGAAGAAATTATACGCACAGGCCTCGTTTCCAAAGAAGACTACGACCAGCTGGAGTACTATGCCCTTGCACTCTTTGAGCGTGGCACCAAGATGGCCGCCGAGAAAGGGTTGATTCTCGTTGATACTAAATACGAGTTTGGCAAACGCGATGGCAAAATCTATCTCATCGACGAGATACATACACCCGACAGCAGCCGCTATTTCTATGCCGAAGGCTATGAGGAGCGTCTTGCCAAAGGCGAGCATCAACGTCAGCTCTCCAAAGAATTTGTACGTGAATGGCTTATGTCAAACGGCTTCCAAGGCAAAGAGGGACAGCAGGTGCCTGAGATGACGGACGAGATTGTCAACAGCATCACCGACCGTTATATCGAGCTCTACGAGCACATCACTGGCGAGAAGTTCCAGAAAGCCGAAGACTGCCACGATGTTGCAGCACGTATCGAAAAGAATGTTACCAACTGCTTAAACAGCCTATAAAATACAACGACTGTGAAGCGCATACCACATACCTTCACTATCGTCTTTGCGCTAATAATCATCGCCGCCGTATGCACATGGTTTGTGCCCGGCGGCGAATTTGTGCGCGAGACAATAGAAGTGCACAATGCCGACGGCAGCACCTCCACACGCCAAGTAGTGCAGAACAATTCGTTCCACTATGTGGATAGCCAGCCACAGACATGGCAGGTGTTCTCATCCCTTTTCAACGGTTTCTGTGACAAGGCCGACATCATCATTTTTATTTTCATGGTGGGGGGCGCCTTCTGGATACTCAACAACAGCCATGCAATAGATGTCGGTGTGATGGCCTTCCTGAGGCGTATGCAACGTCTGAATCGTTATCGCCTGATACGTCATCTTGGGACCGACAATATCATCATCACACTTGTTATGCTGATGTTCAGCCTCTTCGGTGCTGTCTTCGGCATGAGCGAGGAGACGATAGCATTCTCTGTCATCTTTGTACCCCTCGCCGTTTCTATGGGGTACGACTCTATCGTGGGCCTTTGCATGTGCTATGTGGCAGCGCACATAGGCTTTGCTGGCGCAGTACTCAACCCCTTCACCATTGGCATCGCTCAGGGAATTGCCGACTTGCCCATTTTCTCCGGCATGGAGTATAGGATGCTCTGTTGGGTTATGCTTACCGTCATAGGCATAACCTTCGTGCTATGGTATGCTCACCGCATCAAAGCAGACCCACACCTCTCTCCCGTACACGGTATAGACGAATATTGGCGCAACAGGGTGCAACAACAGGATGCCAACCCCGTAGTATATAGTTCGCCACGTGTGGCATGGATTGTCTATGCTGCCATAGCGGCTGTACTCATTTATGTCGCCATAGCCTACCCGACAACGACTATCGGCATTGGCAACATACAAACCACATTGCCAATAATACCCATCCTTGCTGTACTCTTTGTCGTTACTGCTTTTCCTGCGCTACGCAAGTCTGTACATTTCTTCATACTCGATATACTTCTTTTCACAATATTCTTTCTTGTGGTTGGCGTACTGGGCTACGGATGGTATGTCACAGAGATTTCAGCCCTATTTCTCGCTATGGGTCTGCTTTCTGGCATCGCCGACAGCCAGAGTGCCGACAGCTTGGCAAAACTTTTTCTCGACGGATGTAAAGACATTCTCTCGGCGGCACTTGTCGTCGGTCTTGCCAGTGGCATCATCTTTATTCTGCGCGATGGCAAGATTATAGATACCATGCTTTACGCCCTCAGCAATTCGCTATCCGAGATGGGCACCGTGGCATCAGTAGGCGTGATGTATGGGTTCCAGACACTGCTCAACATCGTGATGCCATCGGGTTCTGCCAAAGCGGCACTAACCATGCCCATCATGGCGCAGTTTGCCGACCTTATTAACATATCACGACAGACTACCGTCCTTGCATTCCAGTTCGGTGATGGATTTACTAACATGCTCACTCCTACCAGTGGAGTGCTGATAGGCTGTCTCGGCGTGGCTCGCATCCCCTACGGCACATGGCTGAAATGGGTATGGAAGTTTATCCTTGCACTTATCGTGATAGGATTTCTACTCCTACTACCAACCATCTATCTAAATTTCCCCGGATTTTGAAAATACCAAAAGAAGGTCTGCATCGCTTCATGCAGACCTTCTTTTGTATCGTCCAGCTCATTAGATGCAGACATCCATGCGCCCTGAAAAGAGGCTACTGCTGCAATGCTTGGTCAAGGACAGCAAATATTTGTTCGTCAGAAGGACGTGGTGCATTGAAGGATAGAAGTTTGCCGTCCTTGTCAATAAGCAGAAAACGAGGTATGCTGTTAATTTGATAGTTCTGCACGAGTGCGCTGTTCTGTGGGTCATTGATAATGTATTGGGGCCACGGGGCACGGTCTATAGTTATTTTTTCAAGCCACGATGCCCTATTGTCATCAATGCTGACGCTAACAATCATTATGTCTTTATTGTTGCGGTAGTGCTGATAGACGTTCTCCAAATGCGGAATCTCGTTGAGGCAGGGGCGGCACCATGTAGCCCAAACGTCAATATATATAACTTTGCCTTTTAGGTCACTCAGCATCACACGCTTGCCCGAAGCATCATACATATCGAAATCCTTTGCCGGACGCCCGATGCCAATAGCCATTACCGATTTATAATATTCGTCAACATCCGACGGAATTTCACGTGACGAATTGGCACGCAGATAGGCGGCATATACATCCTCAATATTTTCAGGCATCTGTTGCAAAATAGTTTTTATCATCATGTCCGATGTTTTTTCTACCATTAGAGGATTTTCATAGAGCGTCGGCAATTGGCTGAAGATTTCTACATCTCGAACCTCTGGCGACAACTGATTCTCGTAGTAGTACATGGCATATAGGAGAGCGATATTCTCATTGTTGTTGCGGTCGGCCTCATTTGCAAAGGCGTCGAAGTCTGCATCCTTCACATTACTGACGCTGGTGAACCAAAACAATGACTCCTGCTCGCGTAGCTCGTAGAGGTTTTTGACCATATTGCGGAATGTGGTGCTTCCGACAGCATCATAAAGATGCAACACGCTATCTACAGAATGATGCAACGTGTTACGATACTGTTCGAAAGACCATTCATGTCCCATTGCCGCCATGATGGTGTTGTTCTGAGCATCGTAGTAGCTGGCAGTCTGCAGCAAGTCCATAACATCCTTGTTGTCGCCCTCATAGTCCACTTTACACACCATGCGGGTTACATTCATTGCCGTCTCTGGCGCAAACGAAAGCTTCATTGTGCCCTTCATGCCTTTTTCGACATAGAGTTTGAAACCACTTTCCGGCTGACTGAAAACAACGAAATAGATATGTGGCTCGGAAGCATCAATGTCCCATGTATAGGACCCGTCTGATGCCACTTCGAGGTCAACAAATTCGCCATCCATAGTCACAACATCCATCATAGACACCTTCGCTCCGGAATAGTTCTCTATTGTTCCCGTGAAATGAGCCTGTTTTGATGTACATGAGAAAAATAGTGATGCGATTAGAATAAAAAAGAAAAAAGAAAGACTGTGTTTCATAAATATATGTATTAGTGTATTAAATTGTTTGTTTCGATGAAATAACGAGCGGCTATCAGTCATTATCTATAACGACATGACGCAGGTCAAGAGCATTCAAGGCATTAGTTTGTAGTCCATGCACATTCTTGTGCGTGAAATGCAGTATTTGGTCATAATACAGCACCACCACAGGAGCCTCCTGCATCAGCAGGCGGTCCATCTGTTTGTATATCTCCGTACGCTGCGTATCGTTGCTGGTGCTTCGTGCCCTATCGTATAGATTGTCGAACGTGCGGCTGCTGAAATGAGTGTAATTTGGTCCATCAGGAGCAAAATTGCGACTATAGAAGAGCGACAAATAGTTCTCGGCATCCGGATAATCGGCAATCCACGACTTGCGGAACCATGCACTCTTGCCTTGTGCAATTTGCTCACTCAATGCCGCCGGAGGATTTACGTCAATCTTTATCCGAATCCCAACCAGTTCCAGCTGTTGTTGTATGTATTTGCAAAGGTCCAAATAATTTGCCGTAGTGCTTATGGTCAGCTCTGGCAGTCCTTTTCCTCCCGGGTAGCCTGCCTCCGAGAGCAGTTTGCGAGCTTTGGCAGGGTCATACGTATATTGCGGACCCATCGTGGTGTCAAATCCCGGCAGCCCTTTGGGAATGAAGCCATAGACACCGGGGGTGCCGATGCCATTGCGCAGGTATTTCATCATCTTCTCGCGGTCAAAACCGAAATTTATCGCTTGACGAATACGGCGGTCAAGGAGAGGACTGTCGTTGCCATCCATTTTGAAACCGAGATATTCTGTGTTAAGAAATGGTATGCTCACCATGTCTATGCGGTCGGCATATTTACTTTTCAGCTGCCCCGTGCGCGTAAGTATCTCGTCTTTGTATGAGGCGTCGAGGGAGTTCATGAAATCCAGATTGCCTTTGACAAATTCAAGGAACGAGGTCTGACGGTCTATGATAAACGTGATGGCTACAGCATCAAGGTAGGGGAGTGCGTGTCCCTGCTCATCACGTTCAAAATAATTGTCATTTCTCCGCATCACCATCTTTACGCTCTCTTTCCACAGTTGAAGGCGGAATGGACCCGTGCCACACGGATGCTGGCGGAAATCTTCGCCATAATGCGCCACGACCTCTTGCGGCACCACGCTGCAGTATGGCATGCTCAGCAATCCGAGAAAGGGACTGAATGGCTCCTTGAGACGAATAACGAACGTAGTATCGTCGGGAGCGGTAAAACCATTCTCCTCAACCTCGTTGAAAATCCATAGTCCTGGTGAGGCCACCTTCGGGTCAAGTATTCGGTTGAGGCTATATACAAAATCCGCTGCTACAACACGGCGTGTAGAGTCTGGTGTGCCGAAAAGCGCGTTCTTGTGAAAAAAAACATCGTCGCGCAATGTAAAAGTATATGTGCGACCGTCGGAAGAGATTGTCCAGCTCTTGGCGAGGCAAGGCTGCGGATTGAGGTTGCCGTCCAATTGTATCAACCCATTATATAGTTGGCTGCATGCCCAGTTGAGTGCTTGATTTTTGGAATAGGCAGGGTCAAGCGTTGTGATGCCGGCAGCTTCATTGTATCTAAAAATCATCTTGCCAGCCGCAGGGTCTTTACCTCGACAGGCGACAAATATTAAGGGCATTAAGAAAAAAAGAAGAGAGCCCCTATTTAACAAAACACTTGAAACCAACCTCTTACCGTCTTTTAGAGAAAATATAGAAGATTCAATCATATAACAAAAGTCGTAAAAATAAATGACTTTACAAATCAAAAAAAAGGCGAGATAGCCACAGCCATCTCGCTCAAAAAAATAAAAAAGAATTATTATCACAAAATCTCCTCCCAGAAGTCAATGGGGAGCCACACATTTTTAATATCTATGGCACGAACAAACATTGCCGCCATATCGCTAATCGAATGACCTGCGTTGCCACACCCCACACGAGTAACAAGAAATGTCATGTCCGGATGTTTTTCTGCAAAAGTCAAAAATCTTTCAACAGCCGCTCTCGTTTCACGAAGACTTTGCGTTGTCGGAATAGCATAGCTTTGCCCCTGCAACCCTTCGCCAACCCCAATTTGCGCACCGAAGAGATTAACCGCCGTCATAGCGGCACCTCCATTATGCTGACCTTCGGGATTGCTCCCAAAAACAAAAATCTGATTGTTTTCAAGGCTCGTAATATGGTCCGGGGTAATACGATTGGTGAATTCAGACATCTCTCTGTAGTTCCTGTTGGAACGCATCATCTCACGTATTTTCGAAATCCTTCCGAAAAAGGAGGGAGAGTCTGATTCTGCCTTTGCTTCAGCAACAAAGTTATGCACTTTCGCATACATTACCCTCTTCGACCGATGCTCTCTTTCCCATGCTCTACGCATACCATCCTCATCATCATAAAAAAACATTGTATTGTCAATCGATAAATCACGAGCTACGGCATCCACATCTTGATTGGTTCCGATATAAGCAAAATTCCAGCCATATTCGTCACGCATACGCTCCACAAGCTCCTTGATTGCCGAACCTCGATATTCCTTTGAAGCATTCTCCATGCCATCAGTTATAATAGTAACCGCAACCGTAGCATTTTCCTGTCCTTCTATTTTATGAAACAGCTCGTTTATTCCTTTCCCCATAGCATCATAAAGCGGGGTCATACAGCAAGGGACATACTCCTTTTCGCTAATGTTATGCACCTTTGCGATTGGTACGCAATTCATGATGTATCGCATAGAGCATCCGCAGAACGGCAGTATTGTAACATAGTGTTCCTGCGTCTCAGCATAACTGTCCTGTGCAGAGCGAATAGCGCCAAGAGTTTCATTCAACCCATCTATAGCTGCCCGACGGATGCTATTCATAGAGCCACTCTTGTCGAGAATGATTAGATTATAAACCTTTGCCTTCTCTAATTTGTTTTGTGAATTTTTTTCCATTTTTTTTGAATAATTACATTGATTGTTATTTATCCTTATTTTTTAGTAAAGCACACCCATGAAGAGATATAACACACACCACTTCAAATAGTAAAATGCAAAATGATAAAGAGCCCCCGCCCTTTTAGAATTCCATGTGGAACTTTCCGCCTTCCTTCAAGTTGTCGTACTTCTCTTTTACAAAACGATATAATTTACCTTTGCGCCCCACATTGTGCAATCGGCCATCATCAAAACTCTCTTGCAACATAGAGGGTTCAGACAACACATCATCATTCGGTTCTGCCTTTATCCTGCCCTTTTTCATTGTTGGAGCAAACAATGCATCTATATCCATAGACATCATTTCACTGCGCTTGCCATAATATCTCTTCTCTGGCCTCGAAGGAGTATCCACCTCTTGCAAAATACCAGTCTGTAATATTTTACGATAGAAGTTACGACGGTCGAAACTAACGCCAAGCACACTCTCATACAGACGCTGTAGGTCGGCAATAGTAAACTGTTCCTCAAGCAATCCGAATCCTATAGGCTCAAAATGAATATCTTGACGAAGCCTATTCATGGCTTGACGCAAAATAAAGTCATGGTCAAATGCCAGCTGTGGCACTTCATTGATTGACCACCATTTGGCCCCAACTGCGTCATCGCCACCACGCACTTCCGACTGGCGTGCCAACGAATAGAAAGCAATCGACACTACGCGCTCTCGTGGGTCTCGGTTGACGCCAGAGAAAGCACCAAGCTGCTTAATATACTTTAGGTCAAGTCCCGTCTCCTCTTTCAGCTCTCGACGAGCACAATCCTCGGCACTCTCATCCATACGCATAAATCCGCCGGGGAAAGCCCACATACCTTTATAAGGCTCAATACCTCGTTCAATTAGAAGTACCTTCAGCTCTCGTCCATTAAAACCGAACACCACGCAGTCTGTCGCCACCGCAGGATGTGGATATTTATAAGAATAACTTTCCATATTCATACTTTCTTTTTCTTATCGTGTTTTTACAACGCAAAAGTAAAACTATTATTTATATTGACAAAATAAAAATGTGATATTTTTACACAATTGTTTTGTAAATATTGATTTCCAATATTTTATTTTTGATTATTTTTCAAAAAAAACAATCAATAGAAATCGAAAAACAACCAATACTTTATGTAAAATCAACACAAAAACTAAAAAGCACGTAAAATAAATCTGCCATTATGTCAGCATAATTTTGTATTTTTGCCAAATATTTATGATAGATAAACAGACCATAGACCGCATAATGGATGCCACACAAATAGTTGATGTGGTAGGTGAGTTTGTATCTCTTAAGAAACGCGGTGCCAATCATATAGGATGCTGTCCGTTTCACAATGAGAAAACACCATCATTCTATGTGTCGCCATCCAAAGGCATATATAAATGTTTTGGATGCGGTGAGAGTGGCAATGCTGTAGGGTTCTTGATGAAACATGAACACTACAGTTATCCTGAGGCACTAAAATGGCTGGCAGCCAAATATAATATTCCCGTTGAGGAAGAACCCCTCAACGAAGAGGAACTGAAAAAACAAAACGAGCGGGACAACCTATTTCATGTCAGCGAGTTTGCTCAGAAATATTTTGCCGACTTGCTGACTAATGACGAGCTGGGACGTGCCATAGGCCTGGCCTATTTCCATCAACGAGGGCTATCCGACGAAATTATCAAACGCTTTGGGCTGGGCTACTGCAAAGATGAGTGGACAGACTTTACCGACCATGCCCTACGCAACGGCTACAGCCTTGATGTGCTGCAAAAAACAGGCCTTACCATTGTCAAAGAGTCCGAAGCTGGTGAAACAGGACAAAAGATAAGAAGATACGATCGCTTTCGTGGACGTGTGATGTTTCCCATTTTCAGCATCAGCGGACGCGTGATAGGTTTCAGCGGACGCGTACTAAGCAAAGAGAAACAAGCTGCAAAATATGTTAACTCACCCGAAAGCGAGATATACGATAAAAGCAATGCCCTATACGGCATCTATCAGGCTCGCAGCGCAATAGGGCGTGCCGACATGTGCTATCTGGTAGAAGGCAATGTCGATGTGCTGTCCATGCACCAGTCGGGGGTGGAAAACACCGTAGCATCATGCGGCACCTCGCTCACAGCGCCACAGATACGTATCATCAAGCGCTATACAAATAATGTAACGGTGCTTTATGATGGCGATGCAGCAGGCATCAAGGCAACGCTCAAAGCCGTCAATCTGCTCTTCTCCGAAGGAATGCACGTACGTACCGTGCTTTTCCCTGATGGCGAAGACCCTGACAGCTATGCACAAAAATATGGCTCAGAACAGCTGCAACGCTACCTTGCCGAACACAGCGAGAACTTTTTGATGTATCGTGCCCGTCTTGTTGGCGACGAGATACAGCGCGACCCCATGCGCAAAACAGAGTATGTTAATGAGATAGTCCACTCTCTGGCGCTCATCTCCAACCAGCAGGAACGTACCGAATATGTGCGCCAATGCGCCTATCTCTTTAAGACGCCAGAGGACCTGCTCTCAAACATGGTTGCACGCAGCATCGGCGATGCCCATCGCAAACTGCTGCAGGAGCAGCAACGCGAGGCGGCGCGAGAAGCAGCCAACGACCCTGCCATACAGCAGCAGGCGCAGGCTGTGGCGGCATCAGGCACTCCTCGTGTCAACACCAATTCCATTCAACCCGAGACTTACGGATTTGTTCCTCCGCCAGACGACCTTTTTCTTCCCAGCAATGAATACACCTCGCCTCCGCAGGTGCTTCCATCGCTCAATCCCGCCGAAGCACAGGAAGCCAATGTGGCTCGCCTCTTGATTCGCCACGGCAGCACCGTAATCGAGATAGAGAGCAAAAACGATGATGACAACGAAGAAAAAGAAGAGGGCGATGAGACTCCTGAAACAAGAAAGACATATAAGGTTGTTGTTGCCGAACTGATAGTGGACGACATCACAAACGATGATATTACAATAGACAATCCGCTGTACAAAAAAATATTCGACATCTACAAGGACTGTGTGCAAAACGGCAAGAAACTGCCTGATGCCAACTATTTTGCAATGCAGCAAGACAACCAGCTGCGCAACTATGCACTGACGCAGATGATGGAGCCTTATCAAATTAGCCCCCTGTGGGAAGAGCGCGGCATCTCGTTGGACGTAGTTGAGCATCCCATTGGCATTGACGATGAAGAAGAGATTAGCAAGATACGGCAAGAAATAGACCAAAACCGCAGATTGAAACGTCTTAGCATTGAAGTACAGGAAACGCTATGTGCCTTAAAAGTGATGAAGTTGGACACCATAATTGCAGAACTACGACGACAGCTCAACGAAACAAAAGACGAAGACAAAATGATAGAGATGCTTCAAGAAGTAGCAGCCTATCAAGAAATTAAACATAAAATAGAAAAACAGCTGCACCGAGTGATAAGCATATAAACAAACAGTCACAAAAGACCGCAATGGCTATTGATATAGAACAAGTAAAACAGAAATACGGCATCGTAGGCAATGATGCCAAACTCAACCGAGCTATTGAAAATGCCGTACTGTCAGCCCCCACAAGCCTTTCGATACTCGTCACTGGCGAGAGTGGTGTGGGAAAAGAAGCTTTCGCCCGCATCATACACGGCTACAGCGACAGACGGCAGCATAAACTCGTCGCCGTCAACTGCGGTGCCATCCCCGAAGGGACGATAGAGAGCGAGTTGTTTGGGCACAAGAAAGGGTCGTTCACTGGTGCCGACCGCGACCGCAAAGGCTATTTCACCGAAGCCAACGGCAGCACTATCTTTCTTGACGAGGTGGGCGATTTGCCCCTCTCGGTACAAGTGAAGCTGCTCCGCGTACTACAAAATGGCGAAGTGATACCCGTTGGCGAATCAATGCCACAGCAGGTTGATGTGCGCGTTGTTGCAGCCACCAACAACAATATGGAAGAAGCGGTGCGCGAGGGGCGTTTCCGCGCCGACCTCTACTACCGTCTCAACCAGATGAGCATCTACATCCCGCCGCTGCGAGAGCGCCAGAACGACATCCCTATGCTTTTCAGCCGTTTCGCTGCCGACATAGCCATAGAGTCTGGACGCCCCGCCGTAATGCTGGCAGATGACCAAGCCCGTGAATACCTCATGCACTACCCATGGAACGGCAACGTGCGCGAGCTACAGAACATCACCAAGCGCATCGCATGGCTCGAAAGCGAACGGCTGATAACGCGCGAGATACTACAAAAATATATTCCCAACACATCGGCACAGATTGTACCGCTGGCACAAGGTGGCTATGCGCAAGGACACGGCATGAGCAACATCACGGACCGCGAGCTGCTACTAAAAGCACTATCTATGGGACAGATGATAAGCGAGATGCGTGATGAGCTGTACGACCTGCGCCGCACCGTAGAACAACTCAAAGAGCACTCGCTGATGGGCGAACCCATCGTCACCCCAGCGCCAAAGCACACATTTGAACCACAGCAGAAAAGCATGATGCTGCCCTCCACAGAAGAGGAACAGCAGACGGTATTTGAGGAAGTTACAACATTACATGATGATGTTGAGCAACCAACGGTAATCGAAGCCGACCTACCTCTCGACCTCAACGAGCGAGAAAAAATGGCTATCAAGAAGGCCTTGGAGCTACATAAAGGGAACCGCAAAATGGCAGCAAAAGACCTCGGCATCTCTGAACGCACACTCTACAGACGCATCAAAGACCTCGGACTGTGAACACGGGTGACATACAGATAACGCTTCCAGCCTCCAAGAGCCTCAGCAACCGATGGCTCATGGTCAATAGTCTGATGCATGGTGCTTTCGTCCTTAGAAACCTGTCGGACTCGGACGACACTAAGCTGATGCGCACCCTCTTGCAACAAGCTCAACATAATACGACATCCGTCTATTACTGCAATAACGCTGGCACTGTAGCCCGATTCATGATTGCATACCTCGCATTACGAAGCGGCGTACACATCGTAACGGGCGACAACAGTCTCTGCCGTCGTCCTATAGACGACCTCGTAGAGGCATTGAACAGCATCGGGCTAAGCATCACATACACAGAGAAAGAGGGCTGCCTACCTGTGCAGATTGTAGGAGGCGAGGCCAACCGAAAAATGGTTTCCGTGCGAGCCTCAAAAAGCAGCCAATTCGCCTCTGCCCTCATGCTCATGGGGCTGTCCATGCCTGCCGGAATATCTATCAGTCTCGTAGGACGAATAGTGAGCCGACCCTATATAGAAATGACAGCACAGGTGCTTAAACAAGCAGGCGTTGAAGTATCTATTTCGACAAATGGACACACCTACATGATTGGCAAATGTCCGCCATCATCAGCACACCAAAGCGTTGTAACCATAGAAAATGATTGGTCGGCAGCATCCTACTTCTACGCCATCTCCGCCATACTCCCCGGCACACGCATCCGACTGCGAAACCTCTCTCTCAACAGCTGTCAAGGCGATGCCATTGCAAGCGAACTATTTAAGCACTTCGGAGTCACAACACAGCAGGTACACTCACCATACCGCAAGGGTGCCACATCTTTGCGTCTTCTCTCTAATGGCAAAGCCGACAAAAAACTGTCCTATAACTTTACCGACAGTCCAGACCTTTTTCCTACGGTTGCTGTCGTATGCGCCATCATGGGAGTTGATGCTTATCTACGCGGAATAAAGAACCTACGACACAAAGAGTCTGACCGCATAGAATCCATCTGCGAGGAACTGCGTCGCATGGGATGCCGTATCGAGGTGGGGGAGAACATAATGCACATATTCCCCTCAAAGCTAAAGCCCGTCGATGTCATCAATACACACGAAGACCACCGCATAGCTATGGCGTTTGCGCCGCTATTACTATTACACCGCAATATGAAGATTGACAACGAAGCTGTGGTGAATAAGTCTTTCCCATTATTTTGGCAACAGTTCAAGTCTATATTGAATCAAATAGACAAGAACAGCTGACAATCAAAATCATGCCAATATGGATAAAAGGCTTATTATCGTGGCGGGACCAACAGCTTCGGGCAAGACGCAACATGCTATAGAGCTGGCTCAAAAATATGACACCGAGATAGTGTCGTGCGACTCAAGACAAATATATTCCGAATTGTGTATAGGCGTAGCACGTCCAACGATAGAGCAACTAAGCATAGTGAAACACCATTTCGTAGCGTGCCGTTCCGTTGAAATGCCATATAATGTCTTTGATTTCGAGCATGACGCAATAGAACTAATCGGGCATCTGTTTTGCCATCACGACACAGTGATTGCTGTCGGTGGCAGCGGTTTGTATATTGACGCTATAATCAATGGCATAGCAGTTATGCCAGACCCCACGCCAGAACTGCGCAATCAACTGAAAGACCTGCTAAACCGTCAAGGCATTGCCGCCCTCCAGTCCATGTTGCAAGAAATCGACCCCGATTATTATGCCGTAGTTGACAAATCCAACCCCATACGCCTACAACGCGCCATAGAAGTCAGCATCACTGCTGGCCGCCCCTACAGCAAGCTTATCGCTGAACATACAATCAAAAAAAGGCCGTTTGATATAGAGGTAGTTGTTATGAACGTCGAACCGTCAGCACTGCGCGAACGCATCAACCATCGCGTTGACGAGATGATAGACAGCGGACTGTATGAAGAGGTTTGCTCTTTGTGGCACCTGCAACACCTCAACACCCTCAATACAGTCGGCTACCGCGAGTTTTTCGCCTACGGCACTCCTCATCAAGCGGCATCAGCCATTTCATCAATCACCGAAGCCATAAAGCTCAACACATGGCACTACGCCAAAAAGCAGATGACATGGTGCAAAAAACGCTACTCACAACGAGAGAACCAATTCTGATTTATATTTTACAAAAGTACTTTGCAGATTGCTGAAAAAAACGTATTTTTGCTAATTCAATACAATCTGTAAAACAATGGAAAACTTTGTTGTTTCGGCACGTAAATATCGTCCGAGTACTTTTGCCAGCGTCGTAGGGCAGGAACATATTACCACCACACTCAAAAACGCCATCAAGACAGGGCAGCTGGCTCAGGCTTTCCTGTTCTGCGGTCCACGTGGCGTGGGCAAGACAACATGTGCGCGCATCCTTGCCAAAACCATCAACTGCACAAATCCTACTGATGACATGGAGGCCTGCAACGAATGTGAGTCCTGCCGTTCGTTCAATGATATGGCCTCAATGAATATTTTTGAACTTGATGCCGCATCAAACAATAGTGTTGATGATATCCGCGCCCTCGTAGAGCAGGTGCAGGTACCCCCTCAGACAGGAAAATATAAGATATACATCATCGATGAGGTTCACATGCTCTCCCAGAGTGCTTTCAATGCTTTCCTTAAGACCCTTGAAGAGCCGCCATCATACGCCAAATTTATCCTCGCCACAACAGAGCGTCACAAAGTAATCGCCACAATACTCTCTCGCTGCCAAGTCTATGAATTTAAGCGTATTCAAGATATTGATATCGTCAATTACTTGAAGCATATCGCAGAGCAGGAACACGTCACCTACGAGGATGCCGCATTGAAACTAATAGCACGCAAGGCGGAAGGCGGTATGCGCGATGCTCTTTCAACTTTCGACCAACTGGTGAGTTTCACGCGTGGCAACCTCACGGAAAAAGCTTGCGCCGAAAATCTCAGCATGATTGACACCGACTGCTACTTCGAACTGATGGATGCCTTCCAACGAAAGGATGTGGCGAAAGTGATGCTGAAGTATGACGAGATGGCTAACCGAGGAATCAACAACCAGCAATTCCTTACTGGATTGACCGAATATATCAGGAACCTTATCGTTTCGCTCGACGCCTCAATGCACCTGCTGCTGGGTGCCAACGAAGAAACGAACAAACGCTATATGACGCAAGCTCAGCAATGTGGACTTCCTACATTATTGTGGTACTTGAACTTAGCGAGTGATGCTGATTTCAGATATAAGGAGGCTGGCAACAAACGCCTCTTTGTCGAAGTAACGCTGATGAAGCTTGCCGCTGGTTAGATAGCAAGATCGCCTCACGCGGAACATATAAGCACGTCTCGACCTCCATCTCCTTTAACGCCGGCGGATGCAGAGGGGAGGGTCACTATGCCTGCTACGCCTCAGTCGCCACAGCCTCCAGCACAGACAAATCAGCCAACGGCAACTGTCCAAACCTCAAGCAAGCCTGCCGATAGCGCAACACCGCCAGTATCTGCTCCGCAGACACCCGCACCGCCAACAGAACCACAACAGCCCAGCGTCACTGCCAAGCCAGCAGAATCCACCGTTGTGCGCCTCTCGGGAAGAGGCATAACATCGCAAATAGGCACTCTTTCTATTAAAAACGCCATGCAGCGTGTTCGTCAGCAACAAGATAAAGTAAATGATAAAACCATGAAGGTTCCGCTGACGAAAGAGACCGTAGCGGACTACTGGACCGAGATGCTGAACAAAAAAGCTGGCGAGATGCCACGCATAGAGGAAGCCCTGCGCAACGCACGTGTCGAATTGCAGGACAACATCATTGTAATTCACACCGTGGATGCCTACCTCAACGTCGAGATGCGACCATTCACGGTTTCTATGATTGAATGGATGCGACACGAGAGCGGCATAGACAATCTGATGTTTCGACTTGAGCTTGAACAAATAGATGTAGAAGTACGCCCATACACCACAAACGAAAAATATGATGCCATGCTGAAAGTTAATCCGCACATGGAGGAATTAAAAAAAATATTGAACGATATAGAGTTATAAGAAAAATGCCAACAGAAATACCCTTCTATAAGTTTGACGGTGCTGGCAATGATTTCATTCTTATCGACGCACGCCATGACGAGGTGCAATTAACAGAAAAACAGATTGCTCACCTCTGCCATCGTCGTTTTGGTATTGGTGCCGATGGACTCATGACGCTACACCATGCCGAAGGTGGTTTTGACTTCTTGATGCGTTACTACAATAGTGACGGACGCGAAGCAACCATGTGTGGTAATGGCGGAAGATGTATCACCGTATTTGCCAAAATGATGGGCGTAGAAAGTACGCCCCAAAACCATTTCCGTTTCATAGGGCCTGACGGCGAACACAGTTCTGACATCATCGTATGGAATGAAGACGCCGCAATGGGCATTGTAAGACTGGCTATGCGAGATATAGAAAGTAAAGATATAAGAAAAATATCATTACCATTTAATACAAAGGATGTTGCGTATGACATAAACGATGGCGACGAACAGAAGATGTACGGATGGTATCTCAACACGGGCTCGCCACATTTGGTGATACGAGTTGCTAATCTTGACGATTATGATGTGGTGAGCGTGGGCCGCTGGCTACGCTACCGCACAGAACTTTTCCCCGAAGGCACCAATGTTGATTTCATAGAGGATAAGGAGGATGGCACACTTGCCGTTCGCACATACGAACGTGGTGTGGAAGACGAGACAATGGCATGTGGCACAGGCGTTACGGCATGCGCCATAGTCACAGGCAACGGCCGCATCAAAACACGAGGAGGCGATTTTCGTGTCACCTTTGACGTAACTGGCGATAACTATAGCAACGTGATGCTTACAGGTCCTGTGGCATTCAATTTTCACGGAATGATAAAGCTCGACATACAATAGTTATGTTTAAGCGTCTGTGTCTCATCCTTCTAATGCTAATACCTCTGGTTGTATGCGGACAACCTTCTCACTACGCTGTTTCAATAACTTCTGGACGCATTATTCCCGTCAATGGCTCTCGCTATCAAGGAGTGACACCAACAATAGGTGTCGCGGCACAGATATTGTGGCAACAACCATCGACAGACTATTGGCAACATTTCTGGCATAACCCTTTTTTCGGCATACACTGCGGCTTTGCTCATATTGAGGACGATCTGGTAGGAGAACGCCGCGAACTGGGAGGCGTGGTACTGACACCTCTGACGAAACATCTGTTTCTGGATTACAAAATCGGATTATCTTTCTACACCGATCCATATAGCCGTACACACAATGAGGATAATATCTTCATAGGGTCCTACGTCAACGCACTTTTAGCTGTCGCCTTACGATTCAACGTAACAACCAAAACCGGACTTCACATATCGCTCGGAGCCGGCATAGTACATTCATCAAGCGGATATCTATCAAAACCCAATCACGGATTAAACTATCTACAGTCTGATTTATCGTTCATGTGGCCTTCGAGATCTACGGCTAAAGCTTTGGAGCAGACAAAACATAGCGACACGCGGGCAGACAGCAGTCTTTTCATCCCTGCTATTCGTCCTTATCTATCCGTAGCACCTGCTCTCGTCATGTCTCGCAACGATGCCATCGACGAAAAAAAATACTACTTCGCCTATACCCTGCAGGGCGGTGCCATACTCCATCCGCATCCATGCTTTTCAGCTGGTTGCAACATTGACATTATGTATAACTACGCGCATAAATCATCGGCTCTGGAGGGTGAAGCCGGAGTATATTTTGGTGCTTCGCTATTCGGTGAAGCCCATTGGGGACGTTTCACTCTACGCGCTGGCGCAGGACGATACCTTGACTACTACCCGCAGAACTGGGAACAATGGTATCTGCGTGGCGGTGCCTATTGGAATATCACCTCACGGCAACGTATCGGTGCAGCCATGAAGCTCCACTACGACCACATAGACTACATTGAATGGACCTACATGATTGAATTGTAAGTAAAAATAAAAAAAATATGCTGGATATTTTTAATTATCAGGACTTAGAACCGACCCGCAAACGCATAGAAGAGCTGACGCAGCTGATAGACAAATACAACTATGAGTACTACATGAACGACCAATCGCTCGTGAGCGATTATGAGTTCGACCAACTGCTCAACGAATTGATAATGCTTGAGAAACAGCATCCAGACCTTGCTATGCCCAATTCGCCGACAAAACGCGTTGGAGGCGAAGTGAACAAAAGTTTCCGACAGGTTACGCACCGTTTCCCCATGCTGTCGTTAGGCAACACCTACTCAATAGGCGAAATAGAAGAATTCGAGGCACGCACTCGCCGCCTTATCGGAGACCATCCGTTCAGCTACACCTGCGAGCTGAAATACGACGGCGTAGCAATAGGTCTGACCTATCGGCATGGCGAATTGGTGCAAGCCGTGACGCGCGGCAACGGCACCGTTGGCGACGACATAACGGCCAACGCACGCACCATAGGCACCATTCCGCTCAAACTATACGGCAGCTATCCAGACGATTTCGAAGCACGCGGAGAGGTAGTCTATCCTTTTGACGAATTTGAAGCCTTCAATCGCCAGCGCGAAGCCGATGGCGACGAGCCTTTCGCCAATCCCCGCAATGCCGCATCCGGAAGCCTTAAACTGCAAAATTCTGCCGAATGTGCCAAACGAAAACTGATGTTCTGCATGTACTTCATGATGTTGCCACCCGATGTCGACATCTCGGATGCACACCTTGCCACACATAGCAACCGCCTCGAATGGGCTCGACAGATGGGTTTCAAAGTACAGCCATACATCAAAGAATGTGCCAACATTGCAGAAATCAAACAGTTCATTGATTATTGGGACGAGGCACGCTGGCAATTGCCTTTCGCCATCGACGGAATAGTGATAAAAGTCAACCAAGTAGAACTGTGGGACAGTCTGGGGCTCACAGCAAAATCGCCCCGATGGGCTATAGCCTACAAGTTCAAAGCCCAACAGGTAAGCACTCACCTTGAAAGCATCAGCTATCAGGTGGGACGCACTGGCGTTGTAACACCTGTGGCAAATATGGCTCCCGTGAGTCTTGGCGGAACGGTGGTTCGCCGCGCCACAATGGTCAATGCCGACTACATACGTTCCTTTGACATTCATGAGGACGACTGGCTGCTGGTAGAAAAGGGGGGCGAGATTATCCCTAAGATTGTCGGCGTTGATATGTCGCATCGAAAACCCGATGCCAAAGCCATAGAATATATAGACCGCTGTCCGGAATGTGGGACACCCCTTGTGCGCACCGAAGGCGAGGCTGGCTACTACTGCCCCAACCAAGACGGATGTCCGCCACAGCAACTCGGTCGGTTGGAGCATTTCGTAAGCCGTCGAGCCATGAACATAGACACTATCGGATTGGAACGCATCAAAATACTCTTCGATAGCGGATTGGTGCGCAATGTGGCTGACTTCTACTCACTTCAACGCAACCAGCTCATAGGTCTCGGCGCTGAGAGCGGTGCCACGATACAGGAGCGTAGCGCCGACAATATCATCGAGGCAATAGACATATCGCGCAGCGTCCCCTTCGAACGAGTTCTCTTTGCCCTCGGCATACGATATGTAGGCGAGGTCGGTGCAAAAAAGATAGCACGCTATTTCAAAAACATGACCAATCTGATGAATGCCTCGCGCGAGGACCTCTTGCTGGTAGAAGATGTTGGCGAGGTTACAGCCGATGCCGTAGCGACATTCTTTGCCGACGAACGTATGCGACAAATAGTCGAGAGGCTTCGCGAAGCAGGGCTACAAATGCAGATAAACGAAAGCAACACAAGTGCGCATCTGCAGGGACTGACATTCGTCGTGAGCGGAGTATTTGAACATTTCAGCCGCGACGAGATAAAGAGCAGCATTGAACAACATGGTGGCAAAGTTAGTGGCTCCATCAGCAGCAAGACATCCTACCTCTTGGCAGGCGACAAAATGGGACCGGAAAAACTGAAAAAAGCCGAGAAATTAGGCATCAAAATCATTTCAGAATCCGAATACCTCTCGATGATAAACGAATAACACAATCGTCGATATATCAGTAAAAAAAACATATATAATTCAAGCAAGAGCATTATTGTACTGACATTATTCTCATTATTCTTTATTTAAAGGACCTATTCAATTTTATTGTATTGTATCAAATCACCCACAAAATCAGCGAGGATGCCCGAATGGACATCCTCGCTGATTTAATATATGGCGTTAAGATTATTTATCTTCAGGCCATACGGCTTGGAGGTTACGGTCACCATAGGCGTCGTCTATCTTGCTGATGGTCGGCCAGTACTTGTCGTCATGAGGCTGCGGGAAAGCTGCAGTCTGACGGCTGTAAGGATAGTTCCATTCGTCAGCACAGACAACCTGCATGGTGTGTGGAGCATTAGCTATCGGGTTGTTCTTCTCCTCATATTTGCCAGTCATGACGTCGTCAATCTCCTTGCGGATAGAGATGAAGGCATCCACCAGACGGTCGAGCTCGCTCAGAGGCTCGCTCTCGGTAGGCTCTACCATCAAGGTGTTGTGAACGGGGAAGGCCACCGTAGGAGCGTGGAAACCATAGTCGTCAAGGCGACGTGCGATGTCACCAACACCAATCTTAAGGCTGAACTCGGCGAAATCAACAATCATCTCATGTCCACACATTCCATTACGGTTGGTGTAAAGAATCTTGTAGTATTTCTGCAAACGAGCACGCAGGTAATTGGCGTTGAGGATAGCATGCTTGGTAGCCTCGGTGAGGCCATTGCCACCCAGCATAAGGAGATAGCCGTAGGTGATAGGCAGGAGCATGGCGCTACCATAGGGGGCTGCAGCCATCGTGTTACCCTTAGAGCCACCGACTTTGACTACCGGATTGGTGGGCAGGAAATCGACAAGCTTCTCGCTGACAGCGATAGGGCCAACGCCGGGGCCGCCACCACCATGAGGCATTGCAAACGTCTTGTGCAGATTCAGGTGGCACACATCAGCACCCATATATCCCGGGCTGGTGAGACCAACCTGTGCGTTCATGTTTGCACCATCCATATAGACGAGGGCTCCGTTGTCATGGATTATCTTGATAATATCGATGATACCCTCTTCGAAAGCACCATGCGTAGAAGGATAGGTAATCATGAGGCAGGAAAGGGTATCCTTATACTGCTCTGCTTTTGCACGCAAGTCGTCGATATCGACATCGCCGCGCTCGTTGCACTTCACCACGACAACCGTCATGCCGGCTTTTGCTGCCGATGCAGGGTTGGTGCCATGTGCCGATGCAGGGATAAGGCAGACATTGCGCTGCGACTGTCCGTTGGCAATATGGTAGTTGCGGATAACGGTGAGACCTGAGTATTCGCCAGCCGAACCTGCGTTGGGTTGCAAAGACACTCCGGCAAAACCGGTGATGATAGCCAACAGATGCTCTATCTCGTGAATCATCTCAAGATAGCCTGCAGCCTGGTCGGCAGGTACAAAGGGGTGGATGGCACCAAACTCGCTCCAACTCAGCGGCATCATCTCAGCTGCAGCGTTAAGCTTCATGGTGCAGCTGCCCAGCGGAATCATGGCACGGTTGAGGGAGAGGTCTTTCACCTCCAATTTCTTCATATAGCGCATCATTTCGGTCTCGCTGTGGTAGCTATTAAAGACCTTGGCGGTGAGATAAGCGCTGGTACGGCGCAGTGCCTCGGGGATGTTGTCGGGCGTTGTCTCGCCACAGCATCCGCAGCACTCTATAGGCTCGGCCTTCATGCCGTTAGCCTCTGCCAGCACGCTGAGGATTTCGTTGAGGTCGGCACGCGTTGTGGTCTCGTCAATAGAAATGCCTATGCACTCGTCGCAAATCTGACGGAAGTTAATCTTATGTTTGATGGCCACTTCCATAACCTTTTCAGCTTTGACAGGGCACTGTATTGCCAAGGTGTCAAAGAAGATGGCATTATGTTGCTTGTAGCCGTATTTTGCCAACTCGCCATTGAGGCGCGATGCCAACTTGTGGATATGCGAAGCAATATGACGGATGCCTTCAGGACCGTGGTAGGCGGCATAGAAACCGCTCATGATAGCCACAAGAGCCGATGCGGTGCAAATGTTGGATGTGGCTTTGTCGCGTTTGATGTGCTGTTCGCGCATGCCAAGAGCCATACGCAGTGCGGGATTGCCCTTTGCATCGATGCTCCATCCGATGATACGGCCGGGGAACGAACGCTTGAAAGCCTCCGTCACGGCGAAGAAACCAGCATGAGGACCACCAAAGCCCATAGGGAGACCAAAACGCTGATTGCTGCCGAAAGCGCAGTCAGCACCCATCTCGCCGGGAGCCTTGAGGATAGCGAGTGCCATAAGGTCTGTAGCCATAGCTACGAAGATACCCTTCTCATGGGCTTTTGCAATGAAATCGGTGTAGTCCTTTACCTCACCAAACTGATTAGGATATTGCACCACAGCACCAAAGAACGTGTTGTCGAGCTCCACCTCGCCAGCCTTGCCAGTAACAATCTCTATACCGCGTGGGGCAGCATTAGTGCGCATCACGGCAAGCGTCTGTGGGAAGATACCTTCGTCAACAAAGATTTTGCACACATTGTCTTTCACCTGCTGGCGCGAACGACTGTTGTAAAACATAATCATGGCCTCGCCACCTGCGGTAGCCTCGTCAAGCAGAGAAGCATTGGAGAGCGGCAGCTTGGTCATATCAGCCACCATGGTCTGATAGGTCATAAGAGCTTCGAGACGTCCCTGAGAAATCTCCGTCTGATAGGGCGTGTAAGCAGTGTACCAACCAGCGTTTTCAAAAACGTTACGCATGATGACAGCAGGCGTGATGGTGCCATAGTAGCCCATTCCGATATAGGTCTTATAGACCTTGTTCTTGGCAGCCAGCTCTTTGCAACGGTTAAGGAACTGATACTCGTTGATACCGTCAGCTATAGGCATCGCCTCTTTGAGACGGATGTGTGCTGGTACGGCTTTCTCAATGAGTTCATCCATAGAGCTTACGCCGATTGCCTCAAGCATCTTGGCCTCGTCGGCGGGCGACGACACGCCATTGTGTCGGTTTACAAAATTGTTACTAATCATTTAGTTATTGTTTTATGAGATTTATAATTCTTCTTTATCGAATATGCAAAGTTAGTTTTTTATAACAAATTATGCTACTATATTTTTCAACAAATCATTGTTATTCTATTTTTTCGCTTAAAATAATTACTTCTTATTCTGATTTGCAAAGTATCATATTAGACTGTTTTTTATTTTTACCATGGAATAGCAAACAATCACAGCGAAAACTATCACGGTACTTGATAAAACGGCTATCCTATAGCGAGAGGGTCAAGGCGTATCAGAATGATAATGGAGAACAGTAGCAGACGTTAAAACTTGACGAATAACTGAGTGAGCAGCGTTATGCCGTTTTTTTCGATAAAATCCAGCACGCCATTGCCTACGAAAAAAAATACCACAGCCTTACTTTTACAAGTGGCCACAAACACAAATACAACAAAATTAGGATTATCTACACTTCCTAATTTGCACTTAAAGTGTAAGTGTTTCGTATGCCCGTTGACTCAACGAGTACCATTTTCTGCAACTTGCCATCGGAGGTGCGGTAAGTGAGTTCCATCAGCGAATAACCGCCGCGAGGCACCTTGCCCTTGACTGTTAGAGTCACGATTCTCACCCCCCTATTATCCTCGTTAACAACAGTTTCGGCATTGTTGGCTTTTGCTGCCTCTTTCCAGTTGCCCGCAAGACAATTGAGCAATGTGGTACGCTGCAACCCTACAGACTTTACCTTGTTAGCGTTAATCTCGTTCTTCTTGCCACCCATGTTTATTTTCACAGTGATGCCATTGATGATAAAATACTCGCCCTCGGGCTCGGTATATTCCATACTCAAATGGTCAACACCATCAAAGGTCATGTGACCACTTTTGACAATAGTCTTACCCGGGACTTTCATCTCGCGTGTCTGGGTGAAGTCATCGTCGTAGCTGATGTTCTGTGCTGTTGCGGTCAATGCCAGTAGCAAGGCCGCGATGAGTAGAGTTAGTCGTTTCATTTTTAGTAATACAATTAAAACTTTTTCGTTACTTGTTTCTTATAGTATGGAATCTTCATCAGTATGCGGAATGCAAAGGGTTGCAGTGAGTAGGAGAACATTATTGTTGAAGCCATACCGATGAGGGTGATAATCCCTATTGACCGAATAGATGGATGCACGGCAAAGAGTAGCGATGTCACTACGATAACGAGTATCGCTGCTGAAAAGAAGATAGCTACCTTGTGCCACAAAAACACTTGACTGTCGCCGGTGCGGGCCTCGGCAAGCAATCCCTCGGTGATAAAGATGCTGTAGTCAACACCCACACCGAAGATGAAGGTGGAGATGACTATATTGATAAGGTTGAATTCGATGCCGAACAGAGCCATGTATCCCTGCACCATGAACCAGCTGACCACCATAGGTAGGAACGACAATAGGGCTGTGATAAAGTTGCGGAAAGAAAGTAGCAGGATTACAAAAACGAAAAGCGACGAAATCCATACGGCCTTATTGAAGTCGTCGTTTATCATCTCCACCATGCTCTTGCAGTAGTAGAACGGTTCAAGGACGAAGGTATGAGGATTCTTGATTACGGAAGCGGTGACGATGTCTTTGTCGGATAGTGGCATCGCCACATCGGTGAATACCATGTATTGGCTGTCGGCGTTGCACTCGATAAAGTTGCTCAGCAGCTCCTGCGGCACCACGCCACTCTCTATCAACGAGGCTGCCTCGTAGTCGGCATCCAGCAGACCCTCGAAGTCGGCAAACATATCGGGGTCCATGCCCATAGCTTTGGCCTCGCGACGTACGATGGACATGGCCTCGTCTTTGCGGCTGTCGCTCCAAAAGGCGTTCCATGCCTCTATGCGCCGTTGCTGCTCGGATTGGCTCACGAAGAGTCTGGTCACCATGTCGTTGTAATTGTGTACCAGTCCTTCTCGTTCCAGACTGTCGAGGATGGGCATCATACGTCCGGTAGCCTCTATGGCCTCATCAAGGTTGGTAGAGACGGTGGCATAGTATAGGTGCGCAAAGCCGTCGTTGTTCTTGGCATTGAAGAGGTTCTCGGCCTCAACTATAGCAGGACGGCGATAGTTGAGGTTGCGCAGGTCACTGTCAAATTTCACCCGTGGCGAGAAGAATATGCCCACCAGCATTATCGACGCCAAAACGACAAGAAGACCCTTTTTGCGGTCGAAGGCAATGTCGTTGAATTTTAGTATCGCACGGAGGTTTCGATGATCTGTGCTGGTATGGCTTCGTGGCAGGAAATGTGGCATGAATACCAAGGCGTAGAGTGTGCTGCCAACTAAGGCCAGCGAGGCGAAAAGACCGAAGTCTCGTAGCAGACTACTCTCTGTAAAGAGCAGGCTGCAAAAAGCCCCCACGGTGGTGAGACAGCCGAAGAATACGGGCGACGACTCGTCGCGCAGCATCTGCTCGGCGTTGCCGGTGAAGAAATGGTGTATCGTTACATGTAGGCAGTAGCTCAGTGCCACGCCCAGCACTATGGCACTGAGCCCCAAAGCCATCAGCGACATGCCCCCCTGTATCCAGTAGATGCAGGAAAGAGCGAACACGGTGCCATAAAGTATCGGCAGTAGTTGATTCCAAAGGAAAGCCACACTGCGGAAAAAGAACCCAATCAACAGAAGTATCAGCAGCAGCGAGATGCCAACCGTAAGAAGTAAATCGCTCTTGATGCGGCTGGCGTTAGATACGCTTGACAGGGGCGAACCGTGGGCATGGACTTTGACACCGGGGTGGTCGGCCTCAAAATCGGCGATGGTGTGCGAAAGCATGTTGACGAAACGCGTGCCAATATGTGAGTCTGACGATTTGAAGCTTGGTGCCACCCATGCCAGTGCCACACTGGTGTCACTGCTAAAGAAGTGACCGTCAACAATCGTATAGGAGCCCTTCATGTTTTCCCCAAAGTTACCGATAATGGCATCACGCAGTCCCAAGGGGTCGTAGGCCACCATCTGCGTGGCACTCCCTGTCTCGTCGGCCATCATTAACTCATAGTTTTGTTTCATCCGTTCTTTTGCTGCCTCGGGCTCAAGGGCTTGACGGAAAGCAGTGTATGCGGAGGTGTCAACAAATGTAGGAAGGTGTTCGACTACATAGTCTATGGCATTCAACCCTGTCTCGACATCGATGCGACTCAGTATGTTGGCGATATAGCCTGTCGAAGAATCGGCAGCCGACAGGCGTTCAACAAATTCATCGACCAGTTCCCCTTTATCTTCTCTCTGTCCTTCACTCTCTACCTGTATGTACACCTTGTCTTTAAGTCCTATCGACCCGAATGCCAGCTGACTCTCAACGCTCGATTCGGGCATCAACGCAAAGATATCCTCCTCATATTTAACCTTGAGCCCAAATAGTGCGAACAGTACAAACGACCCAACCATCAAAATGTACATCAACGACCTGTGATGTTCGAAAAAATGATAGATTGGCAGGAATAAACGGTGCATCAGAATGTTATGTATTATGAATAACGTCTTAAGAACTTGTAAAAGTATGAAAATTGCACGAGATACAATACTTTATTTGTTTTTTTTTACCCTAACGGGTAATTTTATAAGAAAATGGGATTTTTTGCAGAATTTGTCCCATTTATTTCATACTTTTGCAAAACACAACATTGTTGTTGATTTTCTTAAATTTGTTGAAAAAGAAAAAAATTGAAATAAAAAAACATTTCCATGACAATGACACAAGATAGAAATAGACGTGTTGTGATAACAGGTATGGGTATCTGGTCGTGTTTAGGGACGACCCTCGAGGAAGTGAAGAAGTCGCTTTATGAAGGTCGTTCGGGTATTGTTCTCGACGCTTCGCGCAGGGAGTTAGGTTTCCAATCGGCTCTTACGGCTGTTGTGCCACATCCCGAACTAAAGGGAGTAGTGGACCGTGCGCATCGTGTTTTTATGGGCGAGCCGGCGCAGTATGCCTATATGGCGACGGACGCTGCTTTGAAGATGGCAGGAATGGATATGGAATATCTCGAACGCCATGACGTGGGGTTACTCTATGGCAACGACAGCACCACTGATGCCGTCGTGGCGAGCGTGGACCGTATGCGCAACAAGAAAAACACCATGCTTTGCGGGTCGGGGGCTATCTTCCAGTCAATGAACTCCACGGTGACAATGAACCTTGGCTGCCTGTTTAAGCTGCGTGGCATCAACATGACCGTCAGTGCAGCCTGTGCGAGTGGCTCGCACGCCATAGGCCTGGGAGCATCTCTTATTCGTTGGGGGCTTCAGGATTGTGTGGTCTGTGGCGGTGCCCAAGAAGTCAATGCGTTTTCAATTGGTAGCTTCGACGGCATAGGAGCTTTCTCGAAACGAGAGAGTGAGCCTGAGAAAGCTTCGCGTCCGTTTGATGCCCATCGCGACGGTCTGGTGCCAGGCGGTGGCGCAGCATCGTTAGTACTTGAGAGCTATGACAGTGCCGTGGCTCGTGGAGCAACCATCCTCGGCGAGGTGCTGGGGTACGGTTTTTCTTCTAATGGCGACCATATCTCCTCGCCTAACGTAGCAGGACCCAAGAAATCGCTGCTGATGGCCATTGAGCAGAGCGGCATTACTAAAGAGGAAATCGGATATATCAATGCCCACGCCACTTCTACACCTGTCGGCGACGCCAACGAGGCAAAAGCAATATATGAGGTCTTTGGTGAGAAGATGCCTCCCGTCACCTCTACTAAAGGGCAGACAGGACATGAGATGTGGATGGCAGGTGCCAGCGAGGTTATATATTCAATGCTGATGATGAAAAACCATTTCATCGCACCCAATCTCAACTTTGAGTGTGGAGACGAGGATACATGCCACTTGAATATTCAAGCTACACGTCGCGACAACTACACCTTCGACACTTTCCTGTCGAACAGCTTTGGCTTCGGCGGAACAAACTCAACACTTATTGTAAAGAACATACAATAACACACAATAAACATGGAAAAAGAAAATATAATAAAAAAAATGAACGCCATCCTCGCCAATGAGTTCGAGGTAGAAGAAGAAATCATCACCCCCGAGGCTCCTATCAAGGAGACGTTGCATCTTGACAGCCTGAGCTTGGTGGACATGATAAGTCTGATAGAGGAGGAATTTGGCGTGACCATCAAGACTGACGACGTCAAGACCATCAAAACCTTCGACGACCTCTACAACTATGTCGGTAGCCACATGTAATACTGCCGATGAAGTCTGTCAACTGCTGCCTCAACGGCCACCGATATTGATGCTCGACAGTTTCGAATATGTCGATGGGAGCATGTGCCGCGGGACAGTGATGCTGACGGAGAAAATGGTGTTTGCCGACGATGACGGCACATTGGTTCAGGAAGCAGTACTGGAGCATATAGCACAATGTGCGGCAGCCTTTATGGGCTATCGTCGTAAAATGATGGGGCAAGAAGTTGCACTGGGATTTATAGGCGACATCAAACGCTGCACATTTATGAATCTGGAGCTACATGTGGGCGACAGAATTGAAAGCGAATTGCAGACAGTGTCGGAAGTGGGGAGTGTGCTTATGGTCAGTGCCACAGCACGTCTGGACAACGGACAAACAGTGTCCCGCTGCACAATGAAGTTAGCGAGTGCGTAAGGTAGAGAAAGGTCATTGAATTTGAAAAAAGATATGGAGGATTGGATATTAAAAACCAAACTCGAGATACTGCTACCGTTCCACTATTTCGACGCTATGGGAGTGATGTGGCACGGCAACTATATCATTTTCATGGAGGAAGGACGCGAAACTTTTCTGGAACAGCACGGCCTCAGTTACCTGTATATGCTTGAACAAGGATACACTGAACCTGTTACAGATATGAGTATCTCATACCGCGATTCGTTCCGCTATGGCGACACAATGCTGCTTGAAGTTATCTATCGTCCATCAAATTCTGCCAAGCTGTTGTTCGACTATAATTTTCTCCGCAAATCGGACATGAAAACCGTATGCACGGCACACACCATACAGCATTTTCTCCACAACGGAGAACTGGAACTGTCTCGTCCGCTTTTTTACCGCGAGTGGCAAGAAAGAATGAAAAATGACTCTTGAAAATTGTTTCTATACAATAATTGATGTCATGGGAGACACCATGCATCTGCACCTATGCGAGACACATCCCGTGTACGAGGGACACTTCCCCGGACAACCGATATGTCCAGGAGTGTTTACGATGTCCATGGTGCGCGAATGTGCCTCACGACTCATCGGAAGACGGCTGCGCTGGAAGGAGGTGAAGAGTTGTCGCTTCACCGGCATGCTCTATCCTGGCGACGATACAACGCTCGTGTTGAACATGCACGCCGACGCCGACGACGTAGAGCTACATGCAGAGATATCGAAAATATCCGCAGAAGGTCAAGCAGCCGTCATGCTGACAATAAAAGGCACCCTAATTTGACAATGGGAGGAGAAAGAAAATATGGAGCAGTAGTTATCGGCGGCGGCATCGGAGGACTATGCTGTGCCATCGACCTGCTGGCGCGCGGCATCGACACATGTGTCGTTGAGCAGGGAGCCAAAGCCGGCGGCGCTTTTTCTTCTTTCCGCCGTGGCAAAATGCTCTTTGATACTGGTTTTCATTGGATAGGTGGGGCAGGTCACGGAGAAATGATGTATCCGCTACTTTGCCGATACGGGTTGGAGAAATTACCATGGAAACGCCTCGACGACGAAGGCTTCAACAAGATATATGACGACAAGGACGTATTTGCCATCCCTACAGGTGTAGAACACTTTCAACAGAGGCTAAGCGAAACTTTCCCCGATGAACGCACATCTATTGCCGACCTATCTGCCACGCTCAAACACATGGCCTCGCATCTTTACGACTCGCTCGACCCTGCGTGGAATATCATGGAGAACCCGCTTTTTTCCACCTCGGCTTTCAAATACCTTGAACAAAAGTTCCACTCACCCAGACTTCGCAGCCTGATATGTGGCTGCGCTGCCAACACAGAGCTCTTACCTCGTCTTCCGCTGTACTCACTGCTGCAATCTATGGCGTCTTTTCTTCAAGGTGCCTACCGACTACAGGGTGGGGGACAGAGAATTGTTGACACTTTGGTACAGCATATACTATCTTTGGGTGGCACCATCAAGACAAAGGTCCATGTGAACGGCATCGTGCTTGACGGTGACGCTGTCTGTGGTGTTACGACCGACGAAGGCGAGCTACATGCCGACCTCGTCATTTCAACCCTCCATCCCTCCATCACCATTGGTATGCTTCCCGAGAGCAAATCCATACGCGGCATATATCGTCGCCGCATGACACGCCTTCCCAACAGCCGAGGCTATTTCACCGTGCAGCTACAGCTCAAGCCTTCCACATTACCCTATCGCAACTATTCGCTCAGCATTATCGATTCAAAAGAACAGCTGTTTGTGAACTATGCCTATCCTGAGGCAGGTGGTCCTTACGCTCAGAACATCGACCTGCTGGTTCCTATGGAGTGGTCGGACGTCAGCAGGTGGAGCGACAGCCGCTACGGACACCGCCCCGAGGAGTATTACACATTCAAACAGAGACGAGCCGAGGAGTGCATTTCGCTGGCGGGACGCTATATCGATGGTCTTTCCGATGCAGTGGAGCACGTCTATACCAGCACGCCTCTCACTTGGCGCGACTATACTGGTACCGTTGAAGGTTCGGCTTTCGGCGTGCAAAAACACTACGACAACTTGGCAGGCACCATCCTCTCCTCCACGACACCCGTCCCTGGACTCTACCTTGCAGGCCAAAGCGTTACACTTCACGGTATGCTGGGCACCATGATGACATCGGCACGCCTTAGCGAAAAATTAAAACTTGAGAATTAAACTAAATATTTAATTGTTGTAATCACGTTACACTAATCACGAATTAATGAATACAACCGTTAATGCAATCCGCTATGCCTTAGTTACCGGCGGTTCGCGTGGCATAGGCCGAGCTATATGCCTACGATTGGCACGCGAGGGATACTCAATCATCATCAACTATCGTTCTGACAGCAATGCCGGCGCACAGGTGAAAGCCGCGATTGAAGCCGAGGGCGGGAAAGCCGAATTGCTGCCGTTTGATGTATGCGACTCCGAGTCCGTCGCTGAAGCCCTCACCATGTGGCAGAACAGCCATAGCGGAGAATATATCAGCGTGCTGATTAACAACGCCGGAATACGTCAGGACAATATCCTCTCTTTGATGAACAACAAACAGTGGCATGATGTTGTCAACACCACGCTTACAGGATTTTACAACACCACGTCACTTCTCGTGCAGAAGATGATGCGCAAACGCAGCGGACGCATCATCAACATTGCCTCTGTCAGCGGCATGATGGGGCTGCCCGGACAGTCCAATTATTCTGCTGCCAAAGCAGGCCTTATAGGAGCCACCAAAGCCCTGGCCAAGGAGTTGGCACCACGAGGCATCACCGTCAACGCCGTTGCTCCCGGATTCATAGAGACCGACATGACCTCTGACCTTGACCGCACAGACATCGAGAAGAGCATCCCCGCCGGCCGCTTCGGCACCCCCGATGAGGTAGCAGCTCTCGTAGCCTTCCTCGTTGGCAACGACGCAAGCTACATCACCGGACAATGTATCTCCATCAACGGTGGACTTTATACATGAGCCACATCAATAAATATATCCTAAAATATGGCACAGCGACCTCTTTCTCTTAAGGCATTCTATATATACACCTCGATAGCAAAAAAACTATACTATCGACACTGTCACTACATCGGAATGCAGAACATACCACCCGACGGCAACCCCGTAGTCATGGTGGGCAATCACCAGAATTGCATGATGGACCCCCTTAATGTCGAGTGGGCCATGCGTGACCGCAAGCCCTACTGCCTGGTGCGAGGTGATGTGTTCGTTAATCGAATTGTTGGCTCCTTCCTACACTGGATTGGACTGCTACCTGTCCAACGACTAAACTTCGAAGGGTTTACAAACTCGAATGCCAAGGAAGCCAATGGCAAGACATTCGAGGTGGCAGAAGAACATCTCCTCGCTGGCAACACCATCATCCTCTTCCCCGAAGCAGGACATCAAGACAAGCGTTGGCTTGGCTATTTCTCGCTCGGCTACCTCACTATGGCCTTCAATGCCGCCGAAAAGTCGGACTTCAAGCAGGAGATATACATCATGCCCTTCGCTCATCACTACGAGAACTATCACCTGCCACGCTACGACTTTGCGCTGCGTATGGGTACACCCATACCGCTCTCTCCATTCTACAAGAAATACCAAGAGAAGCCACGCACCACCATGCGCGAGGTGAACAGCCTTGTGGAGCAACAGATAGGCTCCTTGATGCTCAATATCACCAATCTCAATCACTATTTCGCCATTGATACGTTGCGTTGCAGCTCAGCTGGTAGAGACTATGCTCTCCGCCACGGATTCAACCCCAGAAATTTCCCCGAACGATGGGAATCGGACAAACAATTCTGCCAGATGCTGTCGTCAAACGAAGAAACAGTGGAAATACTCAACGAGGCACGCACCACGGCAGAAGAGATTGTATCCGGAGGTTTGCGTACATGGGTCGTCGAAAAGCAGCCGCATTGGATTCGACTGATTGCCCAAAGCGTCTTGATGACTCTGCTATCCCCTTTGGCCCTTGTTGCCATGCTCTGCACCTTCCTACTTTTCCTCGTACCTCATTTTCTATATAAAAAGAAAATCAATGGTGCCATAGACATTATGTTCCGTAGCACGTGGCAAGTAGGAGCCGCCATCTTCATCGGCATGCCCCTTATGTGGCTGTTGCCGACATTTATACTCCTGTTTATCTGTTGGCAAGCCGCCGTCATATATCTCGTCGCTTGGCCATTCTTGTTCCTCTTCCTGTCGTGGTATCTACGCTTCTCTGCAAAGACAATCGGAATCTACCACTACCTGCGCCGCACGGACCGCCACCATCTCTCCGACCAATGGCAGACAATCTGCAACAAACTACCCCTGTAGGTACTCATACAATAAAAACGACGAGAAAGCCCCATTTCTCTATCTTGTCGTGACACGTCCAAACAAATCACCGGAAATGACGCTATGGAAGAAACACGACAATTTGAGTAAATAGTGTTCAATTATCAACCCTCTTCTATTTTTTCATATAATGAGGATGATAACTCTCTATTGTTTTACGAAGAAATGATGTGTCAAGATGCGTGTATATCTCAGTGGTAGAGAGCGAGGCATGTCCCAGCATCTCCTGCACGGCACGCAAGTCGGCACCATTCTGCACCAACTCTGTTGCAAAACTATGCCGAAGGCTGTGAGGCGACACATGTTTCTCTATACCCGCATTGCGTGCTGCCTGCTGGAGAAACATGAAAACATAGTTACGCGACAGATGAGTACCGCGACGATTGAGGAAAACATATTTCTCTTCCCCTATCTTTGGGGTTATCTGCGAGCGCGTTAGAAGGATATAGTCCGATAGCAACCTTAGCGCATGGCGGTTGATAGGCACCCAGCGTTCCTTACTGCCTTTACCTATGATGCGTAAGCACTCCTCCTCGACATATATATTCGATAGTTTCATGTTGACCAATTCCGACACGCGCAATCCGCATCCATAAAGCACCTCTACAATCACATAATTGCGGTCTTGGTCGGGCATGCTACGGTCGAAGGTAGATTGTATGTTGGCAATATCATCGTCTGTCAGTACATCGGGCAGCCGGCTTGGCCGTTGCGGCATTTGCAACAGTTTGGCAGGATTGAGGCCGATATCGCCATTAGCAACCATCATGTCGAAAAAAACACGCCATCCCGAAATCATACGACATTGAGTGGCGACGGCTATGCCCGTATCATTCATCTCAGCAAGCAACGCCTGCATATCGTCCAATGCCACCGAGGTAGGGGAGAGCTGATGCTCTACAGCAAAAGAGCTGAGGTGGTGCAAGTCATTCATGTATGCCTGCAAACTATTGCTGGCAAGCCCCTTCTCAAGTCGTACAAATTGAGAAAACGCCACAGCATAACGACGCCAATCGTCGGCAAAAGTATCATCCATAGCCGTCATGACGCCTATTTATCTTTTTTCTTGCCAAAAACAAAGTACATCATTAAGTCGCCAAACGTCTCAAAGTTATGTCTTTTCGCACCTTCACGACGCTTGTTGCGTGGCATATCAAGGTCCACACGCCCCCATTTCAATCGGTCCATCACTATAAGCGTCTGACGGTTGTAGAAGGGGCCGCGGTGGTCGGGGTTCATGCGAAGCGGCGCCGGCAGGCATACGGCCAGCTGGGCAGCCTCTCGTTTGGTCAACGTGGCAGCCGAATGACCAAAATAATGCTGCGACGCAGCCTCACAACCATATATTCCGTCACCAAACTCAATGATATTCAGATAAACCTCCATAATACGTTTCTTTCCCCAGAATATCTCTATCAGTTTGGTAAAATAAGCCTCCAAAGCCTTACGCAACATCGAACGCGTATGCGGCAGAAAGGCATTTTTGGCCGTCTGCTGGCTTATCGTACTACCTCCGCGAATGCGATTGCCTTTCTTATTTTCTTCGTAGCTAATGCGTATCTGCTTGTAGTCAAAGCCACCATGATACATAAAAAGACCATCCTCCGAATAGACCACAGCATCCACCAGATTAGGCGAAATCTTACTGATAGACACATAATCACGCTCAAAATGCACGTTGCGCTCCCTGTCGCTATATTGCTGAAAGAAACGCTGTATCATCAGCGGCGTAAGCGGCGGATTGACAAAGCGATATACCACTACCGTAAGGACCGACAATAACCATATTGCCGCAAGCATCATCCAGAGCACACGCCATGCGCGCCGCCACCAACTGAGCGACGACCACGGTTTGAGCAACTTCACTTGCTTCCTCTTGCCGCCCTTGCTTGATGTATTTTTTTTTATATTCTTTTTTGCAGCCATAATTTCGATATGCAAAAATAGCACTTATTTTTGTGGTAAAAGAAAAAAAGATGTACTTTTGTACTCAAATAAAAGAGCGACTAAAACACAAAAAACAACATATTATTTTATCAAACATCTAAAACACACAATATTATGGCAAAAGTAGCTATAAACGGCTTTGGCCGTATCGGACGTATGTCTTTCCGCGCAATGCTGGCTCATCCCGAGCTTGATGTTGTTGCTATCAACGACCTCACCAATGCCGAGACATTAGCCTATTTGTTCAAATATGATTCTGTCCACGCCAATTTCGAGGGCGAAGTACACGCCGAAGGCGAGTATATCGTTGTCAACGGCAAGAAAATCCGCATCTATGCCGAACGCGACCCGCAGAACCTGCCGTGGAAAGAGCTGGGTGTAGATATCGTCGTCGAGTCCACAGGCCTCTTCAAGAAACGCGAGCAGATGATGAAGCACATCAATGCTGGTGCCAAGAAGGTCATCCTCACCGTCCCCGCAGCCAAAGCCGAAGATGTTGACGCTACCGTAGTTCTGGGTGTCAATGACGAGGTGCTGACCAAAGACGTACAGCTTGTTTCCAACGCCAGCTGCACCACCAACTGCCTCTCCCCCGTGGCTAAAGTCCTGAACGACAAGTTTGGCATCAAGCACGGCCTGATGAATACCGTCCACAGCTACACTAACGACCAGAAAATCCTCGACCAGCCCCACAGCGACCTGCGTCGCGCTCGCGCTGCTGCCGTCAGCATCATCCCCACATCGAGCGGTGCTGCTAAAGCTGTTGGTCTCGTCATCCCTGAGCTGAAAGGCAAGCTTGATGGTTTCGCCATGCGCGTACCCACCCCCGATGGCTCTGTCGTTGACCTCACCGCTGAACTGGAGCGCAACGTCACCAAAGAGGAAATCAATGCCGCTATCAAAGAGGCTGCCGAAGGCAAGATGAAAGGCATCCTCGAGTACAGCGAGGCACCGCTGGTAAGTGTTGACATCATCGACAACACCCACAGCAGCATCTTCGACTCGCAACTCACCATGGTCATGGACGGCAACTTCGTGAAAGTAGTGTCATGGTACGACAACGAGAAGGGTTACAGCACCCGCATCGGCGACCTCACAGCCAAGATGGCCACTCTTCTCTAATCATCTCATATCCTTTATGTGATAAAAACAAAAGCGATGGGACAAATCATCTGATTTGCCCCATCCTTTTTTTTCTAAATGTTCAAACACCCTGAAACACTGATTTAACACCAATTAAATAATGATAAAAAATATTGCCATTGCCATCTCTGTGCTTCTGTTGACTATAGCATGCACTTCCACGCCTACCGACAACGCCCAAAACTGCGATACCATCATTGATGACTATGGCGATACTGTTGTCGTACCACATTCACCACGACGCATCGTCTCCACCTCGCCAGCCGTCACCGAAATACTCTTTGCGCTCCACGCCGACACTCTCATGGTTGGACGCACGGACTTCTGCACCTATCCGCCCGAAGCAAGCGAGATAGAAAGCATCGGCGGCATCAGCAACCTCAATGTAGAGAAAATTGTATCTCTACACCCCGACCTCGTCATCAGCGGCTCAATGGTACCGCAAAAAAACATTCGTCAACTTGCCACTCTCGGCATACCCGTGGTGTGCGTCATTGAAAAGCAAAATTTCAATGGCTTATTTGCTAACATTGAACAAATTGGCAAACTGACAAACCATGTGCATGAGGCCGACAGCTTAACGGCATACATCCATCAGCAACTTCAGCATCTACAAACAGCCATCGACACCTCATCCCTCCGCCCATCGGTCTATTACGTGGTTGGATTCGGCAGCACAGGCAACTTCACGGCTGGCGGCAAATCGTTTATTAACGATATCATCACAATGGCTGGTGGAACCAACATGGCCAGCAACCTCGACGGGTGGGCCTACAGCCTTGAAGCCCTCATGGAAGGCGACCCAGACTTTATCGTTGTACGGAGAGAAGACTCGGCATCATTCTGCAACACGCATCCTTACAATAGGCTCTCCGCCGTCAAAAATCATCGTGTCATAGGCATCAACAGCGCCCTCATCGACCTGCAGACACCTCGCAATATCAATGCCGTTATCTTCCTCCGTAAAAAAATCGAACAATCACCAATACGTTAAATACACTTTCGACAATGAAAAAAATTCACTACGGATATGTTATCGTGATTTGCTGCTGCCTCATCATGGGCATAGATATCGGCCTTGCCCTTAGCTGTGCCGGCATCTTTTATCAACCAGTATGCGAGAGCCTCAATGTGCCGGTAGGCAAATTCGGCCTTTACATGAGCATCAACTATATTGTATCAACACTGATGCTTTCCGTTGCAGGCAAAATGATAGAACGGTGGAGTGCTCGTTGGCTCCTTGCTGGCAGTAGCGCACTGCTGGGACTGACCTTTATCGGCATGTCCTTCGCCAGTCAAGTATGGCATTTTTATGTGGCAGGCGGCCTCATCGGTGTCTGCATGGCATTCCTGCTCTATCTTAGTTTTCCGACACTTATCAATCGTTGGTTTCGCACACGCGTAGGTTTCTTCATGGGCATCTGCTCCGCAGCATCAGGCATCGGCGGCATACTCTTCAACCCCATAGGAGCACATATTATCACCGCCTACGGATGGCATATGGCTTATATCGTTTTTGGCCTGATGATTTTAGTCGGTGTCTCGCCATTGCTCGCACTGCTTCTGCGCGACCGACCTGAAGATATTGGCCTGCAGCCATTTGGAAGCAACGAGACACAAAAAGAGCAAAGAAAGCAGGACGGCACAGACTACGCCATAGCCATACGCCAACCGGCATTCTACGCCATCTTTGTTTTCGCCTTGTTGCTCATGGCAGTCTCTACGCTCAACCTTTTTATCCCAAACTATGCTAAAGGACTGAACTATAGCCTTGAGCAGGCTTCATTGGCAGCATCGTCGGTCATGGCGGGCGTAACGCTGGGCAAAATCGTGCTGGGATATATCAACGACCGCAACTGCATGCTCGGAGTACTTACAACGACACTCTTCGGAATATTAGGCATCGCCCTCATGCTATCAGGCGACAACGGCCTATGGATAATTCTCGCCGGAGCCTTCCTGTTCGGATGGGAATACGCCGGCGTCACAGTGCAGACTCCCATGCTGGTACGTTCTGTCTTTGGCAACAAAGATTATGCACAGATTTACAGCAATATCTCTATTGCCATAGCCATTGGTGGTGCAGTGTCCTCAGGCGGATGGGGTCTGCTGGCAGACGCCACATCCTATCGTTTCATCCTCTTCGTAGGCATCGCCGCCCTCGCCGCATGCTGCCTCTTAGGCATTGTAGCATTGCGAAGGAAACAATAGTGATAAGTCTATATTAAGCAATATCATCATGGATTGTGCTTGTCCATGATTATTACCCAAACAAACATTCTCGCTCGCAGCCCCTACGAAGTTGGCATTTTTGATTATCTGCCATATAGATGAACGCCTAACGGGGTATTGTGAGGCAACGAAGAACTTGTTTATTTCTCTTTGTATTCTATCAACAATTCAGCAACTTTCTCGGCCCCATATAATGGAATAAACAGCAGATTTTCATTATTGGCAGAGCAGCGGCAAAGCAAATCCCCATACAAAGCCCGTCAGCCTTGAATGGGGAAGCATTTGAAAACATCCGATTATAAGTGTGCTTTACCTTGTCGTATAGTCAAAGATGTAAGAAGATGCCATTCTACTGCTATAATCTGAATCTTCATACCATTCGTGCAATGAAATATCAAGTCCTTCTACTTTGCCGTTGTTTTCTTTTGTAATAATATATTCAGCTTCTGCTCGCCATCCGTCAGAAGCAACTTCTGTATAATGGCGGGGCAAATTATGCCACATCATATAGCTCGTAAGGCCTAATTCGACAGGTAATACTCTTAACGGATATAGTGCATCATGATATTCGTATGTTATGACTTCTTGAGTGCCATCTTCATATTTACGGATTTGCTTCACGCAATTATTGCCTTCATATTCAAAAAATTGGTCTGCGTAGTATATTTTCTCGTCCTGTCCATTAGTCGTTACTGTCTTATAAATGCCATGAGGCCTTTTTACAATATGTCCATCTTTCATTATTGCAATTAAATATAACTCTGAACTGTCGGCTTTATTTGTTACATAGAGCGAATCGTTGGAATATATATAGTAGGTGTCCGAGCCATCGCTGACGCAATGAAGTCTAACGATTTTTCCTTCTTTATAAGACAAACTGAATTCTCTATAGGAACGATTCTCGTTAAACAGACGGAATCCGATAAGAGTGTCTTTATCCCAGTCAAATTCGTAGAGGAGCATTTTTTTGAAGCTTATCGTATTGGTTACTTCGCCTTTCTCAAAATCTTCCGTAATTCTTTCCGCATATACACGGAAAAGATTGCCATTTTCATTGCGGAATACCTTGCCATTGATATTTGGCTCAATATATCCGTTATTGTCTGTATTGTCGTTTTCTTTGGTACATGCCGTTAATAGCAGCATTGTGGCTGAAAAGATTATTAAAGCAAAGAGATTCTTTTTCATGTTGTTATGTTTATTAATTATTATGTGGTGAACTGTTATTTACGAATAGTGAAAAGTATGCTATCAATTATGCTAATGCTATGCGGTTTGTTTGTAGAATCTATTTGTTTATAATACAAAAGTATATCAACTTTTTTAATTGAAATGTCGTATTTATAAAAAGTGTTATATTTTGCGGTATTCTAATGACGTTTTACCGTTTTTTAATGACATTTCAAAAGTTATTCGATGTCTTTTATTAAACGAACGGCGAGACCATAACTCTTTTCACAAGCAATATTTGTATTTAGGCCTCTATTTGGCTCACTAATGTATATGTAATATGCCTGTGTTCCGCCAAAGTGTGTTGAAGACCAATAATTCGTAATGGCAAAATGTGAGCTCCAATCATAGCCAGTCCTTCTATCATATATCCAAGTCGTCCCATTTCTATAACCTGTAGCAGGGAGGCATACAGCACCCGCCAATTCCATCAATTGCCAATCTTCTGAAGAATACGTTTGACTTCCACGACCTGTTGAAGCGTTATTAATGTATAACGGATTGGTTACATTGTATGGGTGGATGTAATTGTCTGGGAAGATAATTAAGCATAAAACGTTGTTTACGGTTGCCATGCAATATCTGGCATTGGCAACACCATTAACTGTACTACATAATCGTGTTTGTAATAGATATCTCCATTCTTCGAGAGTAAGAGTTCTCCATAATCCAGTGCGATTACCTCCATTTATGATAGGATTATACACACCCCAATCTGCGTTAGAATAATCATCAATTAGGTCACTATTATTATTATTACCTGGTTTATAATCAGAACTATTCGTACTCGTAGAGTAGGGCATTACGGCGACAGCACCTGATGCCCAGCCACTGGTGCCCCAGCCGAAGAGGTCTTGCCATGCAGTCTGTGTAGGGCCAGGATTGGTGTTGCCTGCGCCGTCTTTTATTGCGTCATATTGATGCAATGCAAAACGCCATTGATTGGTGATGCCTCTATATTGTAGGTTGCCCATGCTGAACTTCACCTTTCTGTCAGCAGCAACGCTGAACTCGCCAGGCAGAGTGCCATCAACAATTTTGCCGATGATGAGGCTTAGTCTCACCACGCTGTCACAGCCGTAGGCGTCAGCATTGGGCAGGGTGTGGATGGCCGACGTGTTGGAAGATGTATAAGTGCGGCCGTCAATCCATGTGTAGCTCTCCTCGGCTGTCTGTGCGTCAATGCCAAAGGAGAGTTGGTGGATGGTGAGGTTGAGTGTAACAATGCTGTCGCAGCCGTATGCGTTGCCGTTGGCTATAGTCCTTGTGGGAGTATTGGTGGACTCATAGTAGGTCTCGCCATTGACCCATGTATATTCGTCGCAGGCATTTTGATAGTCGATGCCATTGGTTGGAGTATTGATGGTGAGATGAAGTGTTACCGTGCTGTCGCAGCCGTTGGCGGTCTGCGTAACGAATACCGGTGTATTGGTAGAGGCGGTATAAGTCGTGCCGTTAACCCAAGTGTATCTGTTGCATGCCGTCACTTCTGCCACACCTTGCCGGTTATAAGGAGCGCAATCATCCTGCACGAGACGGACGGCACGGCCCGTACTTCTCACATCTGAACCTTGTACTACAGTCGGATACCATCTAAAGCCTCCTATACTGGTAGCGAATGCTTCTCTAAACAAAAAGAATTTAGATGAATTTGCATCATGGTGAGTTGATAACCAATAACAAGATGCATTATAATCAGCTTTCCATGTTTTGTTGTTCCGATACCCTGTCATTGGCAATAATACCGCACCTGCTTTCTCCATCAATAACCATTCTGCTGTCGAGTAATCATTGTCCCTATAGTCTACGCCTCGCGCATAAACCTCTCCTTCTCTATTTAAATTAATGGGGTAAGTAACTGTAATCGGATGATTATAATCGTCAGGGAAAATAATGAGACAGTTCATATCGCTAACCTTACCTACGCAAAACCTTGCATTTTCAACTCCATTCAAGGTTGAGCAGTTTCTTTGTTTAAGGAGATATCTTAATTCATCGAAAGTGAGAGTCCTCCACATATTAGTGCGGTTGCCTCCATTTGAGATGGCATTATATATCCCCCAATCGGCATTGGCGTATTGTCCTGTGAGGTCGTTGTCAGCATTCGCTCCTACATAGTAATCAGCATTGTTAGTACTCGTGGAATATGGCATCACTGCCACGGCACCCGATGCCCAGCCGCTGGTACCCCATCCGAAGAGGTCTTGCCATTCGCTCTGCGTGGGTCCAGGGTTGGTGTTTCCTGCTCCATTACGTATGCTTTCATATTGATTCTCCGCGAAGCGCCATGTGTTTGTTACACCTTGATACTGCAGGTTGCCTTTGGAGAATCGCACCTGACGGTTGGCGGATACGGAGAAGAGTCCAGGCAGCGCACCTTCCACTATCTGTCCTACGGAGAGGCTGAGACGCACCACGCTGTCGCAGCCGCTTTGGTTACCACCTTGATAGGTGTACATGGCAGTGGTGTTGGAACTGGTGTAGGTATTGCCGTCTATCCATGTGATGCCGTTGTCGGCGGTCTGCACATCGACATAGTAGCTGTTGTGGTTGATGGTGAGGTGGAGTGTCACGATGCTGTCGCACCCATTGGTGGCACCGTTGGCAATAGTGTAGGTCGGGGTGTTGGTGGATGAGGTATAGGTTATGCCGTTTATCCAAGTGTATGATTCGCAGCGCGTCACATCGGCCACGCCTGCAACGGGAGCACCAGTACATGGTACAGATGAAGTGGGCGGAATGCCGTTGATGGTGAGGTGTAGTCGGATGATGCTGTCGCATCCTGCCGCATTGCCGCCACGCAAGGTGTAAGTGGGCTGACTTGTCGAGGCGGTGTAGGTTACGCCGTCAATCCATGTGAAAGTTGACGTGGCGGAACATACATGCATACCGTAGGTTTCTCTACCCACGCATGAGGCGGTTGGCGATGAACCTGACGGGTGGGCAATGAGCGAATCAACCAGATGCCGCAAAGAGTCTATCGTGCCGCATGTGGCAATACATGCAGGAACATTGGCTTGTAGAACGCTATCAACGTAATGTGTGCTTGCCGCGTTCTGGTCTATATAGTATATGGTGTCTTTGATAAGCAACGTGTCATTATTGATGACTATCAGAGTATCTCGGTTAGTTGTTTCATGATATAGTGTGTCATAATGGTTTGTAACGCTATATAATGTATCGTAGTGGTTGGTGATGTTGTATAGCGTATCACGCTGAACAATAGTATCATAATGGTTGACTACATTATACAATGTGTCGTAATGGTTGGTGATGTTGTACAATGTGTCGTAATGGTTGGTGATGTTGTATAGCGTATCTCGTTGAATGATGGTATCATAATGCGTGGTGATGTTGTATAGCGTATCTCGTTGAATGATGGTGTCGTAATGGTTGGTTACGTTGTATAACGTATCATAATGATTGGTCACGCTGTACAATGTATCGTAGTGGTTGGTGATGTTGTATAGCGTATCTCGTTGAATGATGGTGTCGTAGTGGTTGGTTACGTTATACAATGTGTCGTAGTGATTTGTCACACTATACAATGTATCATAGTGATTGGTGATGTTGTATAACGTATCACGTTGAATGATGGTATCATAATGCGTGGTGATGTTGTATAGAGTATCTCGTTGAACGATGGTGTCGTAATGGTTGGTTACGTTATATAGAG
>JAFSPS010000011.1 GCA_017451385.1 Bacteroidales bacterium
ACCAGACACGTCTCGGCCTGCAAAATGACTATTAGAGCTTTTTCACAAGCCAACTTTTGCTATTCCCTTTTGAATCGCTCAAACCGCTTGCCCTGCTTGGGTTATTGACGTGTCACAGCCTGCAAAATGACTATTAGACCTGCTTTTATCCGATATCGACTTGTCAGCCTTAAATTCAACTCGGTAGTGCGGCGTGTAGAAAGGTAGGTGTTGACGTTTCCTGACCCTATGACGGTTGCGGTGGCTGCTTTGTGATGCAACCGTCGAAGGACGTATCTGTACGACTTAGATGACAGTTCGTGTTAATGACTGCTCACCACGATGTAGGGTTGCAGCTGCCACGGCTTGGGAGTCATCGGGCAGTGCCAGTTGTAGAAGAAGTGCACCAAAGGCACGCGTGTCATGCCGTCACGCTTGCCGTCGGTGGTGTCGTAGGGGTCGGCCATAATCAGTGTGTCATCGTCGGAGAAAGTGGTGGTGCCGTTATCGTCATATCCGATGATTACAGTCCAATGCCCGCCCCATTCGGTCCAGCATACCATAATAGGATGGTGTTGCAGCAGCGTTTCTTTGAAGAAGGAGGCGGCACTGCCATAGTCGTCAAATTGAGGGCGTATGTTGCCTACGGCCTGTATGCCGACGAGAGCTGTGTCGCTTAGTAGTGCGACGGTGTTGGCAGGATTGTAGCTTGTGGCATCGATGTGGAAGGCGGGATGCTGTGAGAAAAAGCGATAAATCTCGCCCACGTTGGTGCCGTAGTCGGTAAGGTGGCAGGCGGTGCCGGGCACGGTGTCGCCCCGTTGGCTGTCGCAGTGCGTGTGCATCTTGTAGGATAGCGACTGCTCTGTCTCGTCGTCAATACCATAGTAGCGCATCACCATCAGTGCTGCGACGCATCCGCAGGTGTAGTCGGTGGTCTGCTGCATGGTGGGGAAGTCGGATAGCATCACCGTGGCATCATCCTGTTGTGGCGAGTTGCAGGTGGTGAATAACAGTAGTAGCGTGGCGGCTTGAATTGTGGTGATGAAGGTATTGAGTATCTGTTTCATTTTTGTTGTTTGTTTTTGACGACATTCAGGCTGCTGGTATGCTCTAATTCGTGTAACTCTTTGGTGGTGTGATAGATATTCAAAAGCGACAGAGTCTTATCGGTATCTGTCGCTTTTGTTCGTGCAAGCGTGTTGCGTGATGATGGTCTGCGTGCGGTGGTTGTCACACTGCCGCCTACCTATTCGTTTTTCTTTTTTCCGCCGATATTGATGGAAGGCAGCTCTATCTGGCGGAAGGCGGAGAGCCAGCCTTTATTCTGTTCGTCCTCTTTGCCGTAGATTTGTGCGATGAGTGTTTTGTATTTTGCTATCAGCACGTTGCGTTTCACTTTGAGGGTGGGGGACAGCATGCCGTTGGCGGTGGTCCACTCCTCGCTTACGAGGCGTATCTGCTTTATCTGTTCGTGAGGAGCGAACTGCGGATTCATCTCGTTGATGATGGATTGCATCTTGGCTTTCACTTCGGGCAGAGCAATGAGTTCGCTGTTGTCGCGGTAGTGCAGCTTATGTTTCAGCGCCCAGTAGTGCAGTGTGTTGAAGTTTGGCGAGATGATGGCTGAAGCGAATTTCTCGTTTTCGCCCACCACCAGCACTTGGTCAATGTACTGCGATTCGCGCATCTTATTCTCCAGCACCTGCGGTGCGATATATTTGCCTGCCGAGAGTTTGAAGATGTCTTTTTTGCGGTCGGTGATTTTGAGGTAGCGGTTGGCGACGAAGACGCCTACGTCGCCCGTGTGGAACCATCCTTCGTCGTCTATCACCTGACGGGTGTATTCGGGGTCTTTGTAGTAGCCCAGCATGACGTGAGGGCCGCGAGTGAGAATCTCGCCGTCGTCGGCAATCTTACATTCTGTGCCGCTCAGCACGGGACCCACGGTGCCTATGCGCACGAGGCCATCGGCGGGGTTGTTGACAGCGATGACGGGAGCTGTCTCGCTGAGGCCGTAGCCCTCGTAGATGTTGAAGCCTGCAGCGGCGAAGAGGCGCACGAGGCGAGGCTGTATGCCGCTGCCGCCGCTGATGATGATGAAGCGGTTGCCACCGAATTTCTCGCGCCATTTGCTATACACCATGCGGTCGTAGAAGTACTGTTTGATTTGGTACCAGAGCGACATTTTTTTGACTATGCCGTAGTCGAAGCGCTCGCCATGCTTGAATGCTTTGCTATAAATCTTTTTCCTGATGCCTTTGAGGTCTTTGCCTGCAGCATAGAGCTTGTCGTACATCATCTCCATCACGCGTGGCACAGCGCAGAAGGAGCGAGCGTGCACCTCGGCAATGTTCTGCATGATGGTGCCCATGCTTTCGGCATAGTAGATGCTCTGCCCCTTGTACTGGTAGTGGTAGTTCATGCTGCGTTCAAACACATGGTTGAGCGGCAGGAAACTGAGCACCGTGTAGCTGGAATCCATAGGGCTCACCTTGCTGTGGGCAAGGAAGTTGCTGCAGATGTTGCGGTGCGACAGCATCACGCCTTTGGGTGCTCCTGTGGTGCCACTGGTGTAGATGAGCGACATCCAGTCGTCGGGCTTGATGCTCTCTTTGCGTGCCTCGATGACCGACATGTATTTGTCGCGGTTGGCAATGCCGGCTTTGAGGATTTCCAGCATGTTGCGACGCCCTTCGATAGGCATGAGGGTGAATATGTCTGGCTGTTTCTCCATCTTGTCGAGGGCCGGCTTTATGTGGCTGAGCAGCACCTTGTTGTTGACGAAGATGGCGCGAGCCTCGCTGTGCTGGAAGATGTGCAGGTAGTTGTCAGCGCTGAGCGTGGGATATACTGGCACATGGATTAGTCCGCACATGGCGAGGGCCATGTCGCAGAAGTTCCATTCGGGGCAGTTGCCCGAGATGGTGATGATGCGGTCGCCTGGCTTGTAGCCCATCTCGCAGAAGCCGTAGGCGAGATAGTGGGCGTACTTGTAGTAGTCGTGGCTGCTGTAGCGCACCCATTCTTTGCCCACTTTGCCGCAGAGGATGTCATCCTTGGGATAGTTCTCCACAAGGTGGTCCAGCAGGTCGAATGTGCGTGTTATTTCGTGTTGCATGAGTATGTTGTGTTGTATGTATGTTTCTGTTGTGGCTTTCAGAGCCTGTCGTCTCCTCACCGTTCACGGCAGGTGCCGCCAGTCATGCATCCCTTACAGCTTTGGCAACGCTTGTTTGCTTTTTTCTTCGGTTAGTGTCATGACTATGAGGATAAGAATAAATTGCAAAGGTAATCTTTTTTTCTAATATTGTCATTTTTTAACATATAAAGAGCGTTTGAATGCTTGTTTTTGGTTGTTATATTGTTTGTTGTGTGCGGAGGAATAAGGGCATTGGCGTGTCGGGAGAGACGCGTGTCGTAATCGTGCGACATGCCATAAAGGCGGAAAAAAGCATGTGCGTTTAGTACAATGAGAAATGGGATTTGTCAAATAATGCGGCGCGATATACTTTTTTTTGTACTTTTGCACGCGATTATTTTTGAGACACTACTATTATGAATATCATCATTGCTGGCGATGGGGAAGTGGGTTTCTACCTTGCTAAGTCGCTTACGGAGCTCAACCATAGTATCACCGTCATAGACCCTCATTCCGATTTGCTGAAACGCCTTGAGAGCGAGTCGGACCTGCTGACGCAGGTGGGTGACGCCACATCGCCCGAGGTGCTGGAGAATGCTGGTGTGGCACAGTGCGACCTCTTCCTCGCCGTGATGCACGAGGAGTCTGTCAATCTCATGGCATGTATCATGGCTAAGAAGCTGAGGGCCAAGAAGACCGTGGCGCGCATCAGCAATGTGGAGCTGACAGCCTCGCGCCATCGGCAGATGTTGCAGGAGCTTGGCGTTGACGAGATGGTGTGTCCCGAGCGCATTGCTGCCAAGGAGATTACCAACCTGCTCAGCAACACCGTGGCTACCGAGTTTTTCGACTTCTCTGGCGGTCTGCTCACTATGAACCTCATGCGCCTTGACTCCAATTCGGCTGTGGTGGGTATGTCTATACGTGAAATCACGCAGACCTACAGTAATATACATGTGCGCATTGTCGCTGTGCTGCGGCATGGCGAGACAATCATCCCGCATGCCGACTTTGTGCCGCAGGCTGGCGACATGGTGTATATCATCAGCCGACCCAACCAGATGGAGGATGTCAAGCGCGTGGTGGGCAAGAGCGATTTCGCCATCAAGCGCGTGATGATTGCTGGAGGCGGACGCATAGGCCGTTTTGCCGCCATGACGCAGGAGGGCAAGATGGATGTCACGCTGGTGGAGGAGAACCGGCAGCGCTGTGAGCAGCTCAGCGGCGAGTTGCATCACACGCTGATAATTCATGGCGATGCCACCGATATGGACCTCATGAAAGAGGAGGGTCTCTCGTCTGCCGATGCCTTCGTGGCTGTCACCAACTCGTCGGAGACCAACATCCTCACCTGCCTCCATGCCAAGCGGCTCGGGGTGCGGCGCACCATTGCCTTGGTGGAGAATACGGGTTTCATCACCCTCTCGCAGGATGTGGGCATAGACACTATCATCAACAAGAAGCTCATCACTGCCTCCTACATAGCGCGCCTCATCGTCAAGGGGGATGCCGTGCGTAGCAAGTGGCTCAGCGGCACTAATGCCGAGCTCATAGAGTTCCGAGTACACAAACATTCGCCAGCCTCGCAGCATCCCATAGGCGAGTTGCGTATGCCCGATGGTGCTACGGTGGGCGGCATAGTGCGTGGCGGTGTGACTATAGTGCCGCGCCGCGACACACAGCTGGAGGTGGACGACAACGTGGTGATGTTCATGTTTCCCCATGTGGTGGACCGTGTGGCACAACTCTTTGAATAACGACAATGCGAGGCTATGGTAGCATAATAGGTCGCAGTCTGCGAGAGCTGTTGCGCATGATTGGTTTGCTGCTCTTTGTGGAGCTGGCTGCAATGGTGCTGCCCCTCGTTGTGTCGCTGGTGGAAGGCGACGGCATGGTCTCCGCCTATGCCATGTCTATGGCTGTGATGTTTGCGGCGGGCTTGCTGTGCTTCGGATTGCGCGGACGCGGCAAGGTCAGCGTCATCCATGAGCGCGAGAGCTTCTTTATCACCAGCCTACTGTGGATTGTGCTGCCTCTTGCAGGAGCTCTGCCCTACCTGTTTGGCGGCATGGAGTTGAGTCCGCTTGATGCTATTTTTGAGTCTTTCAGTGGTTTCACCACTACGGGGTCCACTATTTTCTCGCATCCCGAGAGCCTTCCGCCCAGCCTTCTTGTGTGGCGTGCTGCCACGCAGTGGATTGGCGGCATGGGGCTGGTGCTTTTCGTTGTGGCGGTGTATGGAGGTTTGCGCATGGGCGGTGCCACGCTCTATGATGCCGAGTTCTCTGGCACAGCGCAGCGGAGGCTCCATCCCCACATAGCGCAGAGCGTGCGACGTATGCTGTCGGTCTATCTCTGCGCCACGCTGCTGCTCATGGCTCTCCTTCTGCTGCTGGGCAACAGATATATAGATGCTGTTTGCTATGCTTTCAGCACAGTCTCCACAGGAGGTTTTATGACCTCGTCGGCAGGTCTCACGCCGCTCTCCTCGTCCTCGTTGGCGGTGGTGACGGTATTCATGTTCACCAGCGGCATCAATCTTGCGTTGCTCTACAACCTTTTCACCCTCCGCTGGCGTCTGCTGCGCGACAGTAGCGAGTTTCGCACCTATGCCCTCATCTTCCTCGTTGCAGCCCTCCTCACGACGACGGTCTTTGTGTCCATAGGCAACGGCTTTGTCGCTTCTATCTCCTATTCCTTTTTCCATGTGGCGTCGGCCATCTCCACGTGTGGCTATTACATAGCGCCGCTGCCTTATTGGACCTTCGCAGTGGCTGTCATAGTGTTCCCGCTGCTCTTTGTCGGTGCCATGTCGGGCTCTACAGGTGGCGGCATCAAGGTGAAGCGTGTCATGATAGTGATGCGCTATATCAGGAACTATTTCACGCGCATGGTGCATCCTCATGCTGTGTTTGGTGTCAAGGTTGACGGCATGGTCATCAGCGACGACTACAACAACAAGGTCTTTGCCTTCGTGTTTCTCTACCTTGCCTTCGTGTTGGGTGGAGCCTTCATGCTCACTGTTGCTGGTGTTGACCTCTCGGCGGCTTTGGCGATGGCTGCCGCCAACATGGCCAACCTTGGCCCTGCCGCCTTCTCTGGAGCTCTCGGCGTCAGCCTCTCCTACGAGGTCATGCCTGTGCTTGCCAAAATCACTCTCATGGTACTCATGGTCGCAGGGCGTATCGAGATTTTTGCCCTCGTGGCGTTGTTTTCACCCTCCTATTGGCGTCGTGGCAAATGAAAAACGGAACGATATATACCGACATAAAGGCATCCCTCTGCTTCATGGGGTGGATGCTCGTGGCCGAAGGTGTAATGATGTTGCTATGCCTCATTCCGGCGTTCCATTTTCGTGATGGTACGGTTTCAGGCATTGCCGCGTCGGGATTGTTCACTGCAGCGGTGGGGGCTTTGCTCGTAGTGCACAACCATCGTCACCGCTCCATCACCGACCGCCGTATAGCATTCCTGTATGTGGTGTTGCTGTGGTTTGTCATGGCGCTCTTCGGCACTTTGCCGTTCCTTGCCACGGGTGCGTTGCGCTCGTTCAGCGAGGCCTATTTCGAGGCCATGTCGGGTTTCACCTCCACGGGAGCCACGGTGGTGGAGCATGTGCAGCTGCTACCCTCTTCGGTACTGCTATGGCGTAGCATGTCGCAGTGGATTGGCGGCTTCGGCATCATCCTGCTCGTCCTCGCAGTGATGCCTCGTTTGGGCATCAACAAGTATAGTCTCTATACCGCCTCAGCATCTATAGAGGACCCCACATCGACTTTCCTCAGCGACAACAGTATGTCCCTGCGTCGCATGACAGCCATCTATCTACTGCTTACGGCTATCTTCATCTGGCTCTTTCATCGTTCGGGCTTGCAGATGTGGGATGCCGTCAACCTTACGCTCACCAACATCTCGTCGGGCGGTTTCTCTATTTACGATACTGGCCTTGCGTGGCTCAGCCATACGCAGCAGTATCTCGTGGCGTTGGCGATGATTTTTGGCGGCATCAACTTCACTATGATATACCTCATCATATCCTTCCGCTGGAACAAGCTCGAGGGCAAGCGGGAGCAGGTGGCCTGCTATCTTGGCATGTTTGCCGTGGGAGCTGTGGTGGCTGTCTATGCTTTGCATTGGCGCATGGGCTATGATTGGGCAGATGCTGTGCGCATGGCTGTGGTGCAATCTGCCAGTGTCATCAGCACTACTGGTAGCCAAGTGGCGGATGCCTCGCAGTGGTGGACACCCGTCACGCTGCTCTTCGTCGTCATGGCTCTTGTGGGTGGCATGGCTGGCAGCACCTCGGGCGGCCTCAAGACGATGCGCCTGCTCATCCTTGTACGCAACGTGCGCACTATTTTGCGCAACCGTCTCCACCCTCATGCCGTGAATCCTGTGCGTCTCAATCATAATCCGGTGGCTCATTCGGTTATCAATAATGTCATGGTGCTGTTCTTTATCTATGCTTTTGTGGTCTTTGTAGGCATCTTTGCACTGATGCTCTGCGGTGAGAGAGGCAAGGACTCCATAGGTGCTATGGTGGGATGCATCTCTGGCTATGGCCCGCGTTTCGGTTTTGGCTCAACAGATGTTAGTTATGCTTCTTTCGCCACATCGAGCAAATGGATTTGTATTGTCACCATGCTTATGGGCCGCCTCGAATGTTTGACGCTTATGGTGTTGCTCTATCCGCGTTTCTGGCGTCGTCGTTAGGTCCAAAAAAGTTTTTTATTTTGCTATAAGAAAATAAATATTTAATTTTGCGGGATATAGTTAAATATGATTTATAGTTAAAGGTATTTGTTTCAGTGTGTTGTGCCGATATGGCATAATTTGAGTATGTAAAAAAACAAAGAAATGAAGTTGGGTCATAGTATAAGGAGATGGTATGTTAGAATGCTTGTCCGTTCGGGCAAGGCCATTGATATTAAGCTGTCTGGCCGTTATCCGGCCGATGTGCTTAGCAATGTCAAAGGCAATCATTTTGTATTCGACGGTGTTGACTGTGGCAGTATGGAGGCGTTCCTTCAGTCGCTAAAGAAAGAGGATGTGGAACAGCAGCGGCAGATAGCAGCCCTCAAAGGGCGTGATGCACGCAAGGCCGCCACAACCTCATGGCGTGCTACGCAGACGCTCTATTGGAAGGGTCATCCCATGAAGCGTCAGAGCGAAGAGTTCATTCAGTTGGTGAGTGAAGCCTACGAGGCTCTCTATAGTCAGAGTGCACGTTTTCGCATGGGCTTGCATGCTTCCAAAGGCAAGCGTCTCTTTCATACGCATGGCAAAAGCGACCCCACCAAAACCATCCTCACCGAGCGCGAGTTTTGCGACATACTCACTAAACTGCGCGAGCGTCATGCCGACGATGTACTCTTCGGAATGGGCAGTCGTCATTAGTCCCCTCTCATGGTGCGATGCCTATATTCTCTACCGGCTTAATGAATGGTTCCTCAAATAGGTCGATATAGGCCTTTTGAGGTTCTTTTTTTTTCGGGACAAATTCTGTCGCTTCATCTTTCTCTTAAAGGAAGATAGAAGGCACAAAAAATACGTTGTTTTCTTTCGTGGTCGAAAAAAAATACGCCGTCTTCGCCCTTTTTGTGGTCAAAAAGATACCTTAAAATCTCTTCGTTAGTTTCGGTTCTTTCGTATTCGAAAAATAATTACGCCGAACTTGACCCTTTCGTTGTCAAAAAACAATTTCGCAGTCTTTCATTGCTGTATTTTTGCTAATTTTGCAAATCTTTTGCAAAGAGAGTATATGGAATGAAAGTAATACATGGTTTTTGTATCATCATGGCATTCTATGCTTTGGGCGAAGCGTTGTCTATCCTGATAGGTCATTTTGTGCCGGGCAGCGTGCTGGGCATGGTGTTGCTTTTTGCCGCTCTCTGCTTGCGGTGGGTCAGCCCCGAGAGCATACGCGAGGTGGCGCATTTCCTCACCAGCAATATGATACTCCTATTCATCCCCACATTCATGGGCATCATTGACACATGGGGACTTATCAGCGTCAGCTGGCTGGGATGGCTCGCTGTGGTGCTACTCACCACTGTGGCGGTCATGGCGGCGACGGGCTACAGCGTGGAGTTTGTGGAACTCATGAGGCGCATGATGGGACGAAAGGGTGACATTGACTGTTAACTAATGGAGAAACATTGCAGAACAAGATGTTTTCGGAAATAATCAATAGCGTTCCTTTCCTTTTGTTGCTCACGTTGGGTGCCTACATCTTTGGCGTATGGGTACGCACACGTTCACATATAGCCATGCTCAACCCCATGCTGATAGCCATACCTATCATCATCGCTGTGCTTTTGGTCTTCGACATAGAGCCGTCGCACTATATAGAGAGTAACCGTCTTATCACGTTTATGTTGGGGCCTTGTGTCGTGGCGTTAGGGCTTACGCTCTACGACCACCGCGTCATGATAGTGCGCAATCTTGCTGCCATAGCCACCGCCGTGGTGGTAGGTAGTGTGGTGGGTGTCGTCAGCGTGGTGCTTATGTGCCGGTGGCTGAATCTCGATGCGCTCTTCGAGGTCTCTATGGCTGCCAAGTCGGTCACGTTGCCCATAGCCCTCGACATCTCGCAGCCACTGGGCGGCAATGCCGCCATCACGGCCGTGTCGGTGGCCGTATGCGGACTGTTTGGCGGCATCGTTGGTCCTTCGCTGTTGCGCCTTCTCGGCATCCGCAATCCCGTTGCCGTAGGTGCGGCTATGGGCAGTGCGTCGCATGGCATAGGCACAGCGCGTGCCATAGAAGAGGGTGCTGTGCAGGGTGCTGTCAGCGGTCTCTGCATGGGACTGATGGGGGTGGCTACTGCCGTTGTGGCGCCGTTGCTGATGCAGTGGCTCGCCAGATAGCACTACTTTTTCTCAAATCATCTTTCAGCGATAACACAAATACAAAACACCATACAATGACTGCTACCATTATCAATATAGGCGACGAGCTGCTCATAGGGCAGGTTGTCAACAGCAATGCCTCCGTCATGTCGCAGATGCTCACAGCGTCAGGCATCGGAGTGAATGATGTCCTTGTCTGTGGCGACACGCGCGATGCAATACTGCTCTCGTTGCAACGTGCCCTCACTGACAGCGACATAGTGCTGATAACAGGAGGGCTGGGACCTACCAAGGACGATGTTACCAAGCAGGTGCTGTGCGACTATTTCGGCAGCGAACTCTACGAGAATGAGGAAGCCCTTGCCAATGTGCGACGCATTTTTGCTGCGCGTGGCTATGAGTTGACAGAGGTCAACCGCCGTCAGGCATGGGTGCCACGGTGCTGCACGATGATAAACAATAGTGTTGGCACTGCCCCCTGCATGTGGTTTGACCTTGAAGGCACCGACCGCCGTCAGGTGGTGGTTTCTATGGCGGGAGTGCCTTTTGAGATGGAGCACCTTATGCGCACCGAGATAGTGCCGCGTCTGCAACGACAATTCCAGACGGGAGTCATCCTGTGCAAGAACATCCTCACGCAGGGCATTGGAGAGTCGTTCCTGAGCGACCTTGTCGAGCCGTGGGAGCTGTCGTTGCCCGAGGGGTTGTCGGTTGCTTACCTGCCGGTGTCCGGTATGGTGAAGATGCGCCTCACGGCACGGGGTAGCGACGAGACGTCTCTGCGCAAGCGCATAGACGATGCAGCAGCCGCATTGCGTGCTGTGGCGGGGCAATATATAGTAGGCGAGGACTGCGAGACACTGCCCGAACTCGTGGCGCAGCGGTTTGCCGAGCGGCAGCTGACCCTTGCCACCGCCGAGAGCTGCACGGGGGGTGCCATCGCTGCTGCCGTCACCGCCCTTGCGGGTGCGTCAGCCTATTATCGTGGTGGTGTGGTGGCGTACAGCAACGAGGTGAAGCAGGCGATGCTTGGCGTCGGAGCCGATGTGCTGCAGCAGCATGGTGCTGTGAGTGAGCCTGTAGTGCGCCAGATGGCCGAAGGGGCACGCCTTCGCATGGGGGCCGACTATGCCGTGGCAACCTCTGGCGTTGCTGGCCCTGGTGGCGGCACAGCCGAGAAGCCTGTCGGCACGGTGTGGATGGCGCTTGCCTCGCCATCGGGCACGATAGCGCAGTGCAAACACTACTCCGGTCCTCGAAGCCAGATAGTTGTACGGGCGTGTAACGAGATTTTCGCATGGCTCGCACGTAGTGTGCGTTAACCGTTATTATGATTACATTCATTAATCAACCAACTATTATTCAGATAAAACACTAATGTCAAAATCGCTCCTTACCATTTTGTTGCTCGTCGTCTCCAATGTCTTTATGACCTTTGCGTGGTACGGCAACCTTAAGTTACAGCAGCTGAAAATATCAACCGATTGGCCGCTGATAGTCGTCATTCTTGTCTCGTGGGGCGTAGCCTTGCTGGAATACTGTGTCATGATACCAGCCAACCGCATAGGGTCGCAGATAACCGGTGGGCCCTTCTCGCTTGTGCAGCTCAAAGTAATACAGGAAGCCATCTCGCTGATAGTATTCACGGTGATTGTGGCCACGGTGTTCAAGGGTGAGCCAATCAAATGGAATAATTTTGTTTCTTTTGCCCTCATTATTGCTGCGGTCTTCTTTAGTTTCATGGATAGCAAATGATGCTCTACAACGGCCAGAGCAGCGGCTACAACGTACAGAGCGTATGCCGCAGACGCTGCTTGGCCATAGTAAATTTTGCCAATTCGTTAATATTTTGTACCTTTGCTCCTGCTTTTTGTATGAAAGCATTGCAAATCTAACTGTTCTGTATCGTTGTGATACAGTGCGTATTTTAATTTATAACAACACCGACATGGAAGAACCTACCCAGATGCAGACGCCCGACAATGAGGCCATGCACACTACCGACAACACCAATCAGGAGCCTAAGGAGGCTCCCGTAGCCCCCGAATCCGTAGAGGATACTCAGCATGAGACGGCGGCAGAGCCAGTAGCACAAGAGAATACGGACGCTCCTGCCGCAGAGCCAGCAGAAGAGCCTTCGCCAGCCGAGGAGCCAGAGGCGAGTCCTGCCGCAGAACAGGAGTCCGGCGATGCCGAAGTCGCCGAAGACGAAGTGGCAGAGCCCGAAGTCAGCTATGACGGCCATACGCGCGAACAACTCATTGACGACCTGCAGCAGCTCCTGCAAAACGACATACAGGCCATCCATCGTCGTGTGATGGCGGTGCGTCAGCGTTTTACGGCTCTCACCAAAGAGGTGGAGCGTGAGGCCTATGAGCGTTTCCTTGCCGAGGGAGGTGTGAAAGAGCAGTATCAGACTGTCGCCGACGAGCTATCGACGCGTTTCTTCGCCCTTGTCGATAGTTATAAGCAACGCCGTCAGCAGTATAAGGATGCCCTCGAACAGCAGAAAGAGCAGAACTATGAGGCCAAGAAGCAGACGCTCGACGAGCTGCGCCAACTCATTGACAGCGATGAGGAAACATTGAAACAGCTCTACGACCGTTTCTACACCATACAAGAGAAGTGGAAGACTATAGGCGAGGTGCCGCGCGAGCATCTCAATGACTTGTGGCAGAACTATCACCTGCTTGTAGAGAAGTTCTTCAACAAGGTGAATATCAACAAGGAGTTGCGTATGCTTGACCTTAAACGCAACCTTGAGGAGAAGGTACAGCTCTGCGAGAAAGCCGAAGAGCTGATAGTGGAAGAATCTACCGTCAAAGCCATCAAGCTCATCAACCAACTGCGCGACCGTTGGCGCGAGATAGGTCCCGTGCCCGACGAGCAGAACGAGGAGATATGGCAGCGTTTCCGCAATGCGGTGTCGCAGATAGAGGCACGTCGCAAAGAATACTACGAGCAACGCAAGGACGAGATGGACAAGAACCTCCTCGCCAAGCAGGAACTTGTAGCTCAGATGCGTGAGCTGACGCAGACCGTGCCGGAGACCACGGCACAGTGGAATGCCACGACGCAGAAGGTGGACGATATGCTCAAACTGTGGAAGAGCATAGGCCCCGTGCCACGCGATGTCAACGAAGAGATATGGTCGCAGTTCAAAGGCATGATAGATGCTTTCTATGAGACCAAGAAGGCGCATTTTAACACCATGCGCGACGAGCAGACGGAGAATTACAACCGCAAGATAGAGCTATGCCTCAAGGCAGAGGCCATAGCCATGCGCGACGACTGGAAGCGCGCCACCGAGGAGCTGCTGCAGCTGCAGGCAGAGTGGAAGAGCATTGGACCCACGAGCCGCAAAGTCAGCGAGAAGGTGTGGCATCGTTTCCGCAGTGCCTGCGACGACTTCTTCAGACGTAAAGGCGAGTATTTCAAGAATATGCGTTCGTCGGAGAGCGAGAACCTTGCCAAGAAACAGGAAATCCTCGACAAACTCAAGTCCTATGAGTTCGGCAACGACAAGGAGGAGAACCTCCGCGTCATCAAGGAGTTCCAACGTCAATGGATGGAGATAGGCCATGTGCCTATTGCTGAAAAGGACCGTTTGCAGAAAGAGTTTCGCGACACTATAAACGCTCATTTCGAGAAGTTGAAAATCAGTGCGCGAGAGGCTGCCGAAGATGCCTACCGCGAGCGTGTGCAGGCTGGTAGCGGCGACAAGCGTTTCGTCAGCAGCGAGCGTCAGCAGCTCACGGAGAAGATAGAGAAGCTCAAAGCCTCCGTGAAGCTGTGGGAGAACAACCTCGGATTCCTTGCCAGCAGCCGCTCCGCCGACTTGCTCAAAGAGGAGTTTGAGAAGAAGATGCAGGCCACACGCCAGCAGATAGCCCTGCTGGAGGCTAAACTGAAAATCCTCAATCGTAGCGAGAAAGAGGAGAAGAGCGCAGAAGGCGCAAAGGAGGAGAACGGTGCGGAATAGGCATATAGCTATCCTCCCGTGGCTGGCAGTGGCGTTTGTGGTGGCTCTGTCGTTGTCAGGATGCCGCCACAATGCCTCGCAGGGTGCTGTGCACATAGAGCGCTTCGAACAGGTGCTCCTTAATAGTCCCAGTGAGACGCTGGCAGACAGTCTGGCATCCTTTGCCCGCCGCTGTCCTACGCCTCTGCTGCGCATCTTTCCCGACGACGAGCAGTATATGCAGCTGGTCATGGGATTTCGTTCTGACAGTGTGGTGCACATGGTCAACGACACCATCGTGCGCCATCTGGGTGACCTCGCATGGGTCGAACAGTCACTCTACGAGGCGTTGGCGCGTGCCTACAAACTCGATACTGCCATTACCTGCAGCACCTTTGTGACCTATATCAGCAACGCCGGCTATGCCAACAGGGTGGCGGCAGACCGCTATAGTCGTTCTATGACGATATCCATTGACGAATATGTATCGCCACAGATGCAGGCATTTGGCTATTTCGGCGAGCCACTCTACATAGTGCGCCAATGTACGCCCGAGCATATCGCGCCCGACTGCATGTCGGAACTTGTGCGCCAGCATATCGCCATGCCCGAGGGTGAGATGACGCTGCTTGACTATATCGTTGCCGAGGGCAAGGTGCAATACTTTCTGCACAAGGTTTTTCCCCGTGTGGCCGATAGTACCCTTTTCCGCTACACCGACAGCCAGATGCAGTGGATGGAGGCTAACGAGGCCAACGTGTGGGGCTATTTCGTACAGAACAAGATGCTTTATAGCCACGACTATGGCCGGTTGCGCAATTTCATTGATGATGCTCCCAAGACTAATGCCTTTCATGAGTCGGCACCACGCACGGTGGAGTATATAGGCTATCGGATGGTGAGCCGCTATATGAAGAAGAGCGGCATCACCTTCCACCAGCTGCTGGGTGAGACCGACGGGCACAAGATACTATATGAGTCGGGCTATCGCCCGTAGAGAAAAAGATAACATGCACGATGCCGGAAAAAGAGGGGGAGAGAATGTGCATAAAAGCTCAAGACAATGAGAAAAGGAACAAACATATACAAATTTATTCTTCTTCGCTTCCTGCTTGCGGTGGCCCTGCTGCTTTTGTCGCAAGTGTTGTTCTATTTTTTCAATACTCGTATTTTTCATATCGCAGGCTCTGCCGAGGCGTGGGGGATAGTGTGGGGCAATGTGCGTTTTGGTGTGGCAACTATGGCGTTGGTGCTAATGCCTTTCGTGGTGCTTTATCTTTTGCCGTTCCGCTACAGATGGAACGCCCAGTTTCGCCGCTGGACGGATGTGTTGCTCTACTATGTCCCTGTCATTGCCGTCATAGCTGCTAACACCATAGACACTGTCTATTATCAGTTTACCTACCGGCGTATGACGGCGGAGGTGTTCTCCTACGTCGGTGTAGGGGGCAAGATGTCAACGCTCATACCGCTCTTTGTCTCCGACTATTGGTATGGTTTTGTGACATTTGGCCTCGAGGTGGCTCTCTTCTGCTTTTTAGCGCGTCGTATTCGCCTCGCCACGATGGACGACCATTACTTTTGGCGTCTCTCCGACCTTATTATTTCCTTTGTCTCTCTTTGTCTCATGGTGCTGATGGTGCGTGGCGGTGTGCAGCGGCATTTCCTCCCCCTAACTGATGCAGCACGCTATTGTCAGGCAAAAAATATGTCGCTCGTCAACAATAGCGGCTACAACATTTTGCGCACCATAGGTGCTGCCGAAGATGATTGCCTGCCGACAATGGACGAGGCATGCCACCAGCTGCCGCAGCATCTGCCGCAGCATCTGCCGCAGCATCTGCCTATGGCGGTGCAGTCGGACACCCTGCCGTATCGTAATGTCATGATTATCATCCTTGAGAGCTTCTCGCAGGAATATATGGGATGCTATAACAAGGAGCTTGAGCAGAGTTTCACGCCTTTTCTCGACTCTTTGTCGCAGTATTGCCGTGTCTATCAGGGACGTTCTAATGGCAAAGAGTCCGTCGAAGGTGTCGCCGCCGTGCTTTCGGGCATACCGTCGCTTACTGATACTCCGTTCATCCTTAGCACATACGGCAAGACTACGGACACTTTGATGTCGCTGCCGCTGTTGTTCCAGCGTCACGGTTTCTCCACATCGTTCTTCCATGGCAGCTATCGTGGCGTGTTAGGCTTCGACCGCTTCTGTCAAAAGATGAATGTCGATGCCTATTATGGGCTGGAAGAGTACATGGATTCTAAGCAGAGCAAGCCATCGGACTTCGACAATGCGTGGGGCATCTACGATGAGCCCTATCTGCAGTATGTGGCACGACAGATTGACACCTTGCGCAAGCCTTTCTTTGCTGCTCTCTTCACCCTTTCGTCGCATCATCCTTATGGTCTGCCGCGCGATGTGAAAGACGCTTTCCCCGAAGGCAACCATCCCCTTCTGCGTACGGTGGCATACAGCGACCATGCCCTACGCGAGTTCTTCGCCACGGCAAAAAAGAAGACGTGGTACGACAACACCCTTTTCGTCATCACTGGCGACCACCCGGGGCAGGGCCTTACACCGCAGTATAATGACTATGACGGATGGTACAATGTGCCGATGCTGTTCTTCTGCCCTTCAGACAGTGTGGCATTCGTCAGCCCACGCGTCATGCAGCAGATAGATGTCATGCCTACGCTGTGCGACATGTTCCATCTGCAAGACACGTTTCCGTGCCTTGGCGTGAGTGCCTTGCAGCGTCCCGATGCAGGGTGGCAGATTGTCTATGGTTCGGGCTACCATATGCTGCTCTCGCAGGATGCTCGCGACCCCAGTCAGCATAGCGTGGCGACCATCTCGGGGACCAATGTGGAAGGGGCAGAACGCGATGTCAAACGGCTGCGCTCCATTTTGCAGTATTACTATGATATGTTCTATTTCGTGCAGAAAGATTCTATACCACAGCGTTAAAGAGTATCTTTCACATCCTTATGGTGCATTAACTCTGAGAAAAATATGAAAAAGACAATGACCGTTGTCGTGAACCCCGTTTCGGGTATCGGACGACAGAAGAAAATAGAGAAGCTGCTGCGAGAAAATCTCAACCACGACCTTTTTGACTACGAGGTTATCTATACAGAATATATCCATCACGGCACTCTGCTTGCCAAGGATGCTGCCGACCGCGGACGCGATATCGTCGTGGCTGTGGGCGGCGACGGCTCTGTCAATGATGTCATTGCCGGTATCAAGGACAGTCCTGTGCGGCTGGGCATTATCCCGTGCGGCAGCGGCAACGGACTGGCACGCTGTCTCGGCCTTCCGCTGACGCCGGCATTTGCCATACGCGTGCTCAACCAGATGAAGGAAGAGTCGATAGACACTATCGTGCTCAACGACAAATATATCATTGCCAGCATCGCCGGAGTGGGCTTCGATGCCTATGTGGCGCGCCTTATGCGCTCTGCCAAGACGCGTGGTTTTCCCGCCTATGTCTCCCTGATGATGCGAGAATATGCTGCCTACGAGTGCAAGGACTATCGGTTCTATCTGGATGGCTCCGAACAGCCTATGCTGCGCAACGCTTGGTTCATCTCTTTTGCCAACTCCAATCAGTTTGGCTATGCCGCCGCCATTGCCCCCAAGGCCAAGCTTGACGACGGCCTCATCGATGTCAGCGTTGTTGATAAGGTGCCGTTGGAGCATCTGCCTGTCTCTGTGCCACTGCTCTACGCCAACCATATAGAGCTGAGCCAGCATGTGGAGATTTTCAAGGCTCGCGACATTGTCGTCGAGGGCAATGTCGATAAATGGGTGAATATCGACGGCGAGGGCGAGAATGTGGGACGCGACTTGCATTTTGTAAACTATCATAAATCGCTCAATATCCTTGCGCGCGACAAGAGCATCCCGCTTATCATCCGTGAACACAAGCTGCCGGAATGGGTAAGGATGAAGAAATAACGCCACTGTTATAGGATATTATAGTACTGCTTATGGGTAAGAAGAAAAATGTGGTCGGGGTGGTCTATTCCACCAATCCCGATTTTGAATATCAGTTTGACGAGCCTGAGGAGGTGGCTACGCTGCCACCCTCGCAGCAGCGGTTGCGTGTCAGCCTCGACCGTCATGGGCGTGGCGGCAAGCAGGTTACACTCGTCACTGGTTTTATCGGCACTGATGCCGACCTGCAGAGCCTCGGGCGTGTGCTTAAGTCGGCATGCGGTGTGGGCGGCAGTGCTAAGGATGGCGAAATTATCGTGCAGGGCGACCACCGCGAGAAAGTCGTCGCTCTCCTCAAGCAGCAAGGCTATGGCGTGAAGGGCTGATGCCCTTAGCCACGACGCATGGTGTTTTCTGTACTCTTCGACCACGAAAGGGTCGAGGACGACGGATACATTTATTCTAATACGAGATAGTTGAGGACGACGAATGTTTTACTTGCATCGTTTCACACCATCGGCAGCGGGCAGAAAGGTGGGGTCTATCGCAAGGGCGTGGTTGAAGTCGTCGAGGGCGCGACGTCGGTCTCCTTTTGACTCGTAGGCCACTCCGCGGCTGAAGTAGGCCTCCACGAAGAGGCTGTCGCATTGCAGTGCGCGGTCGAAATACTCTATTGCGACATCGTCATCGTTGTTATACATCATCTCTATGTATCCGCGGTTATGCCATGCGTCTTTGTGGTTGGGCCATTTGGCGAGCAGTGTCTTGTAGGTTTCTTCGGCGAGGGTGTAGTTGGCGGTCTCCTGATAGAACATGGCGAGGGCGTACATGATGTTGGCGTTGTTGCTGTCGAGTCGTATGGCAGTAGATAGATATTCTATGGCCAAAGGGTCGTGATGACGGGCATAGAGCACTCCCAAATCCTCAAAGGCAGGGGCAAAGTCGGGGTAGATGTCGCACACTTTGCGTAGTAGCTGTACCGCGCTTGCCGTGTCGCCTTTTTCCTTATATATAAAGCTTTTCATGTGTAGGGCGCGGCGATTGTTGGGGTCGCGTTCCGTCACTTTGCTCAGACTTGTCAGCGCGCGGTCGTAGTCGCGGCTGTAGTATGCCACTTCGCCCTGCTTCAGTATGGCCTCTTGGTTGTCGGGTTCCAGCTCCAGCACGCGTCCCAGCGCGTTGTAGCTCTTCTCCACGTTGCCGTTGGCGAAGTAGGCGTCGGCGAGGCATAGGTGGTAGTCGGCCTCGTCGTCGTTGAGCTGTATGGCGTGCAGCAGGTCAACGATGGCGTCGTTGGTGCGTCCCACCTGCATGAGCAGTCTGGCGCGGTCGTAGTAGAGCGCGTCGTCTTGGTCGTTCTTGTGTATCTTGGCAGAGATGACCTCGATAGCTTGTTCGGGCGTCATCTCTTCTGTTTTCTTCTCCTTGCCGTTGCATGCCGTCAGCGTGATGACTAATAATAGTACTGTCGCAATGTGTATCTGTTTCATGATAAGTATGGTGTGATTGTTTTGTGTTGCTTGATTATGAATATGTAATGTGTCAAAATGTTTCGACTTACTGTGCTTCGATGTCTGCGCTCTCGCTGCCCGCTGACGACAAGAAGTCTTTTATTGTCTTCTGTATGTCTCGCAGCCCTTGCAGGTGCAGTATGTCGGTGTGCTGCTGTTCGCTTATGGGGAGCGAATGCCATAGCAGGCACCAGTATTCTTTTGTCTTGCGCACTTTGGCTTGCTCGCTGAGCGGCTCGTGCTCTATGGCATCGACCATCGCACCGACAAAATGCAGTGCCATCTCTCTCGTCGTCGGCAGCCCTTTTATGATGTAGGGCAGCAGAGGGTTCTGCAGTGCGCCACGTCCTATCATGACATCCTTCACTTGCGGGAAGCGTTGGCGTATGCGGCGGTAGTCTTCCGCGCTACGTATGTCGCCGTTGTATATCAGAGGGTGGCGTATCTGCTGTGCCACCTCGCCGAAGCGGTCGAGGTTGACGTTGCCGCCATACTGTTGCTTGCCGGTGCGTGGATGCAGGATGACGCTGCACAGCGGATAGTCATTTAATATAGGTATCAGGCTGAGAATCTCGTCGTCGCGGTAGTGTCCCAGCCGCATTTTGACGCTCAGAGCCACCTGCAGCCGTGGCACCACTTTGTCCAGCACCTCGCGTACCTCGTCTGGGTAGGGCAGTATGCCGCTGCCTCGGTGCTTGCCTGCCACGCGTCGCATGGGACATCCTATGTTCCAGTTCACCTCGTTGTATCCTACTTCGCCAAGACGGTTGGCAAGGGCTACAAACTCGTCAGCCTCGCGCCCCAGAATCTGCGGCACTACGGGGATACTATCCTTGTTGCGCTCGGGCAGCACGTCGCCAATCTTCTTCCATGCGTCGCTGAGGTTGCCGTGAGTGAGTGAGAGGAACGGCGACACGGCATAGTCGAAAGCGTTAGGAAAACAGTGATAGAACACGCGCCGCAGCAGCAACTCCGTGAGCCCCTGCATGGGGGCGAGAATAAGCCTTCCGTCCTGTGCTACAGCGTTTCCCATTGTCCTGTACTTTTTTCTTTCGCCCTGCAAAGGTCGTATTTTTATTGCAAATAGAAAAAACTAAAAAAACAAAACGCTCTCACGGTGGAGAGCGTCTTGCCAATACATCTTGAAATAAGTAAGCACGCTTTAGTGTACGCAGGTTTTCAAAAAAAGTTACAAGAAAACATTATTTTTTTGAAAAAAACTATTCTTTGTCTTTTTTGTATTTGAAATAGAATAAGTTATTGTTAGACTTTTTTGTGAGAAATATTATGCAAATAACATTTTACATGTAATCTTTATGTTTTTTTTATAAGTAAATGAGCAAATTTAACTTACAGTTTCGTGAAATATAAATTATTGACAGTATAATTGTTATGTTGTCTTATGATGCACAACAATGATGAACAGTTACTTAATTGCAGAATGTACAAATTGCTATTTATATGCAATCCCTATATTGGGTGTGAACATCTAAGGGTGTTGAGGCGGTTCAAATTGCTGTCTTGTGTTGTTCGAAATATTTTAGCGGACGGTGGCAACGTTTATTTGTGAAAATCCTTTTTTTTTCTCAAATTTGCAGATTGTATTATTATGCCCGTATAAGTTATAGGCATATATATTATTGTTTGAATATTATACTATTATGCTACATAAAAAGAAATATTGCGTCATAAGTGAAAGTGGAGTGCGGACATTGTTTGTACTCATTGTCATGCTTGCTGCGGCATTAAGTGCCGATGCACAGCGTGTGCGCTATGTGGACCGCAACGTATGCTCGAGTGAGGCTGGAACAGTCATCAGCTATATGGATACGCTGTTCTATGAGGATTTTGAGAATGGCATTAGCTGCTGGACTAATACGAAAGGTACGAACAGTACTGGTTTTGCTACATCCAACCAGATGTGTGCATGGATTGTATCTTATTTTCCCGACTATTACGGCTGTATGACATCCTATTCTGGCTTATCGCTTTTAGAGACCTCCGCCTACCCGCTTAACCAATTTGCTAATCGTAATGATTTTATTAGTACGTTCACAAGTCCTAATATTCATATCTACGACCCTTCACGTACTACGGTGACGTTCCGTGTTTATGATGAAGGCATTGAGGATGTGGGATTTGATGCGTACGGTAACCTTACGTTTGACTACTATGATATTGACTACTATGTTAATACCGCTATTGACGAATTGGAGCTATTTCTCATCAACCCATCTAACCAAGAGTCGTCGATATGGGGTATTAACCGAGAAGGTGTGGACTACAATTTTACCGATGTTGATTCATGGCAGGAGACTGGCGTAAACTTGACTGGTAGCACGGAAGGCGACTACCGGTTGAAATTCAAGCATATCAGTGAAGGTGGCGCAGGTGCGGGTATAGACAACGTGCTTGTATATGGGCCGCGCTTTATAACAGTGCCTGCTGGTGTGGCTACAGCTGCCAATGGCGCAGTCATTGAGAGTAGCGAGACCTACTACCGTTACGGCTGTCAGCAAGAGCAAGTGGTCTATCGCTGGCATGTGCAGAACTGCGAAATAACACCATCGCAGAATGTCGTGGTAGCACATCGCAACGAGAATTTCTGCGAAGGTCAGACGGGCGGACGTGCCAGTTTTGACTATGCCACCGACACACTGCTATACGAAGATTTTGAGAATGGGCTGCCGGAGTGTTGGAGCAGCTATACGGGTACCAACTGCAATGGCTTTGCCGCACGCACACAGATGACTGTGCGCACCGTGCAGAACGCCAACCAAGTAGGTCCCGTGCAGCCTTTCAGTGGACGAGGCTCCGCCTTCGAGGCAGACCGTGCTACCGACAATGGCAGCAATGCCATAAGCGAACTCGTTACGCCAGCTATCCAGCTGGTAAACCCCGCAGCCACACAAATCAGCTTTGCTGTGACGATGCCCGGTTTGCAGATAATCGACGAATATGGGCGGGCTACAAACTACTATGATGCCGGACAGGCAGCCATAGGCAGCAGCAACGCCCAGGGTGCTATAGACCAGACGCTATGGTTTGCTGATGCCGGTGGCTTCGGCACATGGCAGCAGCTGACTGGCACCTTCGGCGAGATACCGTCGGGAGCCTACTATCTGCATTTCCAGCACGAAAACCTCGGCGGTGCCGGCATGGGCATTGACGAGGTGCTTGTGTATGGTCCCTACCGCCGCGTCATCACGCAGGAGCTGGCATCGGCACGTGCCGGACAGACCATCACAACCTACGATACCGTTTATCGTGGTGCCGACTGTATGCGCATCATTGCCACCCACTGGACGGTGCAGCAGTGCAGCCAGCCTAGCAACAATCGCACTATACACCTCTACCACACCATCTGTCAGGGCGAGACGGGCGAATTCCTCAGCGAGCCCGACACACTCTTCTACGAAGATTTTGAGACGGGTGGCACCTGCTGGAGTGGTGTTACGGGCGACCACTGTGCCGGATTTAATATCACTAACCGCATGTATTTGCGTACCAGTAACTTCGATGGCTTGGTGATTGCCGATGACTATCCCATGTGGCTCGGTACAGATGCCACGGTCGGCGGTCTGCGCGCTGCCTTCGAGGCTGACCAAGAGATATTCCATGAAGGTGACCAGCATACGCCTGTCAGCCAGCTCTTAAGTCCACAGATTTATATCGCAGACCCCGCCATGACCTCAATATCTTTCATTGTCACCAATCAAGGTACGGGAAGTCTTGAAGATGCTTCGATGCAATGGTATGACGAGGTGGCATTGGCGTATGGCGAGACGCCAGACCAGCATTTCAATACCAACTTCCTGTGGGATATTATTGGACCCGGCTATGGCGCTGGGTGGCATCCTGTCAATGTGAGCCTTGCCTCGATGGCGGCAGGCAACCATTATTTCCATTTCCTGCATGGCAACAATGGCGGCTATGGTGTAGGATTAGACAATATACTTATATATGGTCCACGTCGTATCACTATCCCTGCCAATGTCTCGGCAGCTGCCGGCGGCACTGACCTTGAGACGCAGGAACAGGTGCTTCGCATAGGCTGTGAGCCTACCACCATCGTCCACCACTGGCACGTCAACAGCTGCGAGCGTGTGCTGGAACGCTACGACACCATCTGTGTCGGCGAGTCTGGCTATCATATCACTGCCGAGATAGACACTCTTTTCTATGAGAACTTCAACAGTGGTATGCCCTCCTCGTGGCAGCAGACCAACTACCTCGGACAGGCTGGCAAAGGCTTGAATGGTAGCGGCTTCAATGCCCTCAGCAGTTTCTTTGTCTATGGCGACCCCAGACTTGGCGTGGAGGTCTTGGGATTTGACGGACGTTCGCTCTTCGAGTATCCGCTCGGTCCGTGGCCAAGTGCGGTAGAAGTAGCTCAGACGAGCAATCCAGCGAGTGCTCTGCCCTATGCCACTTTCCTGCGTATGCCACGTTTCCCCTTGGGCGACCCCTCGCGCACCACGATGTCTCTCAACCTTTTCGCCAGCGCGGCTGAATTTCCTGATGGCTATGGCGAATATGCCCCAGGCGCCTATTTCAACGATGAGATAATGTTACAGTGCTACAACTTTGCCGCGGACAACACTACGCCGGTCAACGCCTCGGAGTTCTATCATTTCAACGCCATTGGCATTGAGACATTGGATGAGTCCGAATGGCTTGAGTTGGCAACATCGCCATCGGATTTTGCCACCATGACGGCTGGCGACGCGCAGTGTCTCTTCAGCCATGTCAATCGTGGCAGTGTGGGTCTTGGTATTGACAACATACTCATCACGGGTCCGCGACGCATCCTTATCCCCTCCGAGGTGAGTCATGCTCAGGGCGGCACCTCGCTGACTACGGAACAGATAGATGCAGTAGATGGTTATGCCAACACACGCATCATCACCCACTGGTATGTGCGTAATTGCGAGACGGTCATCGACCGTTGGGACACTATCTGTCAAGGTGAGACAGGCTACCATATCACGCGCGAAATAGACACGTTGCTCTATGAGAACTTCAACAGTGGTATGCCTTCATGCTGGTCGTTCATCAATGCACAGCTCAATGGTAGCGGCTTCAACGCCTTGCATGAGATGTCTATCTATGGCGAACCCGCCTATGGCACTATTCCCGCCTACCGTACCGGTCGTTCGCTCTTTGAATATCCTTATGACATCTGGCCCTATGAAATCGAGGCTGCCGTAGGCAGTGGCAATGTGGCTGTGGCTATCCCCTACGCCAGCCGTGCCTATACGCCGCGCTTCGTCATAGCAGACCCGTCGCGCACCACTATGTCATTGGCTCTCTACACCGACTACGTGGAGACTCAGGGCGACCCACGTTGGCAGGATGGCTCTATATTCATTGACGAGGTGATGCTCAACTGCTACAACTTCGGGCGTGACAACACTACGCACGTCAACAACACCGAGCTCTTCCACTTCAACGCTGACGGCTATGACTACTATTTTGATGAGAACTGGAACCAGCTGCAGTCGGAGCCTAATGACTTCCTCGGATTGACGCAAGGAGGCGAAGCGCAGTGTATGTTTGCCCACATGAATCATGGCGGTACTGGCATGGGCATTGACAACGTGCTCATCATGGGACCACGTCGCATAGATATTCCTGCCGAGGTGTCGCGTGCGGCACAGGGCGACAGCCTAATAACCGAAGAAACCGTCTATCGTGTGGGATGCTATCCCACGCGCATACGCACACACTGGTATGTGCGCATAGGTGAGCCTACCTATCATCCGGCACCGCTTGACACTACGGTATGCGACAGCCTTGTATGGCGCTACGGCATACGTACGGCATCGGTGCGTGGAGAGGAGGTGGTGACGGGGCGTAACCATTGTAGTGGCGACAGCATTCTCATCCTTAATCTCGTCGTAGGTCATTCAGCGAATATCGTTCTCGACACACAGGCGTTCTGCAGCACTCTCACATGGGAAGGCTCTACCTACACCACCACAACAACGGAGACAAAACACCTTTACAGTGTCATAGGACACTGCGACAGCATCGTGACAGGTATCTTTGTGCGACACTATGGCGACACCGTCATCATTGATACCACAATTTGCTCAGACCAGTCGTACTACTTTAATGGTCACACGTTGCAGTTTGACTACGAGACGGTATATCAGGAGAACTCTGGCTACCTCAATAACCGCGTAGGATGTGACAGTATAGCTTATCTCACGCTGCGCGTATTTCTCTATTATGAGCATGAGCCTCTATTTGACACCATAACGCAAGACTTGTTGCCCTACACTGGCTACTACCACATTAGCCGTGACAACTATTACTACGAGCTGCGTGACTCGGTGATACGCTTCACCTCGGTTCATGGATGCGACAGTAGCTATCACCTCAACCTTGTGATACACTATAATATGGGAGCGTGCGACTCCACGTTGAAATACCCCAACCTCGTAACACCTAATGGCGATGGCAAGAACGATAGGTTCTTCATCCAAGGACTGGAGCGTGGCTGCTGGCCTACCAACGAGTTGCGCATTTACAACCGTTGGGGTATCCTCGTGTTCAAGGCGACCGACCTGCAAGCCGAAGGCGAGGGGTGGGACCCCGGAAGCCAGCCCGCGGGTACTTATTTCTTCCGTTTCCAAGGCCGCAATCCCTATGGCACCACAGAGCATAATGGCGTTATAGAAGTGGTAAAATAGAGGCAATATAAGATTGAACAAAAGATTACATCGAAGCAAAAGCACGATGTAATCTTTTTTTTATTCAAGTAGGAAAGTGACGCAGACTGCAACATTATTATTCGAATACGAAAGAAACGAAATATAAGAATGATTTTGGTACTTTTCGAATATGGAATGGATAAAAAGAAACGAAAGTGTTTTGTTTTTTTATCGAATAGGAAAGGGATGTGGACGGCTAAGTTTTTGTTTGAATACGAAAGGAACGAAAGAAATCGAATGATGTCTGATGTTAGGGTCAGAAGCACGTTTGGTGGACACAAATTACATTCAATTCTTTTCATTTTGATGTTCATATATTGCCTTATCTCTTAAGCCAAATCGGGCATCCCGATGAGTACTCTGAGTATTCAGAATTGCTTTACTTCCCAAAAACAAAAGTGGGTGTCCAGCAAATGGCGGACACCCACTTTTGTTACGATTTAAGTTATTGATGCTTATTCTGCACCTTCCTCTTTGGGGTTGATTTCGAGGAGCTGAACCTCGAAGATAATCACTGAGCCGGGAGGGATAATTCCAGCCTGTTGTTCGCCATAGGCGAGGTTGTGAGGGATGTAAAGCATATAGGTAGAACCTTCGTCCATCAGCTGAACTCCTTCGCTCCATCCGGGGATGACCTGCTGCAAGGGGAATGTGATGGGTTCGCCACGTTCCACGCTGCTGTCAAAAGTTGTGCCATCGATAAGTTTGCCCGTGTAGTGTACTTTCACCACGTCGGTAGCTGCAGGATGTTTGCCGTTGCCGGAGGAGACAAGCTTGTATTGCAATCCGCTCTCGGTGGTTTTCACGCCTTTGTTGAGCTTGTTCTTAGCAAGAAACTCCTCACCCTTCTTGATGTTTTCTTGTACGCGTGCTCTCTGACGTTCCTCTACCGCCTGCTGGAAGCGCATGAGGAGGTTCTGCATGAGCGAGTCGGACCATGCCTCTTCGCCGGCTTTGCTGTTGAGCAAGGCGTTTGCCACAGCCTCCACATCGATACCTATACCCTGCTGGTTCCATGCACGATACATGTCTTTGCCGATGGCGTAGGATGCTGAATCATTGAATGTCTTGGGCTTGTAACCTGTCGTCTGCGCTGCGGCAGAGAGAGTGAAGGCTATCAGAGCAATGGTAAAAATTACTTTTTTCATTTTCGTTGGTGAAATTGTTGTCTGTGAACAATGGACAAGGAAGCAAACCTCTGTATAATTAGGTGTTGTGATGCTTCTTGATTAGAGTTTCTAACTATTTAACAAACGTTATCTGCTTATACGTATTCTTTGATTTTTGCCGTGCCGTCGAGAATTTCCTTGGCACAGATGGCGAGGGCGAGCATTTCGTTTTCGCCTTTATACACTTTGACTGGAGCAATCCAATCTATCTGCTCTGTGATTTGAGCCATCCACGGTTTGCTATATGCTATGCCGCCGGTGAGCAGGATGGCATCCACCTTTCCGCGCAGTGCGGCAGCGCATTTGCATATCTCTTGTGACACTTGGTAGCAGAACGCATCAACGAGCAGTTGGCAATGTTTGTCGCCGGCGATGGCTTTCTTCTCCACCTCGTAGGCATCGTTGGTGCCGAGGTATGCCACGAAGCCGCCGTCGGCGGTAACCATCTTGAAAATCTCTTCTTTGGTGTATTTGCCGCTGAAGCAAACGTCAACGAGGCGGCTGGTGTTGATGTATCCGGTGCGCGTAGGGGAGAAGGGGCCATAGCCGCAGAGGGCCTTGTTGACTTCTATGGCGCGGCCGTGGGCATGTGCTGCCACGCTGACGCCGCCGCCCATGTGGGCTATGATAAGGTTGAGGTCCTCGTAGGTCTTACCCAGTTCGCGAGCATAAAGTTTGGCGGTCATCTTCTGGTTGAGGCAGTGCCAGATGCAACCCTCGGTTTTGGGGTCGAGGTCAAAGACGGGGTGTCCGCTCAGCTTGGCATGGGCGGGACGTTCATCGACGATGCCGGGGTCGGCGATATAGGCATAATCCATATTGAGGTCGTGGGCTATGCTGTCGCTGATGAGAGCACCGAGGTTGCAAGCATGTTTGCCCTGTACGCCGGCATGACATTCTTGCTTCATCAGCTCGTTGACGCGATAGACGCCGCTCTCGCACGGACGGGTGAGACCGCCGCGTCCCATCACGATGGCGATGTCCTTCAGCTCCACGCCGTTTTTCTGCACACGGTCGAGGATGGCTGTTTTGCGATAGTCAAATTGGTCTGCTACCTCCTTGTACTGTTTGATTTCGTCAATAGGGTGGTTGATGTTTTCGGTGAAGATTTCTGTCTCGCCATCATAGACGGCTACTTTTGTGGATGTGGCACCAGGGTTGATGACCAGCGTGTATTTTTTTTGACTCATGAGTTTTGTTGTTTTGATTTGCAAAGATATATCTTTTCTTTGAGATTAACAAATTTTAGTGATGCCGTCCTCTTTTGAGCAAGAAGGGAAGCATGACGTTGTCGAAGCCTTGTCCTACATCGACGGCTTGGTAATCAATATGATTTTGAATGGCTTGTTCTTTGAGTTGCTCCGTATGGAGTGTGGTGGCGTTGCGATAGCTCTCAGCCACGCTTGCCGGTTGTACTTTGAGGCGACGGCCTGTCTCGAGGTCTATGAACTCCGTCGGGCGGTTGCCATAGTCGAAGTCGAGTTCGAGGTTTTTGTCGAGGGTGTGGAAGAGCAGCACCTCGTGCTTGCAGTGACGTAGGTGTCGCAGAGCATCGAATATGGCGACCTCCTCGTCGTTGCCCACGAGGGCATCGGTGAAGATAACCACCAGCGAGCGGCGGTGCAGCCGTTCGGCTGTCAGGTGTAGGCTTTCGGCAAGTGATGTGGTTTGCGTGGTGCGACGTCGTTCGTCGAGCGGACGTGCCAGCGCCTCTTCCAGCAGCCCCATGATGTAGCGACGATGTTGGCTGTTGCTGCGGCACTCGGTCTGCATGTCGATGCCGTCCGACAGAAGAGTAAGGCCAAAAGCGTCGCGTTGGCGCGCAAGCAGTTCGACAAGCAGTGCGGCTCCGTAGATGGAGAAAGTGAACTTGTTGGGATGATGCAAATCACCATGTCCTTCGAGTGGGAAGAGCATGGAGTTGCTTTGGTCTATTATCACCTGGCAGCGCAGGTTGGTCTCCTCCTCGTAGTTTTTCACATAGAGGCGGTCGGTACGAGCGTAGAGTTTCCAGTCTATGTTGCGTGTTGATTCGCCAGCATTGTACTGTCGATGTTCGGCAAACTCTACGGAGAAGCCGTGGAAGGGGCTTTTGTGAAGCCCTGTGACGAAACCTTCGACAACCTGTCGTGCGAAAAAGTCGAGAGAGCGGTAGTGCTCAAGTTCGGAGAAGATGGGTGCCGCAGTGCTCACGATAGATTTTAGAGGATGGAGTTGATTTTCTCTACCAGCATGTTCTTGGGCACAGCGCCGATGCTTTTGTCAACGGCTTTGCCATCCTTGAAGAAAATCACTGTGGGCACGCTGCGAATGCCAAAGCGCATGGAGAGGTCGGGACATTCGTCCACGTCGGCTTTGCCAATCACCACGCGTCCTTCATATTCGTTCGCCAACTCTTCTACGATGGGGGCGAGGGCCTTGCAGGGGCCGCACCATGTCGCGCTGAAATCTATCATCATGGGCTTGCCAGTGGCAAGCATGTCGTTGAAATTCTGTTCTGTAACAACAATAGCCATAGTGTGTTTTATTTATTTTGTTTGTTTGAATAAAGTGCAAATATAGTCATTTTTATTTGAATACTCAAACGTAAGGGCAAATGCTTTTTTATCAACATTTTTTCAACAATCAATATACGAAACTAAATTTTTTTTCGTTTAAATTATTACATCTTGTTATAAGCACGCCTATGAAAAAAATGCATAGACTTTATTTTATTGTATTGTCTTTTCTTTGTGTTGCCATGTGTGGGCAACCGTTGCAGGCACAGTCTGATGCCGAGATGATGTATGATGGATATATGGAGGTGTATGACAGCTTGATGTCATCCTATTATATGCAGAAATATGCCACAGGGCATGTGCGTCATGCCGGGGTTGATGTGCTGGAGTCCTTTGACCAAGTGGCGGACTCTGTCATCGTTCGTCGTCTGCAGAGCATACATACCGTCATGCCGCTGACCTACAACAGCGAGGTGCGTGCCTTTATACGCATGTATCTGCGCATCATGGCTAATAAACTTGACGTGATGCTGACGCTCTCGGAGTACTATAACCCTATGTTTGAGGATGTTCTGAACCGTTATGGCGTGCCTGAGGAGTTGAAGTATCTGCCCATCATAGAGTCTGCCCTCAACCCGCTGGCGACTTCGCGTATGGGTGCCGCAGGACTGTGGCAGTTCATGTATTCCACGGGTAAATTGTATGGTCTTGAAGTCAATTCTGTTATCGACGACCGTCGCGACCCGCATAAGTCGTCGGATGCTGCGGCGCGTTATCTTCGGGACCTCTACAGTGTGTTTGGCGACTGGCAACTTGCCATAGCGGCCTACAACTGTGGACCTGGCAATATCAATAAAGGCATAGCTCGGTCGGGCGGTAAGAGCTCGTTCTGGGAAATATACCCCAATCTGCCGCGCGAGACGCGTGGATACATCCCCGCATTCGTTGCTGCCATATATGTGATGAATTTCTATCGCGACCACGGGCTGCAACCCTCGGCCTTTGAGATGCCAATACATTCTGACACGGTAACGTTGCATCAGGATGTATTGATGTGCTATGTAGAGCAGGCTACGGGTGTCAGTATGTCAGAACTGCGCTCGCTCAATCCGCAATATCGCGCCGATTATATACCGGCCTCGTCGGGGGCCTACACACTGTGTCTGCCGACAACACGAATGAATACCTTTATCAGCAATATAGATAGTGTGTATAAGTGGAGCTCCGACTCGCTGAGCCGTAAGCCTATAGTCGTAGCGGCGGCCAAAGGCGGCAAGGTGGGCAAGGGCAAGGGCGATAGCAGCGCACGCTATCATGTGGTGAAGAGGGGCGAGACACTCTCTTCAGTAGCTCGCAAGTATGGCACCACCGTGAAAGCCCTCAAGAAGAAAAACAGGATTAAGGGTGACAGGATAAGTGTGGGGCAACGTATAAGAGTAAAATAATGACAATCAACAATCCATTCTTACGCCGTTTGTGGCATATTGTAAAAAACAAGTATGTCGCTGCAACTATTCTTTTTGTGCTGCTGATTACGCTCACAGACAATAATATTTTTGTCACTATGCGTCTGCGTGGCGAACTCTCGGAGGTGCGAGAAGAGAAAGAGAGGTTAATCAACGAGATGCGCCATGATAGCACGCACCTCGAGGTGTTGCGTGGCGATGCGGAGGCAATGGAGCGTTATGGACGTGAGGTATATTATCTGCGAGCTACGGACGAGGATGTCTATGTCTTTGAAAAATAACAGCGTTATGCGGGTGAGGAACTCCAAATACATATTTTTTGTCCTTGTGTTGATGCTGCTTGCCTCGTGTGGCACTGTTCAACGCATGACCAAAGGCGACATGGAGGAAGAAGACTTCATCATTGGCAAACTCTATGAAGACGAGTTGGTAAAAGAACAGCCCTATGTCCCAAAGGTCGAGCGTGGCAAGAAGCCTCGTACTGCCTATGAGGAGGCTTCCGACAAGGGAAAGAACAAGAAACTCTATGCCGTCATCAAGCCGTGGATGGGCGTGCCGTACAAATACGGCGGCACCACGAAACAGGGCATAGATTGCTCCGGCTTTGTCGGCAATATATACCGTGAGGCCTATGGCATCACCCTACACCGCACTGCCAACGATATGCAACAAGATGTTAAGAAGGTGAGCAAGAGCCAGCTGCGAGAGGGCGACCTTGTGTTCTTCGTCAATAGTCACGGCAAGGTCTCGCATGTGGGCATCTATCTTCACGATGGCTTATTTGTACACTCATCCACATCGCGCGGAGTCATCATCAGTCCGCTATCCGACAGCTATTGGAGCCAGCATTTCCATTGTGGTGGCAGGCATCCCAAAGCACGATGATGTGAATAGTTTTCAACATCTTTGATTCAAGGACTTCACCATATTGTTTTTTTGCTTACTTTTGCTTTGGTAAGAGAATAGTATGGATAAGTGGTTATACTTTGATAATCAGTCTCTCGCGTCGTTTAAGGGAGTCCTTGGCGATGCAAGGAAAGTCGTTATTGTTTCGCATCGCAATGCCGATGGTGATGCCGTCGGGTCGTCGCTCGGCATGTGGCATCTGCTTCGTTCCATGGGTTATGATGCTGTGGTGTTGCTTCCCGACGGATGTCCTGCAACTTTTCGTTCATGGATGCCTGGAAGCGATGCCATCCTCAATGGCACTACGCAGACAGCCGAATGTGCTGCTGCCGTAGCGGCTGCTGATTTGCTCATAGGAGTTGATTTCAACAAGTTATACCGCATCAGTGTATTGGCAGACATAGTGGCTGGAGCGCAGTGCAAAAAGGTACTTATTGACCACCATGAGGGACCCGAGGCAGACAAGTTTGACATTGTTTTTTCGCAGCCCAGCATATCGAGCACCTGCGAGCTGTGCTACTGGCTGATAAATGCCGCATGGGACGACGAGTGTGTCTCGCGCGAGGTGGCCATATGCCTTTTCACTGGTATTCGTACTGATACTGGTGGCTTTCAATACTCCTGCAGTCATCCATCGCTCTACGAGGCTGTTTCGGTGTTGATTGCCAAAGATATAGAGCCGGACAGGATAAACCATCTTATTTTTGATGATTTCAGCGAGCGTAGGCTGCGCTTCTTCGCTTTTGCCATAGAGCAGCGTATGCGCGTGTTCCACGACCAGCAGTTTGCTTATATCTACATCACGCATAGCGATATGCAGGAGTGGGGCATCCTGCCGGAGGATGTAGAGGGCTTGGTCAACTACACGCTGAAGATGAGCGATATAGAAGTCGGTGTGCTGATACGTGAAGAGCCCACACGAACCAAGCTGTCGTTTCGTGCCAAATTCCATTATAACGTTGAGCAGGTAGCGCGCGAACATTTCGGCGGTGGCGGTCACATCAAAGCCGCGGGTGCCGATGTCAAGGAGACACCGATTGCTGAGGTCTTGCATAGATTGGAAACGATATTTCTGCCAGAGAGCCAGTGGACTCCGATAGAAAGGATTGTTTGATATGAAGAATGTAAAAAGATAATGAAGAATAAGATGGCACATAGGGTAGTGATGTCGCTGCTGATGCTTGTAGCGATGGCTGTAGCAGCATGCAATAACGACATCCCCGTCATTGATACCACGCAGGATCAGCGTCCGGATTATCGTAAAAACGCTGTGCAGGCCAATCGCTATCTGATAGAACGCGAAGAGACAAATATCAACTCATACATAGAGCGCAGGGGCTGGCAGGTACGGAAACTTGATTGTGGAGCGCGGCTGCACGAATACAGTAAGGGCAAAGGCGAGTTGATAGGCAATGGCGACACTGTGACGATGCAGTTTTCGGTCAAGACGCTTTCCGACAAGCTCTTATATTGCGACAGCGTTATGACCTTTGTCGTCGGGAAGTTGGAACCATGCGAAGGCGTAGATGCTGCCGTCCGTTCGCTGCATAGGGGGGGCAAGGCCCATGTGGTGCTGCCATCGTCTGTAGGCTTTGGCGTGGTGGGTGACCATGACCGTATCCCGCCGCGCACGCCGCTGGTGTATGACATAGAGATAAGATAAAACCATAGGCAGTGATGCCGTGAGAAAAAGTTAAAAAACAAAAAAAACACATATAACACGATGAAAAACACTTTAAAGTTTTTTGGTATGCTGATGGCTGGCGTTCTTTTGCTGGCGGCATGCAACAAGTCTGACATCCCTGGTTACAAGAAAACCAAGAGCGGCTTGCACTATAAATTTGAGACGACCAATGGTGGCGAGAAGCTTCATCTCGGCGAGGTCGTTGTTGGCGAGATGGTGCTGCGCCTTGATGCCGATACGCTCTTCACTAACATGGGAAACCCAGGGCGTCTCTTCCAAATTAGTGATTCGGTCTATCACGACATCAACATCAGCGAGGGTCTCCTCATGATGGGTAAAGGCGATAAGGCCTCCTTCGCCATCTTTGCTGACTCTGTATCCAAATTCTTCGATGGTCAGATGCCACAGAGCTATGTGAATGGCAAGGGACAAATATTCTACTATGATATCATGGTTGACGATGTGGTGTCGGTAGAGGAGTTGCATCAGGAGCAGGAGAATTTCTATGAGCGCATGACGCAGCGCAAGGAGCAGGAACCAGCCGATATAGCCAATTACGTTAAATCGCATGGTATCACCGCTGCACCGACATCTAACGGACTCTATGTCGTGGTGCGCAAGAAAGGCAAGGGCAACACTGTGGCTGCTGGTCGCACTGTGAGCATCCGCTACACGGGACGTCTGTTTGACGGCACTGTCTTCGACAGCAATGTGGAGAATGATGCCCGTGCGGCTGGCATAAACCGTCCTTCTTATGAGGCACTGACCTACGAGGTGGGCAAGATGCCCCTCATCAAGGGATGGGAGCAGGGCATAGAGGGCATGCCTGCCGGCAGCGAGCTAACACTGGTCATCCCCTCGGCACTCGCCTATGGCAGCCGTGGCCAAGGACAGCAGATAGAGCCCTATACTCCGCTCGTGTTCGACATTAGCATTGTCTCTGTTAAATAAAACAATCTATATATTATCTGAAACTCACTAAATACAAATCACATATTATGTTAAATATCGTTCTTTTTGGTGCTCCCGGTGCTGGCAAAGGCACGCAGAGCGACCTCCTCGTGGCTAAATATAAATTGAATCATATCTCTACGGGCGATTTGCTGCGCAAAGAAATTGCCGACCAGACCGAACTCGGCAAGCGCATCAAAAGCATCATGGATAGCGGAGCCCTCGTGAGCGACGACATCGTGGTGGAGATGATAGACAAGGCCATAGCTGCCGACACGCAAGGAATCCTCTTCGACGGTTTTCCGCGCAACGTGGCGCAGGCCGAGGTGCTGGACAAACTCATGGAGAAGCACGGCCGCAAGGTGAGCTGCATGGTCAGTCTCGATGTGCCGCGCGAGGAGCTGATACGCCGTATGTTGGAGCGTGCCAAAGTCAGCGGTCGCAGTGATGACAACGAGGAGACCATCAAAAATCGTCTCAAAGAGTACGAGAACAAGACGCTCCCCGTGGCTGCTTACTACGAGAAGCAAGGCAAGCACATCAAAGTCAACGGCGTTGGCAAGATAGAGGAAATCTCCGCCAACATCGTTGCAGAGATAGAAAAACTATAATAGTTTCAGACAGTGAGCGACCCATAACGCCGCGTCGGTGACCATCCGACAAAGGGTTATGGGTCTCTTTGTATTTTTTGCAAGTGCTTAGCAGCAAGGGCATATAGGATAAAAGGGAAGCGAGGTAGTATGCTCGGTGCAATGGAAAACAAACAACTGTCGGTTGTAAGTGTTGAACTGATGCCGGTGAGAGGGTTTGTCCTTGGTGGACAAATAGAATACAAGTCGGTTGTAGGTGTTGAACTGATGCCGGTGAGAGGTTGTATGATGAAAAAATGTCTTGCATAAGCAGTATATTGTAATAACAAAACATGAATAGCAATTTTGTAGATTACGTCAAGATTTTTGTTCGTTCAGGCAAGGGCGGTGCTGGGTCGGCGCACCTGCTACGCGTCAAGTATAATGCTAAGGCGGGTCCTGATGGTGGCGACGGCGGGCGCGGCGGCCATGTCATCCTGCGTGGCAGCACGCAGCGATGGACGCTGCTGCATCTGAAATATACCAAGCATATCTTTGCTGAGAATGGTCAGAACGGGGGCGAGAACCTGTGTACAGGGCGTCAGGGTAGCGACCAGATTATCGAGGTGCCGTTGGGCTGTGTTTGTCGCGATGCCGAAAGCGGCGAGGTGCTGGGCGAGGTAACGGAAGATGGGCAGGAACTGGTGGTGGCCAAAGGTGGACGCGGCGGATTAGGCAACGACCATTTCAAGTCGGCAACCAACCAGACACCGCGCTATGCGCAGCCGGGAGAACCTGCCGAGGAGCGCTGGGTTATCATAGAGCTTAAGATGCTTGCCGATGTGGGCTTGGTGGGATTTCCTAATGCTGGCAAGTCAACGTTGCTCAGCGTCGTGTCGGCAGCACGTCCGGAGATTGCCGATTATCCATTCACCACGCTGGTGCCTAACCTTGGCATGGTGAAATATCACGACGACCAGTCATTTTGCATTGCCGACATACCCGGCATTATCGAAGGGGCGAGTGATGGCAAGGGCTTGGGGCTGCGCTTTTTGCGTCATATAGAGCGTAATGCCGTATTGCTGTTTATGGTGAGCTGTGAACAGCTTGACATAGCACGCGAATACGAGATACTGCTTGGCGAGTTGCGTAAATACAACCCAGAACTGATGGACAAGCAGCGTCTGCTGGCCATCACCAAATGCGACATGATGGACGACACGATGATGGAACAGTTGCAACAGCATTTGCCCTCAGATGTTGAGTGTATATTCATCAGTGCGGTGAGCGGAATGAATATGCAGAAACTGAAAGACCGCCTGTTTGCTATGATAAACGGCTCTGACAATCGGTAAATTAAAATACATATCACGTCATGCAGTATCTCCTTGACCTCGACACACGGTTGTTTCGTTGGATAAATGGCCATTACAATGATGGTATGGACTGGAGCATGTGGGTGCTGTCGCAACACTGGGCTTTTGCTGTTGTAATAGTGCTGCTGTTTGTGCTGCTCACCATGCGGCGCGAGCCGCGTAGCTGGTGGGTTGTAGGCATAGGCATAGCGCTTTGTTTCCTTTTCAGCGACCGCATCTCCGTCATGTGTTTCAAGGATGTGGTGTGCCGTCTGCGGCCCTGTCATGCGTTGGAGGGGGTGCGCATGTTTCGCACGCACTGTGGTGGGCAGTACGGCTTTGTGTCGTCGCATGCCGCCAATGTCTTTGCGTTGGCCATGTACTTTGCTCTTCGTTATCGTCGGCGTGGCGGTGTTGTTGTGGCAACGGGACTGCAAGGTTGGTGGCATCGTTACGGTGTGACTGTGGTAGTTATGTTGTGGGCTGTGGCAGTGTGCTACAGCCGTGTCTATCTCGGCAAGCACTATCCGGGCGACTGTCTTGTTGGTGCTATTGTGGGGCTGGCTATGGGGGCGCTGGTGTTCTACATCCTCGAACGCCTGCCGTGGACACGCAGCACTCGGACAAACAAGACAAAACAATGAAGAAACTCGTAAAGAAAAAGAGAGGACGCAAGGTGCCTGATGGAATAATAGCGGCGCGTATTGCCATGCGAGATATGGAGCGTGAGACGCTGGGCGACGGATTCCATGCACGCACGCGTGCGGTGCGCAACAAGAAACGCTATTCCCGCAAGGCGAAGCATCCTAAAAGCGTTGAAGAATAGCATTCGAATGCTGTATAGACGCATGTTGAATTGTCATCAAATATATATGTGGTTCCTATAAGTTGTGGTTAAGTTAACCACCCTTTGGTTTGGAAGGACTGAAAATCTGATATCGTCACTCAGATGAACACTTTTGGCAATACATTTCGGTTTACCTCCTTTGGCGAGTCGCATGGTGTGGCAATGGGAGGTGTTATTGACGGCTGTCCTGCGGGACTCGTAATAGATTATGCTTTGATAGATAGAGATTTGGCGCGTCGTCGTGGTGCGGATGGTACGCTGACTACGGCACGCTGCGAGGCGGACAAGATAGAATGGTTGTCGGGCATCAAGGACGGCATAGCCCTCGGCACGCCCATATCCTTCATAATCCGCAATGGCGATGTGCATAGTGAGGACTATGACGCGCTGTCCGACTGCTATCGTGCCGGCCATGCCGACTACACCTATCAGAAGCGCTATGGCATTCGCGACCATCGTGGTGGAGGACGTGCTTCGGGCCGCGAGACTGTGGCGCGTGTGGTGGCGGGAGCTATTGCTAAGATGGTGCTTGCACAACATTCTGTCAGCGTGAGTGCTACGGCGCAAACGCTGCCGCCGTCAGAGATGGAAGAAGAAGAGACCTATGGAGGTAGAGTGGAGTGTGTGGTCACGGGGCTCCCTGCTGGCGTGGGTAATCCTATCTTCGGCCGTCTCAACGCTATGCTTGCCTATGCCATGATGAGCATACCGTCGGCCATTGGCTTCGAGATGGGCATCGGAAGCAAGGCAATGGCGATGACGGGGCGGGAATATGCCGACGCATGGCATTTTGATGATGCAGGAAATGCTGTAAAAGAACAAATCACAGAGACCAACCATTGTGGTGGTGTTCAGGGGGGCATTAGTAACGGCATGCCGGTGGTGTTCAGCGTTATGTTTCATCCCGTCGTGACGCAGATGGGAGAGAACTGTTGCCTCGGAGCTGACGGCAAGGCACGCGATGTTGTGATAGGCGGCAGGCACGACCGCTGCCATGTGATGCGGCTTCCCGTAGTGGTAGAGGCTATGGCTGCGCTGGTTGTGGCAGACCTGCTATGCGGCAGACCAACTGTATGCTTTGAAGAAGAGAAATGATATATATAGAAACAGAGATAGGGCAGATAGACCTCGGCGAGGCCTTGGGCATGGTGAGCGAGCAACGTCGCCAATATGCTTTGAGCTACAGTAGTGAGCACGACCAACGACTCTCGCTGGCCGCATACCTTCTGCTACAGCGCGCTCTCAAGGCTGAGTATGGCATCATCGAGCAACCGATATTCTCGTACGGCGAGCATGGCAAGCCGATGCTTGTAGGCCATAGCGACATCTTTTTCAGTCTGAGCCATTGCCGTGATGCTGTGGCCTGTGTGATTGCTTCCGACCCTGTAGGTATTGATATAGAGAGCTTAAGCCGCTATAAAGAAAGGGTGGCGGCGAGGGTGATGAATGATGACGAGCAACGGCATATAGCATCGTCGTCGGAGCCTTCGTTGGCCTTCATGCGTCTGTGGACCATGAAAGAGAGCCTGTTGAAGATGACTGGCGAAGGGATAACTACCGACCTGCGCAAAGTGCTGAGTGTTAATGCAGAGAAGTGTCGTTTTGAGACGATGGTCTATCCCAATTTTGTATGTTCAGTATGCTTTTCGGTAGCCCATAAGTCAAACTTTTTTGGTTGATAATTAAGAATTTATTATCTTTGCAGACACATCTGCGTTAGTACGCGTTGAACAAATAGGGGACACGGATGCCATCTCATGATTGAATATAAAAGCACTATGATAAAGAATATACAACACCTACTCTTGCTGGCGACGATAGTTGTTGCCTTTGTAGGATGCAATAGTAAAGATTTCACTATAGTAGGCCAGCTGAATGGTGGAGCGAACAAGACTATATACATAGAAGAGCTTACGCCCAATGGACCACTATTTATCGACAGCATACGTCTCGACAAGAACGGGCATTTCAAGTTCAGTTACGAAATGCCCTATCAGTCGTTCTATAACCTTCACACGTCGCCGACATTCTATGTCATGCTGCTGCCGGAGAATGGCGAGAAGATAGAGATAACGGGCGATTACGACCATCTGGAGACCAGCTACGAGGTGCGAGGGTCGGCAGGCAGCATTCTGCTCTGGCAGCTACAGGCTTATGGCAACGACGGCAACGAGCGGCTGAAAGAGGTAGTGGCTAAGGACCAAGAGAATCAGCGTCTCTATGGTGTTGAGAGTGCTGATTATCGTAAGGCTAAAGAATTGACGGACAGCTTGTATTTCGATATCTATACCGACCAGTCCAGCTATGTGAAGCAGTTTATAGAGGAGCATCGCGGTTCGCTCGCCACGATGATTGCGCTCTATAAGCCTCTGGGGCGAGACCATGCCTTGATAGACATCAATCGCGACCCCTCGTTGCTCTACTACTACGACGAGGTGCTTGATGGATTGGAAGAATCGTTGCCGGATAACCCTCACACACTGCATTTCAAAAATTCCGTGGCACATCTGCATCATCGCTACGAGGTCTATCAGCAACGGCAGCAGATGGAAAACCAAGCTGTTATCACTATGGGCGAATAAAAAAATGAGTGGCAGCCTCATGCGCGACAAGATATATTTTATAACCGATTCCCACTTGGGTATTGATGAAGCTTCTCTCCAGCGCGAGCGTCAGCTATGCGCCCTGCTGGACGAAATAAAAGACGAAGCGCGCATGGTGGTATTCTTGGGCGACATATTCGACTTTTGGTTTACCTATCGTCATGTAGTGCCGCGCGGCATGATACGTCTCTTGGGACGTATGGCGCAGATGGCGGACGACGGCGTGGAGCTGCATTTCTTCATCGGCAACCATGATATGTGGCTGTTCGACTATCTTACGTCGCAGATGAAAATCACCATGCATGACGCGCCTGCCATGATAGAGTATGATGGTAAACGTTTCCTCATGGGGCATGGCGACGGATTGGGACATACAGACCCCAAATACGACCGTCTGAAACGTATCTTCCGCAGCAGACTCAACCAGAGGTTGCTTGCTCTCGTTCCTACACGTCTAACCTTCGGCATAGCCAACGCATGGAGTCATCGCAGCCGTCGGTCGCATGGAGCGGAGTGCTATAGCTATCAAGGGGATGCCAAAGAGGGTATAGTGGTTTATTGCCGACAGCAGCTGGCAAGTCAGCAGATAGACTACTGCGTTTTTGGGCATCGCCATACGCCGCTGGTGCGTACCATAGCCGTTGAGGGAGGCAGCAGCTCTCTGTATGTCAACGTTGGCGACTGGCTGGTGCATCGCAATTATGCAGTCTATAGCCCTACCGAAGGCTTGATACTGAGAGACTATGAGGCAGAGTAGGGTGTGGCGTATGGATGTGACGGACTTGTGGTGTAGAGATTAAAAAGTCCCTCCACAAACGCAGATAAACAATTAACCATAAACAACAAATAAATCATGGATGCAGCATTATTAGGGTGGTCGCGTGCACAGTTTGCGATGACTGCCGCCTACCATTGGCTCTTTGTGCCGCTGACATTGGGGCTGGGTATCATCATGGCCGTCATGGAGACACTCTATGTGGTCAAGAAAGACGATTTCTGGCGTCAGACAGCTAAATTCTGGCAGAAGATTTTTGGTATCAACTTCGCCGTGGGTGTGGCTACGGGTATCATCCTCGAATTTGAGTTTGGTACCAACTGGAGCAACTACTCGTGGTTTGTCGGCGACATCTTTGGTGCGCCTCTTGCCATTGAGGGCATCCTCGCTTTCTTCATGGAGGCCACGTTCATGGCGGTGATGTATTTCGGATGGAAGAAGGTGAGCAAGGGCTTTCATCTTACATCTACATGGCTTACCGCTACAGGAGCAGCCATTTCGGCGTTGTGGATTCTTGTCGCCAACGGGTGGATGCAGCATCCTGTGGGTATGGCTTTCAATCCGGATACGGTGCGCAACGAGATGGTAGATTTCTGGGCTGTTGTCACCAACCCTGTGGCTGTAAGCAAGTTCTGTCATGCTGTCTCGAGTGGATGGGAGGTTGGTGGTGTCGTTGTTGTCGGCATCAGCTGCTGGTATCTGCTCAAGGATCGCGAGAGTCGTTTTGCGCGTCAGAGCATCCTTATAGGTTCTATCGTCGGCGTGCTGGGCACCTTCATGGTGATGTTCAGTGGCGACAAGTCGGCAGTTCATGTGGCTAAATATCAGCCTATGAAGCTTGCTGCTGTTGAGGGTCTGTATGATGGTGGTGCTCGGGCGCCATTCTCGATGGTGCCGGGGGTGGAGGTGCCGGGAATGCTCTCCATCCTTGCCACGCACGACATAGACGGCATAGTGCCAGGCATCAACGACATTCTCGATGGCTATACCGACAATGAGGGGCGTACTTTCCCCTCTGTGGAGGAGCGTATAGCGCGTGGAAGGATAGCACTGGACGCTTTCCAGACCTATCGCCAGACGAAGGACACCAATGCCGCCCTTGCTGCCGAGGCACGCGCCGTGCTGGATGAGAATATGGAGCATTTTGGCTACGGCTATCTTGAGAGTGCCGAGGAGGCGGTGCCGCCGGTGATGCCAGTCTTCTGGTCGTTCCGTCTCATGATTGGTTTCGGCTCTTACTGCTTGCTGGTGTTGCTTGTGGCACTCTATCTGGCATGGAAGGATAAGCTTGCTGGCAAGCGGTGGCTCTACTATGCGGCGTTTCTTGCCATACCGCTCATTTATATCGCTGGCGAATGTGGCTGGATGACGGCAGAGGTGGGACGCCAACCGTGGACCATAGAGGGCTTGCTGCCAGTGCGGGCCGCTGTGTCGGGCATCAGTGCCAGCAATGTAATTACTACGTTTTGGATTTTCGTTGCCATCTTCACGTTCTTCCTTGTGGTAGAGATGCGCATTTTGCTCAAAGCCATAAAAAAAGGACCTGAGATTGACGAGAAGAGAGTGTAATGAGATGTTTGGATATTAAGATTTTGAGATGTTAAGATGTTAAGATGTTAAGATGTTAAGATGTTAAGATGTTAAGATGTTAAGATTTTTAGATGTTAAGATTTTGAGATATTAAGATTTTGAGATGTTAAGATTTTGAGATAATGAGATATTAAGATTTCAAGATTGTGAGATAAGATTGTCAATCTGTAATAAAAAAATAACATAAAATGATAACATACGATTTTTTACAACAATATTGGTGGGTCATCATCTCGCTGCTTGGCGGACTCTTGGTGTTCCTGATGTTTGTGCAGGGCGGCAACGCACAGATTTTCATGCTGGGGCGCGACGAGAGCGACCGAAGCCTGATAATCAACTCTACGGGGCGTAAATGGGAGTTCACCTTCACCACGCTCGTTACCTTCGGAGGAGCGTTCTTTGCCTCGTTTCCATTATTTTACAGCACCAGTTTTGGCGGAGCCTATTGGGTGTGGATACTCATCTTGCTCACCTTCGTGTTGCAGGCCGTCTCCTACGAGTTTCAGCATCGTAGCGAGCGTTATCGCACGCTCTTCCGCTGTTTCTTGGTTGCCAACGGCATGCTGGCACCTTTTCTTGTGGGTGCTGCGGTCTCCACGTTTTTCACGGGGAGTGATTTCAGTATCAACAAAGCCGCTATGGGCGAGCTAAATCCCGTAATCAGCCAGTGGGGCAACGGGTGGCACGGACTGGAAGCCCTTGCCGATTATCGCAGCTGGATCTTCGGTCTGTTGGTTACAGCCCTTGCCATGACGCTCGGCCTGCTCTATATGCTTAACAATATAGATGATAGCGACTTCTCTGTGCGCATCCGTCGTCGTCTGCGTTATGTGGCACTATGCTTTGTGGTGCTCTTCCTTGCTACGGTGGCGGTCATCATCACGATGGATGGCTATGCTGTAGATGCAGAAGGTATGGTGACTATGGAGCAGTACAAGTATTTGCACAACCTGTTGCATAATCCTGCGACGCTCATTCTCTTTGTTGTAGGCGTGGTGCTCGTCTTGGCAGGCATAGGCATGGCGGTGTGGAGTACGCACTCCTACCGTTATGGAATATGGCCTGCCGGTTTTGGCACGGTGCTGACGGTCATGGCGTTATTCTTTCTCGTGGGCTTCAATGGCACTGCGTACTACCCCTCGTCGGCAGAGTTGCAGAGCTCGCTTACCCTTGCTAACAGTTGCTCGAGCGAGTTCACGCTGCGCACTATGGCATACGTCTCGCTGATAATACCTTTCGTGCTGGCATACATCGTCTATGCGTGGCGTTCTATAGACCGCAAGAAGATAACGCGCGACGAGTTGTCGTCTGTGGAAGAGAAGTATTAAATGCTTTTGCAACGATGAGTAAACTAAAAACTGTCTGGCAGTTCTATATTGATGGTTTCCGCTCCATGACATGGGGGCGGACGCTGTGGCTGCTGATTTTGCTAAAATTGTTCTTGCTCTTTGTAGTGTTGCGTCTTTTCTTCTTTCATCCCGTGCTCGAAGGTAAGGATGCAGCCCAAAGCAGTCAGTTTGTCGGCGAGAAACTGATAGAGAAAGGACAAGGCGAGAAGTGAACGATGTGCGATGGCACTGTAAAAACAGCAGATAACCGCAAAAGGATATGTAAAGAGCAAAAAAGTTTAGGTATAACATAAATAAAGCCAGCGACCACATATCGTAAAAAAAACGTATTTTTGTAAAAAAAAATAAAGCATGGCAGAAGAGCAAAAAGAGGTCTCTTCCTCAAAATCAATAGATAACATCGTTGAGTTGCACGATGTGGTGTTGAGCAATGACGCAGGTCCGCTGCTTAGCGCTGTGAATTTTTCTATACAGCGCGGTGAGTTTGTCTATCTCATAGGACGCAGTGGGACAGGCAAGACAACTCTCATCCGCTCGCTCTATGGCGACGTGGAACTGTCGGCCGGCAGAGGAACGGTGTGTGGTTTTCAATTGGAGACGCTCAAACGTCGTCAGGTGCCTAAGCTGCGCCGCCGTATGGGCATTGTTTTTCAGAATTTCCGCTTGTTGCACGACCGTGATGTATATGAAAATCTCGACTTCGTGCTACGCTCGACGGGGTGGAATAAGAGCAAGCTGCGTAACGAGCAGATACTAAAAGTGCTGCGCTCTGTGGGGTTGGAGAAAAAGAGCGACCTGATGCCCGACCAGCTGTCGGAAGGCGAGCAACAACGTGTTGGTATTGCGCGCGCCCTCATAAACAATCCAGAACTGATTGTGGCTGATGAGCCTACGGGCAATCTTGACCCAGTAACATCATCGGAGATAATGGACATGCTGGTAAACGTCTGTCGCGAGGAGGGGCGGACGGTGCTTATCTCTACACATGATTTCATGATGATAGACAAGTATCAGTCGCGTGTGCTCTGCTGTGAGAATGGCACGGTAACGGTCAGCTGAGGCAAAATGCAATAATGCCAGACGAAGAGCTACTAAAAACAATAAAAGTCAATCAACATAATACTATGAAGAAATATATCTTATTAGCGTTGGCGATGATGATAATACCGCTCAACGTTATTGACGCTCAGGGAAAGAAGAAAAAGAGCAAGAAAGAGGTGTCGCCCATCATTGAGGGTCGAATGAAAGTGCGCAAGACCGACTACGAGAACGTCTGGAAGTTCACCTCGTTCAATATGAAGAAGAAAGATATGTATTTCTGCAGCTACAACTATACGCAGATTCCTGATGTCGTAGAGCAGAAACATCCGGACTGGGAGAGTTTTCAGCCTGTAGTTAACTTTTTGAGTACCAATAAGCGTGCTGCTATTACGATGGTGGCAGTCTATGCCCTTAACCCGGCCGTCACAGAAGATGGCGAGCGTGCTGCGCTGACAGCCTCTGCCAACGAGGATGCTCTGCTGTCGCTTGCCGACTTTGAGACATGGTGTTCGGATGTTGATATTCACAACAAGATGGTGCTGCAGGTGGCGCAGGTGGATTTCCGCTACTGGCATGGACAGGACTATTTCAACATGGATATGCCAGACGAGCAGGTCATACCGCTGGGATTCATCATAGCGCTGACCAATAAGCGTGTGGATATTTTCCCCAATAGTGCCGCCAATGCTCCAAAGTTCAAGGATGTTAAGTTCTTGCCCAATGATGCTACTATCGTAGACTCCTATCTGCCGCTGATGGATTCTGTGGCAGCCTGTGTGATGAGCAACGACCGCTATGAGGTGTTGCTGACGGGCTATAGCGACAACATTGGCACGGTGCAGTACAACAAAGGCTTGTCGGGGCAGCGTGCCACGGAAATCAAGAAGATGCTGATGCAGCGCGGTGTGCCAGAATATCGCATAGAGATTGTGGCGCGTGGTGAGGACGACCCGATAGGAGACAACAACACCTATGAGGGGCGTATAGCCAACAACCGCGTGAGTATCGCTATACAATAGCACTATTGACTAATAAAGACAAATACAAAGCGTTGTGTGAGACAGAGGGTGTCTATATACCTCTGTTTCTGCAATATTGGTGGATGGATGCTGTGTGTGCCGACAAGCGTTGGGACGTGGCGTTGGCATACGATGACGCAGGTGGGATTACGGCGGTTATGCCGTACCTCAAAGGATGCCGCGTGGGCATGAGATATATCTTGCCGCCACAGCTTACGCCTTTCACGGGGCCGTGGTACAGATATCCGTCTGCAGCTTTGAGCGAACGAGAACGGCTCGACTTCGAGGAGCATGCGGCGCAGCAGCTGCTGGATAATATAGACCGTCAGCATGCGTCGGTTTTCATACAGTGCTTCTCGCCACAGATTACAAACTGGCTGCCTTTCTATCATCGTGGATATAAGCAGACAACACGCTATACCTACCGCATTGACGACATCAGCGACACACAGTGCGTCTTCGATATGCTTACACCGCATCGGCGTCGGAAAATAAGGCAGTGGGATGGGCAGGTTGCTTTTGATGTGCTTTCATCGGAAGATGCCGCTTGGTTTGCCGACTTCCATGCCGCCTATTGGCGTGCCAAAGGGCAGAGAGACTTGCTGCCACGCGAACTGATGGTTCGGCTGATGGCAAGTGCCATAAGCCGAGATGCTGGCGTTGTGCTACGCCTCATGGATGGCAGCGGCGAGGTTGTGGCAGCGGCTTTTGCGGTATATGACGAGCGGTGCGCCTACCTGTTGCAGTCGGCCTTGGCACCCAGTCGGCACCGCAACGGACACAAGGAGGTGCTGCTGTGGAAACTGATAGAGTGGCTCTCGCCGCACACTAAGGCATTTGATTTTGAGGGTAGCATGGTGAAGAGCATAGAGTATTTCAACCGCTCTTTTGGCACGCGTCAGGTGCCATACTTTCAGATTGAGCGATATTCGAATATCCTCATAGAGTGGTATATGAGACTTAGGAAATAAAAACATAATATTAGTCAGGTTATCATTAGATATACGAACATGGTTATGAATACAGTACGCAAGTTTTTCTCTTTGTTGGTACTGCTGGGTGTAGCGGCTTATGCCCTGTCGCAAAGTGATGGTGTATTCGCCTTTCAGACAGCGGTAGTAGATGCTCATGGAATGAAGAAGAGCAACAGTCTGGTGCATGTGCGTATCAGCATCATGATGTCGTCGGCGGAGGGTGAACTAATCTATGCTGAGCATAGCAGTGCTATGTCGGATAGCAATGGATGGATAAACGTGATGGTGGGCGAAGGAGTGCCGCTAAGAGGTGATTTCAAGAAGATTGACTGGAGCCGCGGACCTTATTTTATGCGGTGCGACATAGACCCCGATGGAGGCAACGACTACAAGATGGGTGCTGCGCAACAACTGCTCAACGTGCCATCGTCAACTGCTGGCAAGAAGCATAGTGAGGCAAGTGCTGTCCGGAATGCGCTCAATATCAAAGAGAGCGTGGACGGCATGAGTCGCGAGGAGATACGGCTCTATGTTGACTCACTGATGAACAGTTATTTTAATGCTATGGCGGCGCAAGAGAAGACCTCGAACGACGGCGAGGCAGGGAAGGCTATTCCTCAAATGCCGTTGGAGCCGGCATCGGTGAACGGCGTGCTGCCGGGGCGTTTCTCGGTCAGTAGCACTTCATCGGTACATTTCTCACAGGGCAATCTACGCTACAGCGAGGTGGGACGTCATCAGGTGATGGACGGTAGCACGCGACAGGGCACTTGGAGTTTCATGCCACGGCAGTATGAGAGCCCCACGTCGGACACCGTATGGACTGAATATTTTATGTGGGGCAACACTGGTTCGCAGGGTTATGACTTTTCAGGTCGCGAAGGCTACGATTTCGGACTGTTCAATGCTATCGTCAATGGTGGCAACCGTGCGGGTCAGTGGCGTATGCTGACGGCAGAGGAGTGGAACTACATGCGCAACGAGCGCAATGAGGCAAAACACAAGATAGCTTTGGCTACGGTAGTGGGATGCAGGGGGGTAGTGCTGTTGCCCGATGACTGGAGGCTGCCCGAAGAATGTGTTTTTGTCTCTGGCTCGGCGGTAGGATTTGCTACCAATACATATAATGCCTATCTGTGGAGTCTTATGGAACAGGCGGGAGCAGTATTTCTGCCGGCGGCGGGTAGCATGAACAGTGGCAGGGTCTATAGCAAGGGGCGTTATGGTTCCTACTGGACATCGACGATGGTTGATGCTCACAGTTCGTATAGTTTCGACTTTGAGGAGGCTGGTTATCAGACCATCGGCAACCATAGCAGCCTCGGACTCTCTGTGCGTCTGGTGCGCGATGTGCATGAGGATGAAATGATGCAGTCGGTGCAGGAAACGGAGGCGGAAAAAGACAATGTAATAGATAAGAAAACCAATATCTATTAAGGTTGTTTCTATAGATTGGACGGAAGGCAATCCATATTGTGTTTGGCACTTAATAGAGGATATTTTCGATTCGTATGAAATCGCTAACGAGGTTTTTACTGACGACCCTATGATTAAAAAGCAGCATATAAATATTTTTTTTTTAGGAACGATGAAATAATAACATATAACGATAAAACTGAATAAATTATTAGATTTTTGTATGCAACGCCTACGGGCTTGAAAGATTTGAATACTAAGTAGTTGTTGTTGATATATAACCCATAACGGGGTTTAATGACCGTAAACATCGTTTTACTTTTTTATCATTTCTTAATATTCCAATTAACCATTTATTAACCACAAAAAACAATCATTATGAAAAAAATCTTTTCAATTTGCATGCTCGCGTTTGTTGCCCTGACCATTGCGTCGTGTGGCAAAGACGAGGATAAGCAGGACAACCAGCCAGTAGCTGACAAACCAATAGCTGACAATACGCTGATTTACGATGGTCAGAGCTATGACATGCAAGTGGCTGTAAACTATTTCCATCAAGAACTTACATTGGTGGATGCGGAATCTGTGCAGAAGGAGGGTGAAGAGCCCGTAATCTCTGTCGTTGGTATTCATATTTTGCCAGAGGTTTGGAATCACTCCTTTGACATCGCAAAGCATGAGGCACCAATTATTTTCAATGAGATGCGATTGGGCAACATTATCGTTAGTGAAGACCTGGCAGGCATTGCCAGCGGCACGTATAGCGTGGATGGCAAGAACGATGGCACGCCTATAATCATTGAGCTTGACTGTGTCCTCACTAATGGCAAGAGGGTTCAGATGAAGCTTGTATCAGATAGTTACGAAATATAGTTGCTTGATTACAAGAAAAGAAGCAGATAGGTCAGCCTTGGAGGGCTGACCTATCTTTTTTTTTGTAGGCGACGCATGCTTATTTGTAATGTCGTTGGCAGGCTAAGGTATCTATGATTCAGCGAGATGTGGTCGCTAAGGAGTGCGCTTTATGTCCATTGCATCGCGTAATGAACTGGCGAGGAGCATGAAGGCGAGTACAATAAGCATGATGGCTATGCCAGGGATGAAGGCGAGGTAGGCGCTGTCAAGGAGAATGTAGCCGTAGTTCTCTTTCACCATGCTGCCCCAAGAGGGCATGGGCGGTTGCACGCCGATGCCGAGGAAGCTGAGCCCTGCCTCGAGGAGTATGGCTGTGGCGAAGTTGGAAGCAGCAATGACGATGACGGCGCCAACAGTGTTGGGCAGGATATGACGGAAGATGATGCGGCGGTCGCTGTAGCCGAGCGCGCGCGTTGCCTCGACAAAGTCTTTCTCCTTGAGCGACATCACCTGTCCGCGCACCACGCGAGCCACATCGACCCAGATGGTCAGTCCTACGGCGATGAATACCTGCCAGAAGCCTTTGCCGAGAGCGAATGTGATGGCGATGACGAGGAGTACTGTGGGTATGGACCATACCACGTTGATGAGCCACATGATAAGGCTGTCCACCCATCCGCCGTAGTATCCGGCAAGGGCGCCGAGGGTGATGCCTATGAGGAGAGCTATGGCTATGGCGATAAAGCCTACGGAGAGGCTTACACGGCCTCCTATCATTATCTCGCTCAGCACGTCGCGTCCGTAGGCGTCGGTGCCGAGGATGAAGGTACGCGTGTCTATCTTGACGACATCGTCGCGGTGATAGCGCATCATAGCGCCGTCATTGGGCGTAGAACCTGTGAAGCTTTCCGCCACGAGGGTGTCGCCTTCGTAGTGGTGGCTGTAGATGGGTATGGCGGTGTAGGGGAGAGGTGCGCCGTGGAGCATACGACCGACGAGCGATGGTTGGTCTGTGGGCGGCATTTCCTTGTCGTCAACATAGAGGAACGTGGCGCGGGAGAACGGTTTAAGTGTGGCGAGTTCAAGGTATTGCTGGTTGCAGTAGGGCGTAGGGTCGGGGGTGATGAGGTAGCCGAGGATGGCAACGACGGCGAAGAAGAGTATGATGCCGAGACTGGTCATTGCAACCCAGTTGTGGCGCAGGCGGTGCCATGTGGCGCGAGATAGGGACCCCTCGCCGATGGTGTCGGCGTAGCGTTTCTTATGGCAGAAAATATCGACGAGGCGCATGATGTGTGTGTTGTGGACGGTAATGGATGGTAATCTCTATGAATTGTATGTGGTTGTTTCCGTGGGTAACCTATTCCCACGAGAGGTTACATCAGCCCGAGTTCGAGTTTTACTTCGTCGCTCAGGTTGACATAATCCCAAGGCGGGTTGAATGTTAGTTCTACATTCACGGATTTTACATCTTTGAGAGCTGCAACCATCTGGCGCACCTCTTGAAACATATACTCGGCTTCTGGGCAGTCGGGTGCCGTCATCGTCATGAGGATATGTACGTTGGCATCGTCGTCAATGTCAACGTTGTATATTAGACCGAGGTCGTAGATGTTGACGGGTATTTCGGGGTCGTAGATGGTGCGCAGGCATCCTACGATGCGCTCTTTCAGTGCTTCTTTGTCGAGTAGCATAGGCATTGAATGGTGTGAAAAAGTGAATGGTGTCTGTTCTGTCTTGTTTTACGAAGTCTTATTTCTTGTCCACATCGACAGAGCCGGCAACGAGGTTAGAGTTGTTCTGCATGATGGCGGTGAGGTCCACGCCGGTGGCGTTTTTCACTACGTCCATGGTCTGTTTGATAAGGACGGGGACGTTGCCAGAAAGGCCAGCGGCTTCGTTGCCCGTGGTGCCATAGACGTGTACGTCGTTGATGGTGGAGATGGGTTGTGCAATCTTTTCCGCCACCTCGGGCAGCACGTTGACCACCATTTCGGCGAGGGCTGCTTGTCCGTATTTCTTGTAAGCTTCAGCTTTCTTATCCATGGCCGCTGCTTCAGCCTCACCTTTGACCTTGATGGCTGCTGCTTCGGCTTCGCCGAGAGCCTTGATACCGGCAGCTTTCTGCTGCTGAGCAAACAGTTCGGCTTCGGCCTGAGCGCGGATGGCGAGGGCTTTCTGCTCTGCCTCGTAGCGTTCTGCCTCGGCATCGCGTTTGCGCTGTTCGAGTTTGGCGGCGGCATCAATCTCTTTCTGGTATTTCTCGGCATCGGCGCGCTTGTTCACCTGAGCCTCGAGGATTTTCTGTTGCAGAGCTATCTCCTGCTCTTTGAGCATCTGCTCCTGTTTGGCTTTCTCTACCTCGGCCTCCACGGTCTTGATGTTGACAATCTTGGTCTGTTCTTGTAGTTGGATTTGGTAGGCACTGTCGGCTATGGCCTTCCGAGTGTCGGACTGCTGCTTGAGGTCGGCCTGCTTGATAAGCAGCTCGGTGTTCTTTTCGGCAATTTCCTTCTCTGATGCTACGCGAGCGTCGTTGGCCTCTTTAGTGGCTTGTGCCTTGGCTATAGCCACATCGCGTTCTGCGTTGGCCTTGTTGATAGAGGCATCTTTGGTAATCTTGCAGGTGTTGTCGGCACCGAGGGCATGGATAAGACCTTCGCCGTCGGTGATGGACTGTATGTTGCACGAGAGAATCTCGATGCCGAGTTTAGCCATATCGGGTGCCGCTTTGTCCTGTATCTGGTTGGAGAAGCCGTCGCGGTCGTTGTTGAGCGAGCGGAGGTCTTGCGTTCCAATAATCTCACGCATATTGCCTTGCAGCGAGTCGCGGATTTCAACAGCAATCTGTTCGCGGCTTTTGCCGAGGAAGTTGGCTGCAGCCACCTCGATGAGGGCGGGGTCTATGCGCACTTTGGCTACGGCATCGACATCTACGTTGATGAAGTCTGACGTAGGCACAGAGGTGTCGGTCTTGATGTCCACGCTGAGCTGTCCGAGATAGAGTTTGTCAATCTTCTGCAGGAAGGGGATGCGGATGCCGCCGGTGCCTATGAGGAAGCGGGGACGACGGTAGGGCCATCCGGAGATGACGAGTGCTTGGTTGGGGCTGGTCTTCACATAGGAGAAGATGAGTAGAACAACGATGAAAATTACGGCGATGGTGATGATTGATGTTAACATGGCTACTGATATTTAGAATGAATAAAATGTTTTGGTTATAAAAAAAGTTTTTTTGTTCTTGCAAGATAACGTATGGACTTTTACGTTTGTCGTTCAAATACTGGTTAAATGGTGTTTAAACGGTGTGGGCCAGAGCGTACATCTTAATCTGTTTCAGCATGGCAGTGAGGCCGTTGGAGCGTGTGGGAGAGAGGTGCTCTTTGAGGCCTATCTCTTCGATAAAGCGAACATCGGCTTTTACGATGTCCGCAGGGGTTTGTCCGTCGAAGGTGCGGATGAGCAGGCTGATGATGCCTTTGGTGATGACGGCGTCGCTGTCGGCACGGAAGTAGAGCCTGCCGTCGCGAGCCTCGCAGCTGAGCCATACACGCGACTGGCATCCTTGGATGAGGTTGCTCTCGGTCTTATCTTTTTCGTCGATGATAGGACATTCGCGGCCGAGGTCAATAATGTATGCGTATTTGTCCATCCAGTCGTCAAAGGCGGAGAACTCATCGATGATTTGTTCTTCTATTTCTTGAATTGTCATGGTCTTTTGCAGTATGAGAGTGTTTATATATATGTGTGTAAGTGCTTATTTGGGTGCCACGCGGACAAGGTAGATTGACGCCACGCCGAAGACTATCTGAGGCAGGAGGATGGCGAGGACGGGAGGCAGGTTGCCGTTGGTGGCAAAGACGGTGGCAATCTTCATGAATACCACGAAGGCGAAAGCCAGCGAGATGCCTATGGCGAGGTGCATGCCCATGCCGCCGCGTGTCTTACGCGACGATACGGCTACGCCCATTACCGTCATAATGATGATAGCCAGCGGATTGAAGAGGCGTTGGTAGAACTCTATCTGCGACTCAATGATGGTGGTGCTGCCTCGCATGCGTTGATGTTCTATGTGGCGGTAGAGCTCGAAGGTGTTCATGGTCTCGATGGGTTGCGGCTTCTTGAGGAAGTCTTGCGGCGTAATCTCTAACTCTTCGGTGGTGAAGAACTTGGAGCGTAGCGTCTCGTTGGCGCCATTGATGGTGCGGTGGCAGTATTCCCAGCACTGCCATTTGCCGCTGACGCTGTCGTACTTGATGTTGCGAGCCGTGATGCGCTCTGTCATGTGTCGTTGGTCATCATAGGTGTCTTGGTGGAACTTGATGGCACTCTGGTTGGCCACGTTGTATTCATCGACATAGACTTGCACGCCTGGGCGCAGCTGGAAATGGATGTTGTTGTAGAAGTTGTCGCGCCGCGTATGGATGTATTTGTGCTCGAAGTCGGACAGTTTGCGGTTGCTGATAGGCAGGACGAAGTTGCCCATGACGAAGACTATTACGGCAACGATGAACGAGCCGTGGAGGAAGGGACGCATGAGGCGGCGATAGCTGATGCCGCTGCCGAGGATGGCGATGATTTCGGTATTGCCCGCCATCTTGGAGGTGAAGAAGATGACGGAGATGAAGATGAAGAGCGCGCTGTATAGGTTGACGAAGCCGGGGATGAAGTTGAGGTAGTAGTCGGTGACAATCTCGCCGAAGGGTGCATGGCCGCTGAGGAAGTCGTCAAGTTTCTCCGACACATCGAAGGTGATGACAATGACAATGATGAGGAGCATGGCGACAAGGAATGTCACCAGATATTTCGACAGGATATACTGGTCAATGCGTCGATAGCGAGGTATGTGTAGAGGATGTTTGATAACGATGTAATTATGTAGAATGTTGTGTTATTGAGATTTACAAGATGAGCGACATCTTGTTACATTCTACAAAGTTACATTTTTACCACAAAAAAAACAATAGTTCACTATTCAACGTCATACACGAGACGCACGTTGCACCCTCTATCGCGATTATATGCGCCGAAAGCAATTTGAACTGCTTCAATATTAAGCCCCATAGCATATTGTCCGGACGATGTCGTTGTCCAGTAATCGCCACAAATGCTACGATATCTGGCAGGCTGTGTGGACAAGTTGGTATGTATTACTATGCCGAGTTGCATACCTCTGACACCGCCAGCGGGTAAGAAAACACATCCATGTGATATGATAGTATATGTACTGAAGGTTCTGTTATTTGTTCAGTACGATGCGGAAGACGCTGCCTTGACCTACCACGCTGTATTTGAGGTAAATCTTGCCACGATGGTACTCTTCGATGATGCGTTTGGCGAGAGATAGTCCGAGCCCCCAGCCGCGTTGTTTGGTGGTGAATCCGGACTCGAAGATGTGCTTCTGCTGGTTTGGTGCTATTCCCTTGCCGGTGTCGGAGAGGTCTATGTATATGTGGCGAGCGTCCTGCGTGGCGATGACGGAGAAGGTGCCGTTGCCGCTCATGGCGTCGATGGCGTTCTTGCAGATATTTTCGATGACCCATTCGAAGAGGTAGCTGTTGAGTGGCGCCGTCATGGGCTCGTCGGGTATGTTGATGGCGAAGAGTACTTTGCGAGGGCTTCGTCCCTGCATGTATTCCAGCGATGAGCGTAGCACTTCGCCGACGTTGGCTTCTTTCAGTTCAGGGACCGACCCTATTTTGGAGAAACGTCGAGCGATGGTGTCCAGCCTGTTGAGGTCTTTGTGAATCTCGTTGGCGTAGGATGGTGTCAGCGTTTTGTCTTCGAGATAATCTACCCATCCTTGCAGTGACGAGATGGGTGTGCCCAGCTGGTGAGCTGTCTCTTTTGCCATGCCTACCCAGATGCGGTTCTGCTCCATGGTGCGTGCCGTGCGGAAGAGCAGGTAGGCCAGCACGATGAGTACGACGGACACGAAGAGGTATAGCAGGGGGAACCAGTGGAGCGTACGCAGCAGAGGGGTGCTTTCGAAAAAGACGTAGGCGAGTTGGTTGTTGGGCAGACGTATCTCTACGGGAGTATTGGCGCGTGCCATGTCTTGTAGTTTAAGCCTCAGCTTTTCGGGTGTGTCAAATTCGGCAGCATTGATGTTGCCGCTGCCTATAACCTCCTTGCGCAGGCTATCTACAATGATGACGGGCACGAAGATGGAGTTGTTGGTTATCTCGGAGAGGAACGAGTTGTTGAGGTTGTCGAGCATGTCGCGTAGGTCGGTGTATATCTTTGATTCCTTATAGTAGAGTGTGAAACGCATACCCCACACGCTGTAGTGGAATGGCTCGTTGTTGGAGAAATCATCCAACAGTTCTCCTTTGAGCTTTTGTCCGATGAGAGTGGCGTCGATAGAGTCGTTGTAGATGTTGCGACAGGAGGTGATGATGCTGTCGCGGTCGGTGATGATGGTGGCGGTGCGTGCGGAGTCCATGATGTAGTTGACGTAGGCGAGAGAGAACTCCACGTCGCTGTTGAGGTCGGGGCTGTCGAGCTGTCGCAGCACCTTGGTGTAGAGAGCCATCTTGCGGTGCTCGTCGGTGGCTATGTTGTCAAAGAAGATGTCGGTGTAGCGCACCATCTGATTCTTTTGGCTGATGGCGTTGGCCCATAGTCGCACTTTTTCCTTCTCGGAGTCGCGCAGTTGCGAGGATAGTCGTGTGATATACCATAGAGCGAAAACTGCCAGCAAGATGCCGACGATGAGAATGCTCCATTTGGCATAGCGTCGCAGTGTTGGAGGAATTATCATGGCGTAGGGCGTTGATTGTGTGCTATTCGAAGCGTAGGCTCTTGGATGGTTGCACTTTGGCAATGAAGGAGGCTGGGATGGTCATGGCGGCGAGGCATACGGCGAGACTACCGATGCTGACAAGGAGGAAAATCCACACGTTGATGTCCACAGGCACGAAGCTCATGGAGTAGGAGGCGCTGTCGAGTTTGACGATATGGAATGTCTGTTGCAGCAGGCACAGCAGCAAGGCTACAGCGTCGCCTATGGCAATGCCGAGACAGACAATCTGAACGGCTTTGGTGAGGAAGATGCGCCGCACGTCGCCGTTGGTGGCACCAAGAGTCTTGAGCAGCCCTATGGTGGAGGCTTTCTCGAAAATCATTATCAGCAGAGCGGAGACGATGGCGACGATGCAGACGAGAGCCATGATGCTGATTATGAGGACGATGTTGGAGTTGAGCAGGTCGAGCCAAGCGAAGAGTGCTGGGTTCTGGGCGGTGATGGTGGTTAGGGCGAGGTCATAGTCCATGAGTGGCAGCAGTTGGTCGGCGGTGGCGTTGAGGTGGTCGAAGTTGTCCACCAGCAGTTCGTAGCCTTCCACCTCGTCGGGTTGCCATCCGTTGATGCGTTGCACCTGACGCAGGTCACCAATGATGTAATGTTCGTCGAAGTCGGCCAGGTCGGTGTTGTAGATGCCTGTAATGACGAAGGCGCGCGCCCTGTAGGTGTTGCCTATCCAGAAATAGGTGCGCAGGCGGTCGCCTACGGCGAGGCGCAGTTTGCGTGCTATGGTCTGCGAGATGATGACTTCGCGGCTTGGCGTAGTGTCAGTGAGGCTGAAGAGGTGTCCTTCTGTCAGACAGGAGGCGAAGAAGGAGCTGTCGTAGTCGGCGGAGACGCCTTTTAGGATGATGCCATGAATCTGGTCGTCGGTCTTGACCATGCCGCCTTTTGTGGCGTAATATTGCATGTGGCGTATGCCGTGGGCATGGCGCAGGCGTTCGACATCGGGACGGTTGGTGCTGATGGGCTGAGCGTCGTACTGCTGCGGTGTGAGCGAGGTGATGACGATGTGGCTGCCGAAGCCTACCACTTTGCGCGTTATTTCGCCTTGAAAGCCGCGCAGGATGCTCACCGACATAATCATTACCAGTACGCCGAGGGCTATGCTTGCCACGGCTATGCTGACCAGAGGTGCCGACATGCTGCCCCGCTCGCGTGCGAGGAAATGTCGAGCGACGAATAGCGTCCATCTATTTCTGCTGGCAGACATGCTGTGGTAGAGGTGAAAAGCCATTCGGGGCGTCACTTGTGAGCGCCCCGAATGGAGATGTTTTTTTTTCTTTATTTGCGTGCGTCGTTCATGGCAGCAACAATCTGGATGAAGTCGCTGGCTTTGAGGCTGGCGCCGCCGATGAGGCCGCCATCAACATCGGGGTTTGCGAAAAGCTCTTTGGCGTTGCTGGGCTTGCAGCTGCCGCCATAGAGGATGCTTATCTCGTTGGCGATAGGCTTGCCGTATTTCTCAGCCAGCAGCGAGCGGATGAAGGCGTGCATCTCCTGAGCCTGCTCGGGAGATGCAGTCTTGCCGGTGCCGATGGCCCATACGGGCTCGTAGGCTATCACTACATTGAGAATTTGTTGGTCTGAGAGGTGGAAGAGGCCGTCGGTTATCTGGCGGCGCACCACGTCAAACTGGCGGTTGGCTTCGCGCTCTTCGAGTACCTCGCCACAGCATACTATTGGTTGTATCTTGTTGGCGAGCAGCTGGTTGACCTTGCGGGCTATGAGGCTGTCGCTCTCGCCGTGGTAGGCGCGGCGTTCGGAGTGGCCTACGATGCAGTATTCGATGTCCATAGACTGGAGCATGGCTGCCGACACTTCGCCCGTGAAGGCACCGCTCTCTTCGGCACTGACATCCTGCGCTCCAACGGAGTAATAGGAGTCTGACGCAATGTCGCTCGCCATTTCGAGATAAGGGAATGGAGGACACACTATGACGATGTTGTCGCGTTTTGGCGTGGTCTCCTCTAGTGCCTCGACGAGGTCGTCTATCAGTTCGTTGGCCTCTTCGAAGGTCTTGTTCATTTTCCAGTTGCCTGCAACAATTTTCTTTCTCATAATTAGGTTGTTTTTTGTTTTTAATGTTGAGAACGCCTGCTTGAGTCCGGATAGGTATCGTAGTGGGCAAGGCGTTTTTTGTTTTATTGGAGATTTCTGTTAGTTTGGGCTAAATGCACCTTATTTATATGTATTAAGTAAGTGGTCAAAAATAAACTACATAAACGGCGTTTTCATGCTTTTGCCCTTTCAGGGCGTGAAGACTTGGTGTTTTTCCCCCCAGGGCGATGCCTTGGGCTATATGCTTTGTGGTCTTTCATGCCGTTTGCTAAAGGTAAGCTATTTTTACACGATTACTTACTATCAATATTTTATATTACACGAAACTGAAAATTAGATTTGCACACTTACTTATCTATTTTTATCAGACTTATCTATTTCTTTTTTTTCAGAAGATGGTGCTTTTCTGTATTTCTCCAAGCGTTGTTGCAATTCTGCAGCCTTCTCTTTGCCGAGTTGGAAATAGGTTACGGGGTCGAAGCCCTTGGGGCCCCAGATGCGTTCGCCTTCGCGCTGCCAGATGCTGGGCTCGCGGTTGGCCTGTTCGGGGTGGTCTTTCTCATACTGCTCGATGAACGGCAGTATGGAGCTGGCGGGCAGTGTCTTGTTCATGATAATCTCGCGGTCGGCGTTGAGGATGACCATAGTGGGGGCGCCGTGCACGTTGTATTCCACCTGATAATCGACATTGACATTGGGACCGCCAACGTTGACGAAGGGCAGTTTGTTGACTCTGACATAGCTCTTCCATTTTTTGACATCCGACTCATATCCGATGGCATATACCTCGAAGTTGCGCTTGCCTACGGCGGTCAGAGAGTCGTAGAGAGGTATGAGTTTGGCTGTCTGCTCTTGGCAGTGGTGGCAGTCGGGGTCCCAAATCCAAAGGATGACATATTTCTGTGGGAAGCGGTGAGACGACAGCATATATTCGCCTCCTTCGCGTTGTAGCGTGTCGGTCATGAAGAGTTCGGCACCACGAGCGCCGATGAGAGATTTCTCCAGACGGGCTGCCTCGCTCACTTTGTAGGCCACATCGCCGGGCAGGGCGAAGCCGCTCTTGTTGGGTTCGTAGTAGCGGCGCACGAGGTGGCACCATGTGGCATCCCATCCCACATTCTTCGTGGAACGGAAATACTTAGGCATGATGAAGTCGAGGAAATAGCGCATCATTGTGGTGTCGTTCTCCACTCGGTCTATCACCATGTCGGCGTATTTGATGATGGTGTCGGCATCGGCATAGTAGAGTACGCCGAAGAAATAGTAGTTCATCTTGTTGAAAAGGTCGGGCGTGCGCGTATAGTCGTGGTTGGAGAGGTCAATGCCGTCCCAGTAGTGAGTGCGGTAGTAGGCAGGTTTTGACTCGTTGGGCACGCTCTCCGGCACGTCGGGGCCGCCGAAGGTCTTGAGGAGTTGGAAGAATAGTTGGTCGGAATTGGTCTCCATCTGCTCTTTCTCATAGGCAATCATGGCGTTGGACAGCTCGTCCATCTCTTTCTCCGCCTGCTCTTTGACGGCGGCGTCAGAGGATTTCATGCGTCCTTGTATCTCGCGTGCCTGTGTGCGTGCCTCGTTGTTGCGTGCTATGTAGGCATACATGTTATTGTTGCTCTTGCTGCCTTTCACCGTCGTGAGGGCTGCCGAGAATGAGGAGTCGCAGGAGAAGGTCATCTTGCGGCTGTCGTCCACGACGAAGTCGAGGAGGCTCTTCAGCTTGTCGGCCTCCTTGCCTTTGCCGTAGGTGGCGAGGCAGTAGATGCCGTCTTCGAGCACTTCGTTCGAGTTCTTGAATGTGTACTGGTTGGTGCCGCTGATGGTGGCACTGTCGAGGATGACAATCTCGTCACGGAAATGGTAGCCGAGATACAGTTTGTCTCCCATGTTCTTGTTGATAGAGAATGTGATGTTGTAGCCTTTCTCTGTCTTGTGTTTGTTGTTTTTCTGTGCCGGCAGCAGTGTGGCAATCAAAAGCAGCGGCAAAATCAATGCTAACTTTTTCATATTCGATTTATTATTGTTTTGTTCTTTGTCTTAGTTCTATCAGATGCCTAATTGCAGGCTGACCATAAGGCTGAGGTTGTCTTTCGTGTCGTTGTGGTGGTAGGGAGCATTGTGCGGGGTGAGCCTGTAGGCCACAGCCACGCCGCCTTCCAGCAGACGCCATCGCAGCAGTCGGTTGATGCCAATGGCGGGTTCGGCGATGCCCTGAGAGGGGGCCTGTACGGCGATGCCGTCCACGAGGCTGCTGTCCGAAATATGGTTGTCGTCTATCAGCCATCCTCCCATCATGCCTAACTGCACGAAGGGTATAGGCGACGAGAAAGCGAAATTGTAGATGGGCTGTGCCAGTTCGAGCGTCACGATGCCGCGAGCGAAGAGGTGTGCGTGGAACTCGTTGGGGGCAACCGTCAGCATGGTGTTGTGGAAGAAGTAGCCTATTCTGCTGTGTGTCGCTGCGGTGCCTGATATGTCGAAGAGGTAGGGGTAGGGGGTGTTGGGTGTGGTGGCGCCGCCTTGCAGGAACAGTCGGCATCTGAGACCTTCGGCTATAGGAGTGCGGTGTTTGTATTGTGCTAAAAGCATAGCGAAGGGAGCTGTCGAATGGTCGAAGCGCATAGTGGCGCGTGCCGTTAATGAGAGGCGTTGTAGGTAGGTGGCGCGCAGGATTGCCGAGCCGTAGCGGAGAAGAGGTGTGTTGATGGCATCATCGTAGAGTAGGATACCGTAGTTGTCGAAGAGGCGTCGTTCGAGCGAGTAGGATAGCGAGGCCTGCAGGCGAAGGTTGTCGCTGGCATTGGCGGCAGAGGCGACGGTAATGCGGTCGGCGAGAGAGAACCGGTCGGCACGATAGACGCTGTTTTCGGCGAAATTGAACATATTATAGTCGTCTAAAGTGGTAGCGCCGGCCTGCTCCAATTGGTGGCTGTAGGCAATGCTGTAGCGCCAGCGTCGCGTGTGGCGGTCAATGAGTGCTGCTTCGCCCCCGTAGCTCATTGCCTTTGTCTTTACGCCATAGCCGGCAAAGGCTTTGCACTGCCATTGGAAACGGCTGTGGCGACCGCGTTCGCTGTTGTCGTTGGGGTAGGCATAATGCAGGGCGACATCGAAATGCCATCCGTCGTAGCGGTTGTAGTTCACCAGACGGTAGCTGTCGAAGTAGAGCGCACTTGATGCCGTGGCAGGCGTCAGCCTGACATACTGTGCCGCCACCAGATGTGCAACGGCGGTGAATATCAGCAAGAAGAGTGCTTTGCGCAACATCGGCATCTTTTTTATTAGTGAAACAAAAATAATAAAAATTTCCAAAATGTAAAGGCTCAGTTTTTCCCTTCCTTCGACAGCACGGTGAGGCTGATAACAATCTCGAATCAGAAAACAATAAGCATGAAGCGGAAAACTTTACATTGATGTAGTTACTTACTTAACATTTGATAATCATATTGCATTTCGTTAGATGATGTATTTCGCTTTATGAGTAAGTGGTCATAATAAACTACATAAATGGCGGTTTCATGCTTTGTGGCCTTTCATGCCGTGTGCTATAAGTAAGTTATTTTTACACGATTACTTACTATCGGCATTTTATATTACACAAAATTGTAAATTAAATTTGCACATTTACTTATTATCTTACCTATTGACCTGTATAAGTATGTTCGAGAAAAACAGCAAATATGTTTAGACAGTGTCCAGACTCGTTTGATAAAGCGTTTGAGCAATTTGGATAGTGTTCAAAATCTGTTGTTCTCACTTGGGGTTGACAAGCTTGCAAATAAGTATTCAATCATCCTGACTCCGATTATGAGAAGCAAGGAATGCTATGACGCTTATACTGTCGAGCTAAAAGAAGGAAACACTAAATACAACTCAGTAATTTTGCTATTATTTGTACAACAATGTTGCTCTTGGTAGTTGAATCTACGTGTGATTGTTTTTCGTGTATAGCGACACTATGTCGTAAAAAAAATGTATTTTTGCATTTTAATGTAAAAAATTATTAACGAAAACAAACAAATCACAATGAACTACGATTTAATCGTCATAGGCAGTGGTCCGGGAGGTTACGTGGCTGCCGTCAAGGGTGCCCAGATGGGGCTGAAAACCGCTGTTGTAGAGCGAGAGAACTTGGGAGGCATCTGCCTCAACTGGGGCTGCATCCCCACAAAGGCCCTGCTCAAGAGTGCGCAGGCATTCAACTATGTGCAGCATGCCGCCAACTATGGTGTCAAGGCCGAGGGCGGCGAGGCAGACCTGCAGGGCATGGTGGCACGCAGCCGTGGCGTGGCAGACACGATGAGCAAAGGCGTGCAGTTTCTGCTGAAGAAGAATAACGTTGACGTCATCATGGGTACGGCGCGAGTGATGCCGGACCATAAGGTTGCCGTGGTGGATGGCGAAGGCAAGGAGACGGTGTATGAGTCGCCTCGCATCATCATAGCTACGGGAGCACGCAGCCGCGTGATGCCCAGTATGCCGCAGGATGGCAAACGCATCATAGGCTACCGTGAGGCCATGACGCTGCCCTTCATGCCGAAGAGCATGGTGGTGTGTGGCAGTGGTGCCATAGGCAGCGAGTTTGCTTTCTTCTATCAGAGCATCGGCGTGCAGGTGACGCTCGTAGAGTTCATGCCGCAGATACTGCCCAACGAAGACGAGGACACGGCGGCGCAGATAAGTCGTAGCTTCCGAAAAATGGGCATGAAGGTCATGGCATCGTCGTCGGTGGAGAAGGTTGATGTGGAAGGCGACATCTGTCATGTCACAATAAAAGACATGAAGAAAAACAGCGAGGTGATGGTGGATTGCGATGTGGTGCTCTCGGCAGTAGGTATTGCCACCAATCTCGAAGGCATTGGCTTGGAAGAGACGGGTATATCCACGGAGCGAGGCAAAATCCTTGTCGATGACTACTATCAGACCAATGTGCCGGGCTACTACGCCATCGGCGATGTGGTGCATGGTCCAGCCCTTGCTCATGTGGCATCTGTCGAAGCCATCTGCTGCGTGGAGGCCATGATGGGCGAGCAGCCCAAGAAGGTCAACTACGACAACATACCCGGCTGCACATACACCACGCCCGAGGTGGCCAGCGTGGGTCTCACGGAGAAGAAAGCCCGCGAGGCAGGTAAAGACATCCTCGTTGGCAAGTTCTTCTTCAAAGCCAGCGGCAAGGCCACGGCGGCAGGCAACACCGACGGCTTCGTGAAGATGATTATTGATAAGGAGAGCGACCAGATACTTGGTGCACACCTCTGTGGTGATAATGTTACCGAGATGATAGCCAGTCTCGTGGTGGCACGCGAGAACGGCCTCACAGCCCATCAGGTGGCATCGTCCATACATCCTCATCCCACGATGAGCGAGGCCGTGATGGAGGCCATAGAGGCTGCCTACGGCAAAGCCATCCACGGTTAGCAGGCCGAATCCTTTGTTTTGCTGACGCGTCAGGCGTTTGAAATCAATATTATACAGACCTGTCATACTCCAACACTATGCCACGCAAGAAGAAACATATATATCGGTTTAACCCGCACACTTTGTCGTATGAGAAAGTGATAGTTACGGTACGCGACCGGATGAAGAAAATCTCAACAACTGTTTTGCTTGGCGTAGTGTTGGGGGTGGTCTTTTTAGTAGTTGGTTTTCAGGTGATAGACTCGCCCAAGGAGCGTTCTCTGAAGCGCGAGATACGCCAGTATCAGCGCCAGCTCAAGAGCCTCAATGCACGTATGGAGCAGGCTGGCGAGGTGCTGGAGGACATCGAGAAGCGCGACGACAACGTCTATCGTGCTATTTTCCAAGCCGAGCCGATAGGTGATGCGGTGCGTAATAGTGGCATAGGTGGCGTGGAGCGCTATTCGGACTTGGAGGGCTACGACTGCAGCGAGGCCATCATTGATGCGTCGCGCCGCTTGGACAACATCACGAAGCGTCTCTATGTCCAGTCTCGTTCTATTGACGAGGTCTATCAGATGGCTGTCACCAAGCAGCAGCGTCTTGCCGCTATGCCGGCCATAATGCCATTGCCCAAAAACCGCTGCCACATGGCATCGGGCTTCGGCTATCGCTATCACCCTATCCTTCACACACGACGTATGCATACGGGAGTGGACCTTACTGCCGCCAAGGGAGAGCCGGCGTATGCCACGGCGGATGGCGTGGTCAGGGTGGCTGGACGCAACGTGCAGGGATTCAGCGGCTATGGCGTTGTTGTGTTTATAGACCACGGCTATGGCTTCCAGACGCTGTATGCCCATCTGAGCAATGTAGCAGTGCGCCCTGGTCAGAAGGTGAAGCGTGGCGAGAAGATAGGCTATGTGGGTAGCACAGGACTCTCGCAAGGGTCGCATCTGCACTACGAGGTGTTTCAGAATGGTGACCGAGTGAACCCCATCTATTTCTTTTTCAGCGACCTCACGCCAGAGGAGTATGAGGAGGTCATAGAGCTGGCTAACCAAGAGAACCAGTGCCTGAGCTGAGATATTAAGTTTTTTGAGATGATGGGATGTATAAGCAACCGCTACGGGCTTTTTTTCGATGATTCATCTTGTATAATCTGCTATACTGATAAAAAAAACAATACATAAAACTAATACGGAAATACCTTTACAATGCGTGTGCTGATAGATGATAATGCTGGTTTTTGCTTTGGCGTGGTCAATGCAATACGCACAGCCGAGGAGCATCTCGCAGCGGATGGCAGGCTCTACTGCTTGGGCGACATAGTGCACAACAATGCCGAGGTGCAACGTTTGCGAGACTGCGGGCTTGACGTCATCGACTATGAGGGTATGGAACAGCTGCCACAAGATGTGGAACATCCCATAAAGGTGTTGATACGAGCTCATGGCGAGCCGCCATCGACCTATCAGAGGGCACGGCAGCTTGGCATAGAGCTGGTGGATGCCACCTGTCCTATGGTTCTTGGTCTTCAGGCGCGCATACGGCGTGGCTATGAAGAGATGGAAGCCGTAGGCGGACAGGTCGTTATCTTCGGTAAGCCGGGACATGCCGAAGTCATAGGCCTGAACGGGCAGACGGACAACCATGCCATCATAGTGAGCAAGACTGCCGACTTGGACAGCATAGACTTCTCGCGTCCCATACGCCTCTACTCGCAGACCACCAAAAGCAAGGAAGAATATGACAGCATCGCTGAGGCGATACGAGTGCGGATGGAGTGTGATGATTTTGTGGCATACAACACAATATGCGGGCGTGTGATGAATCGTACCAAAGACCTTGCGGCTTTTGCAAAGCAGGTAGATGTGTTGCTATTTGTCGGCGGTGAGGCGAGCTCCAACGCACACTATCTCTATGAGTTCTGCCGCACGGTGCAGCCACGTTCCTTCTTCTTGTCCGACCTCGCCCTGCTCGACCCTCAGTGGTATGACGGGGCAGAGGTGATAGGCATTTCGGGAGCTACGAGTACTCCGCGCTGGCTCATGGAGCAACTGCGCAACACCATTCTTGACAATCAATAAACAACCACGATGTACGACAGATGCATATAGAAAACCTGAAATTAACCAACTTCAAGAACTACGTTGACGAAGAGATAGACCTCTGCGACAACGTTAATTGTTTTGTGGGCAACAATGGTGCTGGCAAGACCAATTTGCTTGATGCTGTCTATTATCTGTCGTTCTGCAAAAGCTATTTCTCGCCGCTTGATGTTCAGAACATACGCCGCGACAAGCCTTTTTTCGCCATCCACGGGCGCTACAAGCATGACGACCAGCAGTTTATGGTCTCCTGTGTGCAGAAACGCGGGCAGTCCAAGCAGATGCGTCTTGACAAGAAAGCCTACAAGGCTTTTGCGGAGCATGTAGGAAAGATACCGTTGGTCATCATCACGCCCAGCGACCAGTCGCTCATCATTGGGGGCAGCGACATAAGACGTAAATTTCTTGATGGCATAATATCGCAGATAGACCGCGACTACCTGCACCATCTGTTGCAATATCAGAAATGTGTGGAACAGCGCAACAGCCTGCTCAAACAGTTTTATGACGACCGCACATTTGACGAGCCGTCGTTGCAGCTGTGGGACGAGCAGCTTGTGGCGCATGGTGTGCGACTGCTTCTGCGGCGCCTTGCGTTGCTGCGTGATTTCCGTCCGCTCTTCCGCAGCTACTATGCCGACGTGGCGGGTGAAGGGGAGATGCCGCAGCTGAGCTATGAGAGTAAGATACTGGAGGGCTGGGATGCAGAAGAGCAAAAGGCTGCCGACGAGGCAGAACAGCAGGTGCGGAGTCGTTTTGCGGCCATGCTTGCCGAGGCACGCCAGCGCGACCGCTATGCGCTCTACACTACGGTAGGGCCTCATCGCGACGACCTTGAGCTGTCGATAGACGATATGTCCGTCAAGCGTTTCGGCTCGCAGGGGCAACAGAAGACTTTTCTCCTTGCGCTGAAGCTGGCGCAGTTTGAATATATCTACCGCCAGAGTGGCATCAAGCCTATCTTGCTGCTCGACGATGTGTTTGACAAACTCGATATGCCGCGCGTCAAGCACCTCATACATCTTGTGGGTAGCGACCGCTTCGGGCAGGTGCTACTGAGCGACACGCAGCCAGGGCGTGTGCAGGCCATCTTTGACGAGATGCCAGATGTGGAGCATCGCATATTTCAGGTGGAGAAAGGACGGATAATTAGATGAAGATGATTGGATAATAATGAAGAAAAATATGACGCTGTATTGCCTGCCATGCTGAAGCGGGCGGAGTCTTAGCAGTGTTGAAAAAAAAGTAAAACGATGGGAAAAGAAGTGCAGCCATTGCAGGAATATCTGAAAACCGTATATCGCAGACTGGATGTGGAGGAGGCTGTCTCCGGCGTTGAAGTGGTGACAGCCTATAAAGAGATTGTCGGCGAGTTGATAAGCAAACTGTCGCAGCAGATGCAATACAAGCAAGGGTGCCTATATGTTACGATAGCATCGGCTGCACTGCGTCAGGAGTTGTCGTATAAGCGGCAGAGCCTTACGGAGAAGATAAATCAAAAAATAGGGAAGGATATTCTCAAAGATGTAATATTCAGATAGATGGTGAACGATGATTGGTGAAGGGGAGTCTGTGAGGTAACAAAAGTAAAATAAATGAAAACAAACAATAAACATAACACTAAGTCATGAATACTATCCTCTCAGCTGTTGACTGCAAGAAATACGAGGGAAACCTTGTATTCCTTTATGGCGACGAAGTTGCGGAACGTTCGTTGCCGTTGAATAAGAAAGAAATAGAACTATTGCGCCAGCGTCGCGAAGCAGACAAAGAGGTCGTCCTTGTCTTCGACCGCCTGCCTTATCATCTATATGTCGTCACGTTCGACAGCGAATTGCCAACGGAGCAGTGCCACGAGCGTCTGCGTCGTCAGGCCGACAAGGTGCGTCAGCGTCTGATAGCCGACAAGGTGTCGGATATAGCTGTGACGGGCGAGGGCATCATTCCCGAAGAGATGATAGCATTCGTGGAGGGCATGGTGATTGCCGATTACACTTTTGACCGCTACAAGAGCAAGCATCCCGAGCATGTGGAGAGCATGACGGTGGACAGCACTATGATAGACGATGATGAGTGGCAGTGCAACCAGCGGCTGTGGAATCGACTGTTCTGGTGCCGCGAGTGGGTCAACCTGCCCGTTGCCGACCTCAATGCGGTGCAGTTTGCCGACGAGTTGCAGAGCATCGCCGCCGATTTGGGTGTGGCGTGTACGGTGTTTGACAAGAAGAAGATAGAGGCATTGCGTATGGGCGGCTTGCTGGGCGTCAATAAAGGCAGCGTTGACGAGCCACGTTTCGTGGTGCTGGAGTATAAGCCGAAGAACGCTATCAACGAGCGTCCTGTTGTCTTTGTGGGTAAGGGAGTGATGTACGACACTGGTGGACTGAATATTAAGCCCGACGACTACATGCAGGAGATGAAAAGCGATATGGCTGGAGCTGCCACGATGGCGAGCACCCTCTTTGCTGCTGCCGACAATGAGTTGCCTGTGCACATTGTCGCCTGCCTGCCTATGACCGACAACCGTCCGGGATTCAATGCTTACGCTGCCGACGACATCCTGACCATGTATGACGGCACGACGGTGGAAGTCGTCAATACTGACGCCGAGGGGCGCCTCATCCTTGCCGATGCCATAGCCTATGCTGTTGCTACCTATCAGCCGGAGTTGCTCATAGACATCGCCACGCTGACGGGTGCCGCCATGCGAGCCGTAGGACCATACGCCCTCGTGGCTATGCAGCAGAACGCTGCCAATCCCTTCAGCCTGCTGCGTATCATGGGCAATCAAGTGCATGAGCGTGTGGCTGAGCTGCCTTTCTATGACGACTACGACGAGCGCATCAAGAGCGAGGTGGCCGACATCAAGAACTGCGGCGACGCACAGGGTGGTGCCATCACTGCCGGTCGTTTCCTTGCCCATTTTGCCAAGCAGACGCCCTACATACATCTCGACATTGCTGGCGTAGCCTTCTTCTCCAAGAAGGAGTCGTACTATAATGCTGGTGCTACGGGTTTTGGCTTGCGTCTGCTCTATGCCTTCCTGCAAACTTATGAGATGACGAAGAAGAAGTAGCCTCACACAAAAAAAATGAAGCAATCTGGCTCGGTATTGCTGTTACAACATGAAATAGAAAACACTCAACAACATGGAAAACAATAATAAGAAAATACGTGTGGCCATCACGCATGGCGATATGAACGGAATAGGCTATGAGGTTATTCTAAAGACATTCAGCGATGCACGCATGATGGATGTGTGCACGCCGGTGCTCTATGGCTCGACCAAGGTGGCCACGTACCACAAAAAACTCCTCTCGCAGCATCACGACATAGTGTTCAATACTATACATGATGCCGCCGAGGCGTCGGAACGTAAGTTCAATATCATCAACCTCACCAACGATGAGGTGAAGATAGATATAGGCAAATCGACCGAAATAGCTGGTCTGTTGTCGCGCCTTGCGTTGGACATGGCGTGCGAGGACCTCAAGGAGGGCAAGGTGGATGTGCTGGTTACGGCGCCTATCAACAAGAAGAACATCCAGTCGGCTGATTTTGATTTCCCCGGACATACGGAGTACCTGTCGCACAAGTTTGGTGGCAGCTCGCTGATGATGATGGTGTGCGACCGCATACGCATAGGCATCTGCACCAACCATTTGGCGTTGAGTGAGGTGCCGTCGGCCATTACGCACGACTTGCTTGTGGAGAAAATAACCATCATGAACAGTTCGTTGAAGCGTGACTTCGGTATCACGATGCCTAAGATTGCCGTCCTTGCGTTGGACCCGCATGCTGGCGACAACGGCGTGATAGGCGATATTGACATGAAGGTGGTGAAGCCTGTGATAGACGAGATGCAGGCACAAGGCATCCTCGCCTATGGCCCATTCCCTTCGGACGGGTTCTTCGGCTCGAGTGAGTTCAACCACTTTGATGGCGCCTTGGCACTATACCATGACCAGGGGCTTATCCCTTTCAAACTGCTCTCCTTCACGGAAGGAGTCAACTACACGGCGGGACTGTCGTATGTGCGCACCTCGCCGGCGCATGGCACCGCCTACGACATTGCAGGCAAAGGGCAGGCCAGCGAGCAGTCGCTGCGCAGCGCCGTCTATCTGGCGTGCAACATACTGCGCAATCGTAACGAATATGACGAATTGACAAAGGATTCGTTGAAATAACACATAGGCATACCTTTAGCGCTCCAGTGATGAAAAAGCTGATGTTAATAGATGGCATGGCGTTGGTCTATCGCTCATACTTTGCCCTCAACCATAGTCCGCGGCTCAACTCCAAGGGCATGAACACCTCTGCCACGCTCGGTTTTGCCACTACGCTCTACGACCTGCTGCGTCAGTTGCAGCCTACGCATGTGGCTGTGGCTTTTGATATGGCCAAGCCCACGTTCCGCCATGAGATGTATGAGCAGTATAAGGCTAACCGCGAGGCAATGCCGGAGGACATAGCCACCGCCCTGCCGTATATCCGTCAGTTTATAGAGGCTATGCGTATAGCCATACTCACCTGCGAGGGCTTTGAGGCCGACGACGTCATAGGCACCATAGCCCATAAAGCCGCGGCAGCGGGATTTGAACGCGTGCTGATGGTTACGCCTGACAAGGATTTTGCCCAACTCGTGACGGACAATATCGCCATGTACCGCTTCGGACGTATGGGACGCCCCGACCAGATAATGGGTGTCGCCGAGGTGAAGGAACGCTTCGGCGTCAGCACTCCCAAGCAGGTTATCGACCTCCTCGGACTCTGGGGCGATGCGTCGGACAATATCCCCGGCATACCGGGGGTGGGGGAGAAGACGGCTAAGAAGCTGATAGACCAGTTCGGCTCCATAGAGGAGATGGTGGCTCATGCCGACGAGATAAAGAACGAGAAGTTGCGCAACCTCGTGCAGGCTAACGCCGAGCAGGCTCTCTTTTCTAAACAGCTGGCGACCATAGTGCTCGACGCACCGATAGCGTTTGATGAAGAGCAGCTGCTCCGCGTCACGCCGGACTATGAGGCGCTGCGTGAGCTCTTGAACGAGTTGGAGTTTAAGGCACTGGCTAAGCGCATGTTCACCGACCTTTCGGTGTCGGACCCCGAAGCGGCGATGCTCTTCTCGCGCAGTGCAAGTCCGGTAGAGAAGCAGCGTGTGCGTAAGAAGGCTGAACAGCTGTCAATCTTCGATACCGATGCTGACGTACCGATGAGTGCGCCGGCAGGTGGCGAGATAAAGGATGACCTACAGATGCCGCATGACTGCGATGTGGCGATAGTGTTTGACGGTCCTACGCTGACACTCTCCACCAATGCGGAGAGTGCTTTCACTACCACCGTTGACAAGGCAGACCTTGCAGGACTTAAGTCTCTGCTTGAAAATCCGAAAACCACTAAGCTATGCTACGACATCAAGGCTCTCAAATATATACTGCGAGAGCTTGATATTGAGATTGCTGGCAGCATATTCGATTGCCAGCTGATACACTATCTCATAGATTCCGAAGCCCGACATAGTCTGGATTTCATTTGTAGCGGCATACTGGGCTTCGAGCCACAGACGCCACAGGAGGCTGCAGCCTATATGTGGCTACTCTATCCACGCTTGTCGTCGCAGATGGTGGCATCCGAGCTCACAACGATATACAATGACATAGAGTTGCCACTCGTAGATGTCCTCATCAGTATGGAACAAGAGGGAGTGCGCATAGACACCGATGCCCTGCGCGACTACTCGTCACGTCTCGGCACAAAGCGTGCTGCCATTGAGAAAGAAATATACGACATGGCAGGTGGCTCATTCAATATCAACTCGCCACGTCAGCTCGGCGAGGTGCTATATGAGCGACTGAAGGTGACCGACAAACCGCCGCGCACCGCCACCAAGCAGTATTCTACTGCCGAAGATGTCTTGCAGAAACTAAAGAAGAGTCATCCTATCGTAGAGAAAATCCTTGATTATCGCTCGCTCACTAAGCTCATAGGTACCTATCTTGACAGTTTTCCGAAGCTCATCAACCCTACCACGGGGCGTCTCCACACTATCTACAATCAGACTGTCACCGCTACGGGACGCCTCAGCTCGTCGTCGCCCAACCTGCAGAACATACCCATCCGTACCGAACGGGGGCGCGAGATACGCAAAGCCTTCGTGCCGCGCAATGACGACTATACGTTGCTTGCTGCCGACTATTCGCAGATAGAGCTGCGCATCATTGCTTCGTTGGCACATGACCGCCACATGACGGAGGCCTTCAAAAAAGGTTTCGACATTCATGCTGCCACGGCAGCCAAAATCTATGGCATAGCGATGGATGAGGTGACGAAAGACCAGCGACGCAACGCCAAGTCGGTCAACTTCGGCATAGTCTATGGCATCAGTGCCTTCGGTCTGTCCGAACAGCTCGATATTCCGCGCAAGGAGGCTGCCGACCTCATTGACGAATACTTTGCACAGTATCCAGACATCAAAAGCTATATAGACAAGTGCATAGCTTTTGCCCGCGAGTATGGCTATGCGCGCACCATCTTAGGCCGTCGGCGTTTTCTTGCCGACATCAACAGTCGCAACAACAGCCTGCGCAGCTTTGCCGAACGCAACGCCGTCAATATGCCCATACAAGGCTCGTCCGCCGACATGATAAAGATTGCCATGAACCGCATCTTTGCACGCTTCAATCAGCTGGGGCTGCAGTCGAAGATGATACTGCAGGTTCACGACGAGTTGGTGTTCGATGTCTATAAGCCCGAAGAGGAGCAGGTGCGTCAGATAGTGCGCGAAGAGATGCTCAATGCCCTCCCGCTTGAAATACCCATAGAGATAGGCATAGAGGTAGGTGACAACTGGCTGGAAGCACATTAGTGTTTGATAATCATGAAGAAGAACTTTCATACTTGCTAATTACAGATAATTCATTTTTTATTTAGACACACAAAAGACAATAATGCCGTAGATTTATTGTCTTTTGTGTTATATGATTACAGATGGACGCTTTTCACGTCCTTTGTATATGTTGTGCTAAGCTTTTTGGGGTACGGGAAAAAAACTTAAAAGTGTTAAAAAAAAAATATATCTTTGTTTTTTCTTTTCTGACGGAAGAAAATGAATATTTATTTGAAACATAAACCAATAAACTGATATGAGAAATCTCGCTATGGTGGCTTTTGGAGGCAATGCGTTGCTTCGTAGCGGCCAGAAAGGTACTTATCAAGAGCAGCTGGCCAATGTGGAGCAGACTTGCGAAAGTCTATGCAACCTCATCAAACGTGGCTATAACATTGTGATAGGACATGGCAATGGTCCGCAGGTAGGCAACGTGATGTTGCAGCATGAAGCTGGACATAAAGATTTCAGCATCCCCGCCATGCCTATGGATTTCTGCGTGGCAGAGACGCAGGGCTCTATTGCTTACATGATAGAGTTGGCTTTGCGCAACGTCTTTGCTAAAAACGATATATATCGCGATGTGGTTACGATAGTTACGCAGGTGGCTGTCAATGCTCTCGACCCGATGTTTCAGAATCCTACGAAACCTGTGGGACCTTACTATACTAAGGAGCAGGCAGAGCAGCTGCATGCAGAGACGGGTGCTATATATAAGGAAGACCCTAAAGGCAATGGATGGCGCAAGGTGGTGGCATCGCCGCGTCCTAAGCGTATCAACAACATAAAGATTATCAAGCACCTCGTGAAGGGTGGCAACGTGGTTGTTACAGTTGGCGGCGGCGGCATCCCTGTCATAGAAGAAAATGATTATGTGCGCGGTGTTGAGGCTGTTATCGATAAAGACCTTGCCTCTGCCCTTTGTGCTATACAGATAGAGGCTGAGGAGTTCTATATCCTCACTGATGTGCCAAAGGTGTATATCAACTTCCGCAAGCCTAACGAGCAGGCTCTGGATGTTATCACTGTCGATGAGGCCAAGAAATATCTTGCTGAAGGACAGTTCACTGAGGGCTCTATGGCTCCGAAGGTACGTGCCGGCATCATGTTCATAGAGAATGGCGGCAAGACCTGCGTCATCACAGAGGCTGGTCAGCTTGACAACCCCTATTGCGGAACACGCATCGTGCGTTAAATCATTCCTTAGAAGAATACACATAACTCATAATTCAATATTCAAAATTGTTTTATATGGCTTACAATCTCAGAAATCGCAATTTCCTGAAAATTCTGGACTTCAGTCCGAAGGAACTCAACTATCTGCTTGACTTGGCTCGCGACCTCAAACGCGCCAAATATGCAGGCACCGAGAAACCTACTATGACGGGTAAGAATATTGCCCTTATCTTTGAGAAGACCTCAACGCGCACACGTTGTGCCTTCGAGGTAGCAGCTAAGGACCAGGGTGCCCACGTCACCTATCTTGGACCTTCTGGCAGCCAGATTGGCATCAAGGAGAGCATGGCCGACACAGCCCGCGTGCTGGGACGTATGTTCGACGGCATCGAGTACCGTGGTTTTACGCAGGCCACCGTTGAGGAACTTGCCAAACATGCTGGCGTTCCCGTTTGGAACGGTCTGACCAACGAGAGCCATCCGACCCAGATTCTCGCCGACTTCCTCACCATGCAGGAGCATGTTGACAAGCCGTTGTCGCAGGTTACTTTCGCTTACATTGGCGATGCTCGTTTCAATATGGGCAACAGCCTTATGGTTGGCGGTGCCAAGATGGGTATGGATGTCCGCATCATAGCCCCTAAGAAACTGCAGCCTGCTAAGGACCTCATCAAGACCTGCCAGGAGATAGCCAAGGAAACGGGTGCTAAGGTTACCGTCACCGACGACCCCAAGAAGGGGGTTAAAGGTTGTGACTTTATTTATACCGACGTGTGGGTGTCCATGGGCGAGCCCGCAGAGGTATGGAAAGAGCGCATTGATATGCTTATGCCTTATCAGGTCAACGCCGAGCTCATGAAAGCTACGGGCAACCCCAAATGCAAGTTCATGCACTGCCTGCCAGCCTATCACAACCTTGAGACGCAGGTGGGACGTGATGTTAACAAACAGTTTGGTCTGGATGGCATAGAGGTTACCGAGGAGGTCTTCGAGAGCGAGAACAGCATCGTATTCGACGAGGCCGAGAACCGCATGCATACTATCAAGGCCGTCATGGTGGCTACGTTAGGCGAATAATATTTCACAGATATGAAAACAGGAAAACTTATAGGACTTATCATCTCCATTCTGGCATTCTTTGTCATTTGTGCACTTCCGACAAGTGTTTTTGGCATTGATGGTCTGACGGTGCTACAGCAGCGAACGATAGCCATTTTCGTCTTTGCTGCCTTGATGTGGATTACCGAAGCTATCCCTTCGTGGACAACCTCAATTATTGTTATTGTGATATCGCTGTTGATATTGAGTAACAAAGGATTGGGATTCCTTATGATGGATGCTGAGGGCAATCCGCTTGTAGGCACTATGACCTATGTCAAGATTATGTCGTCATTTTCTGACCCTGTGGTTATGCTTTTCCTCGGCGGTTTCTCGCTGGCAATCATGGCACAGAAGTATGGTCTCGATGTGACGCTGGCACGTGTGTTGCTCAAACCTTTCGGAACCAACCCTAAGATGGTTCTATTAGGTTTCCTGAGTGTTATAGCCATTTTCTCAATGTTTATGAGCAACACGGCTACCGCAGCTATGATGCTCGCATTCTTGGCTCCTATCCTCGCCACATTCCCTGAGGGAGATAAAGGTAAGATGGCTTTAGCCTTGTCAATACCCATTGCTGCCAACATTGGCGGTATTGGTACCACTATCGGTACTCCTCCTAATGGCACGGCAGTGTCTAACCTTGAGACAGCTTTCGACATCACTATCTCCTTTGGCGACTGGGCTATCCGTATGATACCTTTCGTGGTCATAATGATACTCTTTGCTTGGGTGGTTCTGTTGCTCTTGTTCCCCTTCTCGGAGAAGAAGCTCGTGGTAAACATACCAGAGAACACGAAGCCCAAGACATGGCGTACCTATCTGGTGTGGGCTACTTTTGCTGTAGTAATCCTGCTATGGGCTACGGAGAGCATCACCAAGATTAGTTCCAATATCGTGGCACTCATCCCTTTGGCTGTGTTTGTATGCACTGGCACTTTCACCAAAGAGGATATCAAGCAGATAGACTGGAGTGTGCTCTGGCTGGTGGCTGGAGGTTTCGCTTTGGGCTATGCTATGCTCGACATAGAGAAAGGTGGCACAGGACTTGGCAAAGTGCTGGTAGATGCCATACCTTTTGGTGAGATGAGCATCGTGTTGGTGTTGGTTATTGCAGCCTTGGTGTGCTATACGTTGTCCAACTTTATCAGCAACTCGGCAACGGCAGCATTGTTGGTTCCTATTCTTTGTGCTGTCAGCAAGGGCTTGGCTTCCAATCCAACCTTCGAGATGTTTGGTGGCGAGAAAGCTATGGTCATCTTTGTCGCGGTGTCGGCATCGTTGGCTATGCTGATGCCTATCAGTACTCCTCCTAATGCATTGGCGTTCTCTACCGGATTGGTCAAGACGAAAGATATGATTAAGGTCGGTAGCATCATTGGTGCATTCGGTTTAGTGCTGGCATTCTTCTGGATAACCAAGATATTCCCGTTCTAAGTTAGTAAGACGAAAAACAAGGAGAAAGGCCTGTCGTAGCCGACAGGCTTTTCTCTTTTCCTAACAATGAAAAAATAAATTATTTTATCAATGAAAAAAATAGTATTCAGTGCTGTTGTAGCCCTTATCGGTTTTTCTGCTATAGCGCAAGACAAGGTGCAGCTGACGCCTTACGGCTTTGTCCGTAATTTCTTAACATTCGACAACCGCTCTATGTACACTGTGTGCGGTGGCGATTATAATAATATGCCTTTTGACGAGACTTTCTCTCTGCCATCAGAGTACAGAGAAGTATTTGACGAGGCCGATGGCAATGGCGTCAGTCAGTTACAATTCCATGCGCTCTCCACGCGTTTTGGTCTCCGTCTGGATGGCCCTTCGGTGTTCGGAGCCAAGAGCACGGGACGTATCGAGGCCGATTTTGCTGGTTTTGGCAGTAGCAATACAGTCTTGCGTCTTCGTCTGGCATGGGTTGACCTCAACTGGGGTGGACGCCATGCCCTGCGCATCGGTCAGGACTGGCACCCGCTGAGTGGTGAGATTATGCCAGATGCCATAGGTTTCGCTGCTGGAGCACCGTTCCGTGCCCATAGCCGCACGCCGCAGATGCGCTATACCTTTAGCACTCCTTCAGGTTTCGGTGCTCAGGCTCACCTGCTTTGGCAGTATCAGTTCACCACCAATGGTCCTGAGGGTGCCAGCGAGAAGTATGCCAATCGTGCCATCGTCCCTGAGTTTTTTGTCGGCATCAACTATCGCAATGAGCATATCTATGCACAGATTGGTGCTGATGTGCTGACTATCCGTCCTCGCGTTCAGGCTACATACAACGACCCTATCAAGGGTACGGACTATAGCTATCAGAAAAAAGTTGACGACCGCCTCACCAGTGTGTCGCCTACGGCATATTTCCAGTATGTTGGCGATATGTTCTCTATAAAGGTCCGTAGCACCTATGCTCAGAACACGTCTCATGTCAACCAAATAAGTGGTTACGGTGTCTCCGCCGTCAATCCCGATGGTAGCTACGACTACACGCCTCTGCGTAGTTCGGTGAGCTATGTTAATTTTGCCTATGGCAAAAAATACAAAGCCAACCTGTTCCTCGGTTTTATGAAGAACCTCGGTACTGCTGATGACCTCGCTAAGGTGAATGGCAAATACGAGATGTATCTGAAGAACAACACTATCAGCAATGTTGATTACATGTGGCGCATTGCTCCGTCGGTGAGTTATAACCTGAAGCATTTTAATTTGGGTCTTGAATATGAGCTCACGGGCGTGAACTATGGTGACAAGAGCAAGATGAAAGCTGATGCGACATTCGATAGCGATGATACGCACACTGTCTATGGTGGCCGTATCTGCCTGCTTGTGAAATATAATTTCTAAGATGTTGCATTAATTTTTGTAAGAGAGACATAATGTACTGAAATGTACGTTGATGGAGGCGAAAGTCTCTGATTGTCTAACAACAAAAAGACAGAACGCTGAGAGTTCTGTCTTTTTTCTTTGTCTCAAAATATGGTATGGTTATATGTTTTGGTGATATAAAATAGAATAATCTTTTATATCTTTTTGCATGAAAACAATAATTTGTATCTTTGCAAAATAAAATAAACATGTAAAATGGGGCATAAAACATACATAAGTTTTGACTGGGCTTTGAAACGGCTGTTGCGCGACAAGGCAAATTTTGATGTTCTTGAGGGTTTTATATCAACGTTGTTGGAGCGAGATGTGCGGATAAAGAACCTGTTGGAAAGCGAGGGAAATATGGAGCGAGAGGAGTCGAAATACAACAGGGTGGACTTGTTGTGTGAGGATGAACATGGCGACCTCTTGCTGATAGAGGTGCAAGGCGAGTCGGAATTTGCCTTTTTTCAACGGATATTGTTTGGCACGTCTAAGTTGGTATCAGAATACATCAACAGGGGCGACAACTACGACAACGTAAAGAAAGTCTATTCTATAAATATAGTTTATTTTGACCTTGGACAGGGCAAAGACGTAGTATATCATGGCACCACGGAGTTCCGAGGGATACACAACGGGGATGTACTGCGGCTCTCGCCGTTCCAGCAACAGAAGTTCGATGTTAATGAGGTATATCAATTGTTCCCAGAATACTATATACTGAAGGTCAATGATTTCAATACATGGTCAAAGGTGCCTTTGGAGCAGTGGTTGTATTTTCTCTCGACAAGCGAGATACCGGAAGATGCCGATGCCCCAGGCTTGCAGGCAGCACGAGAGAAGATGCGATATATGCAGATGAACCGGAGTGAGCAACGGGATTACGACAAATATTTGGATGATAGGGTCATTTTTCAGGACCAGATGAAGACGGCGCGAGGTGAGGGAAAACTTGAAGGATATGGAGAAGGATATGGAGAAGGATATGGAGAAGGGTACGACAAAGGAAAGGAGAAAGGCCGAGCAGAGGGTATAGAGAAAGGTCGTGCGGAGGGCGAGAGACAGGCAAAGTTGGATACGGCTCGCAGCATGAAGAGGCTTGGAGTCCCGCTGCAGACTATTGTTCAGGCTACGGAATTGAGCGAAGAGGAAGTTAACGGATTGTAACATTGTTTTTGGACGTACATTCTATCAATGCAGGCATATATGAATACGGTGAGAAATAGTAGATATATTATCGCTCTCTTGGCGTTTCTGCTTGCATCGTGCTCGTTAGTGGCCCAAAGCAGTGAGACTTATGCAATGTCACTTTCAACAACGGGCAATACATATCAGGTCCCTGCCGTTGGATTGCAGATAAAGAGTGATGGCGTTGGTGGCACATACAGCAAAGGTCAGGATTTCGTCATCACGATTACAAATAGTGACAATCCGTGTCCGTCGCCGTATGTATTGACTCTCAGTTTCTCTCAGTTTAATGTCAATGCCGCCGACACGCTTTTTGTTTTCGACGGACCTTCGACGGGCAGTCCGCTTTTGCTGATGGCAAACAATAGTCTCAATTCGCTCAGCGGAGAACGAAATATTATTTATGCGTCACCGAATAACAGCAGTCATGCGCTGACGTTGCGGTTCAAGACAGCTAACCATTCGGGTCCGGAGACAGGATTCTTCTGTTCTGTGGAATGTCGCGAGGCATGTGAGATTTCTGTGCCACATATTGATGACTCTTATGAGCGGCTACGTGGCGGCATACCCTATGTTTCGGAACATATACGCGTCATTGATGGACGACGCACGATAACGGTATGTGCCGGTGATGGCATCCGATTGCATGGCCGTGCAGACTATACTTCATACACAGGGCATTATGCACCCGCGGATGCCTCTTCGCAGTTCACATGGACTCTTGACGATACTGCGGAAGTTTCGTCGGGCATAGGGCTGACGGCTAAGGAGTATGCGGTGTTCGATACGCTTGATTGTCATGAGGTTCTGTTGACGTTGATGGACGAGCGGGGCTGTGCCTCAACATCGATGGATGGTGTCCGCATCCTTGTGGCTACCAATCCGATACGAACAATTTCAAATCTTGGCACCGTGTGTGCCGGCAGTGAACTTCCCGTACTTGTCAGTTATGAGGCCAACGCTATCTTGAGACTCGACACGGCTGTTATTTCAAATATCCACAGCCACACCAACTATGTGAAGACATTTATCCCCGACGGACCACACTGCAGTACGCGTTGTTATCAGGCTCCCGTAACCTTTAACGAGTTTCCTCAGGGACGCACTGTGGTGTCCAAAGACGATATCTGCTCCATCTGTGTTAATTTCGAGCACAGCTATATGGGCGATTATGATTTGAATATCATCTGCCCGAGTGGGCGCAAGGCAACGCTAAAATACTACTGTCAAAGCAATTGTGCGAGCGGACATGGTGGCGGGTCAACGTTTACGGGCTATCCTTATGGTGGCAATAACCATGATTCGTGGGATGGGCAAAGCAGCGGCCGTTATTGTGACTCTGCCTACAATATGTATGGCGTAGGCCTTGACTACTGCTTTTCTCGCAATGGCGACTACACTCTCGTCGATGGCCGCCCTGCCAATACTACGGTAAATGGAAGTCACTATCTTTCGAGCAGTGGCTACACTATTTCAGTCAGTCCAACCTTTGACCCGCGCCCTGCGGCGTTTCAGCGTAGCGGCAGTCGTGATGCCGGCTATCAGGGCTCTTTCTCTACCAAGAAGCCCAGTGACTATGCTAATAAGAGTGACTACTATAAGCCTGCCGACGACTTCACGTCTCTTGTCGGCTGCCCACTCAACGGAGTGTGGAAGATAGAGCTATGCGACAAATGGTCGATAGACAACGGATGGGTTTTCGGATGGTCTATGGACATCTGCAGTGTGCAGCAGGATGACGACTGCATCTATGGCGTAGGCATAGACTCTGTGTCGTGGGACATATACCCTGAGCGCGGCACCGTCAACCCTATCAGTGTGCGGAAGGATGCGGCAAATCCAATGCAGTACTATATGTCGGCTGGCGATACGTCGGGACGCTACTATGCGCGCATCAATGTTACCGACCAGTTTGGATGCCATTGGGATTCTACGGGATTTTTCACCATCCTGCAACGCCCATCGGTGTCGTTGGGCAACGACATATTCTCATGCACTACGGCAAGCCCTACGCTCGATGCCACAGTCTCGCTGACAGACAATATTGGTGGTGCCATCTCCTATCAGTGGAGCACGGGGCAGAACGTCCCTGTCATCACGCCGTCGGTAGGTAGTACAACGACCTATACTGTCAGTGTTATCAATAGCCCGCTCAATGGCGATACGGCACGATGTATTGCTCGCGATACAATACGTGTGGTGCTTGGCATAGTCCCTACGGCGCGCTTTATGTTGCAGAACGTTGCCGCCGTTTATTGCGAACCTTTTGAGGCTCAGTTCCTCAATCTCTCGACCAATACATCGGTTTATCAATGGGATTTTGGCGACGGCAACACCTCCTCTGAGGTCAACCCCACACATGTTTTCGCAGCAGGCACCTATGCTATCAGCCTTAATGCCGCCACAAGCGATGGCTGTTCGGATGCGTCTGATATAATGTATCTCACCGTTGGCTCGCCCTCGACTGCCACAGTGCGCGACACCGTTGTGGAGAACGCTCTGCCACACCATTTCGCCGCATTGACATTTACCGATAGCCAACGCGACACCACCATCATTCGAACTAATGCCGTTGGATGCGATAGCGCGATTTCCTATTCACTGCATGTATATCATAATGTCGATACAACGCTCGACAGCACTATCTGTGAGACATCCCTTCCGCTATCATGGAATGGTGTTACGTTTACTGAAGAGGCATCTGCCCATGTGGTTTATAACAACCAGTATGGAGCCGACAGCACGGTGTATATGAATGTCCATGTCTTGCGCGCGAGCGAGAGCACTGTGCGAGATACTGTCGTGGAGAACACGCTTCCGTACTCTTTTGCCGGTCTCTCTTTCCGTGATAGGCAGACGGACACACTCATAGTGCGGACCAACAGCGTGGGGTGCGACAGCAATATCCATTTCTCACTCTTTGTCTATTATAATGATACTGTTTTTATAGACAGCGTGCTGTGCGAGAACTATCTACCCATGGAGTGGAACCATGTTACCTTTTTTGGTCCAGGTCCTGGCTCGGCTTCATTCTACAATCGGTATGGAGCCGACAGCACGGTGATGATGACTCTGCGTGTGTTGCGTAACAGCCGTTTTACCCTGCATGACAGCATTGTGGAGAATGACCTACCATACCTTTTCGCAGGGCAGACCTTCACTGCTGACCAACCCGACACGACAATCATCATTCCTAATGCTGTGGGCTGCGACAGCATCAATGCTTTCTCACTACTGGTGCACCGCAATGTGGCGGTATCTATAGATAGCTCGCTGTGTGACTATTCGTTGCCGCTGCTATGGAATGGTGTCAACTTCACCTCCGACAGCACCTGTACTGTGGTGCTTGCCAACAGGTGGGGGACTGACAGTCTGGTCACCATGCGTCTTGAGGTACGGCGCAGCTCGGTAGCACCAATATCATTAATCGAGGTGTGCTCGCAATATCGCTGGCCTGTAGATGGAGCGGTCTATACCCGTACGGGTGTCTATTCCGATACGGTCCTTAATAGTGTAGGGTGCGACTCGGTACAGATACTTAGCTTGACGGTGCTCCCCCCCACGCGTCTCGTTGTGAGTCCGGATACCGCTATAGCTACCTGCGGACATGCCACCCTCTCTGCACGTGGCGGCGACGCATATCTGTGGATGCCTGCTGCAACTCTGAGCGATAGCGCTACGCTCGACACAGTTTCCACCGTCGTTGCATCACCTCTCACCTCGCAAGTATATACTGTCAGCACGTTCCGTTTGGGCCGCGAATGTGTGGTCAATGGCAATTTCAGCATGGGCAATACTGGTTTCTCTACCGACCTTGCCTATGTGGGCTCGATAGGGGCTTCTTATGGGCAATATACTTTAGCCTACGATGCCTCCCTCCGCTCGCAGAATAGATTCTTTGGTCGTGACCATACCTCTCCGAGCAATCCGCAGGGTATGTTTATGATATGCGACGGCTCCTTGGTTGCAGATGCTACGACATGGGGACAGCAGGTAACGGTAGTGCCGCATACTGACTATCTTGTATCATTTTGGGCCACGTCGCTCACCGACCATAATGAAGCACTTCTGCAGTTAGATGTCAACGGTGATGCTATGGGTACAGTGCTTGCCTTGGGCGACAGCATCTCGCCAGATGGCGTATGGCGACGATATGTATCTGTCTGGAACAGTGGCAACAGCACACATGCCGATTTCCGGATAACCAACCAGAATACTCTTCGCTCTGGAAACGACTATGGCATTGACGACATATCCGTGCGCGCCATCCTATGCAGCGACAGCCGCTTGGTTAGCGTTGCCGTCGTGGTAGATACAGCTTTGGATGAGAGTTGCGACAGCTACCAGTGGAGTATAGGTCACAATAGGATGCTGGACGCATCAGGCAGCTATGTGGACACCATACCTGCCAGCAACGGCTGCGACAGCACCATAGCCCTGCGCCTGACTCTGCATCACAGCACCACCACATATCTCGACACAACCGAGTGTGACAGCTTACTGTGGAACCTGTCGCAGCGCACATACTTTGTCTCTTCCCAAGACAGCGTGATGCTCTCCACTATATATTCATGCGATAGCAACGTGGTGATGCGCATGAATATCCGTTCGTCATCACCTGTTGACATACAACGTGATACTATCTGCGACCGCTATGTGTGGCACTACGACAGTACCAGTTATATCCATGACACCACCGTGGTGCGTCATGCCTCGAACAGCGTGCAGTGCGACAGCACTACCATACTCCACCTTGTCGTACATCACCGTTCGTTCCACAACGAAAACTATCGAGCTTGTGACACTTTCGTGTGGCCAGCTACTGGTCGTACATACTATGTCACAGAAAAGACTATAGACACGCTCAGTGATGCCCACGGATGCGATAGTATTGTAACGCTGCTTGTCTCAATATATTATAGTGATAGCACTATCCTTTTCGATACCATCTGCTCCAACCATCAGCGACCCTTCGGCGGGCAGATGCTGTATGAGACAGGCAGTTATAGCGAACAATGGCGTAACACAGACGATTGCGACAGCATCGTGGTACTCAATCTACAGGTCAATCCAGCCTACGAACTCCATGTCTATGACACTGTCAAGCAGGAACAGATGCCATATCTGGGACCTGACGGCAGCCTCTTCACCAATCCCGTAGTGGATGAACGGATGATGCTATATACCATCGAGGCGCAGTGCGACAGCCTTATACATTTCAACCTCTTCATCAAGTATAAAATACTGGATTGCGACGAGCGGCTCCTCTTCCCCAATCTTGTAACGCCCAATGGCGATGGTGTTAACGACATCTTCTCCGTGGTAGGCATAGACAACGACTGCTGGCTGCACAGCGAACTCCTAATTTACAACCGCTGGGGCACGCTGATATATTCTGCCACCGACCTCAAGACCTCCTCCGACGGATGGGACCCGTCCAATGTCCCGTCAGGAACCTACTATTTCCGTTTCCAAGCCTCCAACGCCTATCGAACCATGGAGCGCAAGGGAGTGATTGAGGTAGTGAAATAAAACAAAGGGACTTCTATAAATATCTCATTAGGAGTTATATATCAATAGAAAACTATTTGATTTTCAAATATCTCAACCTCGTAGAGGTTGCATGAAAAACTAATTTATAGAAGTCACTACAAATATTATTCACAATCGTGCCCTTTCCAACAGCAAGGTAATGTTGTTTTACATACTGTTTTTGCCTTGCATAAACGATAAGCGGCGGACCTTGAGGTCCGCCGCTTATCGTTTATTTTGTTGTTGAGTGTCAGGAGGGTGTTATTTTACGAAACAGAGTTTCTTGGGGAGGAGCGAGGTCTCGGCTTTCCAGCGGAGGGTGCCTTCAGAGGTGATGCAGTAGAGGTCGCCATTGGTGGTGTAGTTTTGTGCGTCAGTGAGGTAGATTTCGCCATTGGTGGGGTTGATGGCCATGCCGTAAGGGGCTTTGATGTCGCCTATCATCTCGGGGACGAATGGGGTGGCGAGCATGGTGGTGAGGTCTATCTTGTTGAGTGCTGGCACGGCGTTCCAGTTTTCGTCATAGTCTGAACCATAGGTGAAGATGGTGTTGTCGTTGGCGGTCATACCAGCTACGGGTATTCCGAGGATGAGTGTTGCCTTGTCTTCTGCGATGTTGTAGATGGCTACGCCGGATGGATTGAGTCCATAGTCGCCGAAGAAGTTGATGGCCAGACGCCCGTCGGCGAGGGCTATGACTTGCTGTGGGTTGTAAGCAATGTTGATGCGCTTGCTTTCGGTAAAGGTGGCGAGGTCTATCACCGAGAGGGTGCTGTCATAGCTGTAGTTGTTGGACTCATCGGCATCGTAGCTGTTGCATACGTAGAGTTTGTTGTCGGCGACGCACAGCCCTTCGGGACGGAGTCCGCTGAGCGTACACACGGCACCGATTTCGAGTGTTGTGGTGTCTATGCTGACGACGCTGTGTGGATAGTAGCAGCTGACATAGATTTTGCTGCCGTTAGCGGCGATGTAGCGCGGATAGCGCGAGCCCATGTCTATCTGTTTGATGGCTTTGCCGCTCTTTGCGTCGATGACTTCTATGGTGCCGGACTCTGACACGGAGATGTATATCTTGCTGCCATGCTGGATGATGTCTTGCGCCACATCGCCGAGCGGACGGCCGTTGACGGTCTGGAAGTAGTTGTTGGTGATAGTCTTTTCTTCGATGTTGACAAGGCTGAGCGAAGCGTTGTTGTCACCTTGTTTGCCTTCGTTGAGGAGATAGACTTTTGCCTGCTGGTCGCCGTTTGTGGTGGCTTTTTCGCTGTCGTTGTCTTTCCCACAAGCTGTCATCAGCATGACGGCGGCGATGGAGATGTAGAATAATGTTTTTTTCATTGTTTTGATTGTTATTTGTTTTGATGAAATTTAATTGTCTTTGAATGGAGTCTTGATGTCTGTGGATATGTTTATTTAGATGTGTTGAATTATTTTTTGTTTAGATGCTGTTCAAAGTGTAATAGAATAGTGTGTTGTCTGTTAAAATTTGTATGTTACCGATAGGCGGTAGTTGCGTCCCATCATGGGGTAGCTGCGTACCACTTCATAGTACACGTCGAAGAGATTGAGTATGCGGCCTTGCAGGCGCAGGCTGCCGTATTTCAGTCTGAATGTGCGTGATAGGCTTATGCCTTGGTCGGCATAGGCGTTGAGGCGGTTTTGCGGCGTGTTTTGTGTCAGCGTGTAGCGTGAGCCGACTATTGTTATGTCGTAGCCGAGGTCTGCCAGAGGCGTTTGTAGCGTCAGGCTTGACGAAGCTGAATGGCGTGGTGTGTATGGTATCTGGTGACCGTAGGATTTCTGCTTGGGAAGAGTTCTGTCGGTGGCGTGTTGATAGGTATAGTTGGCGTAAAGCGACAGCGACCATTCGTCAGCAAACGATAGGGAGGCATCTGCGCTGATGTCTATGCCGTTGATTGCCACTTTGCCGAGGTTAATCATTGACCATACGAACATATTATGAGTGGGTATGGCTATTATCTTGTCGTTCACATTGTTGTGGTAGGCATCGACAGATATGTTCAGTTGTTGCAGTAGGTGGCTGCGGTCGGCATAGTGGTAGGCGATGCCGATGTTGTGTTGGCGTGCTTGTTCGGGTAGCAGATGGTGCGAGGTGATGAGGTAGTACATCTCGTTGAAAGTCGGTAGGCGGTAGTTGTGCTTGTAGAAGTAGCGCAGCCTCAGGTTGTTGTTGCGCAGTGGGGCAAACGACAGACCAATGTAGGGTGTGAGGCGTTGCAGGGCGTAGTGGTCTGTGATGGATGAGGCTGTAGTGGTAGCTTGCTCGTTGACGAGCGTGGCAACGAGGCGTGCTGATGCCGACAGGCGTTGTCCTTGGTAGGCTGCCGAGAGCGCTGTGAGCGATGAGAGGCGGCATACGCGGTCGTTGCGAGCCAGATTGCTCTGCAGGGTGTTGGCTTTAAGGTCCTCGGCGATGCTCAGTTGCAGATGTTTTGTTGGCGAGTAGAGTAGGGTAGAGGCGAGGTAGCCTTCCTGCTGACGGTAGTTGTTGTGCAGGGGGCTGTAGCTGAAGGTGTCCTCATATATGGTGTTCGACAGCTGGTATTTGCCTAATGTCTGTAGTTGCAGGCGTGCGATGCCGTTGCTGTCTTGGTGCCAAGCTATGTAGTGGCGTATCTGAGCGAAGACGAGTTGGTCCTCGGTATGGTCGGAGGCTGCTTTTGTCTTATAGTAGGTTACGGCTCCCGGTAGTTCGTGGCGAGCCTGCATATAGTGTATTTTTGCCGTTAGGAGTTGTCGTGTCGAGGGGGTGTAGAACAGGTTGGCATCGGCGGTAGTCATCCACATCGCCGAGTTCTGTCGATGGAGGGTGATGAGGTTGTCGCCGTCGGCAGAAGCCTGATAGGTGGTATAGGGATAGTCGCCAGAAGAACGTAGCAGGTTGCCCCACAGACTTATGGAGAAACGGTCGTTGACGCGTTGTTCTATGGTGATGGAGGGGGATAGCAGTCCGAAGGAGCTGCCTTCGGCGCCAAGTCGTATATTGGTGTTCTTTCCGTCAAAATGAGGTGTGGCGGTGGTGATGGCTACAATGTTGCTGGCGCTCAAGCTGCTTGCAGACTGTAGGAGAGAGGCGTTGTTGCCGTTGGCAAAGGTTATCTGAGCGGTGTTGCCCAGCAGGTAGCGGCCGAGGTCTATCTGTCCGTTTTGGTAGTCGCTTACGGCAATGCCGTCTATTGTCAGCATGCTGAAAGGGCTACCCAGGCCGCGTGCCGATATTGTTTTCATGCCACCTATGCCGCCGTAGTCTTTTAATGTGACGCCTGCCATAGTCCGGAGGATATCAGATAGTTGCGAGGCTCCGGACTGCTCAATGCGGTGTGCGGAGACCTGCTGTAGGGGTGTCTCTTGCAGGATGGCAGGAGGCGTGGCTGTCTCGTTGATGCTCACCTCATGTAACATAGTGCGTCGCAGGCTGTCGTGCTGTTGAGCTTGCAGTTCAGCTGCAGGGATGCCTACGAAGCAGAGGCATAACAGTGGCGTTATTATGTGGCGTAACTGTCTTGTCATGAAGTCCTTTCCTCGAAGGCTGTTCATCTCTTGGCTCTGGCAGGTCTTCTGACTTTGCCCCGCGGTCTCTCCGGTGTCTTCTCACGATGCTATGACGCAACGCAATGACATTCATTCTTGTGGCGATACCGCTTTGGTGACAGGGGCTTACAGCAGCGGGACTGTTCGGGATTTGCACCCGATTCCCTTTTGATGCACCAAGCAACCAAAACCGTATGCAAAGGTAGCAAGTTTTTACGGACTGACAAAAAAGATGATAGAAAATTGTTAAAGATTGCAAAAAAAAATGTTACTTTGTATCGTCAGCATTACCCGCAACAAGCATAGTGTAAAATAATATAGTGTGCTGAATTAGTGCGTTGTGATGTGGAATGTGATATGTGGATGACGTGAGTCGGAGTTCTGCTAATGAAGAAATATAAGTTTTAGTAATACGTAAATAAACAAAAAATGAAAAAAAAACTGTTTTCGATAATGGCTCTTGCAGCGCTGGCTGCAACGTTTTTTTTCCTATCATCTTGTGGCAAAGAAGAGGATTCCACCAACGATGGCAATAATACTACAGGCCAGGAGTGGCGCATCACGCATATCGCTAAGATATACGAATTTGAATACCCTTTCCCATCGTCGGAGGGATACGACTATGATGCTTTGGCACGCATAAGTGTGAAGCATGACACATTAAATAAGGGTACAGACTATGAGACTTCTGGTGATATCAACTTCTCGTACGAGGATGGCATGGTGGTTCTGACTCAGAATGGAGGCTCGGACAAATTCGTGATTGAAAATGGCCGTGTGGTTACTTGGATATCTAAATATGGCGCGACGGAATATCGCACTACGATGGAGTATGATGATAACAATCATTTGGTTAAAGAAATAACGCCCGGTAGCGATACGACGATTTATATTTGGAATGGTGAAGACCTTGTGGGCCGATATATCCACTATTTCGGCTCCGTAAAGCGCATAGTCCGTGAGACCTACACTCCTTCGGCGTATCCTTTCTCCGCTTTCCCAATGAATGGCGAGGTGTATGTGGGTATTCAGGAGGTATCGCAGATGGGGCTCTATGGCAAGAATCCTGCCCACCTGCCGCTGAAACTCGAGGGCAAGGCGACGGATGAGGACGGAACAGTGGAATATGTAAGAGATTATGAGTATGTGATTACCGATAGTCGTGTGGACACCTTGCGTGTTAATACAAATAGCAGTAATTACAGCTATGTCGTCAAGTGGGGGTTGAAATAGGCGTACTTTTGTCAATAATATATGAACATATCACTTTGAATTGTAGGATGAACGAAGTATTAGAAACCATCAAACTGCGTCGCAGCATACGAAAATACACCACACAGCGCGTTCCTCACGAAGTAGTTGACCAAATAATCGAAGCAGGACTACAAGCTGCCAGCGGTAAGAATCGGCAGGACACCATCATCATTGCTGTTAACGACCCGCAGATGCGCGACTGCATTAGTGAGATGAACCGTCAGATAGGCGACTATGACGAAGATTTTGACCCCTTCTATGGTGCGCCGCAGATGCTGATAGTGCTGGCTGACAAGAATGAGCCTAACCATGTATATGACGGCAGCCTTGTGATGGGCAATATGATGATTGCTGCCCACGCTTTGGGGGTCAGCAGTTGCTGGATACATCGCGCCCGTCAGGAGTTTGAGTCCGACGAAGGCAAGCATATCCTTGCCAGCCTCGGCATTGTGGGCGAATGGGAAGGCATAGGTCATTTGGCTATAGGCTATGTGGATGGTGAGTATCCTCATCCTCACAGGATTAAGGAAAATAGAGTTTACTATATCTAACATTTGGTATATATCAGTGTTGCGGAGGATTGACTTGATAAAGCTAAGGAAACATCCTTTCATTCGAGCTGCCATATATCTTTGTAGAGACAAAACAATGAACATACATAAATAACCATACATAAACTTAAATATAACTACCATAACATGAAACAGATAGCTCTTATAACTGGTGCCACGAGCGGAATCGGCGAGGCATGTGCCAAACGTTTCGCCAAGGCTGGATATAACGTAATCATCACGGGACGCAAAGCCGACCTCCTTGCCGCTCTCAAAAGTGAGCTGGAGGCGATGGGTGTTGAAGTCTATACTCTTCTTTTCGATGTCCGCAGCTATGAGGCTGCCAGAAAAGCTGTGGAGAGCCTGCCAGAGGCTTGGCGCGCTATCGATGTGCTGGTCAATAATGCAGGGTTAGCCCTTGGGCTGGATAAGGAGTATGAGGGCGACCTCGAGGATTGGGATGTCATGATAGAGACCAACGTCAAGGGGCTGCTCTACATGACGCGTCTTATAGTGCCGGGCATGGTGGAGCGCAACAGCGGTCATGTCATCAATATAGGCAGTGTGGCGGGTGATGCGGCCTACGCCAACGGCAGTGTCTATTGCGCCACCAAGGCTGCCGTCAAGACCATCACTGATGGTTTGCGTATTGATGTGGCTAATACGGCGGTACGTGTTACGAATATCAAACCGGGCCTTGTGGAGACCAATTTCAGCCGCACACGCTTTCACGGCGACGAGCAGCGTGCCGCCAATGTCTATAAAGGCATCACGCCGCTGACGGGCGACGATGTGGCTGATGTGGCCGTATATGCTGCTTCAGCCCCGAAGCATGTGCAGATAGCCGAGGTATTGGTGCTCGCCACGCATCAGGCATCGGGTTCGGTAATATATCGTGAATCGTAACCTTCATAGCATCAGATGATAATGAGAAGGATTTGTGAATAACGAAAAAAAAACATATATTTGCAAATCTTTTTTGAAAAACAACGTAAAGCAAAGAAGCAACAAAGGATAGACGATGCCTACCATAGAAGCAACCATTGCCAACATAGAGTCCAAAGTGCGCAGACTGGTAGATGAGCGAGACCTGCTGAGCAAGAAGGTTGAGGAGCAGGCGGCAACTATCGTTGAGTTGCAAAAAACTATAACTCAAAATAATATAATAATAACAAACCTTAAAGAAGAAACAAACAAATCAATATCAACGAGGAATACGTCGACTGAAAGGAGCATACCTGCAGATATAGAACCTCGTATCACGCAACTGATAGAAACGATAGACGAGAGCCTCTCGCTTTTAGGATATAAGCAATAGTAAGCACAATCATGGACGAAGTAACCACCACAGTATCAATTATGGGACGTAGCTATAGCCTGCGTACGACGACATCCGACGAGCCTGTCTTGGCTGATGCTGCCCAGCGTATTGATGAGATGGCGCGTAACTTTGCAAAGCAATTTCCACGAAAAGACTCACAAGACCTTATCGCCATGGCTGCACTCCTTCAGGTGGTGCAGCTTGTCAGATTGGAAAAACGTCCTGCCGCCTCATCTGCCTTGGGCGATTTGGAAGGCCGGCTGGTCGCACTCGACAATCTTCTTGACGAGCAAATCCAAAGCAAGTAGCATCAGCGTAATTGTAACATATTGTTGCTGATAGTCAGTATTCTATACATAGCTGTTAATACGTCACTATACTGCATCAGGCCCGAAACAGTTTGTAAACTCAACATATTTTACAAACCGAGTAAGCTCATGGGTGGGTAGATTGTATAATTGAGACACCCGGCACTCAAATCCTTTCTTTCAACGAGTTTATCAATACTCTCGGAGGGCGTGGTGCAGTTTTTTAATAAACCGTATGCTTCTAACGTTCAGCGCATTCCTTATAATAACATTTATCCTTTATTATGGAAATACTTTATATTATTATTGGACTTGTGGTAGGCGGCGGTGCCGGCATTTGGGCTGCCACTACCGTATTGCGCAAGAGCCTTCTCGCCAAGAGCGAGCAGGTGTTGAAAGATGCCGAGGAACGCGGCGAGGTTATCAAGAAAGAGAAATCGTTGCAAGCTAAAGAGAAGTTTCTACAGCTGAAGAGTGAGTATGACAAGCAGGTTAGCGAGCAGAACGGCAAACTGCGCGAGGTGGAGAACAAACTCAAGCAGCGTGAGCAGGTACTGACACAAAAGGTCGAAGAACTGCAGAAGAAGAGTACAGAGCTGAAGGGCGTAAGCGAGAATCTGAACCGTCGTATCGAAGAGCTCAACAAGCGTCAGGGTGAGGTGGAGAAAATCTACAAGGAGAGCATCGACAAACTGGAGCATATAGCAGGCATGACGGCTGATGAGGCCAAGCAACACCTCATGGACATGATGACTGACGAGGCGCGCGCCGATGCGGCAAGCAGCATCCTTGATATTGTGGAGGAGGCAAAAATCACTGCGACCGAGCAGGCTCGCAAAATTGTTATACAGTCTATCCAGCGTACCGCCACAGAGCATGCTGTGGAGAATACCGTCAGCGTGTTCAATCTTGAGAATGAGGAAGTCAAGGGGCGCATCATAGGCCGCGAGGGTCGCAACATACGCACCCTCGAATCTCTCACAGGTGTTGAGATTATCGTTGACGACTCGCCCGATGCTATCATTATCAGCGGCTTCGACCCGGTGCGTAGAGAGATAGCTCGTCTGTCGTTGCACAAGCTCGTTACTGATGGACGCATACATCCCGCCCGCATAGAAGAGGTGGTGTCCAAGACACGCAAGCAGATAGAGCAAGAGATAGCCGAAGTGGGTAAGCGCACCTGCATAGACCTTGGCATACAGAACATGAACCATGAGCTGATGCGCATGGTAGGTCGTATGAAATATCGTTCGTCCTATGGGCAGAACCTGCTGCAGCACTCGCGCGAGGTGGCCAATTTGGCTGCCACTATGGCTGCCGAGCTGGGTCTCAATCCCAAGTTGGCTAAGCGTGCTGGCCTGCTGCACGACATCGGCAAGGTGCCGGAGACCGACCCCGAGCTGCCACATGCAATCTTTGGTATGCGTCTGGCGGAGAAGTACAAGGAAAATCCTGATGTATGTAACGCCATCGGCGCCCACCATGAGGAGATAGAGATGACCAACCTTATCTCGCCTATTATTCAAGTCTGCGATGCTATCAGCGGAGCACGCCCTGGCGCACGTCGCGAGGTGGTGGAAGCCTACATCCAGCGCCTCAAGAAGCTTGAGGATATGTCTATGTCCTACCCCGGCGTTGTCAAGGCATACGCCATCCAAGCAGGTCGCGAGCTACGCGTCATTGTTGGTGCTGACAAGATTAGCGACGCACAAGCCAACCAGCTCTCCTACGACCTCTCCAAGCAGATACAGAACGAGATGACCTATCCCGGACAGATTAAGGTTACCGTCATCCGTGAGACGCGTTCAATCAACTATGCAAAATAATTGGATAGTAACGTCGTCAGACATACTGTGAACAAAACACCATCCCACTCCATTTTTTATGGAGTGGGATGGGCGTAGGAAGGAATCTATGAGGGCGGGAGATACTGACATCGTGTAGGGTAAATACAATTATCAAACAACAAAATACATTCGGTTATGATGGCATTGGCAATTCATTGGAATGTGGACCCCGTCATCTTCCATATAGGGTCTTTTGGCTTGAGGTGGTACTCTTTGGGCTTTCTCCTTGCCTTTCTTGTGAGCTATGTGATACTCTTTCGTATCTTCCGTCATGAGAAGGTTGATACCAAGTATCTTGATTCTCTCGTGGTATATATCTTCCTCGCCGTCCTTATAGGTGCGCGTTTGGGGCATTGCCTTTTTTATGAGCCGGACTATTTCTGCACCAGCGAGCATTGGCTCGAAATTTTCTTGCCTATCAATCTCCGGACGGGCGAGTTCACGGGCTATCAGGGACTTGCCAGTCATGGCGCCGCACTGGGCATCTTGATTGCGTTATGGTTGTTCTACAGACGTTATGGCATTAGTCCGTTGTGGGTAGTTGACCGCATGGTGATTGTCGTAGCCCTTGCCGGATGCTTCATCCGTTTGGGCAACCTCTTCAATAGCGAGATATATGGAGTGGAGACCACTCTGCCGTGGGGTGTCATCTTTGACCGCAACGGGGAGACGGTACCCAAGCATCCGACACAGATATACGAGGCATTGAGCTATCTGCTTATCTTTGTTGTTTGCATCCTTGTCTATGTGCGTAAGGATGGCAAACTACATGCCGGACGGCTCTTCGGCTGGTGGCTGGTGGCGCTCTTTGGTGTGCGTTTCATCATAGAGTTTGTTAAGGAGGAGCAAGTGGCTTTCGAGCGTGGCATGGTCTTGGATATGGGGCAGTGGCTAAGCATCCCGTTCATCGTGGCAGGCTTTGTGATGGTGGCATTGTCGCATCGTGGCATATTGCCCGAGGCTGTCTTTCTGAAAGACAAAAACAAAAAGAAACAACAAAAATAAAGTATAATAATCAATAAATAAAACACCTATTATGAAAAAGCTTATATTAGTACGTCATGGCGAGAGTGCATGGAACAAATTGAATCTCTTTACGGGATGGACAGATGTTGACCTCACTGAGAATGGCATCAAAGAGGCCTATGAGGCTGGCAAACTGCTCAAGCAAGAAGGCTATCGTCCCGAGGTATGCTTCACCTCATATCTAAAGCGTGCCATAAAGACCCTCAACCAGATACTCGATGCTATGGATATGGACTATCTGCCCGTAGAGAAGAGCTGGCGACTCAATGAGAAGAGCTATGGTGCCATACAGGGCCTCAATAAGGCCGATACGGCTGCCAAATATGGCGATGAGCAAGTGCTTTTGTGGCGTCGCAGCTTTGACGTGCAGCCACCAGCATTGAAGATGGATGAGGAGCGTAGCCCACGTATGGACCCGCGCTATGCTGAACTCAGCGATGCTGAGATACCGCTCACCGAGTCGCTCAAAGACACTATCGCACGCCTCATGCCTTACTACAAAGAGCATATTCTCAAAGCTTTTGAGACACACAATGAGGTAATCGTTGTGGCTCATGGCAACAGTCTGCGCGGCATAGTCAAAGAGCTCCGCGGCATGAGCAATGAGGAGATAATAAAGTTCAATATCCCCACAGCAACGCCTTATGTTTTCGAGTTTGATGACGCTATGAACTTGCAAAAACACTTCTTTTTGGGCGACCAAGAGGAAATAGCACGCAAGATGAATAGTGTTGCTAATCAGGCTAAAAAATAATAATTATCGTATAAACTGGGCAAAAATAGAAAATATTTTTGCCCAGTTTAATAAAAAGTTGTATCTTTGCAAACGATTTCAAGATAGGATGTTTGACTATCGGAGAAACCAAGAGTTCTAAAAGATACAGTTGGAGAGGTGGGTGAGTGGCTGAAACCAACAGTTTGCTAAACTGTCGTACTCGATTAGGGTACCGGGGGTTCGAATCCCCCCTTCTCCGCCATACTTCTTGCATCAGCTTGCTGATGTTTTTTTTTAAGGAGTAGGCAACGGGATATGGCGTAGTCCGGTTAGCGCGCCTGCTTTGGGAGCAGGAGATCGCAAGTTCGAATCTTGCTATCCCGACAAAAAAGGTTTACGTTAGGTAGCCTTTTTTTGTAGGTTCCGTAGCTCAGCTGGATAGAGCAACTGCCTTCTAAGCAGTCGGTCCCGCGTTCGAATCGCGGCGGAATCACTTTCTTTTCTTTTTATGGACCTTTTCCTAATGCTGTTTGTGGGTGTTTTGTTTTATACATTCTACGTACATTCTGTGTGATAGTGCTATTTTTTGGGGGGGGAGATTAGAGTCGCATATCGGTCGGGGAAAAACTAACTCATGTCGTTGAGTTGGTCTTCATAGATGAAAAAAAAAACGGAGCGGATTAGTTTTTTCCGCTCCGTTGTGTTTTAGGAAATAATTTCCTTGAATGAAGTGCTTTGCTATTTAAGAATATGGACACTCACGCTGATGGCATGGTTGTTGGTTAGTATGCCGTGTACGGCGACACTATATGATTGCATGTTGTTATTGACGTAAAAATTGCCGGATTTGAATACGGGACGGGTGGATGTGGCACCATCATCAATAGAAGCGCTCATAGTGCCGTTGTTACTGCTTTGGCTGAAATTTGCATTGTCATCATTACAGCTAATGGAATAGTCTTTTGTCGAGGATTCGTCAAGGGCTATAATGTTGTCGAACATTCTGTTGTCGTATGTTATTTCTATTTGATTGTTTGCTGGAGCACCCGCGTATGCCGCTTCTTTCGAAGTGTAGCCGTTTACCGTGACATGATATATGCTGTCGATTCCGTTTTGTCCTGTGACGCTGCGACTGTTCATCTGGGCGACGGCATAGAAAACTTCTCCGTCAATGACAATCTGTCCTTCCATAGCCTTGATAGCGTTGACGGGGATGGTGTGGCGCAGGTCGAACGTTGTGCCGTCCTTCAGTTTGCCGTTGATTTGCAGCACGTATTTGTCGTTTTCTAATGTCACATACAGCAGGGTCTCGTCCTCGAAGGCGGCGGAGTCAAGCGACTCCCAGTTGAGTTCTGCATAGTCATCGTCGTCGCTGCATTGCTGTCCAATTTGCCTATCGTCGGAGGTAAAGGAGAGAGAGTAGTACATGAGGCTGTTGAGGTTGCCGAGGTTGATAAAATAGCCCAAAGCCTCTTTGGTGATATCAAGGGAGAAGTTGAGGTCTTTCTCTCCTGAGGCTTCGTAGAGGTTGAAGAGGAGTATGCCGTCATTGGCGATGCTCAACGAGCCGTTCATCGTTATGTTTTCGCCGTTTATCACCAGTCTGTCCAACTCCTCTTGCGGGCCAGGTTCTGGCTCGGGGGTGCTGCCGCCTAACGGCAGGGTGACGACGAAGCCGAAGGTATGGTCATTATCCAATGTGCCGTATAGTTTGACATAGATTTTCTTGCCGTCGAAAAGCACTGTGGCAGTACCTTGTTTGAACATTGATTCGCCATCATATTCTTTGCTGTCGAGATGCCCCATCACCTTTTCGCCGGTATTGTCATAGACGAGTGAGAAGAATTCGCGGCTGGAAAAGCGAAATCCGGCATGTATGCCAGCGATAGGTTTTGTGATGTCGTATGTCTCTTGGAGGGTGCCGCTGAGGTCTATGCGCTGCACGCCGCCTATGAGGTCAAAACGAGCATTTGCCGTGTCGCTGGCACGGAAGTTCATCGCATCGATCATCTCGACATCGATAGGATAGGTCACGTCATCAATGATGACAACATTTGCCTCATCGGGGATAACTACGGCTGTGGAGTCTGTGTTGCCGTTTCTGTTGTCGCCGTCGGCATCTTCCTTGGTACAGCCAATGACAGCGAACGTCATCACGGCAGACATCAGTAATGAAAAGATTTTTTTCATGGTATTTTTTTATTGGTTAATTGTGTAAAGGTACGATAATTTTGATATATGTTATTATAATTCAGGAAATATTTTACTGTTTCTTATTTTTAGTCTTCCTAAAATTATTGTGAATACGATAGCTGGCAAACAATACTGAAAAACAATAGGTGTGGGGCATGGTGTGGCCGTGAGTGTCCGCTGTGGTGCTATAGTGTATGTTGAATGGTGTGTTACAGTCTTTTGCCCAGTTCCGGCAGTATTCGGTTTTTCCATTCGGAGAAGGTGCCGTCAATTATCTTCTGGCGTGCTGTGGTTACGAGCCATAGGTAGAAAGCGAGGTTGTGGATGGAGCATATCTGAAGGCCGAGAATTTCTTCGGCGCGGATAAGGTGGTGCAGGTAGGCAAGAGAGTAAACGTTGTCGGCTTCGGCGATGTGGGTATTGTCTATGTCTGCCCATGCTATGTTGGCTATGGGTTCGAAGCAGTCTTCCCACTTCTTGTTCTTGATGTTGATGGTGCCGTGAGCGGTGAAGAGGAGTCCGTTGCGTCCGTTGCGTGTTGGCATGACGCAGTCGAACATATCGACACCGCGGTCTATGGCTTCGAGCAGGTTCTGCGGAGTGCCTACCCCCATGAGGTAGCGCGGACGGTCGGCAGGAAGGATGGCGTTCACCACTTCTATCATGCTGTACATCACCTCTGTTGGTTCGCCCACGGCGAGACCTCCAATGGCGCATCCTTCGGGGTCGGTGCTGGCGATATATTCTGCCGACTGGCGGCGCAGGTCGGCATATTGGCAGCCCTGCACGATGGGGAAGAGCATCTGGTGGTGACCGTAGAGAGGCGTGGTCTCGTTGAAGCGGTGCACGCAGCGGTCCAGCCAGCGGTGCGTCAGTTCCATGGAGCGTTTGGCGTAGTTGCGGTCGGCGTCGCCCGGGCAGCATTCGTCAAAAGCCATCATTATGTCGGCACCGATGACGCGCTCTATGTCCATCACGCTTTCAGGAGTGAAGAGGTGCTTAGAGCCGTCGATATGGCTGCGGAAGGTGCACCCTTCCTCCTTGATTTTGCGGCTGTCGGCGAGAGAGAAGACCTGAAAACCGCCGCTGTCAGTCAGCAGGGGGCGTTCCCACCCGTTGAAGCGGTGCAGTCCGCCGGCGGCACGCAGGATGTCCATGCCGGGGCGCAGATAGAGGTGGTAGGTGTTGCCGAGGATTATTATGGCATCGATGTCTTCGCGTAGCTCGCGTTGATGAACAGCTTTGACGCTGCCGGCAGTGCCTACGGGCATGAATATGGGGGTTGGAATGTCTCCATGGTCGGTGCGTAGTAGTCCGGCGCGGGCAGAGCCGCAGGTGGCACTGACGGCAAACCTATTGCCGCCAGTTGTTTTATTGGTGATGGTTATTCCGTTGGTATTGATAGACATAATATGGTTATTGTCTTGTATCTTTTCTTTTTGCAAAGGTACTAAAAATATGCTATCGAATACAATAGGTCGTGTGCCTGAAAAAAGAATTGTGCCGTTTGCAAAAAAAAACGTATTTTTGCTATTTTGGCAATATGATAAACTATACCATAAAACGGCTGTTGTACGGACTTCTCGTTATTTTAGGAGTCATTGTGCTGGTGTTTTTTTTGTTCAATATCCTTCCGGGTGACCCAGCACGAATGATGCTGGGGCAGCGTGCCGACGCGGAGAGTATAGAGATTATCAACCGTGACCTCGGGCGCGACAAACCTATTGTGGTGCAGTTCGCCGGCTATGTTAACGACCTGCTGCCCCTATCGTTGCATAACAACGCCGACACGGAGAGTTTTTTCTACCTTGACGACAGCAAGTATGCTCCCTATCTGTGCGTGGCAAAGATAGGGACAACTTCACTGGTAGCCAAGGCGCCCTATCTGCGACGGTCCTACCAGTCGAAACGCAAGGTGTCGGAGATAATAGCTACGGCGTTCCCGCAGACGGCTTTGCTGGCCGTGGTAGCCATGACGTTCGCGCTGATAGTGGGTGTGCTGCTTGGCGTGCTCTCTGCCGTATATAAGGACACATGGATTGACCGTCTTGCCATGTTTCTCTCCACGCTGGGCATGTCGTTGCCGTCTTTCTTTGCTGCCATCCTCATAGCATGGCTCTTTGCTTATGTGCTGGCGGACTGGACGGGTTTGAATATGTTTGGCAACCTCTACAGTATCGACGACTATGGCGAGGGCGAGTTCATCGATTTGAAAAACCTTATCCTTCCGGCGCTGACACTTGGCATACGCCCCCTCGCCACGCTCACACAACTCACTAAGAACTCTATGCTCGACGCTCTCTCGCAGGACTATATCCGCACGGCGCGTGCCAAAGGCATGGGGCGTGCGCGTCTGCTGTTCCGTCATGCGTTGCGCAACGCCATGAATCCCATCGTCACCTCGGCATCGGGGTGGCTGGCAGGCCTGCTGGCAGGTGCTGTCTTTGTGGAGTATGTGTTTGATTGGAAGGGCATGGGCGTCGTCGTGGTCGATGCGTTGGACAAGTATGACTTTCCCGTGGTGATGGGTACTATCCTTTTCATCTGCATCCTGCTGGTACTGATAAATATCGTCACCGACCTTATCTATGGTTGGCTCGACCCAAGGGTGAGAATCAAATGATGTCGGCACTCCGACAGAACGATGCCGCTATGACGGCGACAAAGCAATAAAAGACTATGAGCAAGAATATATATATACGTTTCAAAACACATCTATCGCTTATTACCGACTACTACACTCTGTTGGTAAATCAGACGAAGAGCAAGCAGCAGGTGGGTAGCACCAACGAATGGGTGCTGGACAACTACTATATGCTCAGTGAGCAGGAGAAGGTGCTGCGTGTGGAACTGCGCAGCAAACTGTTCAAGCAGATAGGGTCGCGGCGGATGCGACAGATAGAGAAAGGACTGACAACTTTTTTGGAAAAGACATACTACCATGTTGATAAACATGTGCTGTTCGACCATATCGTGGAGCAGCAGCAGATGAATAAGGACTACCTGACCTACAACGAGGTGTGTGTGTTGCTCCCGCTGCTGAAGGTGCTTATAGTGGATAAATTGTCGGACCTCTGCGACCATCTGCGTGCCACGGGGTCCTACATGACAGACCCTGCCGAGGTCTCTCTCGACGCCGATAATCTGGACCAAGCCGCTAAGGATAACCTGCTGATGATGAATCTTTTCAATTCGATGAGGAGTGTCGTCAAACTTCAGATGTCGGAGGTCTATGACCGCGTGAGTTTCAGCGAGCGCAAGCTGTGTGGCGAGCAGGCTGGCATGTACGACCAGATGGCAGACCAGACGAAGAGCGACTACCGCGACCAGATAGTGCGTCAGGCGCGCAAGGCCCATTGCGACGAATATGAATATGTGTGCAAGATGGTGGAGCGTGCCGATGAGCGTGGCGAGCATGTGGGATGGCAACTCTTCAAACCTAAGGCGTGGGAACGACGCGCGCATCTGTATGTGTGGATTGTGGCTCTCTCGTCGTTGTTGCTGTCGCTGCTCTTTGCCTTGCTGGCTATGGACGTGTTCAGTAGCCAATTCTCTGGCCCCACATCGTGGGGTTGGTGGGTGGCGTTCGCCGTATGTTGCCTGCTGATGCTGGTGCCTATGAGCCAGATAGTTATAGACTTATTCAACTATCTGCTCTACCGCATCCACAAGCCGCGTAGCACCTTCAAACTGAAGTTTAAGGACGAGCAGATACCTGACGAGTATGCTACGATGGTCATCATGCCCACCATCTTGAAGAATGCCGACAAGACGCGTCAGATGCTCGACCAGCTGGAGGTCTATTACCTGTCTAATGGTGCAGGGCGGAATCTTTATTTCACCCTCATAGGTGATGCCGCCGCCGCCGCGGAGAGCGATATGCCCTACGATAGCGAGATAGTGGAGGCTGGCATGTCCAAGGTGCGCGAGCTAAATGAGAAATACGGTCGTCATGTGTTCAATTTCGTCTATCGCCGTCGTGCCTACAGCGAGGGTGAGGGGTGCTGGCTGGGCTTCGAGCGCAAACGTGGTGCCATACTGCATTTCAACGACCTCCTCTTGGGCAACCTCAATGAAAAGCAGAAGCAGGACTTTTTCCGTTGTCAGACTATCGACGCATGGCGCGCCCACACAGTGTCGGAGAAAGGGCATCCTGCCGTTGTGCCAGACCACAGACCTCCGGTAACCTTCGTCATAACCCTTGATACCGACACCGAGTTGGTGCTTTATTCGGCACAGAAACTCATAGGCTCTATGGCGCATCCGCTCAACCGTGCCGTGCTCGCACGCGACGGACGGCGCGTAGTCAGCGGCTACGGCATCATGCAGCCGCGTATCAATGTTGATGTGGAGGTGACCAATAAGTCGCGCTATGCGCAGCTGTTCTCTGGCTTGGGTGGCCTCGATGTTTATACGACAGCCTCCTTTGAACTCTATCAGGACATCTTCGACGAAGGCAGTTTCTGTGGCAAGGGCATCTACGACTTGCAGGTGTTTCAACGTGTGCTGAAGGGCACCTTCCCTCAGAATCTCATTCTCAGCCACGACCTCATAGAGGGGTGCCATATACGCTGCGGTCTCATCAACGATGTGGAGCTTTTCGACGACAGCCCCTCCAACTATCTCGACGATGCCAAGCGTCATCACCGCTGGGCACGTGGCGACTGGCAAATCATCGGCTGGCTGCGCCGCTATGTGCGCAACGAGAAAGGGGAGCGCGTGCGCAATCAGGTGAACACTATAGGCCGTTGGAAGATTTTCGACAACCTGCGTCGCAGTGTTTTCAGCCTCTCCCTGCTGCTGGCTTTGTTCTTCGGCTTTGCCTTTGGCGACATCAATCCCGTGTGGTTCCTGCTGCTGGTGCTTGTGGCTCTCACTACGCCGATAGTATTCTTCATTGCTGGTCAGCTCACCCATCTGCCACGATTCAACCGGCGCTATCGCTACTATATGACACTGATGCGTGGTATGGTGGTGGTGCTCTACAAGTCGTTAGTCACTTTTGCCTTGTTGCCCAAAGAGGCCTATATGTACTGTGATGCCATCATCCGCTCATGCTACCGTATGACGGTGAGCCATAAGAACCTGCTCAACTGGGTGCCCAGCGACGAGGCGGCGCGCTCTACCAAGGGGACGCTTGGCGACTACTGTCGTCAGTTTTGGTTCAACTATGTGGCTGCCATCGCATTGGCGGTGATATGCTATTTCCACCTTGTCAACGACACATGGACTGGCAGCACTGTGGGCAATGGATGGTTGATAGGTGCTGCGTCGTTCACGATGCTGGCATGGGTGGCGGCACCGCTGCTGATGTATTTCCTCGGCAAGCGTTTCCCTCAGGATGCTAAACACCTGAGCACCGACGAGCAGCAAGAGGTGCGCCAGTGGGCCAAGGACACGTGGCACTTCTTCGATACCCTTATCAGCGAGGAGACCAACTACCTCATCCCCGATAACTACCAGCTGACGCGCGACAACAAGAGCGACTACAAGACCTCGCCTACCAATATAGGCTATTCGCTCACCGCCATAGTGTCCGCCCACGAGCTTGGATTTATCACCACACACGAGGCCCTGCTGCGCCTCGGCCGCGTGATAGAGACCGTGGGACGCCTACCTAAGTGGAACGGACACCTCTACAACTGGTATCACCTGCAGACACTCAAGGCGTTGCCCAACTTCTTCATCTCTACGGCAGACAGTGGCAACTTCGTGGCTTGTCTCTATGTTGTCAAAGGCTTTTTGGAACATTTGAAGCAGGAGGAGAATGAGAGCCGCGACATTGAAGAGGCTGACAATGTGCTGAGCAAGGTGGTGCGTCTGATAGACTACACCGATTTCTCCCGCCTCTACAATGCCGAGCTCAACGTGTTCAGCATAGGCTACGACACGCAGAGCAACACGCTGCTGCCCTACCACTACAACAACTTTGCCTCCGAGGCGCGCATCACCAGCTATCTGACTATAGCGAGGGGCGATGTGCCGTTCAAGCATTGGTTCTGTCTCGACAAGACCCTCGTGCAGTATCAGCGCTACAAGGGTGTCGCGTCATGGTACGGCACAATGTTCGAATACTTCATGCCTCTCATATTCTTGCGCACCTACAAGCATACGCTCATGGACGAGACCTATAGTTTCGCCATTCGCGCCCAACGCAAGTTTATTGACAACGTGATGCATGACCACCCTGGCGAGATGCTGCCGTGGGGCATCAGCGAGACGGCATACCACGAGCTCGACGATGCACAGAACTATAAGTATCGAGCCTTCGGCGTGCCCTACCTCAAGTTCCAGAACACCACGCCGGACCGCATCGTGCTGTCGCCATACAGTTCGCTGCTTGCCATCACTGTTGCTGACCGAGCCGTCTATGACAATATGCGTCGTTTCCGCACGCTCGGTATGTACGACGAGTATGGCTTCTTCGAGTCCTATGACGACGAGGACCGACAGTGTGTGCGAGCCCACTATGCTCACCATCAGGGCATGATACTCGCCTCGCTCACCAACTACCTCGCCGACCACTGTCTGCAACGCTTCTTCGAGGCTGAGCCACAGATGCGTTCCAAGCAGACGCTGCTCAAGGAGAAGGTGCAGATACGCCCCTACATAGACCTGCAGGTCACCAAGTACAAGCGTTACCAGTATGACAAGACACAGGTGGAGAGCGATGCGCGCGAGTACAGCAGTGTCGCCAATGTGCCAGAGGCTGGAGCACTGAGCAACGGCTCATATACCGTGGTGCTTGACGACCGCGGCGGCGGCTTCAGCCGTTACAAAAACGTGCAGATTAACCGCTACCGCAAGGTGGGGTCTGAATACTATGGGCAGTTCCTCTACATCCGCAACCTGCAGACCGACCAGCTGTGGTGTAACACATACGCGCCGCTGGCTGTAAAGCCCGACAAGTATCGTGTCACCTTTGCCAGCGACCGTGTTAAGTATATGCGTGAAGATAATGGCATAGAGACCCTTACGGAGGTTACGGTGGTCAAAGACCGCAATGCCGAGATACGCCGCTTCACCTTCGAGAACCACACCGACCACGATGTGGACCTCGAGCTGACTACCTACGGCGAGGTCATTCTCTCGCCCCGTCAGGCCGACGAGGCGCATCGCGTGTTCAACGGCATGACAATCCATAGTGAGTTCGACCGCGAGAATGAGGCTCTCATCTTCACCAAGCCGGCGCGCGAGCATGTCGATGCTACCTATTATATGGTGCATAAGTTCTTTGTCGATGACCACAACGAGACGAGCCAGCTGCAGGCGGGCTTCGAGGTGCAGTATGAAACATCGCGCCTCAAATTCCTCGGTCGCGGCAATGGCACCCAGCATGCCGAAGTCATTGAGACGCGACAGAATCTGAGCCGTTCCGTAGGTACCACGCTTGACCCCATCATGAGCATGCGTCGTCGCGTGCACGTAAAGGCAGGGCGCAAGGCCTACGCCTATCTTATTGTCGGCTTTGGCAAGAGCCGCGAGCAGCTGATACGAATGCTGCAACTCTATCGCGACGCTTTCTCTATCAGCAACGCTTTCGAGATTGCCACCGTCTATAGCAATATGCGAACAGCCATGTCGATGCTGAAGGGGTCGCAGATGAGCCTGTATAACACTATCTTCAAATACCTGCTTCATGTGGCAGTGATAGGCAATGAGCGACAGCAGATTATGGCACGCAACACCTTGTCGCAGTCCGGTCTGTGGCGTTTTGGCGTCTCGGGCGACCTTGCTATCCTGCTGCTGGAGATAGATAACCTCGACCACGCCGTATATGCCAAAGAACTGCTGCAGGCTTTCGAGTACTACAAGATGCGCGGCATGCACCTTGATGTTGTCATCATCAACGACGAGCAGGGCGAGCGGCGTGATATGCTGACACGCTACATCATGGACCTTGCCAATTTCGAGCATGTCAGCAGTGAGAAGAACCCCGTGGGGCGTACTTACGTCATCAACGGCAGTGACCTCAACGAGGCAGAGCACATACTCTTCAAGACTGTGGCGCGTGTGAGCCTCACAGCCAATGGCACCCATACGCTCGAAGAGCAGATGGCTGCCAAGGAGGCAGAGAACCAGCGCTATCAAGATAAGGAGCAGTTCGAGCCTATGCAGCCGTTGCATAGTCCGGCTGTCAACCTCGGTGCTCTCAGCTTCTACAACCAGTATGGCGGATTTGCCAGCGAGGGCAGCGAGTATGTCGTTACCAATACCACCACGCCTATGCCGTGGGTCAACGTGCTATCCAATCCTCGTTTCGGATGCATCGTGGGCTCTACCATGAGCGGTTTCACCTTTGTGCACAACGCACAACAGTTCAAACTCACCTCGTGGAGCAACGACATAGTGCGCGACCCCGCCTCCGAGATGCTCCTCATCGACCATCGTCAGTTCGTCCCCACGCTGGCACGCCACGGACAGGGTTACTCGCTCTTCGAGGCAGAATATGCGGGCTACACGGTGCAGGTGCGCGTCTTTGTCGCCGCGGAGGCTATGGCAAAATACTACCAAGTGCGCATCGTCAACAAGCTGGCGGCACAGCAGTCGTTGCACCTTGACATGGCATACAAACTCGTCATGGGTACCAGCGAGGAGAGCACGGCGCGCTACCTTCATTCCGAATGGCACGAGCAGCAGAACACACTCTATGTGCGCAACGTCTATCACGAGACCTATCGCAACACGCACCTATGCCTCACGGCTACAGAGCCAATAACCGACGTTCATCTGTTCTATCCCAACCGCAAGATAATAGGTTTCGACATTCAGTTGCCAGCCTCTGGCAGCAAGGAGTTGGCGTTCGTTGTGGCTGCTGCCGACATGCTGCCTGTGGGCATGCAGGAAGGACTGCTGCCACAGCCGCTCGATGTGCCGCTAACCCTCGATGCCATCAATGCGGAGTACGACCGCGTAGTCCGTTTCTGGCGCGAGCATCTGGAGGTGATACAGGTGGCTACGCCCGACAAGAGTTTCGACTACATGGTCAACCACTGGTATCTCTACCAAGTCTATTCGGCGCGTCTCTATGCCCGCGCAGGGTTCTATCAGGTAGGCGGTGCTACGGGCTTCCGCGACCAGTTGCAGGATGTTATGGGGCTGCTCTACAGCGACCCCGCCTATGCACGGCGTCAGATTCTCGACCATGCGGCGCATCAGTTCCCCGAAGGCGATGTGCTGCACTGGTGGCACGAGAGCCTCCTGCTCGGCGCTCGCACCACCTTCAGCGACGACTACCTGTGGCTTGTCTTCGTCACTGCCAAATATGTTGACATCACGGGCGACAGCACTATCCTCAGCGAGATGGTGCCTTTCTGCCAGGCCGAGCAGCTCAACCCGGGCGAGGCAGAACGCGGCATGCGCTACACCTCCTATGCCCTCACCGGCGACCCGCAGCACGACGGACCTATCCCCAAGGCTACGCTCTTCGAGCACCTGCGCCTCTGCATGAGCCGTGCCATGAGTCGCCGTGGCGAGCATCGTCTGCCCCTCATGGGCTGTGGCGACTGGAACGACGGCATGAGCCGTGTGGGCGTGGGCGGAAAGGGCGAGAGCGTATGGGTGGCGTTCTTCATTATCAACCTTGTGCCTAAATTCATCGACCTCGCACGCCGTATGCCTGTGCCCGACGAGGCGTTCATAGAGACCCTGCAGCAGCAGGCTGACGACCTGCGCGATGCTTTGCAGGAGAACGCATGGGACGGCGCATGGTTCCTGCGTGCCTACTTCGACAACGGCGACCCCATGGGCTCGCGCAATAACCTTGAATGTCAGATAGACCTTATCTCGCAGGCATGGGCTGTCCTTACCGATGTCGCCACACCGGAGCAGAAGGCATCTATCATCAACGAGTGCGAGACACGCCTCGTCAACCGCGAGCATGAGATAATACAACTCCTCACGCCAGCCTTCAAGCACTCCAAGAACCACCCGGGCTACATTATGGACTACCCGCGTGGCGTACGCGAGAATGGCGGACAATATACGCATGGGGCAATGTGGTACATCATGGCGTTGCTCAAAGAGGGTCGCTACGACCAAGCCTATTACTACTACTCCATCATCAACCCCATCCACCGCACCACTACGCTTGCCGACGTGCTGAAATACAAAGTGGAGCCCTACTGTATTGCTGCCGACATCTACAGCAACACGCAGCACCCAGGCCGTGGCGGATGGACGTGGTACACCGGCTCGGCATCGTGGGCATACAAGACTGCCGTGGAGAACATCCTCGGCATGCGCAAGCACGGCGACACCGTGACCATCACGCCACGCACTCCTACCACATGGGGCGAATACACCATAACCTACCGCTATGGTGCTGCGACCTATATCATCCATGTGACGCGCAGCGGTGCACGCCCCTCCGAGAACTACACCCCGTCCACGACATCCTTCACGTTAGTCGATGACGGTCAGGAACACCGTATAGAGGTGGCGATAGGATAAGCTATTTATTGTTTGCCGAAACATCGGGGTATGTAATTCTACACACCCCGATGTTTTTGTTTTGCACAATTTTTGTGCTCAAAAAGAGAGGAATAGCATCAAGGAAGAAAGCAGATAGTTGTTATAATTTTGTTTGTTTAGAAAATATTTGTATTTTTGCATTTGAAAACAAACGAAGCGTTACGCTCGTCTTGCCAACGGAAACGTGAGAAATTTCTAAAAGGATGCAAGAAGGGATGTAATGCATCGCGCGCATTAAGCGTGTGGTTGCATTGTCATATTCTGCATCTTAAGGTTCCTTTCTCACGACCTCCGTTGGAAGAAGTGGCGCTCAGCCCCACGCTTCTTTTTTTGTATAATTCCATCAGGGCTGAATGGATTTTAAAATACATTCATTATGTCTCGTGTTATATTACTTTTTTCAAGACAAGGAATGCTGCTCGAATTAATCCTTGTTGCTATTGTAGCTGCTATTATTGGTGCAATCTATGCACTAATTAAGGGTGGAGATTTTCAAGAAAAATTTAAGGAAGGTTTTATGCCTCCTTTTGCAATACTTGTTGCTATTGATATTATTATGATGATTGTTCAATGTTCCTAAAAAATATACTATGAAAAAAATAGTCCTTATAGGTGGCATTTTTGCCATTATAATATATGTTATTTCATCTGTTATCGGTAAACAAGAAGATGATTGGAGAATTCAGATGGAAATGAAAAAACAAGAGAATAGGCATAAATATGGACCTCCAGTTGAGAATAAAAATGTTAGATGTCATTTTTGCGGAGGAAGTAAACTCTGCATTTGGTGTGATGGTTGTGGCTGGATTCAGCAAGGTAATTTATGCCCAGAATGCATTGATGGTATTTGTAAGAAATGTGGCGGATCGGGTTTAAATTAAAATGTTATACAATATGAAACAAATAAGAGTTGTTATTGTTGCATTGTTGATGCTTCTTGGATATAGTACATTTGCTCAATGTGTAGATGATTTGGGTTATGCATTTTATGAGGTGAAGTGGCAAACAAGAGGAGTTTCATATTTGGGATTGATAGAAATATTCCCGCCATCGTATGAAGATAATTACTATTCAGCTTTTTTTATAGGGTACTATTACCATCCTCAATTAGGACGTATTGATATTATTGAAAAATGTAGTGTGTCATTTCAGGTCAATAACAATGGATGTTATACATATGTAGTTGCATGGAGTGTTGTCACTAATCCACCGACATCATATTTGCTTGATAGTTTTACAATTTATCCGAATGGGACAATGTTTGTTTCTGATGTCGGTGGTAATAAGCGTATGGGGTCTGCTATATGGGTTTCTGGTGAAAATGTGGATAGAATTAGGAAAAAATATGTTCGATGATGCAAAATGCTGTTTTTTTGTCCTTTTTATAAAAACACTAGTGTTATCTCTCCAACGACCGTAGCCATTGTATTTCTTGTGGCCAGCGGGTGGGGTCGGGGGGTTCGAGGATGATGGGGATGTCGTCGAAGCGGGAGTCGTTCATCAGCATCTCGAAGAAGTGCTGCCCTAATGCGCCGTCGCCGAGGCTTTCGTGACGGTCCACGCGGCTGCCGCATCCTTTCTTGCAGTCGTTGAGATGCACGGCGCGCAGGTATTGGCGTCCTATGAGTCGATCGAACTCGTCGAAGGTGAAAGCGTAGCCCATCTCGTTGCTGATGTCGTAGCCGGCGGCGAAGGTGTGGCAGGTGTCTATGCAGACGCCTACACGGCTCTTGTCGTTCACGCCACTGATGATGCGTGCTATCTGAGCGAAGGTGTGCCCGAGGTTGGTGCCTTGCCCGGCGGTGTTCTCTATCACGGCGCATACCTGCACGGTCTTGCTGAGGGCGAGGTTAATCTCCTCGGCTATCTGGTCGAGGCATTGCTCCTCGCTTATCTTGTTGAGGTGAGAACCAGGGTGGAAGTTGAGCATGGGCAACCCCAGTTGGTCGCAGCGCGTCATCTCGTCGAGGAAGGCGTTGCGGCTTTTCAGCAGGTTCTCCTCGTCGGGGCATCCGAGGTTGATGAGGTAGCTGTCGTGTGGCAGCACGAAGCGTGGCTCGAAGCCTCGTTCGGCGAGGAGCGCCTTGAAGGCTGCTATCTCGTCGGCAGCGAGTGGCTTGCTCGTCCACGACCGCTGGTTGCGTGTGAAGAGTGCGAAGGCGTTGGCTCCGATGGCTTCGGCGTTGAGGATAGCGTTGCAGATGCCGCCCGATGCGCTGACATGTGCTCCGATATGTTTTGCCATAATTTTATCGCATTTGAGGTTAACGATTGCAAATTTACACTTTTTTTATCAAACCGTGGATTCAGCTACTAAGTGAGACGGAGTTCGAATATTCAACACTATTTAGCAAAATTGCAATACAAAAATCCCAATGGGGAAATAGGGAAGGAACCTCATTGGGATTTTTTGTTGTGTGCAATTGTAGGGATTTGCCCTATTGGAAAAATTATGCCTTCATCAGGAAGTTGATGTCGTCGGCGAGTGAGTACTCTTTGGTGTTGTCCATCTTCTCGTGGAATACTTTCATCTTGTTGTCTTTGCCGATGAGACGCAGTTTGCCGTCTTCGAGCAGCAGTGCTGTGGCTTCGCGTATGGCAGCCACTACGGCGGTGGGGTTGACCATGATGTATTCTTTCAGTCGGTCGTCGCGTGTCTCGCCGCCGTGTTTGGGGTCGAAGAAGTCGGTGTAGTGAGGGTTGATTTGGAACGGCACGAGGGCCATGCAGTTGAACGAGAGCGGCTCGACGATGGGCATATCGTTGGTGGTGCACAGCGTGGGACCTGCCACGTTGCTGCCGGCGCTCCATCCCATATAGGGCATGCCTGCTTCGGCGCGGCGGCTGATGGCCTGCATGAGACCTTGACGCTGCATCTCGCGCACGAGGTGGAAGGTGTTGCCACCGCCTACAGCCACACACTCAGCCTCATAGACTGCCTTGACGGGGTCGGCGCAGTGGTGTACGCTCGTGAGCTCTACGCCGAACTCGGCATAGATTTTCTGTACCTTGGCTTCGTAGGCGTTGTAGGAGGCTTCGAGACCGTCGGGGGAGAGGCTCACGCCGGCGTAGGGGACGAAGAGCACACGCTTGACGCCGTGACGCTCGCAGAAGTCTTTTATCATCTCTTTGCACCAGCCGAGATAGGCTTCGCCACGCATGGTGCTATTGCTTATAAGAAGAAGGTTTTTCATAGTGTGTTGTATTTATTTGGTTCTATATTTCAGCAAACAACTCAAGTTGATTTGTGTCTCTGATTGCCAATCGTTCTTGTTGTTCAAAGTTGAAAACGATGGCTTCGACGACAGAGTGTCGGTTTTCGAGATTGCCTCCATTATGGTAGAAATGGTCTTTGGTTGTAATGTTGAATCGGTTCCAAAGAAGTTCTATCATCTCGTTATTGCGGAAGTCATTGTGATGCCATGTCGATAAAATAAAGTAGGCAGGGGTGCGAGATAATGCTTCATACAAGGCAATCTCGTCCTTTTCTGTCCATCCATTGTAGTAGTCTGTGCTACGACCATAGTATGGTGGGTCGCAGTATATGATGTCCCCTTTCTCCGCTTGCTTGATTGTCTCAATAAAGCTGACATTGTTGAAGTACCAGTCTTTTTGATTGATGATGCGTGATGTCGCCTTTATCTGATTGCATATTTTTGTTATGTATGCAGGTGTAAAACGGTTTTTTTTCTTGCAGAATGGGACATTCCAATCCCCTTTGCGATTAAACCTCATGAGGCCATTGAATCCTGCGCGGGACAAGAAAATAAAGTCGTATGGGTTATGCTCGACATTAAACCTATCGCGGACCATTCGAAAATGAGCGTACCCGTTATCCGTAGATTCGGAAAGCAGACGACTTTCTTTCTCGAGGTACTGTCGCATAGAAAGAGGTGTTATTTCTCCACTTTGGATGCTTCGGTAGAAGTTTATAATGTGTGGGTTTGTGTCTCCCACGATATGAGAACCTTCTATCGGTGAGTTTAGTCCAACCACTCCCGTCCCGAAAAAAGGTTCTATCCATCGGCAGTGCAGACTTGCGCCAGAGGATAGAACGATGTCGTTAATCCACGGCACCAATTTAGTTTTAATGCCTTGTGATTTGATAGGTGGAACGATCGTTTTTAACATGGCTTTACTTCTTTTCAATGCGTTTTCTTATCTTTTGCTGTTTTTGCAAATAGGCTCTGTAGGTTTCAAGGTTATTGTAGCGCGGCGTGCCGATTCCTGCTGCACGGGCATCGGATGCATTAAAGAAATTCATCCAGTAATCGTCGAAAATCTCTTCGCCAAGTTTTGCAAATGGTCCATCGCCTTTGACCAGTTTGTCAATCTCTGTAATTCCACCAATGTTTCTCGTATTGCCACTCCCTGGTCTATCGCTTGCTATTTTCCATTTTGGGTGAACGAAGAAAATAAAGTTATCTATTACTGATTTTATTTTCCCAATATCCTTGATGCAATATATGTTTTTTTCGTTGAGGTCGGATTTGCTTTGTCGGTAAAGCATTCCTAAAACAAGATGGCATTTATAGGCACTGTAAGGATAATCTGTGTTCTTCTTGCTGTCGCGATTTCGGAAATATCCCCAATAAGAACCAAGCGTTAGTCCATTTACTTTTCGATTTTCATCATAATAGCTTGATTTGAAATCTACGGCATATAGATTTCCATTGCTTAAATCTTTGAATGTTAAATCAGGGTAGTAGTTTTGAGCTGAAGGTAGTTCAAGAGTCAGTCCGTTTTTATTTGCAAAAAGTTCTAAATGAGGAATTAATATTATCTCAATAATTTTTGAGACAACTTTGGTGTCATTGGTGATTGTATATACGTTTTTCTTTATATCAATAAATCCTTTGACTATCCAATCGTTGTCTTTTGTTTCAAGCAACGTTTTGAAGACTTTAGCTTCGTCCGAGAGTCTTTTCTGAAATTGGAGAGGCGTCATGCGTTCTGTCCGTTTAGAAGTCGAGGGTGGCGTAGGTGGCGTTCTGCTCTATGAAGTCGCGGCGAATGGCTACGTCGTCGCCCATGAGCATTCTGAACACGTCGTCGGCTGTTGCGGCATCGCTGATTGTTACTTGGCGCAGCTGTCGGTTCTCGGGGTTCATTGTCGTCTCCCACAGCTGGTCGGCGTTCATCTCGCCAAGACCTTTGTAGCGCTGCACGTGGATGCTGCCTTTGTCGCCGACCTCTTCGATGGCACGCAGGCGGTCGTCCTCGGTCCAGCAGTAGATGCGGCGTTTGTTTTTCTCTACGAGGTAGAGCGGGGGAGTGGCGAGGTAGATGTAGCCGCGTTCGATAAGTTCGGGCATGAAGCGGAAGAAGAAGGTGAGCATGAGGGTGTCGATGTGAGCGCCATCGACATCGGCATCGGTCATGATGATAATCTTGTGGTAGCGCAGTTTCTCGGTGTTGAGGGCGTGCGGGTCGTCGCCCACGCCTTTGTGGACGCCGAGAGCGGTATAGATATTGCGGATTTCCTCGCTGTCAAAGGCTTTGTCGTGCGCTTTCTCCACGTTGAGGATTTTGCCGCGCAGGGGGAGGATGGCTTGGAACTTGCGGTCGCGTCCCTGCTTGGCAGAGCCGCCTGCCGAATCGCCCTCGACGAAGTAAATTTCACATTCGGCGGGGTCGTTGTTGGAGCAGTCTGCCAGCTTGCCAGGCAGTCCGGCGCTGCTGAACACCGTGCTGCGTTGCACCTTGTCGCGTGCGTCGCGCGCGGCGATACGGGCTTGTGCCGCCAGCACTATCTTGTTGACGATGGTTTTTGCCTCGTTGGGATGCTCTTCGAGGTAGTTCTCTACCATCTCGCTCACAGCCTTATCTACGGCGCCGCGCACCTCGGTGTTGCCCAGCTTGGTTTTGGTTTGTCCTTCAAATTGGGGGTCCGCCACCTTGACGGAGATGATGGCAGTGAGGCCTTCGCGGAAGTCCTCGGGGGCTATCTCTATCTTTTCCTTCTCCTTGCCTTTGCCTTTGAGGGGGATGAGGTTGTTGTTGTCGGCATAGTTCTTCAGCGTTCGTGAGAGGCCGCTGCGGAAGCCTACAAGGTGCGTGCCGCCGTCAATGGTGTTGATGTTGTTGACATAGGCGTGTATGTTTTCCTTGAAGGTGTTGTTGTACTGCATGGCTATCTCGATGGGGATGCCCATTTTCTCGCCTTCAATGTGTATGGGTTCCGGCATGATGGAAGGATGCTCTTTGTCCACCTCGGCGAGGAAGTCGAGCAAGCCGTTCTCGCTGTAGAAGCGTTGGCTCTTGGCTACGCCGTTCTCGTCTTTCACGCGGTAGTCTGTCAGCGTCAGTTCGATGCCTTTGTTGAGGAATGCCAGCTCGCTGATGCGTTTTTCGAGGATGCTGTAGTCGTAGGTTGTTTCGGTGAAGATGGAGGCATCGGGGTGGAAGTCGATGTGGGTGCCGCGCTTGACGGTCTCGCCCACTACCTTGACGGCGTAGAGCGGTTTGCCTTTGCTGTACTCTTGGCGGTAAATCTTGCCGTCGCGATAGACCTCGGCTGTCATGTGGTCGCTCAGGGCGTTGACGCAGGAGACGCCGACGCCATGCAGACCGCCGGAGACCTTGTAGCTGCCTTTGTCGAATTTGCCGCCGGCATGCAGCACGGTCATCACGACTTCGAGGGCGCTGCGTTTCTCTTTTTCGTGCATGTCCACGGGGATGCCGCGTCCGTTGTCCTCTACGCTAATGGAGTTATCTTCGTTGATGCTGATGCTTATCTTGTTGCAGTAGCCCGCCAACGCCTCGTCAATGGAGTTGTCCACCACCTCATAGACCAGATGGTGCAGACCCTTGCTGTTGACATCGCCGATGTACATTGAAGGGCGCACGCGCACGGCCTCAAGTCCTTCGAGCACAGTGATGTTGCTCGCGCTGTAGTTAGTGTTAGTTTGATTGTTTTCGCTCATATCTTGTTTGTTCTTTTTTGCTGTAGTTTTCCTGCCGGCATAAGCGGCTGTTTGCATTGTTTACTATCTCTTTTGATTAGCTTTTTGACGGTTAGTCGCCTTTTTTTGAAGATACAAAATTACTAAAAAATACGATATTAAGAGCCTCCCTGATGCGAAACTTATTAACAACCACATTAGCCGTGTATTGTGTGCTACGGCGCTCTTTGTGTTGCGACTGTAAATGATATTATTCTGATGGCATTTTTCGGTCTATTCGAATGGATGTGATAGTATGCTTTATCGTATATTTATTTTTGCTCTATTGAATACATTTTTATGTTTATGTTGATGTGTGTTGTGGATTATTGTAATTCACATTGAACGATAGGGTGTGGATTGAGCTCAAGTGGAAGAAGCAACACATGATGTAAAAAAAAGTTCTAAAAGGTAAAGGATATGGCGTTTTAGAAAAAAAGTATTTTGTGTTGTGAAAAAAATTTGAAAAAAAGGATTTTTGATGAGCCTAAAAAACAATTATTTTGTACCTTTGAATTGATGTCTTCCGTTCACTGGCTGAGGTTACGGTCGCACTAACGATAAGGATATCATGGAGTTCCACACCTAAGTAGGAACCATTGTCAAACTATAAAAATAACAAACAACTATGAAAACAAACAAGGTATTAATCGGCATCACTGGCGCACTGCTCATAGTGCTCGGTGTGCTCTGCTTTTTCTATCCCGGCGACACTCTGTTCGCAACAGCATGGCTTATTGGCATCATGGTGCTTTTTACGGGTATCTCTAAATTTATTTTTTCTCTTCGGACCCAAGCGTTCCTACCCAACAGTGGCACACGCATGCTTTCGGCAGTGCTGGAGATTATGTTAGGATGCTTCTTCCTGTTCCACAACCTGTTTGTAGCTGCGTCGCTCCCCATAGTTTTCGCTATGTGGATTGTCATTGAGGGTATCTCGATGGCTGTAGAGAGCTTCGACCTTAAACGGGTAGGTGTCAGCGCTTGGTGGTGCATGCTGATAGGTGGACTGTGTGGCGTGGTGCTCGGCATAGTAGGACTCTATCATGTGGAGTCTGCAGCCATGGCTATTACATGGCTCGTTGGCAGTGCTACCATTATGCTCGGTGTTGGTCATTTTGTGCTTCTCAGTAGCATCAACAAGCTTGAAAAGTTCTTTGCCCCCATCCGTCAGCGTATGCAGCAAATGCGCGACACTATCGACGCTGAAGCCGAAGAGATAAAAAACGAAGACAAATAGTTTGGTATCTATTAGATGTATAACGCCATAACTTTTACTACGAGGGGCAACACAAAGCAGGTGTTGTCCCTCGTGGTTTTGTGGTATCCGTTTACTTGTAGTCCTTGTCGTTGTTAGAGATAGGCTCCGCTACCTGTCGGTAAGCCATAATGGCGGTCTGCCGTCCCTTTTATTTATTGGTTATTTTCTTTTTTTGTGTATCTTTGCAAAATATATGGATTGTTGCCGTTTTTATTCTCTGGTGGTCGTCTTGCTGATGTCCTGCTCTTGCTGGGCGCAGGAGTTCCGTTGTGTCGTCTCGGTCAACTATCAGAAGCTTCAATCTACAACACAGCAGTTTAGCTCGGGCGATACGAAAGTCTATGAGAGTATGAAGCAGGCGTTGGAGGACTTCGTCAACGGGCGCCGATGGACCAACCTTGAGTTTGAACAGCAGGAGCGCATAGACTGCTCTCTGAGCTTGATTCTCAACGAGCAACAGTCGCTGACGGACTTCAAGGCGCAGCTGCAGCTGCAGCTGCGCCTGCCGGCGTACAATTCCAACTACACGTCGGGTGTGTTCAATTATATGGAGAATGATTTTCAGTTCTCGTATAACGAAAGCCAGCCGATAGATTTTGAGCCTAACACCTTCTACGGCAACCTGTCGTCAACGGTTGCCTATTATTGCTACATCATGCTGGGCATCTATTTTGACTCGTATGGTCTTGGCGGTGGCGAGCCTTTCTTCGATATGGCGCGTACTATTAGCCAGACAGCAGAGAACTCGGGCTTCAAAGGATGGCGAAGCAGCGAGGGGCAGAAGGCACGCTACTGGTTTATGGAGAACCATACCAACTCCGCCTATTCGCCACTACATCAGGCGTACTACTACTATCAGCGTCTCGGTCTGGACATGATGACCAAAGACCAGCCGCAGGCGCGCAAAAACATCATACAAGCGTTGTCGGCGTTGCACGAGGTGCATAAGGTTCGTCCTAATGTGCTGTCGGTGACGCAGTTTGTCGATGTGAAGATTGCTGAAATAATATCTATCTTCACGCCGGCTCCAGCCGAGGAGCAGAAGCAGGTGTATCAGATTCTTAAAGAGGTGAGCCCCATCAATGCGACAAAACTGAAAGGTTTTGCAACGCAGTAAGGATTGCATATTACAATTCACAACTCACAATTCACAATATACAGAAAAACACAACACATAACTCACAATACACAGAAAACACAATTCACAACTCACAAACACACAAATAATTATGAATATACCTATCAGTCAAGAGGTGATAAACCGTATCGCCGCAGAAAATAAGATAAGCAACCCTGGTAAGGCCTCCATACGCGAGATGCGCAAGATGGTGGGCGACATAGAGAAGGAGACGGGCATCCGCTTTGTGAAGATGGAGATGGGTATCCCGGGCCTGCCTGCCGCCAAAGTGGGAGTAGATGCGCAGATAGAGGCTCTGCGCAATGGTGTCGCTGCCGTTTATCCGGAGATTTATGGTGTTGCTGAGTTCAAGACGGAGGGTGCGCGTTTTGTGAAAAACTTCCTCGACATTGACGTCACGCCAGAATGTTGTGTTCCTACGGTAGGCTCTATGCAGGCGGGCTTTTGCACATTCCTCACGTTGACGCGTTATGACAAGAATAAGACCAAGGTGCTCTTTATTGACCCTGGCTTCCCCGTGCAGAAACAACAGTGTCGAGTGCTGGACATCCCTTATCAGACTTTTGACGTCTATGACTACCGAGGCGACAAGCTGCGCGGCAAGCTGGAAGAGGAACTGAAGAATGGCGACGTGGCCTGCATCATCTATTCCAGCCCTAACAACCCTGCTTGGTTCTGTTTCACCGAATACGAGATGCAGATAATAGGCGAGATGGCAAACAAATACGGCGTGGTGGTGATAGAGGATGATGCCTATTTCTTGATGGATACGCGCAAGGACTATTCCGTACCAGGGCAGCCGCCCTACCAGCCCACGGTGGCAAAATATACGGACCGCTATGTGCTTTTGATTAGTGGCTCCAAGGCTTTCAGCTATGCCGGCGAGCGCATTGCATTGATGGTCGTCAGTCCTATGCTGTTCAACCTTGAGTGTCCCGACTTGTCGCGCTACTACAGCCAGACGCAGCTCGGTCGCGCTATCATCTTCGGTACGCTCTACTGCCTCAGCTCTGGCGCCGCACATTCGGTGCAGTATGCTATGGCGGCTATGCTCAAGGGCGCCAACGACGGTACATACAATTTCGTGAAAGACATAGAGGAGTATGCCGACAAGGCACGCATCATGAAGAAGATGCTCATCGACAACGGGTTCTACATAGTGTACGACCAAGATATGGGCGAGCCCATCAGTGACGGATTCTATTTCACCTTCTGCTATCCGGGCTTTACGGGTGTTAACTTGCTCAACAAACTCATTGCCTACGGCATCAGCGCCATTTCGCTCGACATTACGGGTAGCACACGTCAAGGCATCAGAGCCTGCGTCAGCCAAGTGTGGCGTGACCAGTTTGATGACCTGCGTGAGCGTCTTGAGTTGTTCCACCGCGACCACCCTATTGCCTAAAGCGTTGGGATAATTAGATGTGGCAAGAATATTACATGTAATAACCATAAAATTAGCATCAATGAGAAAGGTGTTATCCCTCATCCTCATGGCCTTGATTGCTACAGCTCCGCTGATGGCACAGCAACGGCATGACATCAATATCCGCGTGGACCGTATATGGAGCAATGGCGAGTATTGCTCGTTTGCCTCGCTGATAAAATTCAAAGGCAAATACTATGTGTCGTTCCGCGAGTCGGACACTCATCAGATTCTCAAAGAGGAGAACCGTTGTGGCAAGTCGCGCATACTGGTGTCTGATGACGGTGAGGCATGGCGTTCTGTGGCGCTCTTGGGCAAAGAAGGCTATGACCTGCGCGACCCAAAGCTCTCCATTACGCCAGACGGACGCCTGATGGTGCTCATGGGTGGCTCGGTCTATAAGGACTTGAAGCTTGTCAATATGTACCCGCAAGTGTCGTTCAGCAGCGACGGAGAACATTTCAGCGACTTGCAGCCCGTCCATTTTGAGAAAGGCATCAGCAAAGAGAATGAGTGGATATGGCGCGTAACATGGCATGAGGGCGTTGGCTACGGTGTGAGCTATGGCAGCGGCTTGATGCTGGTTAAGACCACTGACGGCATAAATTATAGTCTCGTCAGCCGTCTTGACATGCCGGGGCGTCCGGGCGAGTCAACAGTGCGCTTCCTCTCGGATGGCACTATGGCCATCATGGTGCGCCGCGACGGCGACAGTCGCAACGGTGCGTGGGGGCTCAGCAAGCCGCCTTACACGCAGTGGCAGTGGAACGACATGGATGTGCCGCTGGGTGGTCCCGACTTTATGATGACAAGCGACACTACGATGATAGTGGCTTCGCGGTCGCTCTATTCGACCGAGAAGACAATGCTCTTCAAGGGCGACAACCGTGGCAAGCTGGAGGAGGTCTGCATACTGCCGTCGGGTGGCGACGACAACAGCTATACGGGCATGATTGTGGAAGGCGACGAGCTGTGGGTTGTATATTACTCCAAGCACGAAGGGCCGAAAGCCTCTATCTATATGGCACGGGTGCCTATGAGCCTCTTTGAGGGCAAGATAACGTCGCGCTGGTTCTATTAAACACTATTCTGATATTAAACAATAAACAAAAACAATAAAGCAATGCTACTTTTAGATATCTCCAACGGATGGAAAACGGCTATCATGGTTGTGTTGATGATAGTGGTGTTCTATTTTTTCCTTATTCGTCCGCAAAATCAGCAAGTGAAGAAAGAAAAAGCCTATAGGGAGTCGCTCAAGAAGGGCGACAGAGTGATGACTGCCGGTGGCATCCATGCGTCTATTGTGTCGGTAGATGATACTATGGCAACAATAGAGATAGCACCTGCGGTGCGTATCAAGGTTCAAGTTACCACGTTGCAGCCAATACCAGAGGTTGTGAAGAAATAATTTCTACCGAGTTATAATCAAAAAAAATTGCGGGCACTTTGATTTTTGATGATGAAAGGTGCCCGCCTTTGTTTTATGAGGATAGAGATAGTGTGCTGTGTTCATCCACGGTAGGTGAGGATGCTGAATGATTGGGCATCGAGATAACGGGCTGCGGTGGTCTGTATGTCGGAGGCGGTGATGGAAAGAATGTCGGCAGTCATCTCCTCGATAGTGTCGGCTTTATTGTAGTTGAGACAGGCTTTGCCGATAGATTGCATCTCGTTGAGGGCAAGGTCGTTGACGATGGTCATCTGCCCTATGAGTTGTCTCTGAGCCTGTTGTAGTTGGCGAGGAGTCATGGCGTGGTCTGCGAAGTGTTGCAGCTCTTGATGGATGAGGTGTTTCACGCGTTCCAGAGCATCGCTGTCAATGCCGGCATAGATGTAGAAGAGTCCAGCATCGCTGAACGGCACATATTGCGACTCGATGGTGTAGCAAAAGCCGTAGCGTTCGCGGATAGCCACGTTGAGGCGCGAGTTCATAGCGGGGCCGCCGATGATGTTGTTCAGAAGGGTGAACGCTACTTTGTCCTCGTTGTATATGTTGGGAGCAGGGCAACCGAGCAGCAAGTGGGTTTGGTGCGTGTGGCGGTTTATGGTCTTGTCAAAGTGGCATGGCTGCGGTGCGGTATTGCGTTGTGCGTCGGACTTGTGGCGTTCGTAGCTGCCGAAAAAGCGTTCGCAAAGGCGGATGAGGTGGTCAAACTTGATGTTTGCAACAACGGTGACGACCATACGGTCGGTGGTGTAGTTGCGCCGCATGAAGTCGCGCACCTGTTCGGGCGTGAAGTGGCGCACGTTGCGCTTAGAACCCAAGATATTGTGTGCCAGCGGATGCCCTTCGTATATAAATTCTTCAAATTCGTCATAAATCAATTCTGACGGCGAATCCTGATAGCTGTTGATTTCTTCGATGATGACATCTTTCTCTTTGTCGAGTTCTTTTTGCGGAAAGACGGAGTGGAACAGCACGTCGGCAAAGAGTTCGAGGCAGCGTTCGAGATGCTCGTTCATGGAAGAGGCATAGATGCAGGTCTCTTCCTTGGTGGTGAAGGCGTTGAGCTCGCCGCCCACGCCGTCGATACGGTTCAGGATATGGTAGGCGCGGCGGTGTTCGGTTCCTTTGAATATGGAGTGTTCTATGAAATGCGCCATGCCGTATTCGGTGGGTTGCTCGTCGCGCGAGCCTATGTTGATATACACACCCGAATAGGCTACGGCGGAGTCGCTGTGGCGAAATATTATTCGTAAACCGTTGTTTAGCGTATGGTATTCGTACATTGTGGAATGTCTTGTTTCTTGTTGTTGCGAAGGAAAGCTATGGGAGTGGTGGTTAGCATGATGCCTGAGAAGACATTGAGAGTGTCGTCGTCAAGGCATGAGATGATGATGATGACGGCAAAAGCTGTTTGAAGTAGCGTCATGGTGTGTCGGTTGTGCCATGCCGAGCGGGCGAAGGCAATGGCTATCAGCAGAAACCCCAATAATCCAAAGGCAACAAGGAAAGAGAGGTATTGGTTGTGCGTATTCTTGTCGGACTGAGCCAGCGGCGACTGAATGGCGTCAAGACGTGCGTGGCAGGCATCGTACACGTTGCCGGTGCCTACGCCTAATAGCGGATGTTCGGTAAAGACATGCCATGCGTTGTCCCAGAGCAAGAGGCGTTCACCCATTGATGAGTTGGATAAATCTTGCATGACGCGATATTTCTCATACTCGTAAAGAAGAGAATAGACCATCTTTTGCAGTGGTGTGCCGTCGATGAAGATATGGTTGGCGTAGCCGTCTTCAACTGCTTTGATGTCGAGCGGTGAAAGCGCCATGATGCCGACGCTGTCCTTTGTGAGTCCGCGGCTGCCGAGGTAGCGGATAAGGGTGGGATAGACGGAGTAGCCGTTGGGCGTGAGGGTGTCGAGCGGGGTGTTGCTGACCATAGGCCATGTGGTGTAAATCTCAGCTTGACAGATGTAGTTGTTCACCTGTCCGCCGTTTTCTATCATGCCGTCGCAGGCATGGGTGTAGGGGTGTCCGCCTGCGGTAGTTGTTTGCAGTGGTGCCTGTTCCAGAGGTGTGGGGGTGTAGTAGTTGTTGCCAATGTGATAGATGTATCCTGCTGCTGCGAGAATGGCGATGAAGTAGGAGACTGTGAGAACTGTTTTGGTGGTGGTGTGCTTGCAGTGTGCAATGTGGTGTGCCGCATAGAGCAGAGAGAGTATGGCGAGTACCACAAAGGCGGTGTAGGAGCGTATGAGTAGCAACATGCCTATCAGAGCTGCGATAGAGAGTATGACGACAATTAGGTTTTGCCAATGTCTTGTGGCAAGGCTGACTATAAGACAGATGGCTACAACAATGTTGAGCGCGAAACGAATGTTGGAGACATAAGGTACGATGGCGCGATAGGGCAAGTTGTCTATGGTAATCCAACGCACTATGCCAATGATAGATACTACGGCGATAGTTGCGAGAAAGGCTGCTATGACGAGGTGCCGTTCCCTCTGTTCCAGCGGTGGCGAGGTGAGCACTACGAGGGGTAAGACCAGTAGTGGCAGTGCTTTCTGTACGGCAAAGAGGGACTTCAACCAGTCGCCGCCCATCATCACCCATAGCAGTTGTACGGCAAAGAGCGTCAAAAAGGCATGAAGCAGGGTGTTCTCTTTAAGCTGTCTGATTTTGTCGCTCCATTGCCATTCTGCTACCCAGTTGACGAGCAGGAGGAACCAGCATAGGTTGCCCAAGAATGTTGATGTCGTCATGCTTGCTTCCGTCACGCAGAGCAGTGCCACATAAATCCTACGGTGTATGCCGCTACGCTTACTCATTTTTTTTCGTCGCATTGGGAGTCTTTACCTTGCGGAATGGGGGTGTGGCGTTGTTATTTCTTGCCCAGCAGTTTGTTGTAGCCTTTGCGGTCGCTCATCACCTCAACGGCTTTGGTAACGTCGGGGTCGGTGGAGAGGTTGCCCTCGATGCGTCCGCGTTCGTAATAGTAGCGTGTGAGAATCTCGCTTTTCAGCATCTCGCTAATTTCGTCACGATAGCGGTAGAGGTCGCGCTCCTTGTCTTTGCGGAACTGTTCCTCCATAGCATCGAGCTGAGAGCTTATGGCTCCAATATACTTTTCCTCCTCAGCCACTTTGCGCAGTTCCTTGATGACGCGCTCGGTGATGGTGGAGTAGGCGTAGTCTTTGTCCGAGAGATAGTGTGCAAAGTCGGCAAAGAGTTCGTCACTCACTTCAAACTGCGAAGGAGGAGCGATGGTTTCGTGTTTTCTCACATATTCGGTTACATAGTTGAATATATGGAATTTAGCGTAGAGTGAGGCTGCGATGCTCGACATATATTGAGGTTCTACGGCGACATCGGGTTCTATGCCGTAGCCGTCAAAGACGGTGCGTCCGTTGCGTGTTTTGAAGGCGGTACGCAGAGAGTCAGCCACCTTGGTGGCGCGTCCGTTGGTGTCGCGGTTGCTATAGTCGAGGGCTTGGATGCAGCGGCCAGAGGGTATGTAGTATTTTGATACGGTGATTTTCATCTGGCTGTTGTATGACAGCGGCAGGATATTCTGCACCAGACCTTTGCCGAAGGAGCGTTCGCCAACAATCACGGCACGGTCGAAGTCCTGAAGACTACCGCTGACAATCTCGCTTGCCGACGCACTGTAGTTGTCTATCAGCACCGCCACGGGCAGGTCGGTGGTCAGAGGTTCGTGGCGTGTCTGGCTTTTGATGTTCTTGTTGCTTATTTTGCCTTTGGTTTCCACCACCAGCTCACCGCGAGGCATAAAGATGTTCACTATATCTACGGCTTCATTCATAAGTCCGCCGCCGTTGCCACGCAGGTCGAGGATGATGCCTTTAAGATTCTTTTTACCGTTCATCAGTTCAGCCACAGCCGTGCGCACCTCCGCTCCGGAGCCGCGCGTGAACTCGTTGAGTTTTACATATCCGTAGTCTTCTGCCACATAGCCATAGTAGGGTACTGCCTTTAGTTGTATCTCTTCGCGGACTAAGGTCTTCTCGTAGCTCTTGCCATTGCGTTCAAGGCGTACTGTGACGCTGGTGCCTGCCTGTCCGCGCAGTGCCGCACTCACATCGGCGTTGCTTTTGCCTTCGGTGCTTTCGCCGCCAATGCTCATTATGCGGTCGCCAGCCTTAAGGCCAGCCTTGTCTGCCGGCAACCCTTCGTAGGGCTCTGCGATATAGATGTTTTTGCCTTGTTGGTGTATCAGAGCTCCTATGCCACCATACTGCCCCATCAGTTGCAGCTTGACGTCTTCCATCTGTGATTCGGGATAGTAGTTGGTGTAGGGGTCCATAGAGGCCAGCATGGCGTCAATGGCAGTCTTCATCACTTTGCCGGGTTCTACATCGTCAACATAATACTGGTTAAGCGTCTTATAGACGTCGGCAAAGATTTCTAAATTTTTGGATATTTCGAAACTGCGGTCTTCCTGTGCCGTCAGAAGCATGGGGAAGCACAAGGCAAGGGCATATAGCGAAAAACGTTTCATGGTGAGTTTTTTTTTGAAGGCTGTGTCTGATTTAGTTTTCTTTTATGAAGCGCGAGAGTTGTATCTCATCGGGTGATACGAACCATACTATGTCGCCTATGTTAAAGATAGTGTCGGCTTTAGGATTGAGCATATATTCTCCGTTGCGTTCAATGGCTATCACCATGCCGTTGTAGCGTTTGCGGAAGTCAGATTGTCTGAGGTTTTTGCCGTGAAGTGGTCCGTTTTCAATGATGACATAGCGGTAGGTGTTCACCTCGATGTCGGAGTGGTCGCGAATCAGCATCTCAGGCTCTACCTCTACTGAGGGGCGGAAGAGGGCTATGTTGTCCTCGGTGCCTATCACGGTGATGCGGTCGGCAGGCATGAGGATTTCTTCGCTCTCTGGCAGATTGATGACGTTGGTGCCGCGTTCAATGGTTACGATGCTCAGACCGTAGTGGTCGCGCGTGTTGGCTTGTCGCAGCGTCTGCCCTACCAGAGGGGAGAAGGCTGAGAGGGTCATCCGCTCCATGCTGAAGGTTTGTTCCATGTCTTTGGGGATGCGGAATGAGTTTTGCTCCTGACGCTGGTTGAAGTTGCTCACAAAATGCTCTTGTATGCGCAGATAGGCTTGTGTGGCGCTGCGCGACGACACGAGGATGCCCAGCACGAAGATGGCTATCACAAGGATGAAGCCCAGCGCAAGGTGTATGTATTGTCCAAGAACAAGGCCAACGAAGAAGAAGGCCACGAAGATTCGAAGAATCACTAATGGGATTACCGCCACCTGACTGTTGTGGTAGGCACTGAGCATCTTGCGTACACGCTCATGGTTGACATTCTGCACCATAGCCCAGATGAAAGGAGCCATGACCACCAGTGTGATGCCGGCACCCAGCAGGTTGCCCCAGATAGGTTTTATCTCGTAGCTGGCAAAAAGCTTGGTGATGAACGGCTGGAGCAGCGTGAACGAGAGCAGAGAGATGGCACCGAGAATGGCGCCATAGATAAGGATAGAGCTCAACTGCTTCTTGATGAAATTTTTGACCATTTTCTCGTGGTCTGAGCTATTGGCCGATGCCGAATAGTTGTCAAGGGCATTTTTTAGTTTCTCGGGGATACGTGGTGAGATCCATTCGTAGGCTGGCAGGCCAGCTTTTATCATGTATGGCGTTACGAAGGTGGTGATGATGGACACCGATACGATGATGGGGTAGATGGGGTCGCGGATGACGCCAAAGCTAAGGCCGAGGCCGGCAATGATGAAGGAGAACTCGCCAATCTGGCAGAAGCAGAAGCCGCTCTGCATAGCTGTCTTGAGGGGTTTGCCGCTGAGGATGACGCCCAGCGTTGCCGCCAGCGACTTGAAGAGCACTATGGCCAACGCAATGACAAGGATAGGCACGATGTACTGTACTAAGACCTGCGGGTCCACCAGCATGCCTACGGAGACGAAGAATACCGCGCCGAAGAGGTTTTTCACTGGCGTGACGATGCGGTGAATGAGGTCTGCCTCGATAGTCTCGGCAAGGATGGTGCCCATGACGAAAGCACCCAAAGCGGTGGAGAAGCCGGCATAGGAAGCCAGCACTACCATGCCGAAGCATAGCCCTATGGCTACAATGAGCAGAGTCTCCTCGGTCATAAAGCGGCGCATCCAACGTAGGAAGGTGGGTATCAGATAGATGCCGAAAGTGAAGACGATGATGAGGAAGAATACGAGTTTCAGCAGGCTATATACCAGCTCTCCGCCGTTGAAGCTACGGCTCACCGACAGTGTGGAGAGAAGAACCAAAAGTAGTACTGCCACAAGGTCTTCCACGACGAGAACGGCTGTGACGGTATTGGTGAACTTCTGTTGTTTTAGTTTCAGGTCGTCGAACGATTTTATGATGATTGTCGTTGAGGAGATGGACATCATGCATCCCAAGAAGATAGACTCCATTTGGGAAAAGCCCAGTAGTTTGCCTATGGAGCTGCCTATTAGGAACATCACGGCGAGTTCGGTCAGTGCTGTGATGGCTCCTGTAGCACCTACTTTCTTCAGTTTTTTGATGCTGAACTCCAGTCCGAGAGCGAACATGAGGAACACGATGCCGATGTCGCTCCATACATGTACGGAGGTTTCGTCAGTGATGGCGGGGAACCAAGTGATGTGGGGGCCGATGAAGAATCCGGCGACAATGTAGCCGAGCACCAGCGGTTGCTTCAGTCCCTTGAAAATGACTGTGACAAGGCCTGCGGTGATGAGGATTATTGCTAAGTCGAGAAAGAGAGGAGGTAGGGATGACATTGATTATCCTATTCTTAATTATAATGAGGTTTTCTACCGGCTGTTGAATTTGTTTTGAAGTTGTTTAAGTTTGTTGTCTTTCATGCGTTGGCTCACCTCTTTCACTACCGCTTTGGTGGAGCGAGGAAAATCTGCGTTGAGCATCCATGCCGCATAGGAAGGTTCAATGTTGAAAATATCTTCGAGACGACGTCCTTTGTATTTGCCAAAGTTGAACACCTCGTGATGCTCGGCATCATAAACGATGTGCCCCACAAGGTCGGCATTGTTGCCAATGGAGCTGAAGATGCTCAGAGCATCGACATCATTTTTAACGGGTGCTTTTTCGAATACGCCCTCTTTCACCTCGTAGTCAATACCTTCGTAGCGTTCGAGCTGGGAGAGGAGAACCATATAGGTGGCGCGGGTGTCGGCATCGGCGGAATGAGGGTTGGGGAAGTCTTTGCCACCGCAATAGAAGCGGAAGGCGGCGCGTAGCGTGCGAGACTCCATTTTATGAAAGATGTTTTGCACATCTATAAGGCGATGGTCTCGAATGTTGAAGTCTTGGTATTCGGCACGCAGGAATTCCTCCACCAGCAGAGGAACGTCGAATTTGTTGGAGTTGTAGCCTGCAAGGTCGGCATCGCCAATGAAGGCAGCCACCTCGGGAGCCAGCTCTTTGAAAGTGGGCTTGTCGGCAACATCGGCGTTGGTAATATGGTGCACAGCAGTCGTCTCGGCAGGGATGTTGACGGTGTTGCCAAACTCATCAACGGGGTGCACGCGCCACACGCGTTCGTCCTCGCTGCCGTCGGGGTTGATTTTAAGGAAACACATCTCTAAGATGTGGTCTTTGCCTACCTGCAGGCCTGTGGTCTCAAGGTCGAAAAAAACTAATGGACGTTGGAGGTTGAGTTGCATGATGATGGTGTTTAGTCGTTAATAATATGGTAGATTGGTTTGAGTTAATTTTTTTTTAGCACAGTTATTGTTTTCTGATATGCCCTTGCGTGTTGTGCTATTATTTTAACTCGTTTTGTGGTGTTTTTATTGTCAGTAGCGTGACACTTTGTGGATTCTCAACAGAGTGTCGAGTAACGCATTGGCATGGTCAAGACGTAGCATGTTGGCTCCGTCGGATTTTGCGTGTTGTGGGTCAGGATGTGTCTCCATGAAGATGCCGTCGCAAGCCACAGCCACGGCGGCACGACCGATAGTCTCTATCATTTCGGGGTTGCCGCCCGTTACGCCAGCCACCTGATTGGGTTTCTGTAGTGAGTGCGTGATGTCAACAACTACGGGCACATTGTTTTTCTTCATCTCTGTCACGCCGCGGAAATCTACTACGAGGTCTTGATAGCCGAAGGTGGTGCCGCGCTCGGTGAGCATCACGTTGTCGTTGCCGAAGTGACGCATTTTATCCACAGCATGTATCATGGCTTCGGGCGAGAGAAATTGTCCTTTCTTGACATTCACTGCTTTGCCTGTTGCTGCGGCAGCATGCAGCAGGTCGGTCTGCCGGCAGAGGAATGCCGGAATCTGCAGCACATCGACATAGAGTGCTGCACGTTGGGCTTCTGCCTCGTTGTGAACGTCGGTAACTACGGGAATGTTGTATTTCTCGCCGATAGTGCGAAGTATTTCCAATCCGGCGATATCGCCGATGCCAGTGAATGAGTCGAGTCGGGAACGGTTGGCTTTTTTATACGATGCTTTGAAAGCGAAAGGTATCTGCAATCGTTCCGTCATCTGCACCAATCTTTCGGCGATGGCGAAAGGACTATGTTCGTCCTCAATAACACACGGACCGGCAATCAAGAAGAAATTGCCGGTCGTGGTATGTTTTAGCTTTTGTAGTTTGGGGTATATCATTATGAGCTGTGTATTATAGTGAGTAGTAGTTTTATGTTGTTGTGATTATTTCTTTTATACAGATTTCTTTAACGGCAGCGATAATAGTCGAAAAAAAACGAAAAAACAATATCATACCATTGTTTTGTCGTGATGACAAATGGTAAACGGGCTGCTGTTGAGTATGATGTTGGCAGCCTTTGCAATTGTGGCGGGCTAAGCTCCGCCACATGGCCTTAGAAATTGGTGTCTATGTCGTCGATGTTATCCTCTGCCGACATAGGCTCGTCTTCTTGCGAGCGGCGTCCGCGCTGCAGAGAGATGATGAGAGCACCAATCATGCGAGTCATCTCCATCAGGTATTCTGCAGACTGGTCGGCGTCCTCGTCACTGAGGAGTGCGGTGCCTTTGGCAACAGATGTATAGACATAACATTCGCGTATGGCCGTTTTTGAGATTTTCAGGTAGTGCTCAAACTGGCTTTTGTTGCGAGAAGAGCCTTCAGCGATGTTGATAGCAATGTCATACGACGAGTTGCAGAAAGCGTTGATTAGGTTACGCTCGCACTCGGTGTGCGGCTCATGCAGGTGTTGCACCACCCATTGGCTGTAGGCTGTTGCTTTGGCGTAGATGCGCAACTCCTCGAAACGGAAGAAGCATCCCTGTCGTTCTTGTGTTTCCATAGATTTTTTTTGTTGATGAAATATAGATATCTGTATAAAACTATTCTTCTTCAAAAAGAGATTTTATGGCGTGAATACGCATGCGTGCTGAGGCGTTGTCCGCCCCTTTCATGGCGAGCAGTCCGACAAACTGTTCGATAGTTTCAAAGTTGTGACGTTGCATCCATTGCTCCAACGCTTTTTGCATGGTGGTGATATGCTCTATGCCGTGGCGGTAGAGGCTTGAAGACACTTGCGTGGTGCTTGCGCCAGCAAGGAGAGCCTTTATCACATCGTCGCCATTGTCGATGCCTGTGGCGGCGGACAGTGTGCCGCGCGTTTTCTTTGATAGTATTGAGATCCATCGTAGAGTGCTGTCGAGGTCTTCTATATGGTGCTCTATGGGCATTGGCGCATAGCGTATGTTTTCAATATCCATGGCCATCCATACGTCGGTGTCGAACAGCGTGATGCTTTGCACGCCGGACCACGACAGCTGCTGTATGAATCGTGCCATGTCGGTGAAGCAGGAGCCCAGCTTGATGGCTACGGGCAGCGAGGTGACGCGTTTGATGGTCTGCAGCACTTGCGAGAAGGTGCGTTCCACATCGGATGCCGTGGTGAGGATGTCGTAAGGACGCATCGCCATGTTGAGCTCTATGGCCTTGCACCCCACCAGCTCGTAGTTTTTCACATAGTTGAGCCACGACTCGAGCGAGATGCAGTTGATGCTTCCCAAGACGGGGATGCTGACGGCTTCGGTTATCTTGTTCAGCTCGGCGAAGTAGTCGTCCATTTGGTATCCGTGATGAATGGATTCTACATAGTCGTATGCTTCTCCGTATATTTCGGTACGGGCAAGTGTCGTGGTATTATGTTTAATGTCGTATGCAAATTCTTCCTCAAATTTTGTCTTTATTATTACTGCACCTGCACCGGCATCTTGCATTCTCAGAATGTTGTCGAGGTTGCCCGTCAAGCCGCAGCTACCCACGATGATGGGTGTTTTTAGTTGAATCCCAAGATATTTTACACTTGTATTCATTACTGATTGAGTTCTTCGTTTCTCATTTGTTTGGTGTCGAGGCAATGCTCTTTCCCGTCGTTAGGGCTGTTTAATCTCTTCTTAAATGTCTCTTATCTGCTTTTTATCAGTCCTTATCGTTTATAGGATGAATGTAGCATCTGCATCGAACTATATAATTTGCAAATGTAATTCTTTTTTTTTGATTATTTAACATGAAAAATAATACATTCCTATATTTTACTTTTATGCTGCTGATTTTCAGTCTGCTTTTTTATTTTGTAATATTGCGTATAGATATAAAATGCAATTTTGTGAATAAAAATGGTCTGCAAGTGAAAAAAAAACGTTACTTTTGCAAACTCAAAAAACTAACATTATCACAATGAAAGAGACACAAACAGAAAATAAGCAGCTTGTTGAGGCTGCTGATTTCTTTGCAAAGGCAGAGGCTTTTTTCAATGCTAATAAGAAAACCATCTATATCGTACTTGCTGCGATAGTGGTTGTTGTTCTTGGATTTTTCGGCATCAAGAAGTGGTATGTGGAGCCTCGTGAGCAGCAGGCAGCCGAGGACATGTTTGCCGCTGAGAACTACTTTGGCAATAGCGAGTATGAGAAAGCCCTCAATGGCGATGAGACTATCAATTCGCTGGGCTTCCTCGACATTATCGACGAGTATGGCTCGACAAAAGCTGGCAACCTTGCCCGCTACTATGCTGGCATCTGCGAGTTGCAGCTGGGTAAATATGATGAGGCAATAGACCATTTGAAGAAATATAACGGCAAGGACAGTTTCACGCAGGGTATGGCTCTGATGGCTCAGGGCGATGCTGAGATGGAGCTGGGCGACAAGGATAAAGCCCTCTCACTCTATCAGAAGGCTGCCAAGAGCAGTGACAACGACATCGTTGCCCCGCAGGCTCTCTTCAAAGCAGGCATGGTGTATATTGTGCTCAAGGACAACGCCAAAGCGGTCCAGATGTTTGAGCAGATAAAGGAGAAATATCCCAATAGCACTGAAAGTCGTGAAGTGGATGAGTATATTGCTTATGCTGAAACGTCCAAATAAACGAATGAGATATGCAGTCAAAAAGGCGTATGTAGCTACACTACGCCTTTTTTTGTTTTTGATAGTCTATGTCTGTGTAGGAGAAATGGTGATGGCGCAACGCCCTCAGCATAGGCCCCGCATCGGCGTGGTGCTTGGCGGTGGAGGTGCCAAAGGTGCTGCACATATCGGCGTGCTGAAGTACATAGAAGAGCAGGGCATCCCGATAGACTGTGTGGCGGGAACGAGTATGGGTAGCATCATCGGAGGACTCTATTCTCTGGGCTACTCGCCTGAGGAGATGAAACGAATCATCTCTGATGTCGACTGGTCGCATCTGATGCTGAACCGCGTGGACCCCACGATGATGTCATCTAATGAGTTGGCATTGTATCGCGATTATCTTTTGCGCGTGCCGTTCAATCTGCGGGAGGGGAGCAGAACGATAGTTTCGTCGCGCAGCCTGCGGAGCACGATAATAAGTTCTCTGCCGAGTTCGTTTATGGGTGGCAGTAATGTCAGCAATCTGTTCAACAGTCTTAGTCTTGGTTATAATGACTCCATCTCGTTTGACAGTCTGCCGATACCATTCTCATGTGTGGCTACCGATATTGTGACTGGCGAGGCCTACATCTTCCGGCGAGGCGTGCTGCCCATGGCTATGCGTGCCAGCATGGCCATACCAGGGGTCTTTGACCCTGTGCGTCTTGGCGAGCACCTGCTGCTTGACGGCGGAATGGTTAATAATTTTCCCACGGACATCTGTGTTGACTCGCTGGGTGCCGATATAGTGATAGGTATTGAGGTGGCGCAGGAACTTGACTCTTCCTCGTCCAATCTCAATTCGTTGCCGCAGATTGCCAATCAGTTGATGCAGATAGCGGTGAGCAAAAATAAGTATGACAACCGTCAGAAATGCGATATATATATCCGTCCAGATATGACGGGGTATAATATGTTGAGTTTTAATGCTGGGGCCATAGACACGCTTGTGCGGCGTGGCTACGAGCAGGCCCAGCAACATGCTGATGAGTTTGCAGAGTTGCGTCGTATGCTTGATGACTATGGCCCATATAAGAAGGAGCTGCAAGCACGTCCGGCAGAGGCGTTTGGCCATGACACTATTTATGTTACAAATATCGTGCTGAATGGTATCAGCAAGGATGAGCTGATGCAGGACCATGGCAAGTACCGCTGGCTCCTGCGTCGCAGCGGCATCAACGAGGGGCCTATCACTGGAGACCAGCTTGACAACGCGCTGTCGTTGGTAAAAGGCACAGGGGCATTCTCCGACATAGTGTATAATCTGCATCCGGCGCAATGTCCTACGGATTCCATGACTATGTCATGCTATACGCTCACCGCCAACCTCAAGGAGAATGAGCCTCACGTTTTTGCTCTGGGTTTGCGCTATGACTGGGAGTCGAGTGCTACCATACTGTTCAAGATAGGCCTCAACCAGCGTCGTATAGCTGGAGCCAAGTTGCAGGTTGCCGCCGAGCTAAACTATAGTCCGCGTTTCGCCGTCACAGCATCCTATGAGGGTCTCAATTTCGCAACTCTCAATCTTGAATATGCGTTCCGTGCCGACTATTACAATATGTGGTATAACAATGAGTCAGGAGCAAAAAAACTGAGTGATATATGGTCCAAAAAAAATTATTTAAGGCTTTATCTTTCGGAGTTCCAGAGTCGTATGTTTAATTTGCGTATTGGTGTTCAGGAAGAGTCAATCTATTATTACAATAGTATAGATGATTTTTTCCGTAGTTTCGGCGCGTTTGCGTCGCTTAGTCTCGATACTCGAAACCGACCCTACCTTGCCGACCGCGGTATGGTGTTCTCCCTCGAAGGCGATGTACATCGCAATCACGACGATAGGTATCTCATTGAAGGCGACGCCTATGGTTCGGGCAGCATTGCCTTTTCGTCGATAGTGCCTCTTGGTGGTCGTTTTGCCTTTGTTCCACACCTCTATGTCCGTATGATAACGCCCTTTGACGAGGACAAGGATATGGATTTCTATCAGACCCTTTTCGGCGGCATAATGTATCAGAGGCACTCGGAGTCTCAGTTGCCTTTTGTTGGAGTTATTGATCCGCAGTATTTGTTTCATGATGCTGCCGTGGCACGTATAGACCTGCGTGTGCACCTGTTCGAGCACTCGTATGTCTCGCTTATGGGCAATGTGATAGGAGGTACAACCAAATCGCTTCTGCAGGATGGATGGGAAACGTTTGAGAGTCATTTCGGTTTTGGTGTGCAGTATGCGTTGCGAACAATTGTTGGCCCCATTACTTTCAGCCTGCATTGGAGCGACATTACAGACAAATGGGCTGGATATATATCACTTGGTTATGATTTTTAGCCATGTCGTCAAAATAGGGAAATAAATAACAGCATAATAAAGTCAATAATGAAAATATATCACGACATATCGCTCCGCCCATACCACTCGTTTGGTATTGATGCCGTGGCCGATAGGGTGATAGAGGTGTCGGAGAATGATGAGTTGCAGCAGGCTGTGAAGGCAGCAGGTGGCGAGGAACCTTTGGTGGTACTGGGAAGGGGATGCAATATGCTGTTCTCAGATGTGTTTCATGGCGTTGTTCTCGTTATGCGCACGCGAGGTGTTTGCGTGATAGCCGATGACGGCGATACGGTGCTGGTGGAGGCTATGGCAGGCGAAGACTGGGATGGTTTCGTGCGGTACTGTTCTAATAAGGGATGGCATGGATTGGAAAATCTTGTCGCTATTCCCGGAACGGTTGGTGCCGCACCGGTTCAGAATGTTGGAGCCTATGGTTCTGAAGCTGCCGACGTGATTCATTCGGTCAATGTCTTTGACCTCGAAACTATGACAATGCGAAGCCTGACAGCATCAGACTGCTGTTTCGCTTATCGCGACAGCGTATTCAAACACGCGTTGAGAGGACGTTGTGTTGTTACTTCTGTTGTGTTTCGCTTATCACACTCGTTTTCGCCTAACCTCTCATATAAAGCAGTAGGTGAGCTTTTTGCGAATGAGGGGCCGATAGGCCCTTCGCAGCTGATGGCGGCCATAGGTGATTTGCGTTGGAGCAAGTTGCCGCACCCTGAGGTTTTGGGTAATGCTGGTAGTTTTTTCAAGAATCCAATAGTGTCGCGAGAGTGCGGTGCGGCGCTGCGTACCGCATATCCGCAGGTGCCGTTATATCCGACTGCCGATGGCTGCAAGGTGGCAGCGGGATGGCTCATAGAGCAGTGTGGCTGGCGTGGCCGAAGGGTGGGACAGTGCGGCGTATATGAGCGTCAGGCTCTCGTGCTGGTGAATTACGGCGGGGCGTCGTTTGATGACATCCGCCAACTCGCTGATGCTATAACAGCCGATGTGCAATCACGTTTCGGCATAATCCTCGAACGCGAAGCCCAATATAATATCACGTAATGATAGCTTCGGCATTGATAATTTATAATTCACGACATATAAATCTCAAAAAAATAGATGCACGATACAGAAAAATTTTGGCAATGGTTTTCTGCCAATAATGAACGACTCACCATGCTGGGCGACCTTACGGATGCGGAACGCAAGGCACTGCTTGCCCTGCTGCAGAAACAACTTGACGATTACTGTGAGGGCCTCTCCTTCGTCATGGGTGAGCCAACGCCTTCGGGGCGCACGCTGACTTTTACCGCAGAAGGCGACAATGACCTGTTCCGCTACGTTGTGGCGCTGACGGACAGCGCACCGGACCTCGATTGGTGGGATTTTGTTGCATTCAAGCAGGCGGCAGGTACCTCACTGCGTGTCCGTTTTGACCGTTTCCTGTTTGACACTACGAAGATGCACTTCATGCAGCTCGAGTGTGAAGATGAGCCAGATTTCATCGGTCTGCGTGTGGCTGTGGATATGAAGCATGTGGCTGTAGATGGCAAGCCTGTGAGCAGCGATGATGAAGACCTGCAGGTTGGCGTCTATGTTACTATCGAAGCCATGATAGGTGAGTTTGATTGTGCTACGCTCATGGGCTATCTCGAGGTTGTGCCGTTGCCGGAAGAACCATTCAAGGCAGGCTTTCGACCAATGGACGACTTGCCCGACTTTGTTCAGTGGTTTAAGAAGCAACGCGACAAGGAGTGATTTTTTTTGTCCTCCGATTGGAAATTTTTTATTAAATTCGCAATGTTTTTGTGTGTGTTCGCTTTGCGTACACACGTTTTAATGTGTTTGAACATAGTAATATACATAAAAAAAGTAGAATGGGAGAGAGCGTACAGGTATAGGTATAAGCGTAATATCTTTTTGACAGGATGCGATTCTCCGTCCGTCAGAAGTTGGACACTGCGAACAAAAGAAAGAGACCTATTGGGCAGAATGAGAGACAAATTGTAAGCAACTATATCTAAACTATTGCTAAATAGTCAATTCACTAATCACAAATCAACAATTAACAAAATATAATGAGCAAAGTAGATGTTCTATTAGGATTGCAGTGGGGCGACGAGGGAAAGGGCAAAGTTGTTGATGTCCTCACACCGCAGTATGATGTCATAGCTCGTTTCCAAGGAGGGCCCAATGCAGGCCATACCCTTGAATTTAACGGCATCAAGCATGTCCTCCGTACTATCCCGTCAGGAATATTTCATAAAGACAAAATAAACGTTATTGGTAATGGCGTGCTTATAGAGCCTCGCATCTTCCGTCAGGAGATAGAGGCATTGAGAGAGAAGGGCGTGGATGCTACGCAGAACCTCTATATCTCAAAGAAGGCGCATCTTATCCTGCCTTCGCACCGCATGCTCGATGCTGCAAACGAGATGGCAAAGGGCAACGCCAAGATAGGGTCCACTCTCAAGGGTATAGGACCTGCATATACTGATAAGATAGCCCGTTCGGGACTCCGCGTGGGCGACATCATGGCTGTGGATTTCAAAGAGCGTTACGAGTTGCTGAAAGTGCAGCATCTCCAGACCGCGCATACACTGCGTTTTGCTCTCGAGGGCTTCAGCATCGACGGTCTGCCGTTCGAACAGTACGAGCGGGAGTGGCTTGATGCTATAGAAAGTTTGAAGGCGTTTCGCCTCATCAATAGTGAGTATTTCATCAATACGTGCCTTGCGGAAGGCAAACGCGTGTTGGCAGAAGGTGCGCAAGGGTCTATGCTCGACATCGATTTTGGCTCGTATCCTTTTGTGACGTCTTCATCGACTATTACTGCTGGTGTGTGTTCAGGACTGGGCATCGCGCCGTCGGCAATAGGGCGTGTCATGGGCATCACCAAAGCCTATTGCACGCGTGTTGGCGCAGGTCCGTTTCCTACGGAGCTTTTTGACGAGACGGGGCGTCGCCTGTGTGAGTTGGGACACGAGTTCGGCAGTGTGACAGGGCGTCCGCGTCGCTGCGGGTGGATAGACATCCCAGCACTGCGTTATGCCTGTATGCTGGATGGTGTTACAGACCTCTTCGTCACAAAGCCCGACGTGATGGACGATTTCGACGAGGTGAAGATGTGTACGACTTATGAAATCAACGGCGAGCAGACTGGCGAGCTGCCTTTTGAGTTCAATAACGTTCATATTACACCTGTCCTGCGCTCATACGAGGGATGGAAGCATCCCCTTGCTGGCATCACGTCTTATGACGACCTGCCAGAGAACCTAAAGGCATACCTTGCCGCCATAGAGCAGGAGACGGGTGTGCACATCATGGCTGTCTCCATCAGCCCCGACCGCAAAGATGTGCTTTTCAAGTGAAAACGGCTACGACGGTAAAATAAAAAAGCTGTTTTTGCGTTAAGGCAATAAAAATGTGTGGCGGATGCAAGTATCAGCCTTCTCGAAAGACAAAAAATAAGATAAGCGTCATCAACGCATCGGCGTACTAAGAAACAAGAAACAAGAATATAATATAATAACATGAAGAAACTCATTCTTATAGCCATGCTTGTCCTGCCACTTATAGCAGGAGCACAGACTAAGGTGAAGGAAACGGAAGTGCCCAAGTCGGTACTAATTACCCTTGCCAAGACCTATGACACCTACAAGGTCAAGACATGGTATGCAGCCCCCGGTCAGTATATTGCCGATTTTGTCGTTGATGGGCAGCACGGCCGCGGCTATTTTACCGCTGGCGGCGACTGGCAGTATAGTTCATTTCCTGTCAAGGCCAAAGAATGCCCAACGCTCCTGACGACTTATATCGCCGAGAATTATCCGGGCTATAAGATTAGCGATGTCAACTATATAGAGGAACGTAGTGGCGACAACTACTACAAGGTTATCATTTCGCGTGAGGCTATAGATGCCACCGATTGTGAGATGATTTTTGATACGCGTGGCAAGCTCATGCGTTCCAATGCTCCAGAGCCAGAGGCTGTCAAGCGTGAGTATTATACGCTCAATAATCCCGAGTATGATGATGGCCGTAATACCCGCATCAAGGGTAAGAGGCCTTTGCCTGAAGAGGACAAGCCTGCCGAGGCTGGTCCAGTGGAACCCACTGGTGCCATTGCAGAACACTTTCAGAAGAATCATGCTAAACGTGTCAAGAAAGGTCCCGAATGGGCTATGCGTACCGGCGGTGTACAGATGGTGGCATACTACATGAATGCTCAGAGGGTCGAAATGGAGGTGGTATATAATACCGAGACGGGAGCCTGCGAGTGGGTTGGCAAGACCCTTGCGCGCGAGCGTTACAAGAAAGGCATTGTCAAGTATTTAGAGGAAAAATTCAAGGGCGAGAAATATAACATCGAGAAAATGGTGACCTATACTGCCGACAGCAAATATCGTGGTGCCGATGGCAAGAAACCTAAACCATATACGTATGTCGTTGTGAGTCAGAAAGTAAATCGGGAAATGAAGTATGTTCGTCTTGAGTTTGATGCCAAGGACAACTTCACGGGGCTCCTTGCCGCACCTCTTGATATATACGACATCCAGTAGCCTAAAGATCTTCGGACAACATTATTGTGATTATAATACAGCGGGCGTGTCGAATGTACGATACGCCTGCCGTTGTATATGTATGTCGTGTCATACGGGCATGATTTTTTTTTCTTCATTTTTTGTTAAAAGATGATATATTTGTATCATAATCGCAGAGAGTTGTGCGATTTGTAATTTGTTAAAATACGAAGCGTTATGCTCTACTTGCTAAAGGAAACGTGAGAAATTTCCATTCATAATTGCAAGGTTGGTATGACGGTTCGCGCTTTGTAGCGTGGACTGTGTGTCATTTCTGCAATTAGGGTTTTCTCACGACCTCCTTTAGGGATTTGGCATCCAGTGCCACGCTTCTTATAATCTCTTCCGTGTATGCGGGCACTGCATACTTCGTTTAACAGTTGCGCCCGACACGAATTAGGGATTTCAAAAAATGAAATGTAGATGTTTCTTGAAGGCAATGATTGCACTGCTCACGTTTGTGTTTCTTGTCGCTGGTCTTTCCTCTTGTACCAAAGAGTCCGATACACCGTACTACAATTTTGCCGACAGTATTGCAAAGTACCAATATCTGCAGATACATCCATACTACAATTTTGCCGATAGTATTGCAAAATACACTAAAATGAGTGATACCGTCGCCTCAAATGTTAAAGTTCTGGGGACGTGGAAACAAACTGATAATAATGGATACGTTAATGTCTTAGTTTTTTATAAAGATAATACATTCATGGGGACACGTACAGAAAGTTACGAAATAAAAAGTTTTAGTGGACAATTTAAAATGATGACGGATGTATTCGGCTTCATGCAGCTGACGGAAAGTGATGAAAGCGGTTCGTATTTTTTTGTTGAAGGAGATAAATTATGGACAGAATGGCGTATATATACTCGCCAATGAGACAGTATATTTCAAATGTTTAAACTGCCTCCCGAATAAGCCAGTGTCTTTCAATTATGGTTATTCGTGAAAAAAATACTGTTGTCACGTCAGCAGTAAACTCTCGATGCCATTGTCACGGCTACTATAATACAACAAATAATGCCCACACGATATGCTTGTGTGTGGGCATTGTTTTTTTTTCTTGCACTGCATTCTTCGGCAATGATCTGCTTAATGTTATGTGCGACTTTCATCATCTTACGGAACTCTACGGCATATACCGTTCTTTCCGAAATCTCTGGATAACCAGTGCAATTGTTTTTCACGTCTTGCGCTGATCAATAAGAGCGGGCGAAGATTACGCGGCGGTGAGAAGGTTTGCCGCTGTAGATGCAGGAACCTTCCTCTGCAGTGGCATCGTTGGGGATGCAGCGTATGGTGGCTTTAGTCTCCTCTTTGATGCGCTCTTCGGTCTCTGTGGTGCCGTCCCAGTGGCAAAGTAGGAAACCGCCTTTCTCTATCTCGCGTTTGAAGTCATCCCACGTATCTACGGGGCGAGTGTTGGCGGCACGAAATTCTGCGGCGCGATGCAGCAGGTTGGACTGAATCTCGTCAAGTAGCTGCTGCACATGGTCGGCTATGCCGTTGATGGACATGGTGGTCTTCTCCAATGTGTCACGGCGGCATACTTCGCATGTGCCATTCTCCATGTCGCGCGGGCCTATGGCGAGGCGCACGGGGACGCCCTTGAATTCGTATTCGGTGAATTTCCAGCCGGGCTTGTATTCGCTGCGGTTGTCGTATTTGACGGTGATGCCGCGTGAGCGGAGTTGCTCGATGATGGGGGCTACTGCTCCGTCAATCTCACGCAGTTGCTCGTCGTTCTTGCAGATAGGCACTATGGCTACCTGTATGGGGGCGAGCTTTGGAGGCAGTACGAGGCCGTTGTCGTCGCTATGCGTCATGATGAGTGCGCCCATGAGGCGTGTGGAGACGCCCCACGACGTAGCCCACACATATTCCAGTTTGTTCTCCTTGTTGAGGAACTGGACATCGAAGGCCTTGGCGAAGTTCTGTCCGAGGAAGTGAGAGGTGCCAGCCTGCAAGGCTTTGCCATCTTGCATCATGGCTTCGATGCAGTAGGTGTCGAGGGCGCCAGCGAAGCGCTCATTAGGCGACTTGACACCTTTGACGACAGGCACGGCCATGTAGTTTTCAGCAAAGTCGGCATAGACATCGAGCATGCGGCGCGCCTCTTCTTCTGCCTCCTCGCGAGTGGCGTGGGCGGTGTGGCCCTCCTGCCATAGGAATTCGGCAGTGCGGAGGAACATGCGCGTGCGCATCTCCCAACGCACAACGTTGGCCCACTGGTTGCAGAGAATGGGCAGGTCGCGGTAGGATTTTATCCAGTTCTTGTAGGTGCTCCAGATGATGGTCTCAGAGGTGGGGCGGACGATGAGTTCTTCCTCCAGCCGTGCGGAGGGGTCCACGACGACGCCGTTGCCGTTAGGGTCGTTCATCAGGCGGTGATGGGTGACGACGGCGCACTCTTTGGCGAAGCCTTCCACATGCTCTGCCTCGCGGCTGAGGAATGATTTGGGTATGAAGAGCGGGAAATAGGCGTTGACGTGGCCGGTGTCCTTGAACATCTTGTCGAGGGCATCGTGCATCTTTTCCCATATAGCGTAGCCGTAGGGCTTGATGACCATGCAACCGCGCACCGCACTGCTCTCAGCAAGGTCGGCACGCACCACAAGCTCGTTATACCATTCGGAATAGTTCTCAGAGCGTTTTACGAAATCTTTTGCCATGATTGATGATAGTATTTGTTTGTGATTTGTATAGCGTGGATGGTTTAATCGTGATTAGGATAGTGTCGAGTTATTCGCAATGGTTAGTTTTTGTTCAAAAAAATGTTGTTTTTTTGTTTTTTGAGGCTATGCCGATAACCTCCTTTCGACAATTCACTAATCACAATTCAAATAAATTATATATTTTTGCACGTTATTCTTTTGCGTCGCAAAAATACAAAATAAATGGCAATCGCAATTATAAGATAATGAGAATAAGCAAAAAAATATTGTGCATGCTGGTTGTGGCATCGTTCCTGTCGTGGATGAGTCCTTCTGTGCATGCCCAGCAGACGCCGCGTTTGGACAGCATACAGTGTTTTATCGTGGGATTTAATGTGGGTACGATATTTCCGTCGGCATCCTGTTCTCACCGTCGTCTCGACGGTGTATCTACAACTACGGCGACCATGCACAGCCTATATAAGTCGCCGTGGCTTGATTTTGGCGTCAATGGTTTCTATAAGTGGAACAGCAACTGGCTTGTCTCGCTGGATGCAGAGCTATGGTTTGGCAATGATAACCTGCGCGACCGCACGGAGCGCATGTCGGACATATACACATCGGAGGGGATTATTATTGGTACCAATGGTACCGACGCCGTGGTGACAGCCTATAATCGAGGGCTCTCGCTGAAAGGTGGCGTGGGACGTATCTTCCCACTCTTCCCGTCTGTCAATCCCAACTCGGGCATCGTGGCGCGTCTTTCGGCAGGATGGATGCAGCAGCAGACGGTGTTTACGCTTAACGAGGTGGAGGCACCCCAGATTTCGGGTGACAACGCCTTGCTCTACGACCATCAGCGTCGCGGATTGGTGCTGACGGAGAGCGTGGGCTTGTGGTATATGAGCAACCGCGCCAACCTCGTCAATTGCTATCTGGCTTTTGAGGTGTCGCAGGTGTTTAGCATTTCTACGCGCGACTATGTGAGCGACAACCTCCTCGGTCTGCATGGTGAAGATAAGGGGGCTTATTTCGACCTGCTCTACTCTCTGAAATTCTGCTGGATGTTCCCTCTCAAAGGCAAGACGGTGCATGAGTATTACTATTTTTAGCGAACAGAGATTGGCGATTTGCTATCGGTGAAATCTGACGGAGGTTTAAGTAATGCGACGAGTGGATATGGTGGTAGGGTAGCAGGGTGATAAAAAAAGTAAGCCGAGAGCCTCAATGCGGGAGATGGACTACGATGGAGGTGAAAAATGAAAAGCGGGGACGGAATATAATTCGTTTTTCACGGAGCAGAGGGCAGGTGGCTAAAACTTGATAACGGACAATAGATTACAATAGACGATATGCGTTTTTTATATACGATAGGCATATATCTTTACACGTTGGGCGTGCGTGTGGCGAGTTTGTTCAACACAAAAGCGCGTCTTATGGTGCGCGGATGGTGCGAGAGCCGACGCCGGATATGGCAGATGGCAAGGGAGGCTGGCGATGCGCCTATTGCGTGGTTTCATGCTTCGTCGCTTGGCGAGTTTGAGCAGGCGCGCCCCGTGTTGGAAAAGTTCCGCAAGGCGCATCCAGAATACCGTATCTTGCTGACATTCTTCTCGCCATCAGGATACGAAGTGCGCAAGGATTATGCGCCGGCCGATGTGGTCTGCTACCTGCCTATGGACACCCCGGCTAATGCGCGACGCCTCGTGCAGACGCTGTCGCCACGCATGGCGTTTTTCGTCAAATACGATTTTTGGTTCAACTATCTGGATGCGTTGCGCCGCTGTGGTGCTCGTACCTACATCTTCTCTGCAATATTTCGTCCTACGCAGTATTTCTTCCGTTGGTATGGCGCATGGTTTCGCCAGCAACTGGGGCGTTGCTACGACCACCTCTTTGTGCAAAACGACGAGTCGCTCATGCTGCTTCGTGGCAATGGAATAACACAGTGCTCTAAGGCTGGCGATACTCGTTTCGACCGCGTGCATGCTATATCTGTGGAAGCGAGGCGTATAGAGGGGATAGAACGCTTTGCTGATGCCGTGTCGGGCTGTCCTATCGTTGTTGCTGGTTCATCGTGGGAGCCTGATGAGGGGCATCTGCAGCACTACATGGCAGAGCATCCAGCAACGGTGCGGTATATCCTTGCACCTCACGTCATCAGCGACTCGCATCTTAGCGCTATCATACGCCTGTTTGGCAACGACAACTGCATCCGCTATTCGCAGTTGGCAGCGGCGACGGATGCCGAACTTCGCCGCAGGGTGTTGATTATAGATAATATTGGAATGTTGTCTGCCATCTATCGTTATGCCACGGTGGCCTACATCGGTGGCGGCTTCGGACATGGCATCCACAATACGTTGGAGGCAGTGGCTTTCGCTAAACCCGTAGTCTTTGGCCCCCGCTACGAGAAGTTTCAGGAGGCGCACGACCTGATAGCCAACGGTGGCGGTTTTGCCTATAGCACCTATGAGCAGCTGCAAAAGCATTTCGACAATCTCCTTGTTGGAGGCGCTGCTCTTGAATCGGCAGAGCGGAGTTGCAGGGACTATATGAATCTCAATCTCGGTAGTAGCGATGCCATACTTGCAGTGGTGGAGCGACAGGCGGAGTGATAGGAAACAACAAAGAGAAAAAAAACGTTGCGTAGAATTGTATATATAATGCTGATTGCCGTTGTCGCGGTTTTGTCCGTGTCATGTGCTAATACGCGACGTGTCCTTACGCAGGACGAACGTATCCTCTATCGTAACAAATTCGACATCAGGATGGACAACGATAGCGTTGCGACCGACGAGGTGCGCAGTACGTTGGAGGACGTGGATAAATACGTGAGGCAGCGACCACGCAATGGTTTCTTTAACTTCTATCGGTCAATATTCAACGCATACTATTGGGTGTCGTTGTCCGACAGCAGCTGGTGGGCGCGTACCATGCGTAATATAGGAACAGCGCCAGTCATCTACAGTCCGAGCGATGCCGCCACCTCGGTCCGCCAGATAGAGCGACTTCTTGCACGTCATGGCAGCTTCCACTCAACGGTTACTGTCGATACAGTGCATCTGTCGCAGCAGCGTGTCGTCGCCACCTATCACATCAAGGCTTCGCCACGTTTTGTGGTGGACAATGTCAATTATGTCTCTGCCGATAGCGTCGTGCAGAAAGCTGTAGGCCGGCTGCGCGACCACTCGCCATTGCAGGCAGGCAACTACTATGACCAAGACGACCTCGACCGCGAGCGCGACCGCTTTGTGAACTATATGCTTGACAATGGCTATTTCCGCGCGTCAACAGACCTAATCCATTTTCAGCTCGACACATTTGCCTACCCGCTTCACCATCTGGGCGTAAATGTGGTGATAGACAGTCCACGTTTTGATTTGCCCGGAATGCCCAACTTCACGGCACCCTACCAGCAGTATTTCATCAACAAAGTGACAATAGACACTACAAAGGTGAATATGCAGACCATCAACCGCATGCTGACACTTCGTGCCGGTCAGCCATATATGCCGCGTAGCACTACAAACTCATACAACGCACTGGCTGGTTTGCGTAATTTCAACCTTATCAATATAGAATATCGCGAGGATTCTGCCAGCAGCAACGAGCGTCGCTTGCTGGAAGCAAGGGTACGTCTGGTCAGTGGTAACCAGCAGCGCATCAGTGGCTCTTTCGAGCTGAGCAACGCCTCGCCATTGTCGCGTGAGTCGTCCAACAGCGGCAATTTTGGGACGGAGCTCGTCCTGCAGTATCAGCATAAGAACCTATTTGGCGGTGCCGAGCAATTGTCGGTGTCGGGCAATCTGCTCGTGGAACTCAATAAATCGGTGTTCAGGGAAGGCTTTAACGGCTTTCGCAGCAGTTTCGCCTCCTTTGAGACGGGAGTCAACCTCTCGTTGGATATGCCTCGTTTCCTCTTCCCCTACGGCAATGGCATCATGTTTGGCAATGCCATGCCGCACACCCTCGTCAACGCAGGGTTCGACTATCAGTATCGCAGCTATTTTGAGCGTCATCAGGTTACGGCGGCTTTCGGCTACACGTGGAATGCCTCGCAGAATGTGCGTCACAAGATTATGCCGCTGGAAGTCTCTTTTGTGCAGGTGAATATGAACGACGATTTTATCGAGCGTCTGATTAATGTGTTAAGCTACCGTCTGCTATATCAATACAGCGACCATTTGATTATCAATGCCAACTACAATTTCGTTTATAATGGTCAGCGTGTGGGGCGGCGGCGAGATTTCTCTTATTTCAGTGGTTCGTTGGAGACAGCGGGCAATCTTGCGGCACTTATAGCCACCACCCCTTCATGGCGCGAAGTCAGCGAATATGGAGAATATAAGCTTGGCGGCGTGGCGTATTCGCAGTATGTGCGAGGGAGTGCCGAATACAAGCGCTACTTCTATCATGGCGACAATAGCGTTTTTGTGGCTCGCACACTTGTCGGTATCGGAATCCCATACGGCAACAGTAGTTCGATGCCTTACGAGAAGAGCTTCTTCGGTGGCGGTCCAACAAATATGCGTGCATGGCAGATACGTCACCTCGGACCGGGGCACTTTAACACGCATGACAATGCCGATGGCTATGAGTTTGACGAGATTGGCGATATCACTTTCGTGCTCAATCTCGAGGAGCGTTTTCCTATTATAGGCATATTCGAGGGTGCGGTCTTTGCTGATATAGGCAATGTGTGGATGTTCAAAGACTATGAATATATGCCGGGGGCAGCCTTCAGCTGGCGCAACTTCTTCAGTGACCTTGCCTTGGGTGTCGGTCTCGGACTACGTGTCAAGGTGTCGTTCATCACGCTACGTCTGGATTTCGCTATCCCTGTGTATGACCCGACATACGCATCGACAGACCGTTGGCGCTTCAGCCAATGGAAGTTTAATTCCATCAACACAAACTTCGGTATTAACTACCCGTTCTGATATAACACAATGGAAGACGTGATATGTAAAAGTAAACAAAAAAATACGTTATCTGATTCATGAATATGCTATTAGATTATTATGACAAAGACAACTGTCTAACAAAAAAAGACGTTAGAATCTTATAGCATCTTGCAAGGGAAAAAATAACTACGTACAGAAACTCACAAACATTTACCAATGGCGCTCTCACTAACTCAGCTACAAAATGTTGTTAAACATATCGTTGATAGCGAACCCTTTCTCCACACTCCTGAGGAGCTGTATGCTCCGATAGAATACTCTCTGCGTCTGGGGGGCAAGCGACTTCGACCGACGATGCTTTTGGCTGCTTGTCAGCTTTTTGGCGGCGATATAGAGGCGGCTCATCCCGCCGCGCTTGCTGTGGAAGTGTTTCACAACTACACACTCGTTCATGACGACCTTATGGATGGCTCATCGTTGCGTCGAGGTAAGCCCACGGTCTTCCATAGATGGAATGAGAATACAGCTCTACTTTCTGGCGACGCCATGCTGATAATGGCATTCAAATATTTGTCGGCTCCGGCGGTCTGCCGTCTCCTGCGCATGTTTTCGCAGATGGCTATTGATGTGGTAAGGGGGCAGCAGTATGACATGAATTTCGAAAGACGTCTGGATGTCTCTGTCGATGAATACCTCGACATGATTTATTTGAAGACAGCCGTACTCTTCTGTGGTGCGCTGCGGATGGGTGCAACGCTCGCCGATGCTCCTGCCGCAGATATCGAGCTGCTCATGCAATATGGGCGTAACCTTGGCCTCGCTTTCCAGCTGCAGGACGATGTGCTCGACACCTATGGCGACGAGAATACTTTTGGAAAGAAGACAGGTCAGGACATTTCCGACAACAAGAAGACCATGCTTCTCATCACTGCTCTCGCTGATGCCAACAGCGACCAGCGAGCCGCGTTGCACAAACTGCTTGCGTCGCCTAAGAGCGATGCAAAAGTGGAAGCCGTGCGTGCTATTTATGATTGTATAGGCGTACGCAGCAAAGTGGAAAAGCTCATAGGCGACTACCTGAGGCAGGCTGATGCTGCCCTTGCCGCCATCCATGCCACATACGAAGCCAAGGCCCCGTTACGCGACCTTCTGCAGAAGCTGGTAGGCCGGCACAGCTGATTAGTGGCAGGCGTAAGGCGAAAAAGGGATGTCGTTTACCTCTTTTTGAGACAGCCTTTCACACATATTTTGCAATTTATTGAAAAAATAGTATATTTGCATCTATGTTATAGAAAAAGTGGATAATCTTAAATAATTAAATATTAACTCATTTCTAAAAAACCATGAAAAAAGTAATTGCTTTGATGTCAATCGTTGGTTTATTGACATTCACCAATTTCAATGGATTAAATGCTCAAGAGGAGCAGAACGCTGAGGCGACGGCTCCCGTAAGCGAGCAGGTTGAGGCTGAGGCTGAAGCCGCAGAGGACGAAGTTGTCGCCGCCACTACTGATGAAGAGCCTACTAAATCTTTTCATCAGGTATTGAAAGAGAAATACATACAGGGTGGTGCAGGCTGGATGACCCCCGTTCTCCTCTGCCTCATTCTCGGTATGGCTCTTGTTATCGAGCGCATACTTTATCTGAATATGGCTACCACCAATGTCGAGAAGCTTCTCAATGGCATTGAAGATTATGTAAAGAAAGGTGACTATGCAGGTGCTAAAGAGCTCTGCCGCAATACCCGTGGTCCTGTGGCCAGCATTTTCTATCAGGGACTTGACCGCGTCAATGAGGGTCTCGACAACGTAGAGAAAGCTGTTACCTCTTATGGTGGTGTTCAGATGGCACGCCTCGAGAGCAATCTGACATGGATTGGTCTGTTCATCGCTCTGGCTCCTTCCTTCGGATTCCTCGGAACCGTTGTTGGTATGGTTCAGGCATTTGACGACATCGAGGCCGCTGGCGATATCAGCCCAACAGTTGTGGCTGGTGGTATGAAGGTCGCTCTGTTGACCACCGTGTTCGGTCTTATCGTGGCTATCATATTGCAGATTTTCTACAACTATATCCTTACCAAAATCGAAGGTCTCGTAGGAGAGATGGAGGATGGTTCTATCTCCTTCATGGACATCCTCGTCAAGAACCAGAAATAATAGTATTAAGGAGTCTTTAATTCACTCATTTGTTAATTTTTAATCCTTAAACTATTATGCAAGAGAAAACCGATAAACTCCTCACTTGGGTACTCCTTGGCATTGCAGTGCTGGGCGGTCTCTTCGCCATCATCTTCGCCATGAATGATAATGGAGGAATGTTTGACATTGCTTATTGGATTACCCTTCTTTTTGTTGTTGTTGCAATCATTGGTATGGTGGGATTTTTCTGTGTTCGTTTCATTAAAAACTTCTCGGAGAATCCAAAAAAAGCACGCACTTCGCTCATCGTTTTTGGCATTGCCGTTGTTGTCGTGGCGCTGGCTTTCATCTTTGCTTCTGGCACTGATGTCCCCAATGAACTGCTGCTCAAAAATGGTCTTACAGAGACTACCTCTAAATGGATTGGTGCAGCCTGCATCGGCGTCTATATCCTTTTCTTTGGCGCTGTTGCTTCCATCATCTATGTAGAGTGCTCTAAATTGTTTAAAAAGTAATCAGTTATGGCACGCAAAACTCCTGGATTGAATACAAGCTCCATGGCCGACATATCGTTCCTGCTTTTGACGTTCTTCCTCATGACGTCGAGCATCAACACCGACCAGGGTATCGCAAGGCGTCTGCCACCTCCGCTGCCGCCTAACCAAGACAAGCCAGAAGTTCGTGAACGCAATATCTTTGTCGTCAAAATCAACAGCAAAGACCGTCTGCTCTACAATGGCGAGATAGGCCGTATAGAAGACCTCAAGGACCGTGCTAAGGAGTTCCTTGGCAACCCAGAGGATAAAAGCAACCTCCCCGAGAAAGAGACGATGAATATCGACCTGCTCGGCGAGATGAGAGTCTCCAAAGGCGTTATCTCACTGCAAAACGACCGTGGTACATCGTATGACATGTACCTTCAGGTGCAGAACGAGTTGGCGGCTGCCATCAACGAAATGCGTAACGAACTGGCTATGGACCGTTTCGGTCAAAAATATGCTGACATTACCGAACCCCAGCGCGACGCTATCGACCAAGCAATACCTATTGCTATCTCCGAAGCTGAGCCTACAAAGATAGGAGAGAAGAAATAATGGCACGTTTTACAGGAAAAAAAGCAAAAGAGACACCGGCTCTTAACATGGGCTCTATGTCCGACATTATTTTCATGCTCTTGTTCTTCTTCATGGTTATTACTACCATGCGCGAGAGCACTCTCTATGTCAAAATAGTTGTCCCGCAGGGTACGGAAGTTAGCAAGCTCGAGAAGAAGAGTCTCGTGAGCTACATCAATGTTGGTACTCCTATGAAGGAGCAGCAGGCAAAGTATGGTACGGATAGCCGTATCCAGCTTAATGACCAGATTGCCGAGGTATCGGATATTATCCAATTTGTTGAAATGGAGAAGGCTGCCCGTGTGGAGGCTGACCGTCCGTTCATTACCACGGCTATCAAAGCTGACAAGGACACTAAGATGGGTCTCATCAGCGACATAAAGCAGGAACTTCGCAAGGCTGGTGCCTTCAAAATCTTCTACAATGCCCGCAAAGGCGAACGTGGCAGATAATCATACTTATCGACTTGTCAAGCAGCGGCACGGTGTTTCCGTACCGCTGCTTTTTAGTATATGAGACTGCTCATTGGAAAATCTTTCCACTATGAAATGCAATATTTGATGCTTGTCTTATACTAATATCTAAAATAGACCACCATTCGACCACTAATAGACTATCATATGACCACCATTCGACCACTAATAGACTATCATTTGACCACTATTCGACCACTAATAGACTATCATTTGACCACTATTCGACCACCGTTAAACTTCTATTAGACTATTATTCTTCAGCCGATAGTATGATGTCGTTATTATTGTAGTACCTAACTTCGTATTTAACATACAATGAAACATTTTAGAATAATTACCGTGTTGCTGATGGTGGCCTTTGTCGTCATTGGTTGCGCTACAAACAAAAACACAAAAGATATGGAAAGTATTTATTCCTTCAAAGCAACTGCCTCTAATGGCAGCGAGATTGATTTCAAAGATTTCGAAGGCAAGGTCCTTCTTATTGTTAACACTGCCAGCAAATGTGGCTTTACGCCTCAGTTTGATGGTTTGGAGAAGTTGAATCAAAAATACAAAGACCGTGGTTTGGTCATTATTGGCTTCCCATGCAATCAGTTTGCCAACCAAGACCCCGGTTCAGATAGCGAGATTGAGTCGTTCTGCCGTTTGAACTATGGTGTAACATTTCAGATTATGAAGAAAATAGATGTCAATGGGGATAATGCGCATCCTATTTTCAAGTATCTGCGTAGTCAGACGCGAGGCTTTTTTGGCGACAAGGTGAAGTGGAATTTCACTAAGTTCCTTATTTCGCGAGATGGAAGCAGTATTAAACGTTACAGTCCTACGACGGCGCCTGAGAAGTTGGAGTCGGACATAGAGAAGTTGCTTTAATCTGTCTCTGAAAGTAAACGTAAGGGTGTTTCGCAATGCTGAAACACCTTTTTTTTGTTCACATATATTACTATTTGCCAGACCAGCCTTCATGTCTAACTTTAATTCTTTCAATCATATCGTAGCCTAAAAATCCCTCCAAATCCATTCGTTTTCTATCGTTCCTTTCGTATTCGAGTGATAATATAGCCGTCCTCGTCCGATATGATGCCGAAAAAATATTCGACCTCTTTTGTAGTCTAAAAATTATTATGCTGTCATAGTTCTTCGTAGTTGAAAAAAAAGAATCAGTGGTTGATGAATGTAACAAAGTCTCTTATCGGACACGCATAGTTTGTTTATGTTGTTCGATAGGATGTTGTTTGATGGTCAAAACAGAGTGTGATATTTGTCTGGCGTTGGGCTATTCGTTGTGGTAGTGTTCGCCACGCAGAATTGTGAAGGCTCTATATAGTTGTTCGATGAAGAAAAGGCGAACCATCTGGTGCGTCATAGTCATGCGAGAAAGGGCGATTTTGTCGTTTGCCTTTTGGTAGATTATGGGAGCAAAGCCGAAAGCTCCGCCGACAACGAATGCGAGGGTTCGTATGCCGCTGTTCATTGTTTTTTGCATATACGATGCAAACTCGATGGATGAGCGTTCTGTGCCATGTTCGTCAAGCAGCACTATTCTGTCGCACCCTTCGAGATGGCGAAGAAGCGTCTGTGCCTCGCGTTCTCGTACTTCGTTTGGTGCGGCTTTGCCTTGGTCTTTGAGGGATGGTATGGTGACTATCTCGAAGCGAATATAATGATTCAGACGCGTGGTATATTCGTCTATGCCTTTGCGCAGGTAGTCAGCGTCTGTCTTGCCTACAACTATTAGTCTGACGAGCATAGAAGGAATATCTGTAATTGGTTGTTTTACTTCAGTCTGAGGTGCAGGTTCTGCCCGATGCGGAAGGTCTCATAGTAGTCTATGAAGGTGCGGTAAAGCATTTGCAGGCCTCCCGGGGTGGGGTAGTTGCCGGTAAAATACCAGTCGCCGGTATGGTTTGGACACGCCTCGTGCAGCCCTTCAATGCTTTGGAAGATACACTCAACGGGGACGGGGTTGCCTGAGGCTACGAGTTCGCATATCTTTGACGAAATCTCATCGGTAGTGAATGGGGCGTAAATCTCTTTCACGAAATTGTTGGCAGGGTCGAGCGTCCCTTGCTGCAGTGCTTCACGGCAATTGCGGTAGATGTTGTCGATGATGTCGGCCTTGCCACGTTCTTCGAGTAGCGCGACGGCGGCTTTGAAAGCAATAAAGTCGTGCATATTGCTCATGTCGATGCCGTAGAAGTCGGGGTAGCGTACTTGCGGAGCGCTGGAGACGATGATAAGTTTCTTGGGACGTAGGCGAGAGAGAATCTTTATGATGCTGTTTTTGAGTGTGGTGCCTCGCACGATGCTGTCGTCAATGACTACGAGGTTGTCGATATGGTCGCGGATGATGCCGTAGGTGACGTCATAGACGTGTGCTGCCATATCGTTGCGCGAGCTGTTCTCGGTGATGAAGGTGCGCAGCTTGATATCTTTGATTGCTACTTTCTCGGAGCGTACACGCGTGCTGAGAATTTCTCTGATTTTCTCTTCCGTCAGGTTGCCACTCTTCGAGAGTTGTTCGATAGCCTGAGCTTTCTGCTGGTTGAGCATATCCTCGAAGCCGTGCAACATGCCGTAGTATGCCACTTCTGCGGTGTTGGGGATGAAAGAGAGCACGGAGTTGAGCAGGTCTCCGTCACAGGCTTTGACGATGGCGGGCACGAGGTTGTAACCTAATTTCTTACGCTCGTAGTAGATGTCCTTGTCGCTGCCGCGCGAGAAATATATGCGTTCGAAAGAGCATTGGTTGATGCCTTTTGGGGCCAGTATTTGTTCGAGAGATATTTCGTTGGACTTGTTGACCATGATAGCCTGTCCGGGCTGTAGCTCGTGCACATCGTCTATGGTCACATCCATTGCTGTCATGATGACGGGCCGTTCGGAGGCAACAATTACTACTTCGTCGTCGGTATAATAGAAAGCGGGTCGGATGCCCCACGGGTCGCGTAGGCTAAACATCTGACCGCTGCCGTTCATGCCACAGATGACGTAGCCACCATCCCACAAGGGGGCGCATTGACGCAGGACGCGCGTCATATCGAGATTGTTTTCTGTGTATTGGTTGATGGCGAGCCCCGTAAGACCATGCTCTTTGGCTTCGAGATAGAGTCTGTCCACCTCGCGGTCGAGACGGTGTCCGAGTTGTTCGAGGAGCACGTAGGTGTCGCTGGCGCTGCGAGGGTTCTGACCTTTTGCCACTATGGCGTCGAATACTTCGTTGGCATTGGTAAGGTTGAAGTTGCCGCAGAGCGAGAGACTTTTGGTGCGGTAGTTGTCGCGGCGGACGAAGGGATGCAGGTATTGCATGCCTTGACGGCCTGTGGTGCTGTACCGCAGGTGCCCCATATACATGTTGCCGGCGAACGCTGTTTTGACCAGCGGGTCGCCATATTCTTCGGATTGGTGTATCTTGGTAGCGGCAGCGTTGAAGATGTCGCTAATAGCGCCACTACCCATGGCACGTTCGCGGAAGATATACTCTTCGCCTGCTGGGACCTCTGTCTTGATACACACGATGCCGGCACCGTCTTGGCCACGGTTGTGCTGTTTCTCCATCAGCAGATATAGCTTGTTGAGGCCGTAGCGCCATGAGCCATATTTTTCCTGATAGTAGGAGAGTGGTTTGAGGAGACGCACCATTGCGATGCCACATTCATGTTTTAGAGGTTCCATTGTATTGTTGTTGTTTGTGTCTTACATAATCGTCGAGTGGTGGGTGCTATTGATGAGTAGATGGCAGGTCCATTAGCTTGTTGTCATCACGTTGGTAGCACATTGTGCTCGATACGAAATAAGTTGCAAAGGTACGTTTTTTTTGTCGTTTTAGAATAGAAAAAGCCACAACATTTTTAGTGTAGTTGTGGCTCACAAAAAAAACAAATCGACAAAAACTTTATCTTATAATTCTCGAATGTAGGAATGCCGAAATAATAGGACGCCAGAATAGGATAAATGTGTTCATTGTTCGGTTTCAGTTATGGTTGTTGTAACACTTACTTGTTCTTTCTCTTGATTTTGATAGTCATTTCGATTTGGTTCTCAGGGTGTTCGTCTGGCGATATGCGGCTGATGCGACATTCGAACAACTCGTCCCATCCCATCTCGAGAAATATGGCGAGAGTGGAGTTCTCATTGCGAGGGATATACCCGAGAATGTATGATTCTCCGTTCTCAATGCTGTCGTACATCACGGCTACGGCATCTTTGTCATAGCGATTATCGAGTTCTCGTTCAAGACGCAGGATGGTTCCGATGTGCAGTTCGTTCCACACTTCGTCTGCTTCGTGATATTTACGTCCTGCAAGGTGGCTGCATTGAAAATATTTCTTTCTCTCTTTCATGGCTTTATGTTTTTTATGTTAATACTTGTATCTCTTTACAATTTGCAAATATACAAGCATGGTGTTGCAAACCATGATACAGCCATCAGAAAAATGTATTTTTTTTTGAAAAAAAAGGTACGGAAAGTTTTTTCGTACCTATAATAGTTTGTTTATTAACTTATTCCTTGCTCTATATCGTCGTAGATTCGAGCGGCTTGCAGATGCTCTTCTTTTATCTTTTCGGCAAGAGAGAGCGGTTCCAAGACTTTTAGCCATGAAGAGCGGGACAAGATGTGTGCCACGAAGTCGGAGGTGGGGCGTAGATAGAGTTCGTAGTCTATATAGTCGTCGCTTTTGTTGATTTGTCGTTGGCTATTGTGCAGTGGCAAATCGTGCATGGCGTAGCGTTCCCACCCGTAGGCGCGCAGGACGATGCGTGTCACGGGGTATTCGGTGCTTGTGTTGACGCCAAAACAGTTGTCAAAGAATGAGGTGGCATCAAAGGTAGGGTCAATGATGAAGGCTTGTTCGCTGATGGAGAGCTCTTTGATGCGGTCAATAGAAAGTACGGCATATCCGCCGTCCGCGAAGCGACTCAGGAGATACCAGCGGCGGCGGAACAGTTTGATGCAGTATGGGGCGACGGTGTAGCTCTTTGCTGTTGAATGTTGGTAGCGGCAGTAGGTGATGTCTATGAGGCGCGAGTTGCGCATGGCATCAATTATGAGTTTGAAGTTGTCGCTTGCCGAGGGGGTATTCTCGAGCAGTATGCGGTCTTGCAGGGCGATGCTTTCAGATAGCATGTTGCCCACGGAGATGCTGTTTATCATCCACTGTTGAAGGCTGTCCTCTCTCAGAACATCTTTGTTGCTAATGTAGTAGCGGTGTCCGTTCTTGTTGTCGCACTCTATGAGCAGACCGAAGATGTCTTGTATGGCGCTCTTATGACGGTTGAAGGTGGCGCGCGAATAGGGCAGTCCGCCGCTCATCTCTGTGCGTTTCCATTTCTCATTGATTTCGGCAAGGCTGATGCCCTGCTTGCTGTTGTTGATGGTGTTGACGAGCCAGATGTATTCGCTAAAGAGTTCGGGTGCCTTCATGCTTTTGGGGAAATTTGAATGCTGTAATGAGTTGAGTGCTTGATAAATAGATATGTTGTTGTGCTAAATGGACTTCTGAAAATTATTTCGTAGGAGTTACATATCGATAGAAACTATCTGATTTACAAATCTCTCAACCTCGTAGAGGCTGCATATAAATCTAATTTATAGAAGACTCCTTAATGTCATGCTGAGTGGTGCAGGCTCTTGTGTGCTCAAATACGTGGTATGGCATCAAGTAGCTGTCGGGTGTATGCGTGTTGCGGGTTGTTGAAGATGGTGTCGGTGTTGCCACGTTCGACTATTTTGCCACTTTGCATAACCATGATGCGGTCGGCAACGAAATGGATGACCGAGAGGTCGTGGGTGATGAAGAAGTAGGTGTAGTTGTAGTTGCGTTTGAGGTCGCCCAGCAGGTTGAGAACCTGAGCCTGCACGGAGACATCGAGAGCCGAGACGCTCTCGTCGCACACTATGAGTTCGGGTTGCATGATGAGCGCGCGGGCTATGACTATGCGTTGCCGTTGTCCGCCGCTGAACTCGTGCGGGTAGCGGTTGTAGTGGTCTGGCGAGAGTCCTACCTGCTCCAAGAGGTGGACGACGCGGTCGTGGCGCGATAGTGCGTTTTCTTCGATGTGGTGCACCTTGAGCGGTTCGCTGATGGCGTCGCCAATGGTCTGATGTGGGTTGAGCGACGAGTAGGGGTCTTGGAAGATGATTTGTATGCGCGTGCGCAGTTGGTGCAGGTCGTGGCGGCTCATGGTGTCGAGCGATGTGCCGCGGTAGGTGATGGTGCCAGACTGTTTGTTGATGAGGCGTAGGAGGGTGCGCCCGAGGGTTGTCTTGCCGCATCCCGAGCCGCCGACAAGGCCGAGCGTCTCGCCTTCGAGGATGTCGAACGACACACCGTCAACGGCGTGCAGCATCTGCTTGGGGCGTCCGAAGAGTGTGCGCTTGGTGGCGAAATCTACATGAAGGTCGCGCACGCTGACGAGTGGCTGCCGTTCGTCAGAAGGCTGCTGTGTTGCTGCCGCCGATGGGGTTGCCGGCAGACTGTTTTGGCTGTCTGAGCCCTCCTGCATGAAGTCTGCCACGGTAGGCAGTCGCAGCGGGCGGCAGTCGAGCGGAGGACGGCAGGCGAGGAGGCCGCGCGTATATGGATGTTGCGGGTTGGCAAGCACCTGTGCGGCAGCACCTTGCTCTACGATGGTGCCTTTATACATCACGGCTACATCATCTGCCACCTGTCCTATCACCCCGAGGTCGTGGCTGATGAAGATGATTCCTATATTATGCCGTTGCTGCATGGAGCGCAGCAAGTCGAGGATGGTCTTTTGCACTATGACGTCGAGAGCCGTGGTCGGTTCGTCGGCTATCACTATGTCGGGGTGGCATACGAGCGCCATGGCAATCATGACGCGTTGTTTTTGTCCGCCGCTGATTTCGTGAGGGTAGCTGTTGAAAATCTTGTCGGGGTGTGGTAGTTGCACCTCGTCGAAGAGTTCGAGTACACGCTGGCGAGCTTCACTCTTGCTCACCTTCTCGTGGAGACGCAGCATTTCCACTACCTGTGCTCCGCACCGTTGCACGGGGTTGAGGGATGTCATGGGCTCTTGGAAAATCATTGAGATGCGGTTGCCCCGATAGTGGCGTATGCCCTGTTCGTCGAGGGTCAGCAGGTCGGTGCCATGCGGTGTGGCGTCGCCATCGGTTGTGGCAGAGTCGTAGAAGAGTGCCGTCCCGCTGTCGATGTGTGCCGGAGGGGTGGCAAGGAGGTGTAGCAGAGCCATGCAGCTGACGGATTTGCCGGAGCCGCTCTCGCCAACGATGCCGAGGGTGCGTCCGCGCATGACGTCAAAGGTGACGCCTTCTACGGCGCGACGCATGGTCCCGTCGTGCTGACGGAACGAAATGGATAGGTCGCGTACTGAGAGTATTCTGTCTGTCATCGTTTTGCAAAGGTACGTTTTTTTCGGCAATGATGACAGCGTTTTTTTTATTTGTGAGCGTCGTGCTTTTCATGCAACGCGCAGTCGTGGGTGCATGAGGAGCATGAGCTGCAGCATCCTCCTTTCTTCCCACGGCTGATGTTGTGTCGCAAAGCAAGGACGACGGCAGTGGCTATAACCGCGATGATGATAATGTCTGAAATATTCATTATGGCAGGTCCTTTCCTGAAGATTGTGTATCTCGCTAACTGTTCAGACGATGAGTGATGCCACATAGTAGGCTGCCCCTGCCACTATGTAGGCGGCAATGAGCTGGATGACAATGACGGCAAAGGCACCCCGAGTGCCTATCTCGCGGCGAATGGCTGCTATGGCTGCTACGCATGGCGTGTAGATAAGGCAGAACACCAGCATGGCTATGGCTGTTGTGGTGGAGAAGGTGGCGTTGAGCACCGTTATGGTGGATATCACGCTCTCTTTGGCTATGAATCCTGTCACCAGAGCCGTGACGATGCGCCAGTCGCCCAACCCGATGGGGGAGAAGAGGGGCGAGAGCAGTCCGCCGAGAGCTGCCAGCATGCTGTCGGGGGCTTCGACCATCTGCATGTGGAAATTGAAGTTCTGCAGGAGCCATACCACGATGGTGGCGACAAAGATGATGGTGAAGGCACGCGAGATGAAGTCGCGTGTCTTGTCCCAAAGCAGGTGTGTCATGTTTTTTACGCTGGGTATTCGATAGTTGGGCAGCTCCATGACGAAGGGCGTAGCCTCCGAGTCGCGGCTTTGCAGCTTGAGGAGAAAAGCGTAGCCTATGCCGCAGATGATGCCCAGCAGGTAGAGCGCGATGAGCACGAGAGCAGCATGGTTGGGAAAGAAAGCGGCAGAGAAGAAGGCGTAGATGGGTATCTTGGCGCTGCAGCTCATGAAGGGTGTCAGCAGTATGGTGATGCGACGGTCGCGGATGGAGGGGAGGGTGCGTGCCGCCATGACGGCAGGCACCGAGCATCCGAAGCCTATGAGCAGTGGCACTATGCTGCGCCCCGAGAGGCCTATGCGGCGGAACATCTTGTCGGCGATGAATGCCACACGCGCCATGTAGCCGCTATCCTCGAGCAGGCTGAGGAAGAAGAAGAGCAGGATGATGATAGGCACGAAGCTGAGCACGCTGCCCACGCCGCCGAAGATGCCGTCGGTGACGAGCGAGCGCACGGCAGGATTGGTGTCCCATCGCTCCATGCCGTTGTCGCACCATGTGGCGAGGGCTCCGATGCCGTCGTCGAGCCACTGCTGCAACGGGGCACCGAGCAGGTCTATGGAAAGATAAATGATAAGTACCATGACGCATGCAAAGATGGGCAGTGCCGTCCAGCGTCCGGTGAGTATGCGGTCTATGCTTTGGCTGCGCCGATATTCTTTGCTTTCGTGTGGCTTGACGACAGTCTGGCGGCAGAGGCGTTCGATGAAGGTGTAGCGCATGTCGGCAATGGCGGCGGCATGGTCGAGCCCACGCTCCTGTTCCATCTGACTTATTATGTGCTGTGTGGCTTCTATCTCGTTGGGGGCGAGGCGCAGTGCTTTGACGATGTCGTTGTCGCCTTCGATGATTTTCGATGCTGCAAAACGTTGAGGTATGCCGGCGCTTATGGTGTGGTCCTCTATGAGGTGCATCACGGCGTGCAGGCAGCGGTGTACGGCGCCGCCGTGGTCGTCCTTGTCGCAGAAGTCCTTACGCCCGGGTACCTCTTGGTAGCGGGCTATATGCAGGACGTGTTCTATGAGCTCGTCGGTTCCTTCGTTGCGTATGGCGGAGATGGCCACCACGGGGATGCCCAGCAATGCCTCCATGTCGTTGATGCGTATGGTGCCTCCGTTGTTGCGCAGCTCGTCCATCATGTTGATGGCAAGGACTATGGGCACGTTGAGCTCCATGAGCTGCATGGTGAGGTAAAGGCTTCGCTCTATGTTGCCGCCATCCACTATATTGATGATGCAATGAGGCTTTTCTTTCAAGATGAAGTCGCGTGATACGCGTTCCTCGATGCTGTAGGGCGACAGCGAGTAGATGCCTGGCAGGTCGGTGATGACGGTGTCGGGATGATGTTTGATTGTGCCGTCTTTGCGGTCCACGGTCACGCCGGGGAAGTTTCCCACGTGCTGGTTCGAGCCTGTCAGCTGGTTGAAAAGGGTTGTCTTGCCGCAGTTGGGCTGTCCCACGAGGGCTATCTTTATCGTTGTCCCTGCCGGCAGTGGGTTCTCATGCTCTTTCTTGTGGTATTTGCCAGCCTCGCCGATGCCGGGGTGTGAATAGTGCTGATGCAAGGCGTTGTGATAGGCTTGATTAGTGTCTGAGGGCTCTGCCGTGGGGCTGGTGTGGGTGCCCTCTGTGGGGGTGACCTCTATCTGCTCGGCATCGGCAAGGCGCAGCGTGAGGGCGTAGCCGTGCAGCTGCACCTCCATAGGGTCGCCCATAGGTGCCAGTTTCTTTACTCGCACGGTAGTGCCACCGATAAGTCCCATGTCGAGAAGGTGCTGCCGCAACCCTCCTTCGCCGCCGACGGCTGTTATCAAGGCTTCTTGCCCTATCTTTATCTCTTTGAGAGTCATTGTCGTATCGCTATAGTGGCTCGTTTTGTATTGTGTGGCAAATGTACGATATATTATAATAATGTATAGTACCTATAATTAGGTATTTTTATCGTTATTGCTTACTGCTGAAGTGTTGTTGCTTAAGCAAGTGGCCAAATAAATATTACATAAACGTTGATTTCATGCTTTTGCCCTTTCAGGGCGTAAAAACTTGCCAACTTTTCCCCAAGGCGATGCCTTGGGCTATATGCTTTGTGGCCTTTCAGGCCGACTTCTTTAGAGAGCCCGTTAGGGCTTGCATATCAATGGCAAAACAAATATTATTGGCTTATTGCGACAACGAAATGGGACGAGTTTTTTATCGACCACGAAAGGGACGAAGTGGGAACGAATTTTTTTTTTACCACTATTTTTTTTATCGACCACGAAAGGAACGAAGGGAAACGAAGTTTTTTTACCACTATTTTTTTTATCGAATACGAAAGGAACGAAGGGGAACGATTTTTTTTACCACTATTTTTTTATCGAATACGAAAGGGACGAAGTGGGAACGAATTTTTTTTTACCACTATTTTTTTTAATCGACCACGAAAGGAACGAAGTGGGAACGAATTTTCTTTTACCACTATTTTTTTTATCGAATACGAAAGGAACGAAGGGGAACGAATTTTTTTTACCACTATTTTTTTTATCGAATACGAAAGGAACGAAGGAATGCGAATTTTGTTATATTACACAAAACTGTTAATTTAATTTGCACACTTACTTATAATTTATGTTGTATTTATGTAAATTTATTATACTTTTGTAAATCTGATTTTTCCATATTGAAGCGTTTTTATCTTTGGTAATATGCTGAAAGCGAATAAGATAGGGGGGGGGGCTGCGACTGTAGGTGGCTCGTTCGTAGTTCTTTAGTCGAATTTTGCATTGCCATTGCAGAGAGATTGCCATATCAGCCTGTGTCCGCTTCATGTGGATATGGGCTATATTTTTGCCATAGAAGAACAAGAAGAACTAATGCTAACTAATTATAAATAACGATGAAAACAACAAGATTTTTTATTACAATGTTGCTGCTTATGGCATCCCTCTTTGTTGCGGGATGCGGCAAGGAGAAGAGTGATTCGGAGAGTACTCCTTCGGACGTTATCTCCAATGACGATTGGGTGGACCTCGGGTTGCCGAGCGGTCTGCTGTGGGCTTCGTGCAATGTGGGGGCTACGAAGCCCGAGGACTATGGCGACTACTTCGCTTGGGGCGAGACGCAGTCGAAGAGTACGTACACATGGGATAATTACAAATACTATCATTCAGATTCAGATGACAACGGAAGCGGATTTACCAAGTACTGCCCAAAATCAAGCGATGGCTACAATGGTTATCATGACAACCTTGTTACCTTGCAGTCGTCCGATGATGCTGCTGCGGCAAACGTACCAGGTTCGAGGATGCCCACGCGAGCCGAATGGGAGGAGTTAGAAGATAATTGCACATGGAAGTGGATAACGCTGAATGGCGTGAACGGGATGTGCATTACTGGACCGAGTGGCAAGTCCCTTTTCCTGCCTGAGGCAGGCTACCGCTGGGACGGTGAGACGTACCGCGTTGGCAGCAACGGCGGCTACTGGTCTTCGTCGCTCTACGAGTACTACCCGGGCTACGCGTGGGACCTGAACTTCGGCTCGGGCGACCACGGCATGAACGGCGGCCTCGGCCGCTACTACGGGTTCTCTGTGCGTCCTGTTCGTTAGAACATTACCCTTGCCCCAAACGGGCATCACGGGCATGGAAAAAAATAACTAATTATAAATAGCGATGAAAACAACACGATTTTTTATTGCAGTGTTGCTGCTTATGGCATCCCTCTTCATTGCGGGATGCGGCAAGGAGTCGAATGAATCGGAAGGCAATTCTTTGGAGCCAACCCCTGCCGAGGGGACTATTAACCCCGACTATGTGGCTATAGATTGGGACGAGGCCAGACTGACGCAGGCGGACGACAGTCAGGGCAACTACCAGATTCAATTTGATGGCGAGGCTCCTGCCATCGCCCCAGGGTCTATAATCACTATCGTCACCGACACATCGGTTCGATATGTGTATGTCGAGACAGTGAGTCAGAGCGGAGGCGCAGTGAGCATCACGTCGTCGGCAGCCGACCTGACGGATATTTTCGCCAACGTGGATTTCACTCTTTCCACGATGGAGGCGAGCAAGTCTTCGGCAAAAGGCGCTGTGTTCTATCCTGAACGCGTCACATCGCTGGAGGATGATGGCACATACTCTGTCCGCCGGCTGCAGAAGCCTGCCAAGGGTAAGAAAGAGGTGTGGAGTCTTTCCTACAACAACGACGGCGAAGAACTCTACTCGGGCGACAACTATCGTATCTATATGGAGAAGATGAACATGAACTTCGCTCTTGCAGTGGATTTGCGATTGTCTTTTAGCGACTGGATAGAACAGATAAAGATTAACGATATATTATCGCGTAAGAAAAGCAAGCCGCTTGGTGTCAATGCTGCCCTTGTAGGCACGTTCTCGACCGAACAACGGGTGCGGTGCGACATCGAAGGCGAGTACTCATTCAAGCCCGACTACGACCTTTGGAAACATAATCTCTTGAAGCCTAAAGGAGTATGGTTCTATCCGTATGGTGTTCCTATATTGGTCACTCTGAGGACCGACTTGTTCCGACAGGTAGAGTTCACTGCCGAAGGCGAGATGTCGGCCTACACGGGTTTTAGCGACAATGCCGAAGGTCGTGTGGGGCTGCGCTGGACAGCTTCTGGCGGCATAGAGTCGGACAACGATTTGCAGAACACCTTTGAGTTCACTCCGCCAACCGTGGAGGGCAAGGGGCAGGTGCAGGCCAAGGTGTGGGCGTTTCCGCGCGTGAGCGTGATGCTGTATGATGCTTTGGGACCATCGATAGACATCAAGCCCTACCTCGCCGACACGCTGCGTGGCGGCTTCAAGGAGCAGACGCTGGGGCAGGACAACGACTATTGCGCTTGGAGCCTCGACTGTCATGCCGGACTGGATGCCGCCTGCGGATTGAGCCTCAGATGGTTCGGTTACGAGACAGAGAACTATTCCACGCCTAACATAAACATCATAGACCGCCGTTTGTATCGTTCGCCTAAGAGTGTGGAGCATGCGTCGGGCCGTCCTACGGTGGGCGAGAGCAAGACCATCACGTTCAACGTCTATGACCAAAACAATCTTGCCAACCGTGAGGTGCTTACGCCGCTGCCGCAGATAGTGAAGTTCGAGGCAGCGGGTCAGCTGTCCTCCGAATACGGAATAGCACGCAATGGCAAGGTGTCGGTCTCGTGGACAGCCGTTGATAGCGATATCCTCTATGCCAAACTGTACGACCAAGATGGCAACGTGATGGCATTGGACACGGTGCAGGCAGGCGCAAGCGAGTGCAACTGCCATACCAATGGCGATTGGGTGGACCTCGGGTTGCCGAGCGGCCTGCTGTGGGCTTCGCGTAATGTGGGAGCTACGAAGCCCGAGGACTATGGCGACTACTTCGCTTGGGGCGAGACGCAGCCGAAGAGTACGTACACAAGGGACAATTACAAATACTATCGTTCAGATGAGAACGGAAGTGGATGGACCAAGTACTGTTCAGATATATTCAATGACCGCAACTTTGGCTACAACGGTTATGTTGATAACCTTGTTACCTTGCAGTCGTCCGATGATGCTGCAGCGGCAAACGTATCAGGTTCGAGGATGCCCACGGTATTCGAATGGGAGGAGTTAGAAGATAATTGCACATGGAAGTGGATAACGCTGAATGGCGTGAACGGCATGTGCGTTACTGGGCGGAATGGCAAGTCCCTTTTCCTGCCTGCGGCAGGCGACCGCTGGGGCGATGAGACGGGCTACGTAGGCAGCTACGGCTTCTACTGGTCTTCGTCGCTCGACGAGGACCTCCCGGACCTTGCGTGGTACCTGTGCTTACGCTCGGACGGCTGCAACGTGGGCTTCGACGGCGACCGCGAAGGCGGGCTCTCTGTGCGTCCTGTTCGTTAGAACATTACCCTTGCCCCACACGGGCATCACGGGCAGGGTAAAAGCTGGCAGTAGAAAGGGTGGCGACTAACGGTTGCCACCCTCTCGCTATCTTTTGTGGTCGAAAAAAAAACTATAGTGGTCAAAAAAACATTCGCTTCCCTTCGTTCTTTTCGTGGTTGAAAAAAAACTTTAGTGGTCAAAAAAAAACATTCGTTCCCCTTCGTTCTTTTCGTGGTCGAAAAAAAACTTTAGTGGTCAAAAAAAAACATTCGTTTCCCATCGTTCTTTTCGTGGTCGAGAAAAACTTTAGTGGTCAAAAAATATTCGTTCCCTTCGTTCTTTTCGTGGTCAAAAAAAACATTCGTTTCCCTTCGTTCTTTTCGTGGTCAAAAAAAAACTTTAGTGGTCAAAACAAAACATTCGTTCCCCTTCGTTCTTTTCGTGGTCGAAAAAAATTTAGTGGTCAAAAAAACATTTGCTTCCCTTCGTTCCTATCGTGGTCGAGAAAAACTTTAGTGGTCAAAAAAAAAAATCGTTCCCCTTCGTTCTTTTCGTGGTCGAAAAAAAATTCGTGGTCAAAAAAACATTCGTTTCCCTTCGTTCTTTTCGTGGTCGAAAAAAAACTTTAGTGGTCAAAAAAACATTCGTTCCCCTTCGTCCCTTTCGTGGTCGAAAAAAAACTTTAGTGGTCAAAAAACATTCGTTCCCCTTCGTCCCTTTCGTGGTCGAAAAAAAACTATAGTGGTCAAAAAAAACATTCGTTTCCCTTCGTCCCTTTCGTGGTCGAACTTAAATTCAATTTGGATGTGCTGGCTGAAAGTCCGTAGAGCCAATCGCTTTTGGCAGATGAATGATACAATAACGCCCTGACAGGGCAAAGGCTGATGCGGTGGCTAAAGGCAAAGCCTAATGTTTTGGGGAATTATGACAAGAGAGGTCGCAATTCACTTTTTTTTTATATATTTGCTTTTCTAAAAATAGGCAATCATCATCGTTGTCCATCTTGGTTTGTGTTTGCAAATCAGATGTATAGCGATAAAAATGTGGTATATGTATATAGCTATAGCAGGAAATATAGGGTCTGGGAAGACCACGTTGACGCAGCAGTTGAGCAAGCACTACGGCTATAAGCCTTTGTTTGAATCTACCGACAACAATCCGTATATCAATAGTTTCTATGAGGATATGCGTCGTTGGTCGTTCAACATACAGATATACTTTCTACATACGCGGGTGCGTCAGTTGCTTGAAATACAGAAGGAATATACCAATGTGGTACAGGACCGCACCCTCTATGAGGATGCCTACATCTTCGCGCCCAACCTGCATGAGATGGGGCTGATGAATACGCGCGATTTTGAGAACTATATGCAGACCTTCGAGCTTATATCCTCGTTCATACAGCCGCCAGACCTGTTGGTGTATCTGCGAGGCGATGTGCCGTCGCTAATCAGACAGATACAGCATCGCGGACGCGACTACGAGAACGCCATACGCCTCGATTACCTCACGTCGCTCAACAGCCGCTATGAGTCATGGATTTCGGGCTACGACAAGGGCAAGTTGCTCATCATAGACATCAACGAGCTCAATTTCGCCGATAAGATGGAAGACCTCGGCGAGGTCATCAACCGCATAGATGCCGAATTTAATAACCTCTTCGTCTAAAAAGAACGCCATGACAACCCTCGCCGTCATACCAGCACGTTACGCCTCCACGCGATTTCCCGGCAAGCCGTTGGCAATGCTGTGTGGCAAACCCGTCATACGATGGGTGTGGGAGCGCGTGTCGCAGACAGAGGGTATTACGGATACGGTTGTGGCGACCGACGACAGCCGCATAGCTGATGCCGTAGAGTCCTTTGGCGGCAAGGTGATGATGACTTCGGCGACGCATCGCAGCGGTACCGACCGTTGTGGCGAGGTGGTGGAACGCCTGATGCAAGGAGGCAAGGCCTACGACGTGGTCGTCAACGTGCAGGGCGACGAGCCGTTCGTAAGGCCGGCACAGCTGCAACAGCTCCTGTCCGCCTTTGAGCATGACGGCGTACAGATAGCCACATTACGGACCTTGATAAAGAGTGGCGAGGAATTGTTCTCGCCTAATAATGTCAAGGTGGTGTGCGGAGCCGATGATGAGGCTCTCTACTTCTCGCGTCAGGCGTTGCCGTATCAGCGTGGCGTGGAGCAGAGCGAGTGGGTGGCGCGTCATCAGTACTATAAGCATGTGGGAATCTACGCATTCCGCAGCGAGGTCCTCCGCCACGTGGTGACGCTGCAGCCATCGGCATTGGAGCAGGCGGAGTCGTTGGAGCAGCTGCGATGGATAGAGAATGGTTACCGTATAGCTGTGAAAACTACAGATATGGCAAATATAGGCATTGACACCCCCGAGGACCTCGATGCCGCAGTGTTGTTTATGAATCAACATCAACAAATATGAATACTACCAAGTTTATAATAGAAGTATTAAAAAAGGGAAAAAGCATAGAGATAGAGGGTATAGGAACTTTCTATCCGCAGGATGTGGCAGCGCATCATGATGCAGAGAAAGGAGTGTTCTATCCGGACCGCAAGAGCGTGGGGTTTACGTCAGAGACCAAAGGCGACGAGTATGTGATAGACGCTATGGCAAAGCATGACTGCGTGAGCCGCGATATAGCAGCGCGCATGTGGAAAGGGTATGTCGATGCCTTGACGGCAAAGCTGAATGAGAAGGGGAGCCACAGCTTCGACGGGTTGGGCACATTGGTGCGTTGCGCCGATGGGTATGTGTTCACCGCCGACCCGGGTCTTGACCTCTCCAATTCCAATGTACGACCGATAGACAACGTAAAAAAATATGATTCGTCTAATGCTGTTGACCCGTTTGCTGCTTTTGAGCAGAATATGACGCAAGTGGAGGCTGACGAGGTCATCCCGCAGAGGCCAGACCCCGTGGTGCCTGACGGATATGTGCCGGCACAGCATACGGAGAGTGCCCCAGTGGAAGAGAATCACAGCGATGAGCAAGCTTTGTCCACCGAGGCAGAGACGGAAGAGGCAGGTGCTGATAAGACGGTGGCAGAAGGTGCGACCACCGAGGCAGAGCCGGAAGAGGTAAGTGCTGATAAGACAGAGCCGGAAGATGCGACCACCGAGGCAGAGCCGGAAGGGACAAATACTACTGTGGTGGAATCAAATACGGATGACAATGACTATCCGGAAGTTGAACTCACAGCGGCAGAGGAAGAAAATGACAATCAAGGAATATCGAATGACACGACGGATGACGACTCCGACGATGGTGTTGTCGTGATACGTCGTCGCAAGAGTCATACATGGTTGTGGATATTGCTTCTGTTCCTGCTGTTGCTCTTGGCCTGTGGCGCCTATTTCTACTTTGTGTATCGTCCGGCGCATGGAGGCACTGTGGAGAGTGCTTTCAACGACCTGAAAGGTATGATTACGAATAATGAGGCAGCCCCTGCAGAAGAAGATGAGGCTGAGGCAGTGTCGATGCCTGAGGTGCCTACGGGGCGTCTGATTCTCGACGACAAGGCGATGATATATACATTCAGCTCAAATCTGATTGAGTATAGCGATTCGGATAAGGAACGCGACACGCGTGCTGTATGCCAGTATCTTAATGACTACGTTAGTCGCTATCTGGCACAGCGTAATTACAGCAATGCAAAGACGCCCATGATGGACCGTATAGCAAGTTACGCGAAAGGACGCTTCGACGAGCTTTATAACCCTGATGTGTTCTATGCTGACCGTTTTGTCGATAGGTCGGGAGACTATATCCACGATTACATATATGACGAACTCAAGGCTCGTCGTGAGTATAACAGCATAGTGAAGGTGCGTGGCGAGTTGATGGACAACATGTTGCTGGGTCGTCTGCTGGACGAGTTGGTGGAGCAACTTGGCATACAGCCCGACGTGCGGCACGAGGTGGCTGCCGCTCCTGCCGTGCCTGCTAATGTGAAGCCCAAGCCCGTTGCTGTTGAGCCTATGGCACAGACAGTAAAAGCGTCGAAGCAAGGCTATGACATCGTGGCGGGATTTTTCACTAACAAAGCCTCAGCTAACCGGTTGGCCAACATATTGAAGAAACAGGGATGTGATGCCTACATCATAGACAAGCAGGGCTTATACTTCGTCAGCATGGGTAGTGCGCCAACGCAGACAGCCGCCGAAGCACTGTTCAAACATATCCAGAGCTGGTATGATGGTGATATCGTGATACGCAAACTCTAAGAGCAACGACATACTGCATCCAAACTCGCTAACACTACACGCTACTATGGGACACCACAAACTGGAACGTTTTGCAGAGAACCTGACTTTCCCAAACCTTTTTCAAGTATCGTTCGAGATGCTACGCCATGAGGGTTTTGCATACAAAGGACGATGGAACGAATACTTTGGGAACGACAATCCCATCGTCTTGGAGCTTGGCTGTGGAAAGGGCGACTACACTGTGGCCTTAGCGCGTCAGCATGCCGAATGCAACTATATAGGGGTGGACATCAAGGGGGCGCGTTTGTGGCGTGGTGCCAAGACGGCAGTGGAAGAGAAAATGAGCAATGTGGCATTCATACGCACACGTATTGAGTTGATTGAGAGTTTCTTCTCCAAAGACGAGGTGAGCGAGATTTGGATAACATTCCCAGACCCGCAGCCGAAGAAGCCTATGAAGCGACTGACAAGTCCGCGATTTCTTGACCGCTATCGTTCTTTCATGAAGAAAGACAGCATCATTCACCTCAAGACCGACTCGCAGGAGCTCTATGAATACACGCTCAATGAAGTCTGTGGTGAGCAGGGCTTGCCCGTCTTGGTCCATACGGCAGACCTCTATAATTCAGATGTGCAGGGAGAAGCCCGTCTGACGCAGACCTTCTACGAGAAGATATGGCTCGGCGAAGGCAAGCCTATTACTTATATGCAATTTTCTATAAACAAATAATTTATCAAATAATCATTCTATTATGTCAGGTCACAATAAATGGTCTAAGATTAAGAGAGCCAAAGGTGCAGCTGATGCCAAGCGCTCCAAGCAGTATTCAAAGATTTTGAAGGAAGTAGCCGTTGCGGTACGCGAGAGTGGTCCGGACCCCGATAGCAACCCCCGTCTTCGTCTTTTGGTGCAGAATGCGCGCGGATGCAATATGCCAAAGGACACCCTGATGCGCGCTATCAACAAAGCATCGGATAAGGATGCTGCCGTGCTGCAGGAGATAACCTTCGAGTGCCACGCCACGCATGGCATCGCTCTGTTTATAGAGTGTCTCTCGGACAACAATATGCGCACTGTCGCTAACGTGCGTTCTATCATGAACAAGTTTGGCGGTACGATGGAGACCAATGGTTCGTTGAGCTTCTTGTTCACTCGCAAGGGTGTCTTCGTCATCCCCCGCAAAGCCGACATGGATGTCGAGGAGTTGGAGATGAACCTTATAGATGCGGGTCTCGAAGAGATGGAAGTGGACGACGACTATCTGACCATATATACTGCCTACGAGGATTTCGGCAGCATGGTAAAAGCTCTGGAAGACATGAAGATAGAGTGCGAGAGTGCAGAGTTGCAGCGTATTCCTAACACCACGCGTTCTATCGACGAGGAGTCTATGCGCAAAGTACTTAAGGTTATCAACATGCTCGAGGAAGACGATGACGTCACCAACGTGTTCCACGATATGGAGATACCCGATGATTTTGAAGAGGACGAATAGTCGGAAATGAAACTATACCTTGTTCCAACCCCTGTTGGCAATCTTGGCGATATGACCTATCGTGCCGTCGAGGTGTTGAGAGGGGTTGACCTTATTCTTGCAGAGGATACCCGCACCTCGCGCGTGCTGATGCAGCATTATGATATCAGCACTCCGTTGCAGTCGTACCATATCTTCAATGAGCATCAGACACTTGATGGAGTCATTGGTAGATTGCAGTCGGGCATGGATATAGCCTTGGTGACTGATGCTGGTACGCCCGGCATCAGCGACCCGGGCTTCCTGATAGTGCGCGAGGCTGTGAGGCAGGGGATAGAGGTGGAATGTCTGCCGGGTGCCACGGCGTTTGTGCCGGCATTGGTGGATTCGGCTCTGCCATGTGATAGGTTTGTCTTCGAAGGCTTTTTGCCTCACAAGAAAGGACGGCAGACGCGATTGCAAAGCCTTGCGGCTGAGACACGCACAACAGTTATCTACGAATCGCCACATAGGCTGGTCAAGTTGTTAGAACAGCTGATGGAGGTGGCGGAGGAAGAACGGCAGGTGTCGGTGTCGCGCGAGATAAGCAAGGTGCACGCTGAGACAGTACGTGGCTCGTTGAAGGAAGTGCATGACTATTTCGCATCAAAGGAGGTGCGAGGAGAGATAGTCGTAGTGCTGGCAGGAATCGACAATTAGCATGGGTATATATAATAGAAAAAAACGCACAGAGTCATCGTGAAAACCAACAATAACAATAAGAGTAACATAGACAAAGCGTCATCCGTTTCGATGGGGTGGCTGTGGCTTTATGTCGTGTCGGTATTCCTTTTTCTTTTTGTCGGTTGTTGTAAGGATGACGATAGTGCGGCGCGTGAGCCAGAGCAGAGAGGAGGAGAGCCTGTGCCGGAAGAGCCTACGGATAATGATACAATAGTGCCGTTGCCGCCAGCCACGGATACGGCGGTATGGGGCAAGGGTAGTGCTGACGACCCGTACAGAGTGCGGACGGCAGAAGAGTGGAACAGGCTTATGGCTCTGCATGGTGGCGACAGAAACGCCTTTTTCAGATTGGCGACAGATTTTACTCTCGGTAATCCGATGGTGTGCGACACCTTCTGCGGGCATCTTGACGGAAACAATATGGAGGTACGGCTTGCCAATCGTTCGTTATTCAAGGTGTTGAACGGAGGCGTAATAGAAAATGTTATCCTGAATGGTGCTGTCAGTCAGTTGAATAGCGATAACGTGATGAAGATAGAGACATCAGGGGGATATAATTTATACTTTGGAGGTCTTGTTTGTGTCTCGGACAATAATGCCGTCATAAAAAATTGTGTAAGCAAGATGGATTACGACATACAGGCGGAATACGGCGTGACCCTTGCCCCAATATGCGGGCTGATGCTGTCGGGGACAGTTGATGAGTGCTCATCAGTGGGAGATATAGCAGTCAGTTCTTCGCGTCAAAATATCATTGGCGGCATCGTGGCGGAGATGCGTGGTGCTTCGTCAAAGTTGATAAACTGTATGCAGGTGGGGAGGATAGCGGTTGATTCCTATGGCGATTTCGCGGGAATAGTTTCCGTTGTGTATGACGGTAGCGTCTTGAATTGCTGCACGCGCGCTATCATGAATACGGAACATTCGAGTAGCAATTCGGGCGGCGTTGTGAGCTACTGTAATGGAGGAGTAATCGACAACTGTTATTTTGATGGATACCTGAGTGGCAAGCTGACATCATTGCTATGCTACAGAATCAACAACGGGGCGCAAATGAGATACTGCTATGCCCCGCAGACGGATGGATTAAAGCTGTGTGATAACAACTATGGGATAATCGAGTCTTGTGGCTATTTCCGTAATGGCACGCAACTGGAGGCTGTGGGCTATTACGGCTCAAACAATGTGATAGACGAACTCAATGCGAGGGCGGCAACATTGGAAGGTGCCAGACGTTGGGCATTGGTAGAAGGTAATGTTGCCATAGTGAAATGAAAATGTGAGGGTGAGAAAATAATAAAGAAAGGATAAGAATGAAACAATCAGATAAAGACATAGATTTGATATCGATGATGGCAGGACACGCAGAGTTTGTACCTGTTATATCAAAAGAGGACGAGGACATGCTCCTTAACGAGCCAAATGCGCCGGAGACGGTGCCCATCCTACCGATACGGCAGAATGTGCTGTTCCCCGGTGTCATACTGCCTATTGCCGCCAGCCGTCGCAAGTCGGTCAAACTCTTGCGGCAAGCAGAGCGCAACAATGGTGTCATCGGTGTGCTGTCGCAGAACAACGACAAGGACGACCCTGAAGAGGGCGACCTTTATAGGCTCGGTGTCTTGGCGCATGTGCTGAAAGTTGTCGAGCTGCCAAACAATACGACAATGGCCATCGTACAGGGTACGACACGTTTTGTGCTGCAGGAGGTGGTGGAGACGGTGCCGTATATGGTGGGCTCCGTGTCGATGTCGCCGGAACATGAGATAGAGGATATGCGGCAGTTTAAGGCGGTGGCGCGCAGGGTGCGCAAACAATATGCCGAGATGCTGAAGGTGCGTCATGGTAGCGACAGCCTCTCGCCATCGATAAAAAATATAGGCAGTGACAAAATCCTTATAAACTTCATTGCCTCGCATATAGAACTCTCGACAGAAGACAAACTATCGCTGTTGGGCTGTGACAGCTATGCTTCGCGAGCAGAATTGCTGATATCCTTTATGCTTGAAGATGAGGATTTCCATCGTGTGCAGAACGAGGTGGAGGGGCGTGCGCAGAAGGAGATGAACCGTCAGCAGCGCGAATACTACCTCAATCAGCAAATGCGTGTCATTCAGGATGAGCTTGGTGGTTCTACCAATGACAGAGATATTGACGACCTGCTGAAGCGGGCGGAGAAGAAAGAATGGGAAGAGTCGGTGAGAGCAACGTTTGACAAAGAGTTGGACAAGTTGCGCCACATGCATCCGCAGTCGCCAGACTATACCGTGCAGCTGAACTATCTCGACCTGATGCTCGACCTGCCGTGGAACCATCTGACCAAAGACAACCTGAACATAGAACATGCTCGCAATGTGCTCGATGCTGACCATTATGGCATCGAAAAGGTGAAAGAGCGTATTATAGAATACTTGGCTGTGCTGAGTCTGCGTAGCGACATGAAGTCGCCGATTATCTGCCTTGTGGGACCTCCGGGGACAGGTAAGACCTCGTTGGGCAAGAGCGTGGCGGCAGCATTAAACCGACAGTATGTGCGAGTTGCGTTGGGCGGTCTGCATGATGAGGCAGAGATACGCGGCCACCGTCGCACTTACATAGGTGCTATGCCGGGACGTATCATACAGTGTTTGAAAAGAGCCGGCAGCTCTAATCCCGTATTCATCCTCGACGAGATTGACAAGGTGCAGACCAACAGCATACAGGGCGACCCGACATCGGCCTTGCTGGAGGTGCTGGACCCAGAACAGAATGTGGCCTTCCACGACAACTATCTCGACATAGATTATGATTTGTCAAAGGTGCTATTTATCGCAACAGCCAATACCCTCAGCACCATCCAGCCGGCATTGCTTGACCGCATGGAGGTCATAGACATAAACGGCTATATTCTGGAAGAAAAGATAGAGATTGCCACACGCCATCTTGTGCCGCGTCAGCTGAAAGAGCATGGGATGCGTAAGAACGCCGTGACCTTCAGCAGCGACATACTTACGGAAATAATCAATAATCATACGCGCGAGAGCGGTGTGCGGCAGCTGGAGAAGGCTATAGCCAAGATTGTGCGACGTCGTGCGGTGAAGGTGGTTGCCGACAGGGAGAAAGGAGAGAAGAAGAGTATGCCTCGTGCTGTGTCGGCAGAGGAGATACGTGATGCCCTCGGACTGCCGATACACAACAGCGAGCATAGCGCTAAGGAGCCTCGCATAGGTGTGGTGACAGGTCTTGCATGGACGGCTGTTGGTGGCGAGATACTCTTCGTGGAGAGCAGCCTGAGCAAGGGGAAGGGGACGCTCACCATGACGGGTAACCTCGGCGATGTGATGAAGGAGTCTGCCACACTCGCTTTTGAGTACCTCAAAGCCAATGCGCAGCAGTTTGGCGTATCGCAGGAGTTGATAGAGAACAGCAATCTGCATGTCCATGTGCCAGAGGGTGCAACGCCAAAAGACGGTCCTTCGGCTGGCATAACGATGTTTGTCGCTATGCTTTCGGTGTTCACGCAACGCAAGGTGAAAAACAATGTCGCCATGACAGGAGAAATCACGCTGCGTGGCAGCGTCACCCCTGTGGGAGGAATAAAAGAAAAAATCCTTGCCGCTAAACGTGCAGGAATCACCGATATTATCCTTTGCGATGACAATCGTCGCGATATTGAGGATATAGAACAGCATTACCTTGAAGGGCTCTCATTCCATTATATTGACACTATGAGTGATGTGATACCGCTTGCTTTTGCGGACTGAGTTTGGAGATAGGGGGCTTCGTGGCATTGAGGACTAAGCGTGGCGATGTCGTAACATAGTTGAAGAGTATCTGCATTATAAGTATAAATGAAAAAGATATGGCAAAGAACAATTTAAGATATATTCTGAGTCTTACTGTGATAGCTGTGGCATGTTGCTTCTGCAATGGTGGCAATGCCCAACGAGACGAATGGTTGAAGGCTCAGACTTTGGTTCGGTTGCCGTCGTCGGTACGCAACCTCTCGGTGGTTGATGGCAGGCTTTACTGCTATTCAGGCGGATTGCTTCTTTCTGCCACAATGACTGCTGGTACAATATCTTCGCTTGCCGCTGATGCCGAGTATTATCAGTATGATTCGGATATAGATTATGTTACAAAGAATCCTCATACAGGACATGTCTTTTTTACCACGGTAGGTTCTAAAGGCAAGCACAAACTGTATGAGGTGATACCTCGTGAGGGACGTTCTCCCAAAATTCGCAGGGTGAGGATAGACGGGGTGAGCTCTGTGGACCACCCCACTTTTTCGCGTGATGGCAAGGTGATGTTGTTTTCATCCCCAGAGGGTGATTATGGAGGCTTTGACATATACTATAGTCGTCTGATGGATGATGAGAGTTGGACAGACGCGCTCACTATGGGGGCTTCGGTAAATAGCAGTGGCAACGAGATGTCACCATCTGTATGCGGCGACTATATGTTCTATTCCTCACTTGATACCAGCTATTCACATGCCAGACGCCTCTGTGCCTCGCTTATTTATGGCTCTTCGGCATCGGTCGAAAGTCCTTCTATAGGAGTTGGGAACAATCCTACGTTTGATTTGCCTTTGCCGTTCAATAGTGAAGCTGATGACATAGAGATAGCCTTCGACACGGTGGCAGGCCGTATCTTCATTGCTTCGGAGCGTGACGGAGAGCCTCAGATATATGTCTATGATGGCTCAATGCCTGTCGTGGTCGTCTCGGGCCGCGTAACGGATATAACGGATGCTGAGGCTTCGAATGTTGATGTTTCACTTTTTGACAATGGTTCACTCCTCTGTCGCACCAAGACAAATAGCGAGGGACGTTATCTAATGGTAGCACCACAAAACCGTTCGTTGACACTGTGGATGAGCAAGCCGGGGAATTTCGGTAGCTCCAAAGAGATAAGTACCGCACCAAGAGATGTTTACCATGCTATTCCTGAACTTGTTTTTGACGCGCGCCTTGACCGGCTGGAGATGGGTAAGGCGTTCTATATCTATGATGTCTTTGGTGGCGATGCCTCCATAGACATCTCGCAGCAGGGACGACAGTCGTTGCAGCGTATGATACGCTTCCTATCAGAAAATCCGCAGATAAAGGCCTCGATAGGCGTTACGAGCAGTATGAGTAATGACCAGTATTTTAATGACCTCGTAACGTCGCAACGTGTTAAAAACCTCCAGCAGTACCTCGGTGAGCAGTTGCCAAACAGCAAGGTAGAGGTATATGTGGAAGGCAACAGCTATACAGGTAATGCGCAAGGTGCGTTCAGCTCGCGCCTAAAAGTGCAACTTGACTGACGAACAAATAAAAATCTTTTCTTATTCGTTCTTTTTGTTTAACTTTGCTTTTTTAAGAATAAGTATAACACTTTAATAAATATTGATATGCAAAGAGATACAGCTATCTTTGACCTCATCCAGAAGGAGAGGGAACGTCAGACCAAAGGCATAGAGCTCATCGCTTCTGAGAACTTCGTCAGCGAGCAGGTGATGGAGGCTATGGGGTCTGTTATGACCAACAAATATGCAGAGGGTTATCCTGGCAAGCGTTATTATGGCGGCTGCCAGATTGTTGACCAGAGTGAGACTATCGCTATAGAGCGCGCCAAGAAGCTTTATGGTGCAGCATGGGCCAATGTGCAGCCTCACAGTGGCGCACAGGCTAATATGGCAGTCTTTATGGCATGCCTCAAGGCCGGCGATACTTTTATGGGTATGAACCTCAATCACGGAGGCCACCTCAGCCATGGCAGCGCCGTCAATTTCTCCGGTATCATGTTCAACGTTGTGGATTATAGCGTTGAAGAGGAGACGGGCATGATAGACTATGACAAGATGGAACAGCGCGCCCTCGAAACCCACCCCAAACTGATAATAGGTGGTGCTTCGGCCTATAGCCGCGACTGGGATTGGGCTCGCATGCGTCAGATAGCAGATAAGATTGGTGCCATCCTGATGGGCGACATCAGTCACCCCAGCGGTCTCATCGCTAAGGGATACCTCAACAATGCAGTGAAATACTGCCATATCGTCACTACGACAACGCATAAGACTCTCCGTGGTCCTCGTGGCGGTATGATTCTCATGGGCGAGGATTTTGACAATCCGTTTGGCAAGACAACGCCGAAGGGTGAAATCAAGAAGATGTCTGCTTTGCTCGACAGTGCTGTATTCCCCGGTGTGCAGGGTGGTCCTCTGGAGCATGTCATCGCTGCTAAGGCTGTGGCCCTCGGCGAGGCTCTGACGGATACCTATGACCAGTATATCCAGCAGGTGATGAAGAACGCCAAGACAATGTGTAATGCTTTCGTAGAGAAGGGTTACAAGGTCATCTCTGGCGGTACGGACAACCACTTGATGCTTATCGACCTGCGTCCTAAGTTCCCCGAACTGACGGGTAAGGAGGCTGAGAACGCTCTCGTGGCTGCCGATATTACGGTGAACAAGAATATGGTTCCGTTCGATAGCCGTACGGCCTTCAAGACCAGCGGTTTGCGTATTGGAACGCCTGCTATCACCACTCGTGGTCTGAAAGAGAACGAGATGGGCATCATCGTTGATATGATTGACGCTGTGCTGAGCGACCCAACTAACGAGGCCCTTATCGCAAAGACCCGTGGTCAAGTCAACGAGATGATGCAAAACCGTCCTCTCTTCGCTTGGTAGTCTGACGATTGTTAATTAACTAAAAGCAAAGATAGCCCTTATTGCCCTATGGCTATAAGGGCTATCTTGTTATAAATCAAAAAAACATCTATTAAAATGAATATCTTAGTAACAGGCGGTGCAGGATTTATCGGCTCGCATACGTTGGTAGAACTCTATGCTGCAGGCCATACGGCAGTGGTAGTCGACAATCTCTGCAACTCATCGGCTGAATCGCTTCGTCGTGTGGCCAAGATAGTTAATGTCAGTGAGATACCTTTTGTGAAAGGTGATATACGAGACCGCGACACGCTTAATGCTCTTTTTTCAGAATACACTTTTGATGCTTGCATCCATTTTGCCGGTCTAAAGGCTGTGAGTGAGAGTGTTGTAAAGCCGTGGGAGTATTACGATAACAATATGTCTGGCACGCTGACGCTGCTTGACGTGATGCGTCAGCATGGATGTAAGAACATTATCTTCTCCTCCAGTGCCACCGTTTATGGCGACCCTGCAGTTATTCCTATCACCGAGAAGTGTCCTAAAGGGCAGTGCAGCAATCCCTATGGTTGGACCAAGAGCATGCTCGAACAGGTGATGATGGATATGCAGCGAGCAGACAATGAATGGAATGTCGTTCTGCTGCGTTATTTCAACCCTATAGGTGCCCACCCGAGTGGGACGATAGGCGAGGACCCCAATGGCATTCCGAACAACCTGATGCCATATATTACGCAAGTGGCTGTCGGCAAACGTCCGGAGCTTGGTGTCTTCGGCAATGACTACGATACGCCTGATGGTACAGGTGTGCGCGACTACATCCATGTTGTTGACCTTGCTCGTGGCCATGTGGCTGCCTTGCGTAAGGTGGAGCAGGGGAGTGGGCTGTCGATATATAATTTAGGTACCGGCCGTGGCTATTCGGTCCTTGACGTTGTGCATGCTTTTGAAAAAGCAACAGGAGTAAAGGTGCCGTATTCCATCAAGCCCCGTCGACTGGGCGACATTGCCACCTGCTACAGCAACCCGCAGAAGGCTCATGATGAACTTGGCTGGACGGCGCAATATGATATAGAAGATATGTGTCGCGACAGTTGGCGATGGCAGAGTCAGAATCCGGATGGATACAGAAAATAGGAATGTAAAAAGTGTAAAAAAGGCGAGAGACCCAGTCTCTCGCCTTTTGGTATCTAATTGTTTAAGCCTATCGGGCGTAAAACTCGTTCCACGAACGGTCGTTGATTGACGAAGCGGAGCACGGCACGACTTCGCTACCACTGTTGCCGCCTTTAATAATCTCCATGTCTGCCGCTGTTGCAGTGCGGAAGTTGGTGTAGGTGGCAGGATAGCCCGTTATGGTCACGGTGACTTTCCTGTAGTCCTCCGAGGTCGCTATAGAATAGTTGGGAGCGACAATGATGTCGGCATCATATTTGGCAGCAGCTTTGTTGAGCGTCAGCTTAACCATATATTGAACCTTTGGCGATTCGCTGAAAGCCGATATGTCTTTCAGCGATAGGTTGTTGTTGTAAGTCATCTGGAAAGAAATCTTTGTGGGCGTGACTTGCAACTCTGCAACGGTTGGCAACGTGTAGGCTGAGGATGCCACATTAAGCAGGTGCGTGTTGTCTTCTGTGAGATTGTAGGTCTGCGTACATGATGAAACAAAAAACGCAGCAACGACGCTTGCGATAATCAGTATGTTTTTTTTCATGGTGTCTTTTTTTATATGAACTGTTCGAGATTCTATAAATTACAATTACTTTATTGTTAATCATGCTCCACTGTTGCTATTCACTGCATAACGCATGTTGTGCAACGGCTGGCATTCCAGTTTTGTTGTTGGTGCGTATTCTCCTCTTTTTGTTTTGCAAAAGTATGATTATTTTCTCGTTCCTACAAATTTTATTTCTATTTGTTAATATTTTCTTCTTTTTGCCGCTTTGTTGATATTTTCTCTTTGCTGTTTATGGAAATAATAATAATTTTGCAACGTTTATCCGATAATATCCGAATGATAAGGATTCGAGTGGTCTAAAAACATAGATGCCCCTACGGGGATTTGTTTGGATAAATATCAACAATATAATCAACAAAATGGTGTAGTTATGAAGAAACTATTACTAAAATCTTTCCTGCTTATAGCACTCATGAGTCTTTCGCTCACGGGACGGGCTCAGAATGCTGTTGCAGTATCAGAACTCTCCTATTCCTCTGTCGAGGCACTTCCTTTTACGGTGAGTGAAGCACTTGGCGAGGGTGATGAGTCTATAGTTGTCATGGGCACAACGCACTTCGCCGATGGCTATCAGTTCGCTCTCGAACATTCGACAACAGTTACCATCCAACTTGAAAGCGAGGATGGTGCCGAAGGCTTCAACACGCTCCTACAACTCTACGACGACGAGTTTAACCTTGTCGCTTCCAATCGTGACTATATGTCGCAGGCCGGTGTCAGCTATTTGGAGCAACAACTCGAGGCGGGTACCTACTATGTTGTCGTCACTGTCGCTGGCAATGTCGCCAATCGTACGGATGGAGCTTACTCGCTCTCTATCCGCGCACTTGTAGTGAAGGATTTCTCCGAGTTGAATTATTATATTGTTCAGCAACACGTCACATACGGAATGACAGAAGATATTTATGGTAGTTCACTCTCGAGCAATAGCGACATCATACTCTTTGATGTTATCGAGAACGCAGGTCATGCTGGAGCCTATGCGAGTGGCTATAAGATTGAGGTTGACGCTACCACCACCGTGGAACTTGTTCTCGATGCCAAAGACCCATTTGACCCCTATTTGATTCTCCTCGATGAGAATTATGAGATTATAGCAGAGAACGATGACGACGAGGGAAATCAAAATAGAAGCCTTATCCGCCGCACCCTCATGCCGGGCATCTATCATATCATTGTAACTACTTATGGCGAGTTTGATGAAGGAAGATATAGATTTACAATCAACGCTATCGGTGAAGCATCTACTTTCTCTGATTTGTCCTACCAGACTCTCAATCTTGATGCGGAAAAGACCGTTACCTTCACCGAAACAACTGATGTCATCTACATAGAAGGCCCCATTATCTATGATGGACAGGATATTTCATCGGTGTTGAATAGTGGCTACTATGCGGCAGGATTCCAACTCGACCTTCCTTCGGGCTCGCCCTTGATGTTTGTTTCGATGGATTCCGAGGATGACCTCGTCACCATATTCCTTGATGAGGGCTACAACGTCTTGGGGGTAAACGGTACCAATGACATAATCGATGGTGGCAACACCTATTATGTGATTATCCTCGCTAACACAACGGGCAATAAGACGTTCACCGTCAAGTCGCTGGTTCCAAAGCAGGTGTTCCTCGATCCTGTTGAAGGCAACGATGCTAATACTGGTATTAAGGCTGAAGAGGCTGTCAGAACTTTCAGTCGTGCCATCGCTATCGCCAATGGACTTGGCGTCATCAACGTCATGAACGACCTTGAGATAAATAATACTTACGATGCTGGTTATTATCTGACAATCCTTCCCACACGTGAGGACATCACTATAACCGCTACAAATGCCTCTATCAAAGCCAATCGCCTTAAGATAGGAGGTAATGACTACGAATTAGCATTCAATAACTGTCAGGGCGTAAGGCTCTTTGAAGCTAATGGCCTTGACCTGCAGGGTTGCTATTTCTCAAACTGTAACTATTTTGCTATTGCTTCAGCCGAAGACTCGCTGTTTGTTGAAGATTGTTCTTTTGAGAACGATACGGCCACACTTCTTTTTGAGACTACTGGGAGCAAATATGTTGCGCTCTACAATGTATATATGTCAGACTGCGTATTCGAGCAGTCTGCCATCACGGGTACTGACAATCTGTATGTCGTCAATACTGAATTCACGAACAACGTTTTTGGGACATTTGCTTATGTAGAAAACGAACTGATAATCAGTAATTCTAAATTCGATAACAACAACATGAAGGCACTCTTCGTGCTCGAAACCGTAGGCGTGGTTGATGTGAATTATTCTAATTTCACCAACTGCACTGTTACACAATCAGCACTCTTTGACTTTAACGATGTTGCTGCTTCAATTAACATGGATCACATCGAAATAAGCGGCTGCCACGCCGAGACGATGATGAAATTTATCAACACGCCCGACCCCGTTATCAATGGTCTCAAACTCATGAATAACACATCCTACGTGGTTTCTTCATCTTTGCCTGCAGGGATGGATGAGAACACATTGGGTGGCATTATCCTCATGAATACCTCCCTCACTCTGCGTTCCACCATAACCTTTGGCCCCGACAACTATATCTTCCTTTTCGACGACGGCGTACTGAATATTGATGAGGACGTCGTAATTGAAAATGTTTTTCTCATGCCTGTTTCCTTAGATGAAACAACCGATATATATACGTCCAACTATCAGGATGGTCTGCAAGTCCTTACCGGCTCAAATGTTGAGAACTGCTACGGGGATTTCCATGTGGCTCAACATGTCCCTGGTAAAACATGGACTATCGACAACGAAGGCCGTCTCGCTCTCGGAACTCCAGAGCCTGGTCCCGAGCCCGAACCCGGGCCTGATGGCATATCCGACATTGATGCCTCTTCGGTCGCGGTCTTTGCTACTGGCAACAACATCGTCATCCGTGGCGCCGAGGGTATGCCTGTTAGCTTATACGACATGGCAGGGCGTGCCATTAGTACTCCAACTCGTTGCTCTTCCGATGTCCAGACCATTACTGCCCCTCATGCAGGTGTCTATCTTGTCCGTGTGTGCTCGTTGCCAGCACGTAGAGTAGTGGTTATGTCACGCTGATAGTTTTGTCATACGATAGTGGCTATGGTTCATATAGTGGTTATAGCCACTTAATTGTTTTCATAATTCATATACACTTTGCAATCATTCACCTGAGTTAAAAAAAAACTTATACATTTCACAATGAAAATCTACAGACTATTCACTATTGTAGCTGCTGTTTTTGCAGTTACCGCATGTTCGGACAAACAGTCCGAGAAGCCACAAGGAACTATCGGGAAACAGGAAATAAACGTCACCGATGGACGCTTCACCCCCGAAGTCATGTGGGCTCTCGGCAAGAAAGGCGAACATGCAGTCTCGCCCGACGGAAAGCAACTCGCCTACACCGTAACCTACTACGAAATGGATGCCAATAGAGGTAATACGGACATATATCTTATGCCGACAACGGGTGGAGAAGCCCAACGGCTGACGATAACGCCAGAGAACGAATATAATATTGTTTGGATGGACGATAACACTCTCGCCTATGCGCAGGGCGGTTCTATATACAAGATGGATATCAAGTCAAAAAAAACTGCCAAATGGCAGGATATTGGCGATGGCTTTGAGGGTTTCAAGGTAGCTCCAGACCATTCTGGCATTGTCTATGTAAAAGCCTCTCAGATAGAACGTCCTGACCATCTCAAGCAACTCTATGAAGGGCTTGACAAGACAACAGGGCGCATCAACGAAGACCTCATGTATCGTCATTGGGATGGATGGGTGGACGACTTGCCCCACATATACTATGCTCCCATTGTTAACGGACAACTTGATATTTCACGTTCCGTGGATATCTTAAATGGCGAGCCATACGAGTGCCCGATGCGTCCTATGGGGGGTATAGAACAGTTTGATATCAGCCCCGATGGAGGCCTTATAGCCTATACATGTCGCAAAAAGACGGGTCGAGACTATGCCCTGTCCACCAATAGCGACATTTTTTTATATGATGTTGCTTCGGGCACCACAGCGAATCTTACTCCTGACATTATGGGGTACGACCAGAACCCTGTTTTCAGTCATGATGGTAAGAGTCTCGCATGGGAAAGCATGGCACGCGATGGCTACGAGAGTGATAAGAGCCGCCTCATGGTCATCGATATCAGCAGTCGTCATCGCACCGACCTCACGGCCGAATTGGACTATCCCGTAAGCGGCATTGCGTGGAGCAGCGACGACAGTCAGCTCTTCGCTACCGTCCTCTATCGCGGTATGCAAGAGATTTTCGCCTTCAATCCGGAAACTTTGGTCTATCGCCAAGTCTCGCATGGCTACCACGACATCAACTTCTTCTCCCTCAATGGCGAGACACTCTATGCACATCAGGTGTCTATGCAGTACCCTGCAGAGGTATATATATACAATACTTCGGACAGTCTTGCTGATGGAGAGAAACTGACGGCTATAAACGATGATGTCCTGTCGCAGGTGCGTATGGGTAAGGTCGAGGAGCATTGGATTAAAACGCATGATGGGAAAGATATGCTCACATGGCTTATTTACCCATACGACTATGACAGTACGAAAGTCTATCCGGCACTGCTCTTCTGCGAGGGAGGTCCACAGAGCATGGTAAGCCAGTTCTGGAGCACACGCTGGAATTTTGAGGTGATGAGTGGCGCGGGATATTTCATAATTGCTCCCAACAGACGAGGATGCCCTGGCTTCGGAAGCGAATGGTGTGAGGAGATTAGTGGCGACTACGGTGGACTGTGTATGAAAGATTATGTCACGGCGGCCGATTATTTTGCTAACACTGTGAATCAGATAGATAAAGAACGCCTTGGGGCTTGCGGTGCATCGTTTGGCGGTTTCAGCATCTATTGGCTTGCCGGACATAATGAGAATCATCGTTTCAAAGCGTTCCTCGCCCACAACGGTATGTTCAATTTCGAACAGCAGTATCTGGAAACAGAAGAGTCTTGGTTTACCAACTGGGACCTTGGCGGTCCTTATTGGGATAAGAGCAATGCTAAGGCGCAACGCTCCTACTCATTCTCTCCGCACCACTTTGTTGATAAATGGAACACTCCGTTGTGCGTAGTCCATAGCGAGTTTGATTTCCGTATTGTCGCCTCGCAAGGCATGGCGGCCTACAACGCTGCCAAATTGCGTGGACTCGAAGCCCGTTATCTCTATTTCCCCGACGAATGTCATTGGGTGTTAAAACCACAAAACAGCCTATTGTGGCATAGGAATTTTATCGACTGGTTTGATAAATATTTGAAATAACACGTGATATAATTTATATCAATTTGGGCGTCAGGTCTTCAATCTGGCGCCCTTTTCTTTACAGTTCAACATTCGACAGACATGACTGTCGTTTAATATGTTATATATTTTTTTTACTTACAGCCTCTTGTCTTTTTTATGTCTTTTTAATTTGGTTTTGTATGTAATCTTTATTTTTTGCAGTTTAAGTTTTTTTTATATATTTGTATTTGAAATAGTATGCACAAAAATATATAATTGTCTTAAAATGAAAAGGTTTATAATATGTTTGTTGTCATGCCTGCTCGTCCTTGGCATGGCTGATAGTGCACAGGCGCAAAAGAAGTCTGGTAAAAAAAGCAAAAAATCAAAGAAAGCAGCTGTTGTAGAGACTCCTACACAGGAATTGCCATATAATAGCAACGATTGCTTGTTTGCCATTCCGCTGCAGCAGGACGTGGTATATGGCCCTACAAGTGCACCAAAGGGTGCTGGACGATTGATGGAAATACAGGCATCTGCCAACAACCAGAATGTTGTAGAATGTGAACACAACTCCGTGTGGTATAAGTTTGTTGTGCCATACAATGGCGAGTTGGAAATAGAAATCAATCAAACCAATCCTGCCGATGATTACGATTTCATGGTCTTCAAATATACCGATGTATATTTTAGTAACAACATGATTCAAGGCAAAATCCGTCCTGTGGCTTCCAGCCTTACGGCGGTGGATAGTTCTTTGGTCCCTGCCAAGAAAGATTTGAAAGGCAAGGCTGCCGCTAAGCCTGCTGCTCAGGCTGTTCGCGAGGCTCCCGCTCAGCAACAACCTTCTGCAAACGCTAAGACGGCAAAAGCTAAAAAATCTACTAAACCCAATTACATCTTGGGTATGAAGCATACCGCCTCGTCATACTTTCTCACAAAGGACACGGTCGCTCGCGATATTAAGTCATTGCGTGTTGCGCAGGGAGAGGTTTACTATATCCTGTTGGACAATTTGTCACCTAATGGTTCGGGACACTCGATAAAGGTGTCGCTTTATGTCGACTCCTTCCGTCCCTTGGTGTCATTCTCAGACCCAACATCCAAGAAACCTATCGCTGTTGACCTTGTTATTCTCGAAAAGAATACAAACAATCGTGCTCTTGTCAAGAACCCGTCGTTCCATTCTGACCGTCTTTCCTTTGTTCCAGGATTTGATTATACTCTCTATGCCAAGCTGCCAGGATACTTCACGGTCTATAAGGAGTTTAACTCTAATATTTTTAAGACTGACACAATGCTTGCTATTACGATGAATAAGGCATCAAAGGGAAGTACTTTCACGTTGGAAAACCTTTATTTCACCGATGATGGCAAACAGCTTTTAGGCAACTCGGATACTGTGCTGATGGAGTATGTTATGCTGTTTATGAATCATCCTGAAGTGACATTCCTCATCAAAGGCTATGTCTCAACTTATGGTGATGTAACAATGGAAAGCGACCAAGAAGTTTCTCTCGAAAGGGCTTTGACAGTCAAGAACTTCCTTATCTCTAAGGGTATTGCTGCCGACCGCATGACGGTTGCAGGAATGACACCTAATGAGATTCGTCGTGCCGGTACGGCGGCAAACGACCCGAAAATCGGTCTGCTCAAGAAGCGTATTGAGTTTATCGTCACCGGTATAGGAAAATAGTTTCCTATGAGGTAACTAATTTATACACGGCAGTTCGGCAATGATTCCGCAACAGCCGTTTTATTCTTTCTAATAAAAGCACAACAATATATCTAATAAAACATATTATGACAAAGTTTGTTTACTCGTTTGGTGCCAAGACTGCAGAGGGTAAGGCAGATATGAAAAATTTGCTTGGTGGCAAAGGAGCTAATCTCGCAGAGATGTGTCTGCTCGGCTTGCCTGTCCCTGCAGGCCTAACTATTACAACCGAATGTTGCACCGCTTACTACAACAATGGATGCCACTTGCCTGAAGGCCTTATGGAACAGGTGTGGGATGCGATGTCTAATATAGAGAAGCACATGGGCATGAAATATGATGACCCTGACAATCCTCTTTTAGTGAGCTGTCGCTCAGGCGCTCGTACATCTATGCCTGGCATGATGGATACAGTCCTTAATATCGGTCTGTCAACAAAGACTATCCCCGGCATGCTTCGTCGTACAGGCAATCCACGCTTTGTTTATGACTCCTACCGTCGTCTGATAATGATGTATGCTGATGTTGTCATGGAGAAGGCTGAAGGCATTGAACCTGCTGAGGGCAAGTCTATTAGAAAGCAACTTGACGATATGCTTAATGCTTATAAGCGTTCAAAAGGGTATAAGCACGACACCGAGCTTACGGCAGAGGACTTGCAGCATCTCGCAGAACAATTCAAGCTGAGAATAAAGGAGGTGTTGGGCACGGAGTTCCCTGACGATGCTCGTCAGCAACTTATAGGTGGCATCAAGGCTGTTTTCAAGTCTTGGAATGGGAAAAAGGCCATAAGCTATCGCCGTATAGAAAATATCCCCGACGATTGGGGCACCGCCGTAAATGTTCAGGCTATGGTGTTCGGCAACATGGGCGACCGTTCGGCTACGGGTGTGGCTTTTACTCGCAATCCGGCAACGGGTGACAATCAGTTCTATGGCGAGTGGCTTATCAATGCTCAAGGTGAGGATGTCGTGGCTGGTATTCGTACGCCCAACCCACTCAATGATGATACTAAGAATGAGCAGAATAAGAATATGCCTTCTATGCAGGAACTTATGCCTGAGGTGTATGCGGAGTTGTGCGATATTCGTAAAATACTGGAGAACAGCTACCATGACATGCTGGACATAGAGTTCACCATACAGGATGGCAAACTCTATATGTTGCAATGCCGCGTTGGAAAGCGCACGGGGGTTGCGGCTTTAACTATGGCTACTGACATGCTTCGCGAAGGTCTGATTACCGAGGATGAGGTCGTTATGCGCCTCAGCCCTGCGCAACTTGACGAACTCCTGCATCCAATCCTTGATGCAGAGGACGAGAAGAATCATACGGTGATAGCGAAAGGTTTGCCGGCAGGTCCTGGCGGTGCTGTTGGCGTGATAGCCTTGACCCCCGATAAAGCCAAAGAGTACAAGAAAGCAGGTGTCAAAAGTATTCTTGTGCGTGAAGAAACCAACCCCGAGGATGTAGAAGGTATGCGTGCTGCTGCTGGCATTCTCACGGCCCGCGGTGGCATGACGTCGCATGCTGCCCTCGTAGCTCGTGGATGGGGCAAATGCTGCATCGTCGGATGTGACGCTGTGGATATAGATATGGAAAATGGCATTGCTACAATAGGTGCTAAAACATATAAGGAGGGCGATATACTCTCTCTTAACGGCACAAAGGGTTATGTCTATGATACCGAAGTAAAATGCATCAACGCATCGCAGAATCCTCAACTGCAACAATTTATGGATTTGGTCTCCAAATTCTGCAAAATGGGAGTGCGCACCAATGCTGACACTCCGGAGGATACGCGCCGCGCTATCGCTTTCGGTGCCGAGGGAATTGGTCTGTTCCGTATAGAGCACATGTTTTATGGCAAGAACGGAGAGATTCCTCTTGAGATTCTTCGTACAATGATTCTTGCTGATGATGAGAAGGCTCGTCGTCAAGCCCTGTCTAACCTCGAGCCATATATACGCGAGAGCGTTAAGGCTACGATGCGCATCCTCAATGGTCGTCCATTCACCATTAGACTGATGGACCCACCGTTGCACGAATTTGTCCCTCAAGATGAGACCAAGCAGCAGGAATATGCAGAAGAGCATAATATCAGTTTCGACGATTTGCACAACCGTATAGAAAATATGCGTCAAATCAACCCCATGATGGGTGTGCGTGGTGTTCGTCTGGGTATCATTTACCCTGAGATTACAGAGTCGCAGTTCCGCGCGATTTTCTCAGCCATGTGCGAAAGCATCAAAGACGGAGAAACTCCTTTGCTCGAAGTGATGATTCCGCTGACCATCAATGTCGCTGAATTGCGTCATCAGAAGGCTATCGCCGATAGGGTGAAGGAGGAAGTGGTGGAAAAATATGGCATTGACTTCAACTACAAATTCGGCACGATGATAGAGATTCCTCGCGCAGTCTTGGTGGCTGACAAAATTGCTGAAGTGGCTGAATTTTTCAGCTTCGGCACCAACGACTTGACTCAGATGACATTCGGATTCAGTCGTGACGATGTCAATTCTATTGTTAGTGCCTACGTGGATGGCAATATCATTGATGCCGACCCATTCAACACCTTTGACCAAGAAGGTGTCGGCGAGCTCGTCAGGGCTGGTATCGAACGTGGGCGTAGAACGCGTCCGGACCTTAAGATAGGTGTCTGTGGCGAGCATGGTGGCGACCCGCGTTCTGTCTCTTTCTTCTACGCTAATGGCATGGACTATGTGAGTTGCAGCCCCTTCCGCGTCCCTGTAGCCCGTCTGGCGTCTGCTCAGGCGGCAATCCTTGCTGAACGTGCAAAGAAATAACCTGTAATAATAATATAAATCATAACAAGTATATGAACGAGAAAATTCGTAAAGCTCTTGAGAGCTATGGCATCACGGATGTCAAAGACATTATCTACAATCCGTCTTATGAAGACCTTTTCAAAATGGAGATGGACCCGTCTCTGACTGGATACGACAAAGGTCAGCTTACTGAACTCAACGCCATCAACGTTATGACTGGTATCTATACCGGTCGCTCGCCTAAGGACAAGTACATTGTTATGGACGAGAACTCAAAAAATACAGTATGGTGGACTTCCGATGACTATAAAAACGATAACCATCCCGCTTCTGAGGCTACATGGAAAGTCGTGAAGGACCTTGCCAAGAAGGAGCTTTCAGGCAAACCTCTCTTTGTCGTTGACGCTTTCTGTGGTGCCAACAAGAATACGCGTATGTCTGTCCGTTTCATCATGGAGGTGGCATGGCAGGCTCATTTCGTGACCAACATGTTTATCCGTCCTACGGCAGAAGAACTTGCTGCTTTCGAACCCAACTTTACCGTTTACACTGCCAGCAAAGCAAAGGTGGAGAACTACAAGGAACTCGGACTCAACAGCGAGACTGCTGTCATGTTCAATATCACCAGCCGTGAGCAGGTCATCCTTAACACTTGGTATGGTGGTGAGATGAAGAAAGGTATGTTCAGCATGATGAACTATTACCTCCCGCTGCAGGGCATTGCCTCTATGCACTGCTCTGCCAATACCGACATGAATGGCAAACATACAGCTATCTTCTTCGGTCTTTCTGGTACCGGCAAGACAACCCTTAGCACTGACCCCAAACGTCTGCTCATTGGCGATGACGAACATGGTTGGGACGATGATGGCGTTTTCAACTTCGAAGGTGGTTGCTATGCAAAGGTTATCAATCTTGATAAGGACAGCGAGCCGGATATCTACAACGCCATACGTCGCAATGCTCTGCTCGAAAACGTCACTGTTGATGCCAACGGTAAAATTGATTTCGCAGATAAGAGTGTGACAGAAAACACGCGTGTGAGCTATCCTATCAATCATATTGAGAAAATTGTTCGCCCAGTGAGCGCCGCCCCCGCCGCCGAAAATGTTATTTTCCTCAGCGCCGATGCGTTCGGTGTTCTCCCTCCTGTTAGCATACTTACTCCTGAGCAGTGCAAATACTACTTCTTAAGTGGTTTCACAGCAAAACTTGCGGGCACCGAGCGTGGCATCACTGAGCCTACTCCTACATTCAGTGCTTGCTTTGGACAGGCCTTCCTCGAACTTCATCCTACAAAATATGCCGAGGAACTTGTTAAGCGTATGGAGAAGAGTGGTGCTAAGGCTTACCTTGTCAATACTGGCTGGAACGGCACCGGCAAGCGTATCAGCATAAAAGATACGCGCGGCATCATTGATGCTATACTTGATGGCTCTATCGACAAGGCTCCAACAAAGAAGATTCCTTTCTTCGACTTCGAAGTCCCGACAGCTCTGCCGGGTGTTGACAGTAAGATCCTCGATCCTCGTGATACCTATGCGAGCGCTTCAGAGTGGGATGCCAAAGCCAAAGATCTTTCCGAGCGTTTTATCAAGAATTTCGTGAAGTTCACTGGCAATGAGGCTGGCAAGGCTCTTGTGGCTGCTGGTCCAAAGCTTTAATTATATGCGAATCCCTTTCTTAATAATCTAAAAATAAAAAGCCTTCCCAGCAGAAGTTCTATATGGGAAGGCTTTTTTTCTTAATCGCTTTATAATCTAAAAAAGTTAATAGCATGAAAGGTATTGTTTTAGCCGGAGGCAGTGGAACACGCCTCTATCCAATCACGAAGGGCGTAAGCAAACAACTGCTGCCTATATATGACAAACCTATGGTTTACTATCCCATCAGTGCCCTTATGCTGGCGGGCATACGTGATATTCTCATTATCTCTACCCCTTACGACCTACCTGGATTCAAACGTCTGCTGGGTGATGGTTCAGACTATGGAGTGCATTTCCAATATGCAGAGCAACCGAGTCCTGATGGTCTGGCTCAAGCATTCATCATAGGTGAACAATTTGTGGGTGATGATTGCGTATGCCTCGTCTTGGGCGATAACATCTTTCACGGTGTCGGTTTCTCTGGCAAATTGCAAGAAGCTGTTCGAGCCGCAGAGATAGACGGAAAGGCAACCGTATTTGGCTATCATGTAAGTGACCCGGAACGCTATGGCGTGGCTGAATTTGACGACAATGGTAATTGTCTTTCTATCGAGGAGAAACCTCAAAACCCCAAAAGCAACTATGCTGTCGTGGGACTGTATTTTTACCCTAATCGTGTCGTGGAAATCGCTAAGAGTATAAAACCATCTGCCCGTGGTGAACTTGAAATCACCTCCGTCAACCAGCAGTTTCTTGCCGATCGGCAACTCAAAGTCCAGCTCCTTGGACGTGGTTTCGCATGGCTTGACACAGGCACTCACGACTCCCTCGCCGAGGCATCAACTTTTGTTGAAGTAATCGAAAAACGACAAGGACTCAAAGTGGCATGCCTTGAAGCCATCGCGTATCACCGTGGCTGGATTTCAGCAGATCGTATGCGCGAGCTGGCTCAGCCTATGTTGAAAAACCAATATGGGCAATATTTGCTTAAAGTTATTGACGAGGAGCGTTAGCTAACATCGGATATAAAAAATCAAATTGTATCAAAAAATAGAAAAAGAAGCACCATATATTGAGAGAAAAAGCAGTATTTACAAGTCGCATGACAAAAAAAAATGAAAATTTTTTTGATGGAACAATCAGCGAGTTAGGTGTGGAAATTGGGGAAAAGACAAAAAAAAATTTGTCAGATTGGAGAAAGTTCGTACTTTTGCAACCGCTTTCGAGAGAGGGAGACGTGAGAGCGGGAGTGAAGGCGAGAGA